>NZ_JBDTTP010000152.1:0-2613 GCF_039930565.1 Flavobacterium sp. | reverse complement strand
CGAATGAAACAGATTACCACAGGGAAGCAAAAGTTTTTCTTATAGGCAAAGCAACTGAAGAAGATGGAACAATACCCGTTCACTGTCATCTTACAGTCTCTAACGACCCTGCAATGCTGCCCGGCATGTATGTAAAGGCAATGATTGAAACACGAACAGAAGATCTACCAGCACTACCTGTAGAAGCAATTATTCAATCAGAAGGAAAGGATTACATTTTTATACAATCAGATACTGCACAAAACAAAACAACCTTTAAAATGATACCTGTTGTAAAAGGAATAGAACAGGAAGGGTTTGTAGCGGCTACATTGCCTGATGGCTACGATATGAGAGTAATTAAGATTGTTATAAAAGGAGCTTATGCTTTATTATCAGCGATGAAAAATGTAGAAGAATAAATTTAATTTCAATATAAATAAACCATTACTTATAATAAAACAGACTTATGGCACTCGATATTATTATTACATTACTATTAGTTTTTCTTAATGGCTTTTTTGTGGCTGCGGAGTTTGCCATTGTTAAAGTAAGAACATCTCAAATAGAAACAAAAGGACATAAGAATTTAAATATTTCCAATACGGCTAAAAACATTTTGAAAAACCTTGACGGTTATTTAGCTGCTACCCAATTAGGCATAACATTAGCCAGCCTCGGTTTAGGATGGATTGGCGAAGGAGTAGTAAGCGCTATCATTTTACGCATCTTCCACGGGTTCAATCTTGACCTTTCAGCACAGACTGCTCATAACCTGGCGTTACCTATTGCCTTTGCAGTAATCACCATTTTGCACATTGTGTTCGGTGAATTAGCTCCAAAATCCGTAGCTATCCGCTACCCTGTTAGAACAACATTTGGAGTAGCACTTCCATTAAGATTATTCTATGTTGTTTTCCGTCCTTTCATTTGGGCACTGAATGGATTGGCAAATGTGCTTTTAAAATTAGTAGGAATTAAACCCATGCACGGAACAGAAATACACACCGAGGAAGAATTGAAAGTCATCATCCAGGAAAGCCGTGAGGGTGGACAAATACAACAGGTAGAGCAAAATATTGTTGAAAGAGTGTTTGCACTGGGCGATAGGAAAGTAAGTGAGTTAATGACCCATAGAAGAGATTTAATTTGGTTTGAAGTGAATGACACACTGGATATAGTTAAGCAAAAATCAGCAATGGAAACGCATTCTGTTTATGTGGTTGCTAAAAACCGGTTAGACGATTTGCTCGGTGTAATTGCAATCAAAGATATTTTTCCAAAAGATTTTAACGCACAACCATTCAATCTTAAAGACTTTATTAAAAAGCCAATATTCGTACATGAAAACACATCTGCATATAAAGTGCTGGAACAATTTAAAAATACCAAACTTCATTATGCTATGGTGGTTGATGAATATGGAGGCTTACAGGGAATGCTTGCTATGGATGATATTGTAGATGCTTTGGTTGGTGATGTCACCGAATACAACCAGGAAGAATACCAGATAATACAACGTGATAACAATTCATGGCTGGCAGATGGACAGTATTCTTTTTTTGAGTTCCTTATGTATTTCAATATAGAAGATGATGTTAAATCTGAAGGCAACTTTAATACTCTTGCCGGTCTGATAATACATCTTTTAAAAAACATTCCAATTGCGGGACAAAAAATTAAATGGAATGATTTTGAATTTGAGGTTATAGATATGGATGGAAACAGAATAGATAAAATTTTGATTACAAGAAATAATTGAATGCCAAATCCATTTGGTGCATTAAGAGATAAAATATTTTTAAAACTTTATCTGTCGCAAACCATCAGTTTATTAGGTGATGCATTTACCTGGGTAGGTATTGCATTGCTTGCCTTTCAGTTTGGAGGCAATCATTCAGCAGCCATTTTATCTACAGCATTAACATTAAGAGTAACAGCATTTATTTTATTTGGTCCTCATGCAGGTGTACTTGCAGACAGGATAGACCGTAAGAAAATAATGTACATCACCCACTTTGTACGAATGGCAATAGTAGGATGTTTACCCTTTGTAACAGAAGCATGGCAGATTATGTACTCATATTTTTTCTAAATATTTTCAACTCCTATTTTACACCGGCATATAAGGCAGCAATACCGCAATCAATAAAAAATGAAGACAATTATAGTTCAGGCATTGCCTTATCAAACGCCACAAATCAATTGCTTGGTGCATTAGATTCATTACCGGTAGCGACTTCTTAATGGATGGCAGTGTAACCGCTGCTTATTGGTACGGTGAGCTTGCGCCGAAAGGATAATAGGGTATCAAACACTTGTGAATATAATTGTCAGAGTTTTGTGGAAGCGGAGCCTACATGTAGAGGCATAAGTATTTCAGGTCAAGGTGCTCAACATAGTATAATCAGCATAGCATAGGCAATACCTAATAGTTTGGTTGTTTTGCTTTGTTGTACAATTAACTCTAAGCCTGTTTACTTCCCAACCGTAGCTTTAAAAAAATGGTAAGTATTTTTGTTTCCGTAAAAGGCTTAACCAAAGCTTTTTTACTTTTAGAAACCTCATAAAGTAAATGATAGGTGGATAGTTCAATAAGAAACAAACTGGTACAAAGAGTGGTAAAAATGAAGA
>NZ_JBDTTP010000151.1:0-2853 GCF_039930565.1 Flavobacterium sp. | reverse complement strand
AGTTTCTTGTAAAATTACTAATTTTAAGGTTTCGAACACTTATGATTTGCAATTTGTGCTCACAAAGAGAATCAAAAGTATATATAAACAAAGAAGCTTCAGATTTCTCTGAAGCTTCTTACTTGTAGCGTTGACAGGACAGAATATCGAACTTTTTGAGGAGGATTTGGAGAGAATATTGAATATTTTCAATAGGTGATCACTCTAGATTTGACTAGAGTAACAAATATGATTTTACTTATAATCAATAGCTTCAAAATAAAGCTCAGGTAAAATTATTTTGATTTCCTGTGAAGTTCCTTCCTTAAGCCAGTACAATATGAAATTCACATTTACACCTTTTAGTTCATAGTGTTTTGACTTCATTTCCTCAATTTTCTCAATGAGTCGTTTTGAAAATTTTAACACGGATTGTCCATTTGAATTTAAGCATTCATCGCCCTTAACATGCAACATTTCTCCACACGCCAGTTGGGAAACTAAAACCTGTTTGTTGATGAAATAGTCTAACCAGATATCTTTTAAAGTTGCATGTACAGCAATTTTATCAGGTGCAGTGTAAATTTCAAAATCGTTTATTTGTTCAAGATTTTCCGCTGCTAAATGATTGAGATAGCCTGCGTTTAGATGCACATTTAGATTACGTTTAGCCCTGGTCATTGCTACATACAGTTGTCGCTTGGCTTCATCTGTAGCTATATTAAAGTGCTCAAGTAAAAGGAATACATTATCAAACTCTTTTCCCTTGGTTTTATGAATGGTTGATACAAAAATTGTTTCGCCATTTTCATTATAAAAATCCTCCAGTTTAGATTCCCGGATCAAAACTTCTAAATCAGATTTATACTTTTTGTAAGGATTAGTGGTTTCAAAATCCTTGATGATGTTCAGGCAGATTTCTAATTTATTGCTGTTACGGAAGGTGTTAAGTAGCTCTCGTTTAGCATTGCCCCAAACCTCATCACTGATTGTGTAAATATCAGCTCCCAAATCTACTTTATCCAGTAAAAACCGGACTTCAACAAGATTATACAAACTAAAACCGTCATTAGATTGTATCAGTTTTGCCTTGATTCCATTCTTTAAAAGCAGTCCAGCAACTTTGATAGCCTCCTCGTTCGTTTTTGTGAGTACACACGTGGTTCCGGAAAGATCTGCGTTAGCTATATCCGTTACAAGAGGCGTAATCAGATTACTGCTTTGATATGTAACGACCTTGATTTTTCCGTTATCGGTTTGATTAGCAATAATCGATGTTTCTTTTAGGCGATGTTGTATTTGCCGGACAAATTGATTCGAAAACGCAACCAGATTATTTTTACTACGGTAATTTTCAACTAGTTCATGTTTTATGGCCTTGTTGTCATAAATGAACTGTTCAAGATATTTAGAACTTGCCCCCCTAAATTCATAAATATTTTGGTCATCATCTCCCACAGCAATAACCCTCATTTCTTCATTCTGCTCCATTAATGCGTTTATAAGAGCGAACTCATCGGCATTCATATCCTGGGCTTCGTCAATTACCAAAACAGTCTTAGTAATTTTACTGGTCTCAACATTGCCATTTTTAATTCTTTCAACCGTAGTGTTTAAAATATCCGTCGATTTTTCTAAAGTGCCGACCTTACCCAAAAGATCAAAACAATAGGAATGGAATGTTTTAATCTCAATAAAGTTCGCGGCATTGCCAATCAGTTTTAATAAACGCTTTTTAAATTCGGTAGCAGCTGCCCTTGAAAATGTCAGCATCAGTAACTGCTCATGCTTAACATCCTCCATTAACAGGAGCGAAGCCAGTTTATGGACTAACACCTTTGTTTTTCCACTGCCTGGACCGGCAGCAACAACTATATGCTGTGTTTCGTTATCATTAATAATTTTCAACTGTGTAGGGGAGAGTTCCCCAAACAGTTGTCTGAATTTTACAGGGGTAATATTCCGCTTAATCTCATTTTGCCTGCTTCCTTTAAAATACTTGTTTAAGAAAGAACTATAATTGAGTTGGAAATAATCTTCCACAAACTGAAGCGCATTCCTGTAATCAGCAATCATTCTTTGGGCATATTCGCCGACTATGTGAATTTGCTGAACTTTACTTTCGTAAAACTGGCTGAGCTTTTGATAATCGTCTTTAGTGTATTGCTTTTTATTATTTTGTTCAGTTCGCTCAATGGTTAAGCGGTTATACACGACAAGAAAACCGCCTTCAATCTTTATTGCCTCAATTCGTGAAAGATAGAACAACGTATCTTCAATATCATCAATGCTTATTTCTTTTTTGAAAAGGCTAAAGCTATTATCATAAGCAGCCTTTAGTTCATGCACCGAAAACTCCACCAAAATATCATCTTTATCTTCTTGATCTTTTACAGTTTCAATGATGGTTTTATCATAAAAGAATTCAACGATAAATGTTGCAAGCTCATGGCGTTTTTCAAGCTTATCCTTTAATTGCTCTTTACTTTGAAGACAGAGTACAGTAATATGGTTCTTAGAATGTTCCAAGTTCTTTCTTTTAATCCAGTTCTTAATAGACCAAAAGTTAATTATCGTTTTTAGTTTATTGGTATTTACACTCTCACAACCATTTTTTTCTGCTTCTTCGTTCAATTCTTTCAAATGAAAGATACTTTCTTCTTCTTTGAAAACCGGAAGTAAAAACTTTTCAATTTTACTGTATGTCTCTACAATGGAAAGGGAGCGGTTTTTATTTTCTGCTTTCTTTATAAATGCGGTCAAGTCCTTTGCATCTGCCAGAATATTCTCCTCACGTAGCAAATTTATCACATTAATGACCTCTTCTTTTACAATACCCAAATGATCACTAATATAATCTACCCTTGATTCGGC
>NZ_JBDTTP010000150.1:0-2904 GCF_039930565.1 Flavobacterium sp. | reverse complement strand
CTTTATATAATCCTTCTACAATATCATACTGAGAGGTCTCCGCAAATGCGATCAAACTATCAGCACTATCATAATCGGTATAGGTTTTACTTTCTGATAATACTTGCTGCGTATTCTTAAGTTTGAAAAGTACATCTAATAAATCATGCCAGAATTTAGAACCTAGACTAAGGAAAAACCCCGTAATTGTAAAACCGAAAATATGCCTAATAATGGCAATGAAGTTTACACTGCCGAAGACATCTGATAGGATCCCTATTTTTAATTGATATTCTTTTATTATCGTATGTGTTATAACGATAAGTGCCGTTGTAAAAATCCAGATTAAAAAAGGATATGTATAGACTCGTTTTCTACTATCGCTCAGATTAAAACCAACTTTTGTTGTTTTATATTCATATAGCCGGCTAAAAAGTATTAAACTGATCGACCATAAAAAAAAGAACATGTAAATTGCCCCTGCGATTATAGTGCTGTTCAAGTCATTTGCTAATATTCCTTTAATGGCTATCTCCTCAGTATTTCCATCTTTTTGACTGCTTATCTGAGAAACTATTTCAAAGAAATTTGCATTGGCAAGAGTGGCCATCAATATTCCTACTAGTACGTTAATGATCATTACTCGATATTCACGCTCTTTCTCAGCCATTGCAGTAGGCTGCTTGTAAGCTAAAATTTGAAGTTTAACTGTTAAAGCATACTTCCACTTATTGTCCTCCTTATAAAGAAATGGAATAGATATTTCTTTGCTTTGAAAATATAATTTGATAAAGTTTGATGCTCTTTCTGATACTAAACTGAGCATCATCATAATTATACTAAACGAAATTAAAAATCCAGTAACACTCATCGCTTAATCATTTAGAGATTAATTAAATAATCAAAATATTAATTTACTTTGTTGAACCTGAAGCAAAATGGAGACTTTGACAATTTGAAACCATTCCAATACAAAACTTCCATTTTTGAAAAATTGAAGTCGGTTAGAATTTTACTTTACCTAATTTTTAAGCCAATTCAATCTACAATCCATCCTTAATACTGAAATAATTAAAATCAGTATCATATTTATAATTACATTTTAACAAGAACGCTTTAACAAGTTGAATAAAAATAGAAATTGAGCCTTTTATATGAGTTTTAATTAAGAAGTAATTTTGTACTAAATTAAAAATAATTTAACTAAAACAGCACGTATTTATACCTGTTTTCAGGATATCAATTATTTAAACAATAGCGACAAAATTGGAAGAGAGATCAATTTATAAAAGATCGTTGTCATACAACCAACTCAAAGAGGATAAGGAAGTAAAGGACAAGTTTTATTTCTCGAAGATGAGAAGAACGGCCAATGATAGCCAAAAACTACCTTTTAGAGCCTCAGCATCTTAATACCTGCTTCTTTATAATAAATTTAGTCAAACAGAAGATGTTAACTATTAATTATGCAGGGGTATGAATGATTTTGAGTTAAAAAAGATAGCTATAGAAGAAGCATTTCAGAAAATGAAAGATGCTGGAATGGAAGTGTCCTATGAAGAAGCTGTTTTAATAGTTGATTTCTTGCATAATTTAACATATCTTGTTATTAAAAAACACTTTAAACTTCCCTAGTTTGTTTATTTTTACGGTACTTAAAGTTAAGTTTTACAGTATTTAATAAAATTCATACATTATGAAAAGTGCAATTTTATATATTCGGGTTTCAACCGATGAGCAGGCAGATAAAGGTTACTCACAACGTGACCAGGACGAGCGTCTACGCAGGTATTGCAATAATCACAATATTGAGGTTGACAATGTTATTTTTGAAGACCATTCTGCAAAAACCTTTAAGCGGCCAGAATGGGTGCGGCTTCTCGATGGAGTAAAGAAACGTAAGGCAAGACCAGACTTAGTGCTTTTTACAAAGTGGGATCGTTTCAGCAGGAATGCCGGAGATGCTTATCAAATGATTAATATACTTAATGGCCTAGGTATTGAACCGCAGGCTGTAGAACAGCCGCTTGACCTTTCCATTCCTGAAAATAAAATGATGCTCGCCATATATCTGGCTGCCCCTGAGGTTGAAAATGACAGGCGTGCCTTAAATACGTTTTATGGTATGCGCCGTGCTAAAAAGGAAGGCAGGGTCCTAGGTATAGCTCCTTTTGGCTATGTGAATCTAACAAGAGAGAACGGTAAAAAATATATTGCGATAAACGAACCAGAGGGAAGCAATATACAATGGGCTTTTAATGAAATTGCTAAAGGTGTGCTGGCAGCCGATCAGGTGCGTCAGGCTATGGTTAAAAGGGGGAAGAATATTAGCAGGAGTGCTTTTCATGTCGCTCTGCGTAATGTAGTGTACTGCGGGAAAGTCTTTATTCCCAAACATAAAGATGAGGAGGCACATTCTGTACAAGGCCAGCACGAGCCCTTAATTTCAGAAGCGCTGTTTTATAAGGTGCAGGATATTATAGATGGAAATATACGTCAAGTGCGTCCGCAAACAAAAATATTTTCTGACGACAACTTGCCTTTGAGAGGATTTTTGATGTGTCCTAATTGTGGACGGAATCTGACCGGAAGTGGTTCAAGGGGATCAAAAGGAGGGTACTACTATTATTATCATTGTATTCCAAAGTGCGGCTTTAGAAAAAGCGCAGTTAAAGCAAATGAAATATTTCAAGATAATTTGAAAAAATATGAATTTCCGGTTGTTATTCAGGGACTATTACATGATATTATGATGACCAATTATAAAAGTTTTGCCTCTGTTTTCGAAAATAGACGCAGGGCTATTGTATTGGAAATGGAGAAATTAAACACAAAACTTTCAAAAGCAAGAGAGCTGCTTTTAGCTGAAAAACGGATCAACACATATTGTTGTGGGGAAATATTAAATTTTAGATATTTGGATTT
>NZ_JBDTTP010000149.1:0-2919 GCF_039930565.1 Flavobacterium sp. | reverse complement strand
TGAAACAGTACAACGAAATCAAGAGAAAATATCCTGATGCATGTCTGCTTTTCAGAGTTGGTGATTTTTATGAAACCTTTGGAGAAGATGCCGTTAGAGCGTCTAAAATCCTTGGAATTACATTAACCAAAAGAGGTGCAGGTTCTGAAACTGAAACAGCTTTGGCTGGTTTCCCTCATCATTCTATCAATACGTATTTGCCAAAATTAGTCAAAGCCGGACTTCGGGTTGCTATTTGTGATCAGCTTGAAGATCCAAAAATGACCAAAACTATTGTAAAACGTGGCGTTACAGAACTTGTAACACCGGGGGTTTCTTTAAATGATGAGGTTTTACAATCTAAATCAAATAACTTTTTAGCTTCTGTTTATTTTGCTAATAAAAGTATAGGCATTTCTTTTCTTGATGTTTCCACCGGTGAGTTTTTAACGGCTCAGGGAAATGCAGAATATATAGACAAATTATTACAGAATTTTAATCCTAGTGAGGTGCTGGTTCCAAAGACTTGTAAAGCCGATTTTGCAGCTGCTTTTGGAGATGATTTTCATAGTTTTTATCTGGAAGACTGGATTTATAAAGAAGATTATGCTGTTGAAACTCTTACGAAACATTTTCAAACTGTTTCCTTAAAAGGTTTCGGAATCGAAGAATTATCCGAAGGAATCATTGCTTCAGGAGCGATTCTGTATTATTTGTCAGAAACACAGCACAATAGGGTACAGCATATCACGGCAATTCAGCGTATTGCTGAAGATGCTTATGTCTGGATGGATCGTTTTACGATTAGAAACCTGGAGTTGTACCACAGCTATAATCCAAATGCAGTAACGCTTTTAGATGTAATTGACAGGACGCTTTCGCCAATGGGAGGGCGTTTATTAAAACGTTGGCTGGCACTTCCTTTAAAAGACAGCAATAAAATTAAGGGGCGTCATGATGTGGTTTCGTATTTGAAATCTAATCCTGAAGTACTGCATAATATTCAATATCAAATCAAGCAAATTTCAGATTTAGAACGGCTGATTTCTAAAATAGCAGCCGGAAAAGTTTCGCCTCGTGAAATTGTTTATCTGAAAGAATCGTTAGATGCTATTATTCCAATTAAAAATTTGGCATTACAAAGTCCTCAGGAAGCGGTAAAGATTATTGGAGACAGTTTGCACGCCTGTGATTTATTAAGGGAAAAAATCAAAACAACCTTAAATCAGGATGCGCCGGTTGCGATTGCAAAAGGAAATGCGATTGCTAAAGGAATTAGTGAAGAACTTGATGATTTGCGTGCTATTTCAACTTCCGGAAAAGAATACCTGGAAGGAATTGAAAAAAGAGAATCTGAAAAAACAGGAATATCTTCTTTAAAAATTTCTTTTAATAATGTTTTTGGATATTATATCGAAGTCCGAAATACGCATAAAGATAAAGTCCCCGAAGAATGGATTCGCAAACAGACTTTGGTAAACGCAGAGCGTTATATTACGGAAGAATTAAAAGAATATGAAACCAAGATTTTGGGTGCTGAAGAAAAAATCCATAAAATTGAATCCGATCTTTTTGAACAGTTAGTAGCCTGGATTGCAACTTATATTAAGCCGGTTCAAATGAATGCCAATTTAGTAGCGCAGCTGGATTGTTTGTGTTCGTTTACGCAATTAGCAGTTGAAAATAAATACGTTTGTCCTGAAATTGATGAAACTTTTGAATTGGATATCAAAAACGGAAGGCATCCTGTAATCGAAAAACAATTACCTGTTGGGACGCCTTATATAGCTAATGATGTTTATCTGGATAGGGAATCACAACAAATCATTATGATCACGGGTCCTAACATGTCTGGTAAGTCTGCTATTTTGAGACAAACAGCTTTAATTGTATTATTGGCTCAAATGGGAAGTTTTGTCCCGGCAGATAGTGTGAGAATGGGAATTGTAGATAAAATTTTCACCAGAGTAGGGGCTTCGGATAATATTTCGATGGGAGAATCTACTTTTATGGTAGAAATGAATGAAACAGCTTCTATTTTAAATAATATTTCAGACAGAAGTTTGGTTTTACTGGATGAAATTGGTCGCGGTACAAGTACTTATGACGGAATTTCGATAGCCTGGGCCATTGCTGAATTTTTACATGAACATCCTGGAAGGGCAAAAACATTATTCGCAACGCATTATCATGAATTAAATGAAATGACAGAATCTTTGCCAAGAATCCAAAATTATAATGTAGCTGTAAAAGAATTAAAGGATACTGTTCTTTTTGTTCGTAAACTCATAAAAGGAGGAAGTGCACACAGTTTTGGAATTCATGTTGCAAAAATGGCAGGAATGCCACAAACAGTAATTTTAAAAGCGCAGAAACTGTTGAAGAAATTAGAAAAAAATCATTCAAGCGATGCATTAAACGGAATTAAATCGGCAAACGATGAAATGCAAATGAGTTTCTTTAATTTGGATGACCCGTTGTTGGAGCAAATAAAAGAAGAGATTATGAGTCTTGATATAAATGCAATAACCCCGGTTGAAGCTTTAATGAAACTTAATGAGATTAAAAGAATGCTGCTTAAGAAATAATTTTTCAGATTTAAAGTTTAGGTTATCAGAAAGTTATAAAATTAAGTGTCATTTTTTTTAAAAAAGGCTTGTTTAATTGAATAAATGTCCTAAATTTGCACTCGCAATACGAAACAAGTAGTATTTGTAGTTCTTATTAGAATTTGAAACGCGAAAATAGCTCAGTTGGTAGAGCGCGACCTTGCCAAGGTCGAGGTCGCGGGTTCGAGCCCCGTTTTTCGCTCAAAACCATATAATGCTCGGATGGTGTTGTGTTTAATTAATTTTTTAAAAAATTAGTTAAAAAACATTTTAAAGTATAATGCTCGGATGGTGAAATTGGTAGACACGCTGGACTTAAAATCCAGTGAAC
>NZ_JBDTTP010000148.1:0-3037 GCF_039930565.1 Flavobacterium sp. | reverse complement strand
ATTTACTAGCCTCATTGGAAGCGGTCCAGGAACCGTTCGAAGGAGAGTCCATCTGAGCGGCATCGTTTACATTATAGGACCATGACCAAAGATATAAGGCGTTGCCGGCAACACTCCAGGTATTTTCATTGATATTTGAACTATTAATTGTTATGGTAATAGAAGTTGTATCTTCAAAAGTTGACGGATTTATGGAGTATGTCACTGTTTGCTGTTGTGCAAAAATAGCCGTCGACAGCAAAAGGAAAAATAAGAGTACAGTTTTTTTCATAGCTTGTTAGTTATAATTAAAAAAGGGCCATCCTTAGACAGCCCTTTTTGATTATTGAAAACCTAGTTCATTTTTATGGTATACGTTTTAGCTGTAAAATCGATAACGATAGTATAATTTCCAGCTACCGGAATAGGAATATTAGCACCTCCGGCATCTAATGTCAAATCATTACCATCATCTCCAAAATTAGTAGTCCATGCATCATCTAATCTAAATTTAATTTCCCCTACTACCAATGGTCCAACATAAGAATATTTTTTAGTAGCCAAATCATAATCTAAATTAGTATCGGGATCATTCCAGCCATTAGGAGTTGCAGAACCAATAATACCCCAATTTGGCCAAGCCGGATAAGGTGTAGCTGTAATTGTGTAAAAATTTGAAACCTGACCTAATGCCCCTGTTGCCCCTACAGAAGATTTAACACGAACATCAATCTGCGCTGCCTTAAAAGGAGCAAAACCAGCATTTAAGCAAGCTGAATTTAACTCTGCAACTGTAAAGCTTTTGAATTTATCAGTTGTTGTAGCAACTACTGAAGGACTTGCAAAATTAGTTCCTGCTTTTGCCATTTCTAAACTGTAAGTCACAATAGTTTCTGTTCCCTGATATTGCGCATCATCCCAAACGAAAGTTGTTGCAGCATTTGCAGCATTTGTACTTTGGAGCACAATACTAAAGTCTGATTTTGGAGTTAATAATACAGGAGCTTTTGCAGCTTCTATAACTGGTCTGTCTTCAACGTCATCTGCATTACACGATACGGCTAATACACCAACGAATGCGATTAAAATTTTATATATATTTTTCATTTTTATTATTTTTTATAAGGTTAGTTAGTATCCTGGATTTTGTTTTAAGGTTGGGTTTGCCTGAATTGTTTTTAAAGGAATTGGCATTAAATCTCTGTAAGAATCAGTAGCACTACCATTCATTGTACCGCCTTTCCATTGCCAGATTTTAGATCCTCCTGTAAATTTTCCAAAACGAATCAAATCGGTTCTTCTGTGACATTCCCAAAATAACTCTCTTGCTCTTTCATTTAGAATAAAATCAAGTGTCAAATCTGAAGCTGTAATTGTTCCTGCACCCGCTCTAGTTCTAATTTGGTTAATGTACCCTACTGAAGTTGCAATGTTTCCTACTGCAGCACCTCTAACACTAGCTTCAGCATACATTAGATATACATCAGATAATCTGTACATAGGAAAATCAGTATCAGGAATATCATTTCTTTGCGCCGTAGTACCATCAGAATTTACGTTAGTATATTTAGTAACAGCATAGCCCTCAGTAAAAATATCAACTCTGGCAATATCTAAGTTTTGTCCGGCAGTATAAAAAGTTCCTCTTTTATCACCTGTTGCTGTTGCATCCGGAAAAAGACCAACGAATTCTCTACGAGTTCTAATTCCTGCCCAACCACCATTCATTCCTTGAGCAGCAGCATCCATACTGCCACCTATAGAAGCATGAAGTATAAAACTCATTCCACCACCTGTTGCTCTAATTGCATTTCCATCACTTACGACCGGAAAAATAAATTCATTTTGAGCGCCATTTCTATTATTATCTGCAGAAAATAAATTTTTGTATGGAATATTAGCAAAAGAATATCCTGAATTATCAATAATATCTTTACATACAGTAGCTGCTTCATTATTTCTATCAGTTCCTGTATATACTTTTGAATTTAAGTAAATTTGCGCCAATAAAAATTTAGCAGCTGTTTTATCTACTCTTCCATATTCATTTGACTTAGAAGCAGCTAAGCTGTTATCTATATCTTTTAATTCTGATTCTATAAATGCGAAAACCTCTGTTCTGGATCTTTGTTCTGGATAAAAGAATCCAACTGGATCATTTTCAGTCGTAATTGGCACATTTCCAAACAAATCCATCAAGTTATAATAAGAGAAAGCTCTCAGGAAACGGGCTTCAGCTCTAAATTTAGCGATATCAGCTTTCAGGTTTGCATCAACACCTCTTGCTGCTAATTTCTCATCTGTAGTTTGTCTTAAAAACTCATTAGCAACACTAATTTCATAAAATGCTCTTGAAAAAGTTCCGTACAAAAACTCATTATCTGCCGACCATGTCTGTCCATTTAAGCTTGGCAAATTACCATCAGCCCACGCAATAATAGCTTCATCAGTAGGAAACTCCTGAGTTACAAAAAGCAAACGTAAATAACTACTAAAATCACCACCAATACCAGCAATATCTGCAGTTCCATCTCCGTCATTTCCTCCTACATACAATCCTGCATATAATTTTGCTAATACCTGTTTGTATGAAGCCGGATCTTTGTAAAAAGTCTCAGAAAGAAATTCATCATCATCTTTTGGCGTCACGTTTAAATCGTCCGTACACGAGGTAAGCGTCATACTTAATCCTAAAATAAATAGGAAGAAATAGGATATATATTTAAATGATATTTTCATTTTGTTTATTTTTTAAATTTTATTTATCAGTTACTTTTAGAAATTAGCATTTACGCCAAATATAAAAGTTCGGGCTCTTGGATAAACATTGTTGTCGATTCCATTAAATTTCTCCGGATCCAGACCATCATACTTAGTAAGTACAAAAACATTCTGTACTCCTGCAGTAAATCTTAAAGAAGCAGCTTTTAATAACGTTTTATCAAAAGTATAACCAAGAGTAACATTATCTAATTTTATAAAAGAAGCATCTTTTACAAAATAGTTAGATAAGTAATTGTTATTTGTTACAAATCCAGTATTGTTGTAATCAGAACTA
>NZ_JBDTTP010000147.1:0-3099 GCF_039930565.1 Flavobacterium sp. | reverse complement strand
AAAAATATTTAGTCATTGCTTTTCCTAAACCACTTCCGCCGCCTGTAACTACAATAACTTTACCTTTTAAAGCATCGTCCCGTAACATTTTATCTGTATAGCTCATACTTTTCTTTTTGCAAAATTAATTAATTTAAATAGGATGCACGCATAATATTGTTATAATTTTCAGAAAAAAATTATATTTGGCATAATTTTTTTGCTGCGGATTCAAGAGTATAGTTGTCTTTAGCAAAACAAAAGCGTATTAATTGCTGGTTTTTATGATTAGAATAAAAGGTTGATATTGGAATAGCGGCAACCCCATGATCAGTGATTAGTTTTTTGCAAAAAGTAACATCTTCATCGCCTGAAATATTGGCATAGGAAGCAACCTGAAAATAAGTTCCTTCGCAGGGCTTTAATTCAAATCGGCTGTTTTGAAGGAGTTTTTTAAAATAGTCCCTTTTTTCCTGATAGAATTTTCCAAGCAAATTTACATCAACAATATCTAAATATTCACTGATGACAGCCTGAGAAATACTATTGACACTAAAAACCAAAAACTGATGCACCTTTTTAATTTCTTTCATCAGATATTCCGGAGCTACTGTATAGCCGATTTTCCAGCCTGTAATATGAAATGATTTTCCGAAGGAGGAAACCATAACGCAACGGTTTAAAAGAAAATCTTTTGTATGTGCCGAAATATGTTTTTCTTCAAAAGTGATGTATTCATAAACTTCATCAGATAACATAATTATATTTGGAAATTTTGAAAGCAGTTTTTCTAATTCTAAAAAATCATTTTGAGTTAGGATTTTCCCAGTCGGATTATGCGGATTATTGATGATAATCATCCGGGTTTTTTCCGAACACGCTTTTTGAATGGTTTCCCAATTTGGTGTATGATCATCATTTAATTTAACCCGAACAGGTTTAGCATTACATAATAAAACAGGAGATTCATAAGAATCATAACTAGGATCGAGAATAATTACTTCGTCGTATGTTTTTACTAGAGCTAAAATAGTAGTGAAAATTCCCTGAGTTGCGCCTGCTGTAACTAAAAGTTCTACATCAGGATTTATCTTTCTTTTATAAGAACTCTGAATTAACTTTGCAATCTGATTCATCAAAGGCGGATAACCGGCCATTGGTGTATATTGATGCACATTTTCTTTAGATAATCGAGCTATAATATCTGTCAATCTTTCATCAACAGGGAAATTTGGAAATCCCTGCGAAAGATTGATAGCATTATGTTCAGTTGCCATTTTTGACATTACCGTAAAGATGCTTGTGCCTACATTAGGAAGTTTACTCATTAGGAAGTTTGATTTGGGAAAAACTTGTGAAATGAATGAAATATTCAAATAAATATTAATTGACCTGTATAGGAAGTGCATAAAGCACTCTTACCGCATTTCCCTTTAATTTACCTGAACTCCATTTTGGACATAGATTTAAAACCCGAATGGCTTCAGCACCTGTGCCAAAACCTATATCTCTTAATATCTTTATCTCATTTAATGATCCATCTTTTTCAATAATAAAAGTAGTATACACTTTCCCTTTCACAAAAGCAGGCTTTTTCTTTGGAACATTATAATTTTTAGCGATGAATTTATAAAATTCATTCATTCCGCCAGAAAATTCGGGAACAACTTCTATTCCAGCAGTGTTATAAACTTGATTTTCGTCATTAGGAATAGTGGTTTTGTTATTCTTAGTTTGACAAAATACATTTTGTGATAAACATATAAAATACAAAATCAGAAACTTTTTCATATATTATGGGTTTAAGTTAGATTACATTTTATGAATAATAAAAATCGTAGGTCGATTATGTAAATCCACTTTTAATTTTTTCCAGTCAGCAACACGCATTGTTTTAATGAATTCTGTAGGTAAGGTAATATCAGTAGCAATGCAAAGATGTGTAGCAGGATTGAGAATCTGTAAAATATCCTCTACCAATTTGTTGTTTCTGTAAGGTGTCTCTATAAAAAGTTGAGACTGATTTTTATCCTGAGATAATTTTTCAAAATACTTTAATGCCGATTTCTTCTCGTCTTTATCAATTGGTAAATATCCGTTGAAAGTAAAACTCTGTCCGTTCATTCCGGAAGCCATCATGGCTAATAAAATAGACGAAGGTCCAACCAAAGGCACAACCTGAATTCCTTTTTCATGTGCTAGTTTTACAATTACAGCACCGGGATCTGCAACTCCGGGACAGCCGGCTTCACTCATTAATCCAACATTTTTTCCTTCTAATAAAGGTTTGATGAAGTCCAAATATTCTTTTGGTTCGGTTCTCTTATTCAAGGTAAAAAGAATAAGTTCGGATTGTTTTTTCTCAGGAGAAACTGCTTTTATTGATTTTCTGGCTGTTTTTTCATTTTCAACAATATAATAATCTATAAAATCAATGCTTCTTTTTACGGTTTGAGGTAAAACATCCATCGGATCGCTTTCACCCATGGTTGTTGGAATTAAATATAATTTTCCTAAAAGTTTCATGGGGAAGTTTTATAGTTTGTAAAGCGAATCAATAAATAGTACGCAAATAAATGAGAGAAATATCAGTCTAAGAATGTTTTCCGATAAGTTTTTTTGCAATGATATCTGTAACTTCATCTAACATTTGATATACAGTTTCAAATCCGTTGGTCATACCAAAATAAGGATCCGGTACATCTACATTTTCGCCAGGAAACAATTCATTTAGAATAAGATGCACTTTATTTCTATGCTCTTCATTTTGAGCCAAATCAATTACATTGCCATAATTAGAATTGTCCATTACATAGATATAATCGAATTCATTAAAATCAGAAGTTTTGAATTGACGCCCTTTTTGATTGTCGATACATAAACCATTCAGTTGGGCAATAGCTATAGAGCGCTTATCAGGTGCGTGACCTACATGCCAGGAGCCTGTTCCTGCGGAATCAACAATGAAATTGTCTTTTGGTAATTTTGATGCTAAAATACCTTCAGCTAAAGGCGATCTGCAGATATTTCCCAAACAAACCATTAAAATTTTTACTGGCATGATGCGCGTTTATAGCGTTAATTTTTTGTTGATGTCTTCGACAAATTTCTTGAATTGTT
>NZ_JBDTTP010000146.1:0-3263 GCF_039930565.1 Flavobacterium sp. | reverse complement strand
ACAGGAAAAGGATATGGCGAAAGCCAATTAATCAATAAATGTTCAGATAATGTAGTTTGTACAGAAGAAGAACATCAGTTAAACAGAAGAAGCGAATTTGTAATTGTTTCCATGAAATAAGAACTTTTAAATGTTTTGTAAAGGGCAAGAAAATGGATAAGCTCAATTTATACAGTTTTTTGCCACTTTCTTTCTATAGAAATCAAACATTATCCACTTAAATCGAAAGGTAAAAGTTATTCATTGCAAGTTTTACGATTATTCTCAATTCTAATTATAAAAATTAGTCAGTTTGAGTTTTTACGCAGGCAACAGAAAAAATATCAAGTATGCTTTTAAATATACTTTTCTGTTTTGTATAATATATATATCAAAGATTACTCGAATTGGCGAAAATTATCTTCAAAACTAATTACATCAAAGGGTTTTTATAACATAAAGTGTGAGAAGTTTTTTTCATAAATTAAAATATTGAAGATTATGAGATATGTAAATAAAATCACTCGGTAGCTCATATTTGTTGGAACTATTTTGTAGGCTAAATTGATAATGAATTTTCTATTGCTAATATCCCAAAAGACAGTAGTGTTTGCTTACTTCCATGATTTTATAATTAATTGACGGGAGACTGCAATTTTTAAGCATTGTCAGAACATGACTGGTTTGTTCAAAGGCTTTCATCTAATTGGATAGGGAAAGAAAAAACAAAGCACGTTAATTTGATTTTATATAATGAAATCAAATGTTTTTATTTTCAAACCTCCGTTAGCTCGCTTAAAATCTGGAAATCTTCGAGTAAAAGGTTCGAATTTTGTACCAAGGAGTTCACAATTAAACCCCTTGATTTCAAGGGGTTTTTTGTTTTTGGGTAATTTAAGTTTTAATAGATTTATATTAAATCAAACCTGAATGCTTTCAATATTTGTTCTAATTCGGCAAGATCACTTTCGCTTAAAGATTGTAACGGACTTCTTAAATAACCACGATTTTGACCCTGAATTTCCAATCCTGATTTTAGGGTTCTGGGTAATATTTTGGTTACAGTAAATTTTAAAAGATTGATCCAGGAGCTGAATTCTTTGGTAGTACATATATTGGTATAAAAAAGCATACCCGGAAATTCCACCAGGGGTAGAATATACATTGACAGAATTAGGTTTGAAGACTTTGCCAATTATAGATCAAATAACTGCTATTGGATTGGAAAATTTGGTTTAATATTCTGGAATTATATTATGTAAAAAGCAATTATTGGAGTAAATGTTATTTCTTTGAAGCACTTTTTATTGAAAATTTATATGCGTAGAAAATCACATAGAAGGTTTACTATTCTGATTGCGATACTCTCCTGGGGTAAGACTCACTATTTGTTTGAATATTTTTGAAAAGTGGGGTAAGTTCGAAAATCCGGTGTCCAAAGCAATTTCCAAAAATGTTTTATCACTGGTTGCAATGAGGTATTGTGCTCTTTCTATTTTTTTTTCATGGATATAGTTTAAGGGCCTTTGTCCGGTATGAGTCAGAAATTGTTTGGAAAAATAGTCCTGATTCTGATTAACTCTTCGTGCTAATTTAGCCACAGTTATATTTTCGCTCAAGTGAAGCTGTACATAACTCATTGTCTCTAATATTTTAGAAGATCTAATCTGTGGTTGGCTTGTACTAAAGTCTCTAGTACTTAGGAATCTGGAAATCAATTGAAGAAGAATGCCCTGATTTTCAAACTTAAGATGCGTTTTTATTGAATTATTGAGCAAACGGTATTCTTTATAAAAGGCTTCTTTTTCATATACTTTTGGATTGTCTGATCTATTAATTCCTCTTCCTGGATTATTTTGCAGCATTTTTTTAATAAGGATTACATCAAGTTCTGTAGCAACTAATTTTATCAATTTTCTATTATTGTTGAACAAAGAAATTCCATCTGGAGATTCTTCAAAAAACTGTATAAAGTATTGGCTCAAATTGGCTTGACAGTTCAGATTACAAATTGTAAAACTCGGAATTAGATAAAGATTGCCGGGCTCTAAAGCCAAACAGTTTGAATTGTCGGAAATAAATCCAATTCCATCATCTATATAATAAATTCGATAATAGGGGCTTATTACACTATTATAATTCCAATTATGATCGAGTTTTACATAATCAATATGCAATAATGAAAAGGAATATTTAAAAGTACTGTTAGACATAATGACATTATAATTGTAAAATACCGTTTTTGAATAATAAAAGGTCGTTTTTGAATAATTAATTCTAATTGTGTATATTTTAAATTTGTTTTATTGTATTAATGTAAATTAAAATAATAAAATAATAATATTAAATTTTATCCTTAAATATTTATGTGATATTTATTTTGTTTGGAATTTACAAATATTTGTAGCTTAATTTTAGCTGTAATATGGAAAAAGATAAAGTTTTTATGCTACCGTAATGACCTGGCTGGAAAGTGGTACTGTAATTATTAAAAATCAGCAAAATCTATGAAGAATCTAAATAGAGACAAATCCCATTTTAAAAACGTAATTTATGAATTCCAAAAAATTATGTTACGCCTGTGATTTAGTTGATAATCCAGCATTAATAGAAATATATAAACGCTATCATTCTAAGGATAGTGCTTGGCCTGAAATTACCAAAAGTATTAAAGATTCAGGTATCCTGGATATGGAAATTTATATCCTTGCCAACAGGTTGTTCATGATTATGGAAGTAGATGAAAGCTATACTTCGGAACGTAAACAAAAAATGGATGCTTCCAATCTAAAGGTTCAGGAATGGGAGAAATTAATGTGGCAATTTCAACAAGCACCTCCAGGAGCAAAAGATGGTGAGAAATGGTTGCCTTTGGAGCGGATATTTAAATTAGAATGATTTTTAATGCTTTTATTAAATTATTCAAATCGCTAGTTTAGAATGTTCATATATAAAATTTATGAAGCAATGCAAAGCAAAAAAGCTTAAAATAAAAAATAATATAAATAAAAAAATGAGAACAAAAATTTTATTCACGCTTTTATCCCTACTTCAGTTTAGCATTTATTCTCAAGACAAAAATCCTATGCCGGTGGTGGCAGCTCCATTAGCTATCAATAGTTTTCAAATGGGAGATTCGAAAACATTTTCTGAGGTAAAATTACAACTACCTATTGCAAAAGGACCTTTTGAGCCAACTTGGGAATCTATAGAAAAAAATTATCCCGGCGAGCCAGCTTGGCTTCGTGATGCAAAGTTTGGTATATGGGTTCATTTTGGACCAC
>NZ_JBDTTP010000145.1:0-3382 GCF_039930565.1 Flavobacterium sp. | reverse complement strand
TTCCATCTTTTTTCAATCTTCTTCTTAACACTCTGATAACAGCAAACTTACAAATGAATACTTTTTAGGGTTTTTAGGAATTTTCTGTATAGTGATATCCATCTAGCAATATTGCGATTTTGAAATTGCCAGTTTTTATGGACTTCATAACTTAATTGATCATTTTCTAATAACTATTCAACATACCTTTTAGTTGGTTATTCCCGTTTTTAACCATTTTTGTGGATTTTCGACGTTCTGATGACAAAATATTACAAAAAAAGTCTCGTTTCCTGCTTTAAGCCCCAAGCCCTCCAAAGTTTGCTTTTACTTATATATACGAATGCGCTTTTGAAAACGACCGGCCCTAGCCCCGATGGGAGGGAAAATCCTTTTGAGCCGGGGTTCGGCACTAAAGATTGGAAGGACAGCGGGATTTAGCTCCTGAAAATTATAATACCTATATATAATGTATAACCACTCTTTAATATACACGCAAAAATCATCATTATATATTATAGTAGAAACTTGCACATTATATATTGTATGTATTTTAGTAATGCCCTATATTTGCATTCACAAAATTATAAACAATGATTAAGATTACTTTACCCGATGGGTCGATTAGAGAGTTCGCTTCTGGTGTAACTCCGATGGAGGTTGCTAAAAGCATTAGTGAAGGATTTGCAAGAAACGTGATTTCTGCATCTTTTAATGGTACAACAATAGAAACCGAAACTCCATTGACGACCGACGGTAGTCTTATTTTATATACCTGGAATGATGCAGAAGGCAAAAAAGCTTTTTGGCATTCGACTTCGCACGTAATGGCGCAAGTTCTTGAAGAACTTTATCCTGGAATTAAACTGACTCTTGGGCCAGCGATTTCGAATGGGTTTTATTATGATGTAGATTTTGAAGATCAAAAGATCACTGACGCTGACTTTAAAAAGATTCAGGATCGTGTTTTGGAGATCTCGAGAGAGAAACATGAGTTTAAAATGCGTCCGGTTAGCAAGGCTGATGCTTTGGCAATGTACAAAGACAATGTTTACAAGACTGAATTGATTTCAAATCTTGAAGACGGAACTATTACATTTTGTGATCATGCTACTTTTACTGATTTATGCCGAGGTGGGCATATTCCAAATACGGGAATCATCAAAGCTTTTAAAATCATGAGCGTTGCCGGAGCTTACTGGCGTGGTGACGAGAAGAACAAACAGCTGACTCGTGTTTATGGAACTTCTTTTCCTAAACAAAAGGATTTAACTGAATATCTTGAACTTCTTGAAGAAGCTAAACGTCGTGATCACCGTAAACTTGGTAAGGAACTTGAATTGTTTGCTTTCTCCCAAAAAGTTGGAGCTGGTTTACCTTTATGGTTACCAAAGGGTGCTGCACTTAGAGATCGTCTGGAGCAATTCTTGAAGAAAGCTCAGAAGAAAGCGGGTTATGAACAAGTCGTTACTCCACATATTGGACAGAAAGAACTTTATGTTACTTCTGGTCACTATGCTAAATATGGTGCAGATAGTTTTCAGCCAATAAATACTCCTGCTGAAGGTGAAGAGTTTTTATTGAAACCGATGAACTGTCCTCACCACTGTGAGATCTATAATGTAAGACCTTGGTCATATAAAGATTTACCGAAGCGTTATGCGGAATTTGGTACTGTTTACAGATATGAGCAATCTGGTGAATTGCACGGTTTAACTCGTGTAAGAGGATTTACTCAGGATGATGCGCACATTTTCTGTACTCCGGAGCAATTAGATGAAGAGTTTAAAAAAGTAATTGACTTGGTACTTTATGTATTTGGTTCGTTAGGTTTTGAAAACTTTACTGCTCAAATTTCATTGAGAGATCAGGAGAACAGAGAGAAATACATCGGTTCTGATGAAAATTGGGAGAAAGCCGAAAATGCAATTATCAACGCTGCAGCTGATAAAGGACTGAATACTGTAGTAGAATATGGCGAGGCTGCTTTTTACGGTCCAAAGCTTGACTTTATGGTTAAAGATGCTTTGGGAAGACAGTGGCAATTAGGAACAATTCAGGTAGATTATAACCTTCCCGAACGTTTTGAATTAACTTACAAAGGTGCTGATAATGAATTACATCGACCTGTTATGATTCACAGAGCTCCATTTGGATCTATGGAACGTTTTATAGCAATTTTACTGGAGCATACTGCAGGAAATTTCCCACTTTGGTTAATGCCGGAACAGGCTATAATCTTGTCTTTGAGCGAGAAATACGAAATATATGCTAAAAAAGTTTTAGATTTGCTAGAAAATCACGAAATTCGCGCCCTAATTGACAACAGAAGCGAGACAATTGGTAAGAAAATTAGAGATGCAGAAATGCAAAAAATACCGTTCATGCTTATTGTAGGTGAGGAAGAAGAGAAAAACGGAACAATTTCAATTCGTCGTCACGGTCAGGAAGGAAAAGGAAATATTACAGTTACAATTGAAGAATTTGTCGCAATTGTAGACGAAGAAATAAAAAAGACATTAAAAGTTTTTACAGTTTAACTTAAATTATAAAGTCATAGCAATAAGAAGCAACAGAGGTTATCAACCTCGCGTAGAAAAAAAGGATGCCCACAGAATAAACAATCTAATTCGTGGTGTACAAGAAGTGAGACTAGTAGGTGAAAACATCGAGCCAGGTGTATTCAAGCTTGCAGAAGCATTAAGACTTGCTGATCAGTTTGAATTAGATTTGGTTGAAATTTCTCCAAACGCTGAACCTCCGGTTTGTAAAATCATGGATTACAAGAAATTTGTTTACGAACAAAAGAAACGTGATAAGGTTTTAAAGGCGAAATCAACGCAAGTTGTAGTAAAAGAGATTCGTTTTGGTCCTCAGACAGATGAGCATGATTACGAATTTAAAAGAAAGAATGCTGAAAAGTTCCTTAAAGAAGGTGCTAAACTAAAAGCATTCGTATTCTTTAAAGGACGTTCGATCATCTATAAAGATCAAGGACAGATTTTATTACTACGTTTGGCTACAGATTTAGAAGAACACGGTAAAGTGGAAGCTATGCCGGTTTTGGAAGGAAAGAGAATGATTATGTTCATTGCTCCGAAGAAGAAAAAGTAAATCAGTTTGCAGTTTCAGTATTCAGTCTTGAAACTTGTAACCTGAAACAAAAAATAAGTAAGTAAGAATAAATTAAAATACTAGGAAAAATGCCTAAAATGAAAACAAAATCTAGCGCCAAGAAACGTTTCAAAGTTACTGGTTCTGGAAAGATTAAAAGAAAGCATGCTTTTAAAAGTCACATCTTGACTAAAAAATCTAAAAAACGTAAATTAGCTTTGACACACTCAGCGTTAGTTCACAAAACAGATATGAAAAGCATCAAACAACAATTAAGAATTATCTAATA
>NZ_JBDTTP010000144.1:0-3476 GCF_039930565.1 Flavobacterium sp. | reverse complement strand
TGGCAAATATAAAAGGGATTAAAGCAAACATACTTTGTGAACGATGCTGTATTTTTTTTATGGAGGCAACCCCAATAACTGTAAGAACGATCCCGGCACTGAAACTTGCTGTAGCAGAAAAACACATAAAGAAATAGGTTAGGGTTATGACTTTGTTTTAGTTGGTTTGATTCTTCTGCCTACAGTATCCATAAGAATAGTGGCTGTTAAAGCTGCCAGCGCTATAAGAGCGAATAATGTTTTCATAATTATAATTTTATAGAAAGATTGATTTTTGATGATTTAGTTTTTAAATCTATACAGCAAATTTGACCTAAAACAGCCAGTAGAGAAATGATTGTCAACATTGCAATAAGTGATCTGGAACACATTTTCAGGCTGTTTTTAGGTTAGCTTTGATACTGATTAAAAAAAAGAAAATGGCACTATTAATCTTTGTCAGACATGGACAATCATTTTATAATTTAGAGAATCGTTTTACAGGAATCCTGGATATTCCACTCACTGACCTTGGAAGAGAACAGGCAAAACTGGTAGGGCAAAAACTGATCGGTTATGTTTTTGATATCGCATATACTTCCATGCTTATAAGGGCACAGGAAAGCCTGCAGATTATCCTGAGTGAAATGAAGGCAACGATTCCTATTGTTAAGAATAAAGCTTTTAATGAGCGCATGTAAGGCACTTTACAAGGTCTGAACAAAGATGAAACAGCGAAAAAGTATGGTTTGGCCCAAGTAGATATCTGGAGAAGAAGCTATGATATATGCCCTCCCGGAGGAGAAAGCCTGCTTGATACCTACAACCGCGTAATTCCTTATTATAAAACAGAAATAGAACCGAAATTAAAAATGGGAAAGAATGTGTTACTGGTAGCCCATGGCAACAGTTTAAGATCCCTGATGATGTACCTTGAAAACATCAATCCGCTTGACATTGTCAAGGTAAATATCCCCACAGGGTGGCCCCGACTATATGATTTTAATATAAAACTAAAGCTCTCAGAGGTGAAGTATCTTTAAATCATCGAAATGATAAAATTTATTTTCTTACCAATATTTTGGATATTGATTTATATGTTTTATACAATAATAGGCTCTGAAAGATTAATTTTGCTTATGTTTTTAAAAAGCTGCTCTTTTTCAGCAGTATATTTTTCCATGGTTAAACGGGCCATTAAATAGCTCACTGTGGATTCTGCACCCTGATTCAGATTAATATAACTTTCTTCTAAACCATCATAACAGCCGCCAGTGCATGGATTATAGATTATCTTGTGCAAATGATTGTTCCCTAAGAACCAGCTAAAGGCCGTTTCCATTTTTCTCTGATAAGATGAATTTTTGAAAACAGCATGGAATCTCTCAAGAGCAAGAATCGTATAGGCAACATCAATGGGCTGCTCTCCACCGACGGTTTCTTTTTTTTGCCTGCTCGAGTCAAGCCATCCCTTGTTGGATATTACTTTGATCTTATTGTCTGTAAAAATATGAGATAAAAGGAAATCAAAGGATTCTTTAGCAACTTCCTTATACTGATATTCGCCCGTGGCTAAGTAGGCGCAAAGTAGAGCTTCGGGAAGTATACTGTTGCCATACGTGAGATAACTTTCGAACCATTTCCAGTTAGATTTACATTCGTGTCGGTACATTTTTAGTAATCGATTCGAAAGCAGTTTTATTAATGAAATATTTTCAAAATCTACAGCATTTTTGTTGCGATAATAAATTCCTTTAATTACAAATGCCATTGCCCTTGTTGAATAAATTGTATTTACTTTTGTTAAGGCTATATTCATGGTCTTTTCGGCATCTGATGTAAATCCAATAGGGAAAATACTTGAAAGAGACAGCATGTAACCCAGAGACCAGATTGCTCTTCCGTTGGAATCCTCCAGATTTTCACTATTTTGTTCTGTAAATTCTTCATCTTTGCTGACATAGTTCAAAAAACTTCCATTTTGCTGCAGACAAAATTTGATAAAGCTGTAATATTTTTTAATGAGTACTAAATCATCTGGGGCTCTTTTTAATTCATAATGCTGGCAAATAGCGACTAATGCCCGTGCATTGTCATCTAAAGTATAACCCGTATTGATATCAGGATGGTTGATTACTGAAAATTGTATCATGGCAAATGAAGTGGTCAAATTTTTGAAATGACTCAAATTTATTTCAGGAATTTTATAATGCAGCAATATTCTATCTCCTACAGTTTTTTTAAATAGCCATGCATGTTCAATTGCCGAATTCTCCCATGCCGTTGGTGCCATTTTATGTATACCGTTGGCAGAAATATTTTTACGTAATTGTGAATTTTTTAAAAGCCTTATAACTTCTTCGGCCAGTTGTATCGTATTTCCAAATTCAATAATAACTCCGGTTCCATCCTGAAGCACTTCAAGTGCATGTGGAATAGGGGTAGATATAATAGGACAGCCACAGCTTATAGCATAGGAAAAAGTACCGCTTACAGCCTGATACGGATCATTGGAAGTAAAAAGATAAATATCTGTAAGCTGCAAATATTCGAGTAATTCCTCTAAAGGCAGATACGTATTAATGAATTTTACGTGTGCCTGCAATCCTAAGATTTCGACTCTTTTTTTTAGAAAATCACGGTATTTTTCTCCTTCCTCTCTAACCACTGACGGGTGTGTTTTGCCAATAATCAGAAATAAAATATCAGGATTCTGGCTCGCAATAACCGGTAATGCATCTAAAGTGGTTTCAATCGATTTACCGGAACTTAAAAGCCCGAAAGTAGAGATTATTTTTTTACCTGAAAGGCCGTATTTTCCTTTTAATATTTCCTTATCACCATGTTTTACCAAATGTGTTCCATGTGCAATAACAGTAACTTTTCTCTTATCAATACCATAAACGCTCTCCAGTAATGCCGCCGATCTTTGCGTCATGACAATAAATCCGTCGATAAGGGTGTCCATTTCGATAACGTTTCGTTTCATCTCCTGATTTGGGTTGGGTAAAACAGTATGAAGGACAATTAAAACAGGTTTTTTGGAAGCACTTAAGAATTTAATCAAATCAGTCTCATTATTTTTAAAGAGCCCGAATTCATGTTGTATTAAAAGTAATTTGACTGCTTTGTCGCCATTGCAGTACTCAGAAAGCTTCAGGTAGGAATCAGCCGAATCCGTTTTAAGAATTTGATTTACAGCAGTACCATAAGTATAGTTGTCGTTAATTGATTCCAAGGCAGCGACCTTTATGGTAAAAGAACGGTCAAACTTATTGTTTAAAGCAGCAATTAAGTCCTCAGAATAGGTTGCAATACCACATTCCCTGGAAGGATATGAGGTAATAAATAAAATTTCAGGAATCTTGGTGTCTTCTTTTTCTTCTGAAATGCTTGTATTGTTTTTATTTGCCCATAGGCTAATACTGCTTAGAAGCGGAGTCTTAATTGTCATTTTTCTTAGTATTAAGCATTAATTCATTAATTAAACCTGATAA
>NZ_JBDTTP010000143.1:0-3908 GCF_039930565.1 Flavobacterium sp. | reverse complement strand
CCACGGTCAGTAATAAAAATTACCTCATTCGCAGCAATAGTATTTAGTGCAACCACCACAAAACTACGTATAGTGGTGGAGGTGTCAACATCACCATTCATCCCGATAACTGCAAGATCGCCTGGTGCTAACTGTGCATTTGCATTTACCGTGCTGATTAAAAGCATTACGCTAATTAATAAAAAACGAAATGTTTTTTTGTAAAATTCTTTTTTCATACTTAATATACTTTTAGTTATATTTTTAGAATTAGTTGCGATAATTTTGTTTTGAAATGTTGTTGAAATAATAAAATACCTGCACCAATAGTAATATTAAAACAGCATATTTGTACTGTTTCAGAAATTAATTAGGGATAGTTCTTATTCTCGAATTCATCGAAACAATTAATGTATTCAAATGATCTTTTATTCGAAATTTGGAAAACTTTAAGTATCAGTTGAAAATTGGGTGTGTCCTTTAATATTTAGTGAGAAAATACAAAGCAACCGTATTAAAGTAAAGTTTTTCTTCATAAGCTTTGATTTTTTGTTGAAAATTTAAGATCAAATATATTATTAAATATTTAAAAAATGCTTTAAAAAATTAATTTTATTTAACTTTTTTTTAATAATTTTTATTGTTTTCTTAACAATAATTCACTGCAACACTATTGTTAAGTTTAAAAATTACTTATTGTTGCTGAATGTTATTATGCAACTGCGAAAATAATCCCCTATGAGAATCTATTTGTTTCATCAAGTACTTTTTCCCCATTGTAACAGCATTCTTGTCTCGGAACTGCTGAGGAATTTTATTTTGAAGCCTCTTTTAAGCGAAATAAAAAAGGAATCTATTAAAATTCAGAGGTAGTAAAAGCATTTAAATTTTAAATTATAATTCCATTTTTAATTAACTTCGTTAAAAATCAAACCCTTAAAATGAAGCTAACCAACTTATTACTAACCATTATTATTATGACAGCAAGCAACAACGCTAAAGCACAAACCATGTCAAAAGAACAAAAAAAAGCAGAAAAAACATTTATTATTCATGCCGATGAAGCTTTGCAGATTATGAAACAGGAAGCGCTGCGCATGAATATTAAAGGAGTGGGACTGGTTTCATATATTCCCGGTAATGAAACTCAATCCTGGACATCAAAAATGATTGTGGCAGGAGCCACAGGCAGCGAAGGCTATAATTATATTGCCATCGCTTATTCTAAAGCAAGTGAAATGGCTGAGACCTTACAAAACAGTGGAAGTAAAGTCAGACCTGTAAAAGTGGGGGAATTTGATTACATTGGAGGAACCATTAAAAAAATTGATTCCGGATATCTTTTATCCACATTTTCCGGAGCTTCCGGTGAAGATGATTTAGCAGTTGCTGAGAAAGCAATGGATTGGCTTAGTACAAAATTTAAATAGCATTAATTTATCACTTTGTCACAAATAATTATGAAAATTAATATAAATAATTTAATTCTGTGGATCACAATTTTATTAACTCAATTTGTTTTTGGCCAGTATCCGCAAGTAACTATTCCCGGTTCTGAAGTACGAAAAATTACCTCAAAAATAGTGAATGGTCAGGAATATGATCTGGAAATAGTATTGCCGTCCGGTTATGCCAATAGTAACAAAAAATATGCTGTTGTCTATTTGATGGATTCCCAATGGGATTTGCCTTTGATTAGTAGTATTTATGGTGAACAATATTTTGATGGTTTTATTCCGGAAATTATTATTGTGGGCATTACCTGGGGCGGAACTAAACCCAATGCCGATTTGCTTCGCGCAAGAGATTATACTCCAACAAATTTAGGCATGGGGATACAAGCAGGCGGAGCTGATCAATTTTTAGATTTTATAAAAACAGAAGTATTTCCTTTTATGGATGCAAATTACAAGGTTGACAACAGCAACAGAACATTAATGGGCTGCTCATTGGGAGGATTGTTTACACTGTATTCCTTATTTACCCACCCCACAATGTTTAACAATTATATCGCTGCAAGTCCGGCAATTGGATGGGATAATGAAATAATGTATTCGTATGAAAAAAAATATTCTGAAAACAAAAATGCTCCTCCGGCTAAACTTTTCATGACCATTGGAGATGTAGAGCGAAATGTTGGCAATTTTGAAAAGCTGACCTCCCATATGCAAAACAAAAAATATGGTTCGTTGCAATTCCGTTCAAAAATACTTGAAAATACCGGGCACTCCGGAACCAAAAGCGAAACGTATGCCAGAGGACTCCAATATGTTTTTGAAAAACCGGATATGAAAGTTGCCGAAGACATATTGAAAAAATATGCAGGTCAATATCAATCAGCAAATGGCAATATAATGGAATTGAAAACAGAAAATTATCAACTGGTTTTATACAAGAATCAGAACAACAGTTATGTTCTTAAAGCATCAGGTAACACTACCTTCTATTCCAAATCTGAATTTTTGAATATTGAATTTGATACTAAAAATCCAAACACGTTTCAACTAAACGGTTATGGAAACAGCGAAGTATTTACCAAAAAATAAATCATATCTAACCAAACCATCATAAACCACTATGAAAAAAAATATCCCGAATCATTCAAGACGTAAATTTATATTTACTGTCGGTATTACCTCAGTAGGTTTACCCTTACTTTCTTCTTTTGTTGACTTTGATGAATTATTAATTGGCAAGAAGAAAAAAATTGGCGTAGCATTAGTTGGCTTAGGCAAATATGCTACAGAGCAATTAGCGCCGGCTTTATTGCAAACCGAGGATTGCTATTTGGCTGCAATTGTGACTGGAACTCCATCAAAAATTCCTTACTGGAAAGAAAAATACAATATCGCAGACAAAAACATTTATAACTACGATAATTATGACAGCATAAAAAACAATCCCGACATTGATATTGTATATATTGTATTACCCAATTCAATGCATGCGGAATACACCATACGAGCGGCTCAGGCTGGCAAACATGTTATTTGCGAAAAACCAATGGCAATATCAGTTGCAGAATGTGATCAAATGATTGTAGCTTGTAAAAAAGCAGGTAAATCACTATCTATTGGCTATCGTTTACACTTTGACCCTTATCATCTGGAAATGGTACAAATGGGAACTCAAAAAAAATATGGCGAAATAACAAAAATGAATGCCGCTTTTGCATTTGAAGCCCCTAAAAAAAACTGGTGGCGACTGGATAAAAAATATGCTGGCGGTGGGCCGTTGATGGATTTAGGTATTTATTGTTTACAAGGCATAATCTATACTACCGGAATGCTTCCCGTTGCTGTAACTGCTCAAAGTCCTCCTGTAACTGACAAAGAAGTCTTTATAGATGTTGAAGAAACATTAACCTGGCAAATGGAAATGCCAAACGGAGCAATTGCGGAATGCAGAACAAGTTATTCGGGCGAATATCAAAACGTACTAAGGGCAGAAACTGAAAAGGGCTGGTTTGAATTAAATCCCGCTTTTAGTTATGATGGTATAAAAGGCAAAACTTCTGATGGCAAAACACTGGAGTTTTCAAAATTTTCACAACAGGCAAAACAAATGGACGGGATTGCAATAGCAATAAAAAACAATATGGAAAGTATTGTGCCGGGAGAAATGGGACGCAGGGATATGAAAATTATTGAATCAATTTACAAGGCAATGAATACGGGGGAAAGAGTAGTGCTTAATTGGTAAATTAATAGAGTAATTTATATTTAAATCTTCTAAATAAAATGTAACGGAAATTTATTGCAACAACCAACCCCATTATAATAAAAAGAAAGCTGTTTCACATTTGACAAAACAGCTTTCTTATTTTTAAAACGTACACTTCATTAAGCACTCAAAACTTGCACTTCTTTTTTTACTTTATTTATTTTAGAAGCAGGAATCCAATTTAGATTTTTTTGATAGTGATATAT
>NZ_JBDTTP010000142.1:0-3930 GCF_039930565.1 Flavobacterium sp. | reverse complement strand
AAACTCCGGCTGATTACCGGAGTTTTTTATTTTTTATAATTACCTTTGCAAAAAACAATACAATATACAACTACACAATGAAGAATACACTTATTGCTCCTTCAGTTCTGGCTGCTGATTTTGCCAACTTACAACGCGATATAGAAATGATTAATAGCAGTAAGGCTGATTGGTTTCATATTGATATTATGGATGGCGTTTTTGTTCCGAATATTTCTTTTGGAATGCCGGTTTTAGAAGCAATTTCAAGACATGCTAAAAAAACAATCGATGTACATTTGATGATTGTTGATCCGGACAGGTACATTAAAACTTTTGCAGATTTAGGTGCGAATATTTTAAGCGTGCATTACGAAGCATGTACTCACTTGCACAGAACGCTTCAAGCAATCAAGGCTGAAGGAATGAAAGCCGGAGTAGCCATTAATCCTCATACCAATATTGATCTGTTAGAAGACGTTATTAATGACATTGACCTCGTTTGTATCATGAGTGTAAATCCTGGATTTGGCGGACAGTCATTTATTGAAAATACTTACGACAAGGTAAAGAAACTAAAGGCACTGATTACACGTAAAAATGCCTCAACCCTTATTGAAATTGATGGGGGCGTAACCAATAAAAATGCAAAACAATTAGTAGAATCAGGTGCTGATGTTTTAGTTGCAGGAAGTTTTGTTTTTAAAGCAGAGCATCCAATAACAACTATTGCAGACCTAAAAGTCCTTACTGCTTTTTAAGCTTTTCAGATTAGGAAAGAAATCAATTCCTGTCATTTTTTCTAAAGTTTCAACAGGGACCACAAATTCATAAATTCCTTTCTGACTTTTTTCATTTGGAACTAAAAAAGCAATCGCCTTATGTTCCTTTCCGGATTTGGCCAGAACAATTTTATAAAAATAGTTAGGAACAGCAACCTCTTCTGTTCCTATTTTTTTATCTGAATCTTTCAAGATTCCTCCGGTTACTATATAAACTGTATTGTATTTGCCAGCCCAGTAACGAACCTTATTCTCTAATCGATTCCAGATTCCGCTATTAAAATCATGATTTTGAGGAGAAATATTTGAAGTATAAAAAGTATCGTTATATGCTTTTTTATCAAACTCCATATCTCCGGCAGGACAAAGATGTCCTTTATCATAACCCGATTTTTTGTAATTTCTCCAATCGGCAGAGCCGGTCGTTACTTTTGGATCTTGAATAAAATAAGGACGTTTAAAATCATTATTTATTAAAAACTCATTTTTCAATTCATAGGCAACCCATTCCGCCTGTTCAAATTTTTCATTATATGACAATGTATAATAATCATGCTGTACAACTTGTTTAGTTGTTGATGTTGGAAGGTAGGCAATCGTATAAATTGGATTTGAAATCTCACGATTGGAAACAAAATTAGTTTGTTCATTGTTCAATTCATATTTTTCTTTCGTTTCATTTTTACAGGAAAGTATCACAAAACAAATTAAAAGTAAGGAAATGTTTTTTTTCATTTTTTTGAAGCAAATAAAAACGCTCCAAAACTTTTGTTAAGGAGCGTTTAAAATTGTTTTAATACTATGATTTTGCTAATTTATCTTTTTTCATTTTATTTGAAATAGCAGCTTTAGAAATAGTTTTGGATTGCAGATCATCCAGAACATTTAATGCTTCTTCTACATAAACATCTTTAGATAGCGCCTGATGCCAAATATCTCTTTTGTCTTTTAAAGCTGGATCTTTTAACATTTCTGATTGCTCATGTGGTAAAGATTTAAAAACTAAATTATTCTTGTAATCTGTAATTGGTTTATATTTTTTACCTTCATTTTCAACTTGATTCTGAGTTTCTTTGAAGCTGTTGATATTTAAACTATACACATTCTCTTTACTTTTAACATCAATCCATTTAGCATTGTCTTCGATTAATTTAAACTGAGGATTTTGAGAAATCCTGGCTTTACTGTTTACTATAGCCTGATTAAAGTTTTGATTAGAATTCCAAATCCTGTATTCAGCCTGGTCTATTTTATCCCAAGGCATTGCATTATCAATATCACGTTCTCCCATTTTAAGGTAACTGTATCGGTCTGGCATTACAATATCACTTTTTACACCTTCCAATTGTGTGGAACCACCATTAATTCTATAAAATTTTTGGGCTGTTGCTTTCAAAGCGCCAAAATCTCCAAATTCACTATTACGAACAAATTGATTTAAATCGATAACCGTTTGAACAGTACCTTTACCATACGTTTGTTTGCTTCCAATAATAACACCTCTTCTGTAATCCTGTATTGCAGCGGCTAAAATTTCTGATGCTGAAGCTGAAAAGCTGTTAACCATTATTACTAATGGTCCATCCCACTCTATTTTCTTGTCTTTATCATACAAAACTTCTTTTTTTCTTCCGGCAGATTTCACCTGCACAATTGGCCCTTCTTCTATAAACAATCCAGCAATATCAACAACTGTGGAAAGAGAACCTCCTCCATCATCACGCACATCCAATACGATTCCGTTTATATTTTCTTTTTTCAGTCTTTCAACTTCTAAAGCAATGTCTTTCCCTGCATCCCTACCGTCTTTATTTTCAAAATCAATATAAAATTTAGGTAAATAAATAACACCGTATTTCAATCCGTTTTTTTCTACAATACTTGATTTTGCATATGTTTCTTCTATTTCAACTACATCTCTGATAATGGATATAACTTTGATTGTTCCATCTACTTTTTTGACTGTAAGTTTAACCTCGGTTCCTTTATGTCCTTTAATTTTTTTAACTACATCATCCAGACGCATTCCAACAACATCAACAGGCTCATTATTTCCTTGTCCGACTTTTAAGATTAAGTCACCTGACTCAAGTTCTTTACCTTTCCATGCAGGACCTCCGGATATTAATTCATCTATTTGGGTAAAATCATTTTTCTTAGTTAAACGTGCGCCTATACCTTCTAATTTACCGCTAATATTGACATCAAAACGATCTTTCTCTTCAGGTGCAAAATAACTGGTGTGTGGGTCAAAACGTGACATAATTGCATTTACATATACAGAAAACCAATCACTTTTATTCAAATCCTTTATAAGACTAAAATTATCATCTAATGATTTTAAAGAACTTTCGCGCGTTTCTTTCTCTAATTGCTCAAAAGATTTCATTTTATATCCAGCATCTTTTTTCTTCTTATCCTCTTCCAGTTTTTGTTTTGTTACAAGAGAAGAAAGTGTAGATAGCTTAATTTGTTTTCTCCATCTTTCATTAATATCAACCAGACTGCTTGCATATGGGATTTTGTCATAATCTGCATTAAAAGTTTCATCAATATTATAATTAAACGGCTGAGATAAAATGGTTTTATACCTTTTTTTGCTTTCTTCCATACGTTTCATTAATCTCGTGTACGTAAGATTAAAAAAAGTCAAATCCTTATTTATAAACTGATCGTCCAACATCAGTTCATATTGTTTGAACTCTTCAATGTCAGATTGCAGAAAAAAACGCTTTGATGGATCCAAAGATTCTATATAATCTTTAAAAATTCCTTTAGAGAAGGCATCATCAATAACAGGAGGATTGTAATGCCCTTTTTCTATTACAAATGCAAGTAATTCTAAAAGCATTTTATCCTTATTTGGATCGGGATCTGTTTTGCCAGCATTAATTTTGAATGCAAACAAGGTTACAGACAAGCATAATACGGCTATGAGTATTTTATAATTTCGTTTCATAAATTCAATAATAGCATTCATCAATTTTTTAAATCTAAGTTATGGTAAAAACCAGGCTGTTGTTGCCAAGTCTACTATAATTTTTTGTTAAAGATATAAAAATGTTTGACTCTTGTAATGCTTAGATAATTTAGTTGACAATTTTTTTTATTTGTTAACCCGTTGGGTGAAATTAATTGATTTGAATTTTGATATTATTAATTGGTCTGT
>NZ_JBDTTP010000141.1:0-3978 GCF_039930565.1 Flavobacterium sp. | reverse complement strand
TTCCATGCGTTTTGTATATCGTTAAAATCCATATCCCTGATTTTTAATTATTTCTTTTAATTTTTCTTTTGCCCTGTTTAATTTTACTCTGGCATTTACTTCAGAAATTCCAAGATTCTCCCCGATTTCTTTATGTGAGAAACCTTCCAGCTGATAGAATATTATGGCTTTATCAATTTTTTCCAATTTTTGAACCGCTTTATAAAAATGCTCAATCTGACTTTCTTTTATATGAGAATCACCATCATCGTCCTTAATGTTTTCTGAAGTAATTTCATATTTATCAATTTTACGTTTTTCCTTCTTTAAAAAAACGATAGCGGTATTGACAGCCACACGATACATCCAGGTTGAAAACTGACTTTCATTTCTAAACGTATCATATGATTTCCAAAGCTGACAGACAATTTCCTGAAAAAGATCCTGCTGGTCATCATAATTGTCCATGTACATTTTTGAAACTTTGTACAATATTCCTTTATGACTTTCTATCCGATTTAAAAATTCTTGCTCTTTCTGTTTCAAAATATCCCTAGTTCATTACAGATTTAACGGTATATCCCGATTTTCTTAATAAATTAATTACGCCTGATTCCCCTGCTAAATGCCCAACCCCAACAGCTACAAATAAACTCTCTTTTTTCATCATTTCAGGAATTTTTTTTGCCCAATCCTTATTTCTGTCATCTAATACCCATTTTTTTGCTTTTGCGCTCATTACTTTTTCATCTGCAACATCACTATATAGATTCATCAAATTTTCTGCTTTATAATCTTCTACCATTTTGCTCGTTTCTTTTTCGCTAAGATCTCCCAGCATATTTATTAATTCTGAATCCGTATAGGCATTCGCTAACATGGTCATCTGCCCTTTTACAGTCTCCAGACCCTCAATATTTTTATTTTCTTTTTTTGCCAAATCCATAAAGTCTGATTCATAGGATTTTAAACTTTCGCAGCCAAATGCTTTCATTCCAATTACACTGGTAACTGCTGCTAAACTAAAGTTATCCAATTGTTGAATTTTTAATCCAGTTGTTTTTTGTAAAACAGAATCTAATCTGGTCAATTCTTCAGGAGTCAATTTCTTGCTTAATGGTTCTGAAGACATTGACATTTTTTGTGCATCGGCCATTTCTATGGGATCAGAAAAATTGATTTCTAAAATAAATTTCTCCGATTGATCAAATGCTTTTTTTGTTTTCTCTGATAAAAAATAATCTGCTGCACAGATAGAATGAATTGTTCCGTATAAATAACTAGGCTTTTCTAATCCGTTTCCTGAAACCTCCCACAAAAGTGAATTTTCAAGTTTTGGCGATTTGGTTTGCGATTGTGTTGCGGAACTAAAAAGAATTACGATTGCTGTAATTGCTGATTTGAATAAATTTTTCATGTTTTGATTGATTATGGTTGTGATTAATTGATTGATGATTGAAACCCTTTGTGAGTTGCGGATTTTATTTTTTCTGCCAGGCTATTATTGTAAGGACTAAAAATCCTAAGATAATAATGCTAAGAAGTTTAATTAGAAACGCAGCTATTAAAGCAAATGCGAATCCAATTGAAGCAAAAAGGATAAAATTGTAAATGTTTTCTTTTAATGAAGCTGAAATTGTTTTCATGATTTTTTTGATTATTTGATTACGGGTCGTAAGTAATTAAATAATCAAAACGTTACAAAAAAATAAAAACTTTTTTCTGGATGCTTGGAAATACAGTATTTGGCAAAGATTTTTAAGGAGAAAAGTGAAATATTTAGCATATAAAATCACGTAATAATTCCAGAACCTTATTGATTTCTTCTTCAGAATTATAACTATGAATACAAAACCGCAGGCGTTCCTGTCCTTCCGGAACGGTTGGTGAAAGTATTGGTTTTACATCAAATCCTTTATCCTGAAGTTGTTGGGCAATCCGTTTTACATTTTCATTCCCAGGAATAATTGCAGACTGGATGGCTGATTTGCTTCGGACAAACAGGGGTTTAAGACCTAACAAGTTTTTTTGCTGATTAAAATGCACGATATTCTGGCGTAGTTTTTCGATAGGTTCTGAGTCTGTTTCCAATTGCTGATAGGCTGTCAAAATGGTAGCAACAGAGTGCGGAGATAATCCTGTAGTGTAAATAAAACTGCGTGCAAAGTTGACCAGATATTCTTTAAGTTCTGTAGTTCCAAGGATAACAGCACCATGACATCCCAGACCTTTTCCGAAAGTCATTATTCTGGCAAAAATTCTATTGTGCAAATTTAAAAATTGTGTTAATCCTTCGCCTTTTTCGCCAAAAACACCTAAAGTATGCGCTTCATCAACTATCAGATAGCAATTGTACTTTTCGGATAGTATAATTAATTCTTCAAGATTAGGACTGTCGCCATCCATTGAGAAAACGGTTTCCGTTACGATGTAAATAGTAGTTTCTTGGAATTTCTGTATTAGACGCTCCAAATCTTCAAAATCATTGTGGTTGAATTTATAAGATTTAGCATTTGACATTGTGATTCCGTCCCGAATAGAAGCGTGACTTAATTCATCATACAGAATTACATCATTTCGTTGTGGCAGAGCGCTAAAAAAGCCAAGATTGGCATCGTAGCCCGAATTAAATATTAAAGCCGATTCAGCTTCATGAAATTCGGTTATAAAGTTTTCAGTAATTTGATACAAATAATGGTTTCCTGAAATTAGCCGTGAGCCTGTTGCCCCATTCTGGATCATCTCATTTTCGATTAAATAATGATGTGCTTGCTTAAAAATGGTTTCTGATTTTGAAAACCCTATATAATCATTTGAGGAAAAATCGATAAGATTGTTAAAACTTGGCAATTGTCTTAACGAATTGTTTTGCTTTCTGTTTTCGAGTTTTTGAAGAAGGTTTTCAGGTAATTGCATAAAATCAAAGTTATGAATTTCAGATTAATTTGTTAGAATTCCTGATTTTTAGCCCAGATGGGAGCGGTATCCTTTGACGGCCTTCTTTAGGCAGGCAAAGATATAGCGGACAGCTGGATTTAGCTCCTTAAAACAAAAAAGCCAAACATCACTGCCTGGCTTTTGATTGATTTTGAATTGTCTTAGTCTGCTAAAACAATTATTTTATTGTCTTTCATTTCGATAGTCCCTGATTCAATTTCCAAAGTATAGGTTTGTTCATTTACTTTCGTGAATTTGCCTGCTACTTCTTTAGTAAAATTAAAGCTTGGAGCTACAATTTTAATTGTTCCTTTTTCTAAAATAGAAACAATAGGAGCGTGGTGGTTCAATATTTGAAAGCTTCCGTCAACTCCAGGCAATGTAACCGAAGTTACTTCTTCTGAAAATAATTTTGCTTCTGGTGATACTATTTCTAAAATCATATTTTTTTAGTTACTATTTGATCGTTGTTTGTTGATGATTGTTTTCTAACAACTGCCAACTAACAACTGCCAACCAATTATATTTCTGCCAACATTTTTTCTCCAGCTTCGATAGCTTCCTGAATAGAACCTTTCAGGTTGAAAGCTGATTCCGGAAGATGATCTAATTCACCGTCGATAATCATGTTGAATCCTTTGATAGTATCTTTAATGTCAACCAAAACTCCGGGAATACCAGTAAATTGCTCCGCTACGTGGAAAGGCTGAGATAAGAAACGCTGAACACGACGTGCTCTTGATACAGCTAATTTATCTTCTTCAGATAATTCTTCCATACCCAGAATCGCGATGATATCCTGCAATTGCTTGTATTTTTGAAGAATTTCTTTTACTCTTTGTGCACAGTCGTAGTGTTCATTTCCTAAGATTTGAGGAGTCAAAATTCTTGAAGTAGAATCTAACGGGTCAACCGCCGGATAAATACCTAATTCAGCAATTTTACGAGACAATACAGTTGTTGCATCTAAGTGAGCAAATGTTGTTGCCGGCGCCGGATCCGTTAAATCATCCGCAGGAACGTAAACCGCCTGTACAGATGTAATAGATCCTTTGTTTGTAG
>NZ_JBDTTP010000140.1:0-4031 GCF_039930565.1 Flavobacterium sp. | reverse complement strand
GGGGAAAGTGGTGTTGGTAAAGAAAATATTCCAAGAATAATACATTCGCTTTCGCACAGAAAACATGGAAAATATATTGCTGTAAACTGTGGAGCTATTCCGGAAGGAACTATTGACAGTGAACTTTTTGGACACGAAAAAGGAGCTTTTACAGGAGCAACAAGCACACGTGAAGGCTATTTTGAAGTGGCTGATGGCGGAACCATTTTTTTGGATGAAGTTGGAGAATTACCCTTGACTACACAGGTAAGACTGCTTCGTGTATTAGAAAATGGCGAGTTTATAAAAGTAGGTTCTTCACAGGTTCAGAAAACCAATGTGAGAATTGTAGCTGCAACAAACGTGAATTTATTCAATGCTATCGAAAAAGGGAAATTTCGTGAAGATTTGTATTATCGTTTGACTACTGTCGAAATTACGCTGCCACCTTTGCGGGAAAGAAACGAAGATATTCATTTGCTGTTCAGAAAATTTGTCGCTGATTTTGCGCATAAATATAAAATGCCTCCTTTGAAATTAGATGATGGAGCCGTTCAGCTTCTGCAAAAATTCAGATGGAACGGAAACATTCGCCAGTTGCGAAATGTCGCGGAACAAATTTCTGTTTTAGAAACCAGTCGCGATATTTCTTTAAGCACTTTACAATCGTATCTGCCAACCGAAGGTTCTAATCTGCCTTCTGTAATCAGCGATAAGAAAAAGGATGATTTTAGTACCGAAAGAGATATTTTGTATAAAGTACTTTTTGATATGAAAAGTGATTTGAATGATTTGAAAAAACTTACTTTGGAATTAATGAAAAACGGTTCTTCAAAAGTGCAGGATCTCAACCCTAATTTAATTCAGAAAATATACGGTTCCCAACAAAATGACAGTGAAATAGATTTTGAAGAGCAACCAAGAACTGCTGTAATGCCCCCTGCCGTGCACGAAGACAATTATCAAAATGAAGACGATAATAATTATCTTTTTGCCGAAACAATTGAAGAGGAAGAGATCTTACGATTAGAACAAAAAGAAATCGAAATGATCAAAAAATCATTAGAAAAAAACAAAGGAAAGCGAAAAGCTGCTGCTGATGAATTAGGTATTTCAGAAAGAACCTTATATCGAAAAATTAAACAATTCGACCTGTAAGCAATACATCTCAGAAATTAAAATTTATATATTTGAAAATTACAATTATCATCATGAAAAAAGTACATTACCTTATATTAACTGTTAGTTTATTTGTGCTCAATAGTTGTTCTGTTTATAACTTCACTGGTGCTTCTCCAATTGACGGAAAAACATTTCAGGTTAACTTTTTTCAAAATAATGCCGATTTAATTGAGCCTGGAATTGACAGGGAATTTACTTTGAATTTGCAGGATCTAATCATGAATCAAACTAACTTAAACTTAGTTACCACCAATGGGGATCTAGTTTATGAAGGAGAAATTACAGATTACAGAATCAGTCCGATGACTGCTACCGCTGTTACGACAGGTGGTGATGCAGGAGCGTCACAAAACCGTTTAACAATTAGGGTAAATGTTCGTTTTGCAAATAAAAATAAAGAAACTGATGATTTTGAAAAAACATTCGAATTTTATTATGATTATCCTGCACGGCAACAATTGGTAGGTTCTGTGTTAAACGAAGCCATCAAAACTATTTTCGAAAGAATTACACAGGATATTTTTAACGAATCATTAGCCAAATGGTAAAATCCGTTTTACGCGGTGTTGTTAAGTCCATTTTTACAGACGTGGATTCATTGAATAAACAGAATTAAATAAAAACAAAAATGAATGTAAGTGATTATACCTACTTAATGAACAAGCCCGGTGCTATTACAGAAAAGCAGGTGGACGCATTAGGAAGCGTTTTGAATGAATTTCCGTATTTTCAAAGTGCACGTGCATTGCGATTAAAAGGACTTTACAACCAAAAGAGCTTTAAGTATAATTATGCCCTAAAAGTTACAGCGGCCCATACTACTGACCGTTCTGTTTTATTTGATTTTATTACTTCTGAAAGTTTTACTTCCATTCAGAATCAATTTTATGATGCCAAAATTCATGACCTTTCAGCTATTTCAGTGTATGGAAGTGAGATTGTTTCTTCGGAAGAATTTAAAAAAATTATCGAAGTTCGGATTGATCCTGTTGAACAATCTATTTTAGATTCTATAAAGGAAGCTACAGGATTGGTTTCTAACGAAAATATAAAAACGGAAGAACAGCTAATTGAACAATCTGTCCTAAATCCAGAAAAAGAAATTGAAACTATTGTTGAAAGACCGATTGAGATTGAGGACAGACCTATCGAATCAAAATCTATTTTAGTTGATGCCCCTGTTTTTTATGAAGAACCAGTAACAGAAAAAAACTTCACTCATCAAATCATTGAACAGCCAGTTGCAATTCTACAAGAAGAAGTTCCATTTGTATTTAAGGAGATTGATGAAAAACCATTCCATAGTACAGAAGAACCTAAAATAATTGTTGTTCCAGATACGACAGCAGTAGTTTGGGAAGAAATACAAAAAAGTGTAGAAGTTGTAATTGACCCTATTATAGAAGATCCGGCAATAACTGCTAAAGAGACTGCGACAATCGTGTTTGAAGAAGCTCAAAAAACGGACGAGGTCACAATTGATTTAATAGAAGAATCTGATATGATTTCGGTTCCGGATACCACAGCAGTAGTTTGGGAAGAGTCGAAGACAGTTTACACAACTAAATATTTAAACATTACTGATAATAAAGAACTAATTAATGAACCTTTAAAAAATGCTGAAGAAAATCTTGAAATAGGAAAACCTCTTGATTTTTCGGCAAATGAAAAACACTCTTTTCAGGAGTGGCTTCAATTAGCCAGAACAGAAGCAATTGACAGAACGGTAGATATTACTAAAAAGAATGTAAAGGAAACAGAGAAAACTCCTGAACCAGCTATTGAAACCCATGTGCGTACAGAAACCGTGGATGAACAGAAAAGAAAAAAGGAAGAAATAATTAATAATTTCATTAAAACAAACCCGAAAATACCCCCAATTAAACAAACAGCAATTGTTCCCACGGTTCAATTGGACTCGAATAATGAGGAAAACTCCTATTTAATGACAGAAACTCTGGCCAGAGTATATTTGGAACAAAAAAAATACACAAAAGCAATTCAGGCATATGAAATATTAATTTTGAAATATCCAGAAAAAATTAGTTTCTTTGCAGACCGTATTTCGGATATAAAGATTTTACAACAAAATAACAATAATAATTAAACAATGAGCACATTTTCAATTTTTTTAGTTTTAATCACAATAGTTTGTTTTCTATTGATCATAGTAATCATGGTACAAAACCCTAAAGGAGGCGGATTGTCCTCTACTATCAGCGGAACTCAAATGTTAGGCGGAGTACAAAAAACAACAGACTTTTTAGATAAAAGCACCTGGACACTTGCCACTATTCTGATTGCTTTAATCTTGCTTTCAAGCTTGAGTTTTTCAGGATCCCTGAGTGATACTGATTCTAAAATTATTGAAAAAACGGAAACTCCGGCAGCTGCGACACCAGCAACCCCTGCTCCCCAAACTCCGGCTCCGGCAACTCCTGCAGCTAAATAATCTAGTTTGATATAAATTAAAATGCCAGCCTGTCAAAGCTGGCATTTTTTTTAGGAAAAAATGTCAGTTTAAACAGCATGGCATAATTTCTGAAACCTAACAAAACATTCAAAAACGTATAACTAAAATAATATAAAAACATGGCCTTAAACATTAAACCGCTTTCAGATCGCGTACTTATTGAGCCTGTTGCAGCTGAAACCAAAACTGCCTCAGGAATTTTTATTCCGGATACTGCCAAAGAAAAACCACAAAAAGGAACTGTAGTTGCAGTAGGAAACGGGTCTAAAGACCATACTATGACCGTAAAAGTTGGCGACACTGTTCTTTATGGCAAATATGCCGGAACAGAATTAAAATTGGAAGGAACTGATTATTTGATTATGCGCGAAGATGATATTCTTGCAATCATCTAAAA
>NZ_JBDTTP010000139.1:0-4427 GCF_039930565.1 Flavobacterium sp. | reverse complement strand
CAATAAGTATCCCAAGGTTTCAACCTTGGGTTCTTTTTGGGATTACTTTTACTATAAATTATTTAATGATATAAAAATGGCACCAATTGTCTTCAATTGGCGCCATTTGGATTTGTGACAGGAACAGGACAAATTTCTATAAATTTTATAGAAGATTTGAAGAGATTGGCTTACCATATGTAGTGTCTGTCTTTGATTGGCTTTGTGAATTTGGTTTGGATGTCTTGCTGGGGATTGAGATAAAATTTTAAAAACTAAATTAATTTATGACAGTAAATTTATTTTTGAGAGAAGATAAAACTTGAAATTTTTCAATATTTAGATTTGGTGCAAAAAGAACACATTCGGTTTTGAACTACAAAACCATTTAATCGTACTATCTAAGAATATTACGATATAGTTGACAAAAAGTTAACAGGATTAATATTGTTTATTTTTAAAACGTTGACTTAGTATAGATTAAAAAGATCGTTTATAGATAAGGATGAGAATAATTTATGCAGCGTATTTCAATCTGATTTCGAATTGACTTGAATCAATTATAATTATTTTTTTGTAGGATTATTTCTGTTTTTAATGCAGGTGTTCAATTTGTTTTGTAATAACAGCCTCTTACGAGCCCTTAATGCTTTCCTGTAAAAACTTAACATTGAAATACATATAATACTATTTAGATTTGCGCTCGACTATAAAAAAACAATCTAAACAATAAACCAAAAAAATGGAAATATTAAGTTTTTTAAAACCAAAAAAGAACAAACGACAAATTTCTGAAAATGATTTTGCAGCCAATCAGGGTAAAAATTTAAGACTTGCAACAGAATCACTTGTAAGTCTTCGGGATGCTGGAGTGGAAGAGGAGCATGAATTAAAAATTGATTATTTTTATTATTCAGACTCTCTGGAAAAAGCTCAAAAATTGGAAAAGGAAATTCAAAATATGGATTATATAGTAAATTATAAACCTGCATCACACGATAAAAATCTTTTTGTTATTTCCGGAAGAACTCCAGAGATTAAAATGATGCACGAATCCTTAAGTAAATGGGTTGCCGAAATGTGTGAATTGGGATATAAGCATGATTGCAATTTTGACAATTGGAAAATTGTTTCTTAGAAAATTATTTTTTTTGTAACAAATAGTTAAATTTGGCTACTATCATAATGTATTATGAATCCAATTCTGGAAGCGCTTATCAGCGGACCAAGTTTTTTCCTCGCATTTCTTATTTATGCAAATTTAAATAAGGTAAATATTAAAGCCAATCGCTGGCTCGGCACCTTTATTCTTTGTATTTTTTTAATCCAGATCGATACGCTTTTTCAAAAATCAAATTATTTTGCAGAAGGTTCATTTGAATTAGAAATTCTAAGTTTAGTCAGTCTGATTATTGCCCCTGTTTTTTATTTTAGTTTTGTTTATTATGTGGAGTCCAATAGAAAATGGAAAGCAGTAGATAATCTGCATTTTTTATTTGCAATTCTAATGCTGGTTTTAATCATTATTTCTCACTTCCTTGAAAATGATAAAATAAAAACAACCAGTGATAAGAAAATTGAATATTATACTGTATTCGTTTTTGGTATTTTATTTTGTGTAATGGTAACTGCATATTGTATTGCCGCGTATATAAAAATTGATAAGTATCAAAAAAATCTCTATCTATATTCTTCTAATATTGAGGCTGTAAACCTAAATTGGCTAAAGCAGATCAGTATCTGCGTATTAGTTTTAGCCTTTATTTGGCTGGCAGATATTTTATTTCAGTTATCTGATGCTTTTTTCTTGTATGATTATTTTTCAAGTTTGGTTAATTTTTTTGGAATTTGTTTCATTGCTTTTCATTCATTAAAACAAAAAGAAGTTTTTCCATTTAATAAGGAGCAGAAAAATGAAATTAATGCTGTAATCAGTGAGATTTCTATTGTAGATGACAGCAGAAAAAAACTAATTTCTGATGAAAAATTAATCGAAATGAAACTTTTGCTGACTGAATTAATGGAAAAAGAAAAACCATTTTTAGATTTTGAACTGAGCCTATTAAAACTTGCCTCGCTGTTAAATACGTCCCCACATTTACTTTCTTATATTATCAATACTGGATTTAATGAAAACTTCTATCAATTCATCAATAGATATAGAATTGAGCAGGCAAGGAAAATGATACTCGATCCTAAAATGGAGAATTTAAATCTAATCGGCATCGCTTACGAATCTGGATTTAATTCCAAAACTGTATTCAATACCACCTTTAAGAAAATAACAAATCAAACCCCGTCAGAATTTAAAAAAGCATCAAATAAAATCTGATTTAAAAAAAACATGTTCGGATTCATAAGTTAGAACTTTCCTTAAGCACATAAACCAAATATTTGCCGGTAATTAACTTAAATAAAGAATCATGTTTAAAGCAAGTTCCAATCTTTTTAAAACCCTTTTAGTAATAGCGATTTTTTTCATTTCATGCTCAAAAGACGATGAAAATGCCGCAGGTTATTCTGAATCCTTTGTAAATCTAACCACTCACAAATTAAGAGCCTACAACGTCAATATAAAATCAAAATATCTGGTTGTATTTGAATCTGGCTTAGGAGACGGACATGAATCGTGGATGCCTTCGAGAAAAAAATCCGAATTAGTTAACCTTTCATCCGCAGTCAATTCCGATGTTTTAATTTACGACAGGGGAGGTTATGGTAAGTCTGGTATTGATAATGAGCCAAGAAATATTAATACATTACGTCGTGAATTGGAGGCTGTGATTGCTCAATATGCAGACGGACGCAAAATTGTATTAGTAGGACATTCATTAGGCGGCATGATAGTACGTGATTATGCCATAAAAAATCCCGATAAAACAGCCGCAATATTGTTTATAGATCCAATGCATGAGAAGTACAATAATCCAGACCCAGGAAACATACTTTATGATGCAATGGTAAAAACGTATGGCATAAATTACGGGCCTACAAGAGAAACTAAAGAAATTGCTGTGGATATTGCTTATGGTTCTTTATTACCAGTTCTGCCTAATGTTTCTGTAGTTGTACTGACAAGTATGAAATTGGATAAAAACAATAATGCATCTGATGAAATCAATAAATTAAATAGAGAAAAATGGTTTCAGGCTCATGAAGAATTAGGAAATGGTCTTACCGATTTTACACATATCGCCACAGTAAAATCAGGACATTATATCCATCATGAAGAACCTGAGCTTGTAATTGATAATATAAAATTTCTTCTTTCGAAATTACCTTAAGTTGTTTTGTGGCAAAAAGAAAGTAACTTCATAAAAAAAACCGTTAACGATAACGTTTTTTTTTATGCGTCAAATCTGAGTACATTAAAATTTTCGCTGAGAAGGTTTATAATTGCCGGGCGTACCTCGGTCTGTTTCATCTCGGGCGCTTTCATCTTCTCGAAGCTCCTCATTGCAAAGTTCCCCGATTTCGAATTCCCTCTTTACGGGATTGTCCTTATTGGGTTCTATGGTTTCAAAGGGGTTACTTTCATTCTCATCGCTCCTCTGAGTATCAATATCAGTTTGGGACCCTTCAGGAGGGTCATTATCTATAAGGTCCTCTTGGGTGTCCTTCTCGGTGATGTCTTTGGACGCGCTGTCCGATTCCTTATCAAGATTCTCTGAATCATACCGGCTGCCGGCCTGCTCCAGACTCAGATCATCTGCGTAATGCGGCCCGGCATTACCGGTAAGTGTGGGCTGAAGGGGAGGAAGCTTTTTGCTGTCCCTGACTCCCTTGGTCCGGGGTTTGAAAATTCTGGTCATCCTGACCTTTATTTTCCTTTGTATCTGAATTCATGATTTTATTTTTTAAATTAATTTTTTTCTGTTGTTTTTTTAAAGGAGTGTCTAGGGGCAGGTCTGCGGGTACTGCCGTGCCTGCCGGCATTTTTCACTTCTCTATCGGGTCAATGGACAGCATGAGCCAATTATCAGTGAAGGATTATTTTATCGGTTTCAAGACGTTCTTGATAGTAAAGCAAGAACCTATCGGCCAAAAATTAAAACTATTGAGAATTTTCCTTTACGAGGTTTTTTTCTTTGTCCAAAGTGTGGTCAGAAGTTAACGGGAAGTAAATGTAAAGGAAGGAATAAATATTACTACTATTATCACTGTGATAAAGTATGTAAATGGAGAGTGAATTCCGAAATAGCTAACAAGATTTTTAAAGAACATTTAAATAAATTTAAACCTTTAGAAGAAGTTAAGAAACTATATACCGCAGTTCTGCTTGAAGGTTATAGAGAGCATACTGGAGTAATAGCTGGAGAAAAAAAGAAGTCCCTTGAGCAGATTGCAGTTTATGAAAAGAAATTATCGGTTGCCAGAAATTTATTAGTTACCGAGAAAATCGATGCTGAAGATTACAATCTTATGAAAATTGAGTACAATGCAATTAT
>NZ_JBDTTP010000138.1:0-4717 GCF_039930565.1 Flavobacterium sp. | reverse complement strand
CTTAATTGTCATTTTTCTTAGTATTAAGCATTAATTCATTAATTAAACCTGATAAGCTGACCGATATGCAGGCAATTTGTTCATCTGCGGCACCATAATAAATATATAAAGTATCCTTGAAAATAGCTGTTCCTGTTGGGAAACACACATTATTTACTTGTCCTTGTAATTCCCAGTCCTTTTCTGGGCCAAAAAGGGGATAGGGCAGGCGGGCTATTTCAATCTGCGGATTATCAAGATCCAATAAAGCGGCACAAGCCGAATATATGTATCCATCGATGCTATCCCTGACTCCGTGGTAAATAATAAGCCATCCCTTTGGCGTTTCTATCGGCGGACATCCGCCACCGACATAACTAGATTCATGATCGTATTTTGGTGACAGCAGAATATGGTCATTAAAATTCAGGAAATAGTTATTATAGAATGCAGCTGTTAGCTCTGTAAGAGATGTAACAGCAACAATAATCTGGATTTCCGGCTTGATACGGTGCATAAAACAGAATTTCTCTTTTATTTTTCTGGGAAAGAAAATAACATTTTTATCCCAAATAAGTATTTTTTTTCCTTCTTGTTCGACCATTCCATTGTGCTGGTTGTATCTAAAATATTTGCTGTTGGCTGAATTTTTAGCGTTTGTCAATTGATTAAACTTGGCATAGGTAATGGTGGGCACAATTATTCCTTTTTTTTCAAAATTGATTAAATCTTTAGAAACGGCCAGACAACCTAAGGCATTTACGCCATCAAATGCGGTATAAGTCAGATAATAAATGTCTTCGATTTTTACTATTCTTGGATCTTCTAGTCCGTGACTTTCATAGTCAAATTCAGCAATAATTAGTGGTGCAGTGTTTCGCTGAACAACGCTTAAAGGTCCCTCTAGTTTACAGTAGCCTATAGTTGAATGATTATCATGGCTTACGGCGCGATAAAAAAGATGGACGGCATTCCCTTTTTTGATAACAGCCGGATTCATTACCCCTTCGTTTTCAAATACAAGTTCGGTTTTCTCTAGTATTATCCCTTCTCTTTTTATCGATATCATAATGCTGATTTAAGTGTTTAAAGCGATCTTGTGACACTCATTATTTAAAGTACAAGTTATACAATCAACCGAAGCTGTAAATAAAAAATAGAGGGCAACGCCCTCTATTTTTTTGTACCTTTTACAACATTGCATAATCATATTCCACCACAAGATCATTGTCAATGGACCATATCCCCGGAGTTTTCCAAACGATTTTCTCAGCTTGATCTTTTTGATAAACAGAATCAACAAAACCCGTTAGTTTCACATTGGTACCGTTTACAGTTACCGTGATATCTTTTGCATTGAGTGACCAGCTTCGTGCAAGTGCTTTTTCGACATCCTTTTTTTCAATGGCATCTTTGATGTCCGATTTGATTTTGATCTCATTGGTCACCCCTTTTACTCCTGGTAAAAAGCTAATAGCAGTTTTGGCATCTTGTCTCTGAAAATTCCAGTTCAGTTCACCCTCGAGCGTAACCCAGCCGTCTTCTACTTTTACCTTAACATGATCTTCCGCTACGGACAAATTGTATTTTAAGGCTTTTAAGACTTCATTTGCAATATCATTGTCAGTTTTGGTAAAGGTATTGGAGTATTTGATCTCTATTTCCTCGACAACGGCCTTTACTCCCGATACATTTTTGGCTGCGTTTTCAGCTTCCTTTTTTTTATAATATCCGTCTACTATACCTGTCAGAGTCACTACACCATCTTTTACGGTTACTCCAATTTCTGCAGCATGTAAAAGCGGTTCCCATTTGATGGCATTTTGAACATCTTTTTGTAATTCTTCGTTGGTTTTCATAATGTATGTATTTAAAAATTTATAATTCATTTATAATTAATGCCTACTGGAAAAAAAATCATTGAGAGAAACGGTAACCCTTATTAATCAGATTGGAAATACAATTCCCAGGTAATACTGAATGCTCTGGTAAATGGAAATGGCTTTGATTAGGATTCCATTTTCTGCGGCATAGCAGTTTATTTTAAAAAGTATATTTTCCATCTCAACTATTTTTAAAGTCAAACTTTTTAAAATAGTCGCGAACAAAAACCTCTTGCTGCTGAAGGTTCATTTTATTGGTGTTTTCAGCTTCCATTTTAATTTTAGCAAAACTGTTGTCTTTTTGCAAAAAGTGTAGCAATTCAGTTTTTGCAGTAGTAGGGCCAAATAATACGAGTTCATTATAGCCAATGACGAGAGTCGCAATTTTCTTAAAATATGCCCTTTGTTTATTCTGCTCTTTATGGTGCATTTCACTTTCGCTTCTTTGCAGGGTTTCATGTTTATCCTGCATATCAAATTCAGACATTACACTCTGGTTATCTTTATCATTAGCGTTAAAATCGATTAAATTGGCGGAGGCATGATCTAAGTAAATGCCTAATTGGTTTATAGTTTTCATTTTCTTAAGGATATAAGTTTTAATTTTTTTTCACTTATTGCATTGCATCTGCTTCGATTTCCTCGGCAGATGGAAAGTGCTCTTCTTTTACACCGTTTTCTTTAGCAATATGGATTCCAAGCACTTTTCGGGCATTTTCAGTTTGGACCTTGCTTCCATGTACCAAAAGCATAAACTTGCCTGCCTTGATTTCCGTTTCATATTTCAATACCTCATGATTTGAGATTCCCAAACTCACGAGTGCTGCTGCAAGTACACTACTTCCGCCTAGTAATGCTGCACCTTCAAGCGCCCCAATAATGGCAGAAACAAGCGGTCCCGCAACTAATAAAGGTCCAAGGCCCGGAATAAAAAAGAAAGCGGATCCAAACAATAATCCCCAGAAGCCACCCCAGAAAGCCCCAAAACTTCCCCATTTTTTCATACGGTCTCCAACAGTGTAGTAACCCGTTACGGTTTCATCGGTATGGTAATCTGCTCCTATGATGGATAGTTTGGTCATATCGAATCCGCTTTTTTCGAGTTTCTTAATAACTGTTTCAGCTTTAAGATGAGTGTCATAAAAGGCAACTAATGTATTTGTGTTTTTCATGTTGATTGTATGTAGTGAGTTGTTTTATAAATCAATCTGATATTTTTTCTGCATGTTCACGGATTACTTTGAGATTGTTTTTTACATTTCGTACCCAAGCCCTTTTTATGTAATTTTTTCAGCCAGTTCTTTTTGATATGGCGAGTCTACTTTGCCTTTCAGGCTGACCTCATTTTCGTCTGTTTTTATGGCATTAAGTGCCAAATCTATCGCGATGTGGTTTTTTTTAGTGCCGTTTGATAACTTCTTTATTGATTTGCATCCGTTAACTGCGTTCAATAGGGTTTCCCAGTTAGCCTTCCAGAAGATCTTATTATGCTTTTTCATTGCTGTACAAAGTTGAGGTAACAGGAAGGATTCTAAAATGACAGGCATCAGCAATAAAAATGATCCAGGGCACTTTTGAAATAAAAAATAAAACTGCAGTTAAACCGATAGGAAGAACGTCTCCCTATTTAATTTTCCTGATTCGAAGTGCCAATCCATCTTGATTACTTTTTTAGTCCTTTTTTCAATTCTGCAGCATCGCTTGATTTCTTAATATAGATATTGGCTCCTGCGATGAAGGTATCTTCATCACACAGTGCTCCTTTAGGATCGTATACCACAATTGAAAGATTTTTACTTTGTTTATTATTTCTGATGGATACTATTTCGCTTAGACATTTAGATCCAGCATTTAAATTGAAAAACACCATTGGCGTAGCAAGGCCAGATCCTTCTTTTAAATGTTTCATACATAAATTACTGTCTTTGAATACGGTAACAGAATGTTTAAATTCTAAATTGGTCAAAGCGGTCTGAAATGCATCTGTTGCTTTTGATTCGTCTTTTCTAAGCAGCATGCATAGTGGTCTCGGATTGTATGACATCAAATTTGTTTAAGGTTTTCATGCCAAAGAAGCGGTATAATACTTTAATTTGAAATGAGTTAAAGCTGTATAAAGAATGATGTATATCATTTTATGGAAGCCATTCACTGCGAATATTTCCAATTACTTAATAGGGTATAAAACAATTAAAATAAACTTGATAAGTACTGTTTCTTGTTAAATCAATGACAATGTGTAAATTATAGTGTGAAATTCAGGAGAAATGCAACTTTCCATTTTTAAATAGCCGACCTTTATAAGGATCATCATAATTTGATCGATTTGATGATGGATAATGCCGCACTGCTATACGCTCTAGTACAAAATGCTTTGGATGGCATCATTACCATAGACGACATTGGTACTATCGAAACTATTAATCCGGCCGGCTGTGTACTTTTTGGTTATCAGCAGGAGGAAGTTATAGGCAAAAACATTTCAATGTTAATGCCTTCACCGGATAGAGAAAGTCATGATAACTATTTGAGTAAGTACAAAACCACCCGAAAGCCTAGTATAATTGGCATAGGTCGCGAACTAACAGGCATGCGTAAAGGAGGGTATCTCTTTCCTATGAAACTCGGAGTTAGTGAAGTAATTTATTCTGGCAGAACTATTTATGCCGGTTTTATTCATGATTTGTCTCAGCAGAAAGTAGAAGAGGAACGGTATAAGGATTATGCATCTCATCTGGAAGAACTTGTCGAGGAGAGGACAAAATCGCTCAACGATACTATTTTTGCTTTGGAAAAAGCTAAAGAAAAAGTGAGTATTTCCCTGGAAAAGGAAAAAGAACTCAGTAAATTAAAAA
>NZ_JBDTTP010000137.1:0-4949 GCF_039930565.1 Flavobacterium sp. | reverse complement strand
CGGGAAGCACCAGTGTAACGGTAAGTGTTCCAACGCTGACCGATGCAATCAACGAGCCATCAGAGAACTTCACCTTAAACGGAACGGTAATGTCAGGATCAACAGCCAATACTACAGCTACAGGTGATGCTACCCTAAATGATATCAGTATTGTTTTGGCTGCAAACGATGATGAAGCAACAGTTGATGGAATTAATGGTTCGTTAGAATTTATAAATATTCTGGATAATGATTTTAGAAATGGCGTGAAGGTAAATGTGTCAGATGTCATTATTACATACACAACATCAAATTCTAATTTTGAGTTTAATTCGGATGGAACTGTAAATGTTAAACCGAACACTCCGGGAGGAAATTATGACTTCGTGTATCAGATTTGCGATAAGGCTAATCCGACATCAAATTGTAGTACTGGTACATTAAAAGTTTTTGTTGAAGTGCCTGCAATTGCAATTATTAAAACAGCAACCTTTAATGATGAAGATGATAGTGGGTATGCTAATGCAGGCGAAACAATTACCTATAACTTTAAAGTTACAAATACAGGAAATGTTCCCTTGTTTGGTGTAATAGTTACTGATAATTTGCCTGGAGTTGCTGTTTCAGGACAAGCAATCAATTTAGCTGTAAACGAATCTGATAGTACTACTTTTACTGCTTTGTATACTATTTCACAAAATGATATCAATAAAGGAAGCGTAAGCAATCAGGCTGTTGCAGCTGGGCAAAGTGCACTAGGTATAGCTGTAGATGATAAATCGGATAACCACAATAATGTAGAAGATAATCCAACAGTTTTAGGAATATCGGGTTGTATGATTAAAGTATTTAATGCATTGTCTCCTAATAATGATGGTGATAATGATGAGTTGAATATTGGGGGTATCGAATGTTTTCCTGATAATACTATCGAAATTTACAACCGTTGGGGTGTTCTCGTTTTTGAAAAAGACCGTTATGATAACATAAACGGAACTTTCAAAGGAATTTCAGAGGGAAGAACAACAATTAAACAATCAGAAAAATTACCTGTAGGAACCTATTTTTACATTTTGAAATATAAAGATAACAGTGCAACACAGCATGAATCAGCAGGATATTTATATCTAAGCAATTAATAAAAGAAATGACTTGCTGCTATATTTTGTGCAGTAAGTCATTTGATAAAAATGATAAAATGAAAAAATTAGCTTTAGTTTTTATGTTTTTTTCTGCTTTGGGTTTTGCTCAGCAAGATTCACAGTATACACAGTACATGTATAATACTATTAATGTTAATCCTGCTTATGCAGGTTCTCGTGGTGTAATGAGTATTTTTGGATTACATCGTACTCAATGGGTTGGACTTGACGGAGCACCAACAACGAATGCTATATCTGTGAATACTCCAATTAATGGTGAGAGTTTAGGATTGGGGATTTCTATTGTAAATGACAGAATCGGGCCTACAAATGAAAGTACAATTTCTACCGATTTGTCTTATACAATTCCAACTTCTGATACGTTTAAGCTTTCATTCGGAATAAAAGCAACTGCAAATTTATTTAATATTGATATAAATAAATTATCACCGGAAAAACAAGGTGATAAACAATTTCAAAATGCTGACGGAAAATTTTCTCCAAATATAGGAGCAGGTATTTACTGGCATTCTGATAAAGCTTATATAGGTTTGTCGATTCCTAATTTTATTGAAACCAATCGTTACAATGATGACGAAGTAGTCATTTTTAAAGAAAAAATCAACTATTACTTTATAGCTGGTTATGTATTTAATTTAGATCGTTTGGAGTACGTCAAATTTAAACCGGCAATTTTAACAAAATTAGTCCAGGGTGCACCACTACAGGTGGATGTTTCAGGAAATTTTATGTTTAATGATAAATTTGTGTTGGGATTAGGTTACCGTTGGAGTGCTTCATTAAGTGCTATGGCTGGTTTTCAGGTTACGGAGGGATTATATATTGGTTACGGATATGATCACGAAACGACAAGACTGCAGAAATACAATTCGGGATCACATGAAATTTTCCTTCGATTTGAATTGCTTAATAGTTACAGTAGAATTACTTCACCAAGATTCTTCTAATATTACATATTATGAAAATTAAAAATATAGGTTATACTGCTTTATTGTTCATATTGGTTTTTACTGCTAATGCGCAAAAAACCACAATTACCGAAGCAGATAAAAAATACGATAAATATGAGTTTATCGATGCTATTCAGGTATATGAAAAAGTAGCCGAAAAAGGATATAAGGATGAAAAAATGTTCCAGCGGCTCGGAAACGCTTATTATTTTAATGCAGAGCTGACAAAAGCATTAAAATGGTACGACCAGCTTTTTGCTATGAATGCAGACCAGGAATTGGAATATTTTTATCGTTATGCCCAGTCTCTTAAATCTGAGGGAAATTATAAAAAAGCAGATGAGATGCTTGAAAAATTCAGCAAAAAAATTAGTACGGATAAACGCGGGATTTTATTTGAAAGCAACAAGGATTATCTGGATGATATTAAAATAAATTCAAATCGTTACGACATTACTGATGCGGGAATAAATTCAAAGATGTCAGACTATGGAAGTACGATTTTTAACGATAAAATTGTTTTTGCCTCGGCACGTGATACAGGTGGGGTTTCTAAAAAAACTTTCAAATGGACCAATAAATCGTTTACGAATTTATATACTGCCGCTTTGTTGCCGGATGGAACTTTAGGGAAACCGGAACGTTTTCAAAAAAACATCAATTCAAAATTTAATGAATCAACGCCTGTTTTTACAAAGGATGGTAAAACCATGTACTTTACCAGAAATAATTACAATGATGGCAAAAGACGAAAAGATGATAAGAAGATAACATTGTTAAAATTATATAAAGCTACTTTTTCCAATGAAAATTGGCAGGATATTACAGAGCTTCCATTTAACAGCGATCAGTACAGTGTTGCACACCCAACTTTAAGCACTGATGAAAAGATATTATACTTTGCTTCGGACATGCCTGGAACTTTTGGTCAGTCTGATTTATTTAAAGTAAGTATTAACAGTGATGGAACATTTGGGAAACCAGAAAATTTAGGAGCGCTAATTAATACAGAGGGAAGAGAAACGTTTCCATTTATATCTGACAACAATGAATTGTATTTTGCCAGCGATGGAAGGCCGGGTTTAGGGGGACTGGATATATTTGTTTCAAAAATAAACGGAGATTCTGGTTTTGCAAAAGTAGAAAATATTGGCGAGCCAATTAATACAAAACAGGACGATTTTGCATTTATGATCAGTAAAGACAGAAATGGTTTTTTCTCATCAAACAGAGAAAACGGAAATGGACTTGATGATATCTACAGATTTAAAGAAATAAAAAAACTGGAATGTAAACAGTTATTGGCGGGAACTGTTTCTGATTCCAAAACAGGTGAGCTATTGTCAGCATCAAAAATAGTTTTACTCGACGAACAATTTAATACCATTGCCGAAGTTACTTCAGATTCAAAAGGTAATTATATTTTTGCTGATGTAGATTGTGGAAAAAAATATCATATAAGAGTTTCAAAAACAGATTATGAAACTCAGGAAAGACCGATAAATATTAATCCAGTCTCAGGAGAAACATCTTTGCCAATACAATTAGAAAAAAGGATCAAACCTATAACAGTTGGAACTGATTTGGCTAAAACCCTTGAAATTCCAATTATTTATTTTGATTTGGATAAGGCTACAATAAAAAAAGAATCTGCATTTGAGTTAGAAAAAATAATTCAGGTTTTAAAACAATATCCAAATTTAAAACTCGAAATACGTTCGCATACGGACAGTAGGCAAACTGCTAAATATAATCAGGTTTTATCTGATAACAGAGCAAAATCTACAATGAAATGGTTAATTGAAAATGGAATAGTTTCAAATCGATTAACTGGAAAAGGATATGGAGAAACCCAGCTTGTCAACCAGTGTTCAGATGGTGTAAAATGTACAGAAGAAGAACATCAGCTTAACAGGCGAAGTGAATTTATAATTACAAGTATGTAAATAACCCGATAAAAAGGCTTTTTCAATTTGAAAAGATCTTTTTTGATTTTGAGCAATAAGGTTGTATTTTTCATAAAAAACACAATAGAAATCATGTATTCTTTGTCGGAATATTTTTAAATTATGAAATATTGCTCATTATGTTGAAAATGAGATTCTTAGAAGTTAAAAGTTGGTACGGGCTGTTTTTTGTATTTCTTTTTTTTTAACTTTATAGTCCTAAAAATTTTCACATATGACTGTAAATCAAATACTAAATGCAAAAGGAAGAAATGTTTACTCCATAACTTCATCTACAACAGTTTATGAAGCTTTGAAAGTAATGGGAGAAAAAAACATAGGAGCCATCCTGGTTATTGACAATAATGATTTGAAAGGAATTTTGTCTGAAAGGGATTATGCCCGAAAAATTGTTTTAAAGGATAAATCATCAAAAGAGACTTTTGTTCATGAAATTATGGAAAGTACTGTTTTTACCGTCAAGCTTTCAGATAATTTAGAAGCTTGCATGGAGCTAATGAGTACAAAAAGAATCAGACATTTGCCTGTTTTGGAGGAAGGGATTGTAGTAGGTATTATCTCTATTAGTGATGTTGTTAAAGCTATTATTGATATTCAAAAAGATACTATCAACTATTTAAATTCCTATATCTCGCAATAAAAATTAAAAAAATAAATGTTGAAAATAGTCCAAAAATATACTGGGCTATTTTTTTTATGCATTTACCAGATATATTTTCAGGAAATAATAAATAAAATATCCTGTTTTGATACAAGTCTTATATCTTTGCAGGGCAAATAAAAGCGAAAACGAATGAATAAAGACAGTAAAAGAAGAGAAGCGTTATTATATCACGCAGAACCAACTCCAGGGAAAATTCAAGTAGTTCCAACTAAAAAATATGCAACCC
>NZ_JBDTTP010000136.1:0-5077 GCF_039930565.1 Flavobacterium sp. | reverse complement strand
TTCCTCAGAAAAAAACATCTTTAATGATACAAATAAAATATTTGTAACTTTGATCCAGGTAACCAACTCAAAAATTTTAACAAACATTAATTAATTTATGAATTACATTCTATTCGACGGTCCTGTTCGGAATGCTTTATTACCGTTTACTTTTACAAGACCCGTGGCTGATATTCTAATCGGAATTATGACCATTCGTCAAAAATGGGAAGCACGTTTGGGTTCAACTATCACTACAATTACTGAGGAATATTTATCGGCAAAATTTCCAATGGTAGAAATGGAAGAAAACGTAATGATCAATGCTGCGTATCTGCCAAATGACAGACTTGTAGGAATGGTATCTGATTTAAAAGAAAATCAGGCAATTTTCAAAGGAGACGATGTAATTGCATTTTTTACAACTGAAAATCAGGAAAAAGTGGATTTCGATTCTTATGAAATTATTCAATATAATGATGATTGTTTGACTATAGAACATACCTGGGATATTTTTTCTAAAAATGATGCTGCAATCCGTGCAGATTTTAATTACCTGACAGAAGACAGGAATTCTCAGCCAATTCCCAAAAGCGTAAATGTTATTGCGCCTGAAAATATATTTATCGAAGAAGGTGCAAAATTAGAATTTGTAATACTAAACGCTTCGGCTGGACCAATATATATAGGTAAGAATACAGAAATTATGGAAGGAACCGTAATTCGGGGTCCTTTTGCTTTATGCGAAAATGCACAGGTTAAACTGAATGCCAAGGTTTACGGGGCAACTACAGTTGGACCGGGTTCCAGAATAGGAGGGGAGGTCAAAAATTCTGTCCTTTTTGCAAATTCAAACAAAGGACATGATGGATTTTTAGGCGATTCTGTTCTGGGAGAATGGTGTAACATAGGGGCTGATACCAATAATTCGAACCTAAAAAACAACTACGAAGAAGTGAAATTATGGAGCTATGAAACAGAAGGTTTTGCAAAAACAGGACTTCAGTTTTGTGGTTTAATGATGGGTGATCACAGTAAATGCGGAATCAATACTATGTTCAATACAGGGACAGTGGTAGGAGTGAGCGCTAATATCTTCGGATCTGGTTTTCCCCGCAATTTTGTCCCAAGTTTTTCATGGGGAGGAGCGGCAGGTTTTACCACTTACATTACCAAAAAAGCTTTTGAAACTGCAAAATTGGTTATGGGACGCAGAAATATAGATTTCGACGAAAACGAAGCGGCTATTTTAGAACATGTTTTTGAAGAAACGAAAAAATGGAGAAAAGATTAATGTGGCAATGAGATAATTAGCCAATTAGATAATTTTTGTAACCCGACAGGTTTTAAAACTTGTCGGGTTTTATTTTTATTGAGGTTTTTGGAATTATCTAATTTTCTAATTGACACATTTTCTAATTCTAAAAATTATCTAATTATCTAATTGCCACATTATCTAATTAAATCTATCTTTGCACCACGAAAAAAATGGGCAGTCATAAAAGGCTAACCGATTAAACAAATTCACAAAAAGTAATGATTACAGTTAACGATATTTCGGTTCAGTTTGGTGGAACTACATTATTTAGCGATGTTTCTTTTGCTATCAATGAAAATGATAAAATTGCCCTTATGGGTAAAAATGGTGCGGGAAAATCGACACTTCTAAAAATAATTGCAGGTCAGAGCAAGCCATCAACCGGAAACGTTTCGGCTCCAAAAGATGCTGTTGTGGCTTATCTGCCTCAGCATTTATTGACGAAAGACGGCTCAACTGTAATGGAAGAAGCCTCAAAAGCTTTTGGTGAAATTTTTAGCATGAAAGCTGAAATTGACGAAATCAACGAACAATTAACTGTCCGTACAGATTATGAAAGTGATGCTTACATGAAATTGATCGAAAGAGTTTCTGACTTAAGTGAGAAGTTTTATGCAATTGAAGAAGTTAATTACGAAGCCGAAGTAGAGAAAATTTTAGTGGGTTTAGGTTTTGAGCGTGAGGATTTTACACGTCAGACTTCTGAATTTTCAGGAGGATGGAGAATGCGTATCGAGCTTGCGAAAATTTTATTGCAAAAACCCGATTTAATTTTACTCGATGAACCTACCAATCACATGGATATCGAAAGTATCCAATGGTTAGAGGAGTTTTTGATTAATCAGGCTAAAGCGGTTGTGGTAATTTCGCATGACAGGGCTTTTGTGGATAATATTACCAATCGTACCATTGAAGTTACTATGGGAAGAATTTACGATTACAAAGCAAAGTATTCTCATTACCTGGAATTAAGAAAAGACCGTCGTATCCACCAGCAAAAAGCTTACGATGAGCAGCAAAGGATGATTGCTGATAACCGAACATTTATTGATCGTTTTAAAGGAACTTTTTCTAAAACCGATGCCGTTCAGTCTCGTGTTAAAATGCTGGAAAAATTAGTTATTGTTCAGGTTGATGAAGTAGATAATTCTGCATTAAAATTAAAGTTTCCGCCAGCAGCACGTTCAGGACAATATCCTGTTGTAGTAAAAGATTTATCAAAATCTTACGGACATCATGTTGTTTTTAAAGATGCTAATATTGTAATCGAAAGAGGTCAGAAAGTAGCTTTTGTTGGTAAAAATGGTGAAGGAAAATCTACCATGATCAAAGCAATCATGAAAGAAATTGGAATTGATGAAGGAAGTGTAGAGATAGGCCATAATTCGCAAATTGGATATTTTGCCCAAAACCAGGCTTCGTTGTTAGACGAAAATGCTACCATTTTTGAAACTATTGATAATATTGCTGTGGGAGACGTAAGAACTCAGATTAAAAATATTTTGGGAGCGTTTATGTTTCAGGGTGATGATATTACCAAAAAAGTAAAAGTGCTTTCGGGTGGTGAGAAAACACGTTTGGCCATGATAAAATTATTGTTGGAGCCTGTTAATTTATTGATATTGGATGAGCCTTCAAATCACCTGGACATGAAGACTAAAGATATCATTAAAGATGCATTGCGTGATTTTGACGGAACTTTAATCCTGGTTTCTCACGACCGTGACTTCCTTGACGGATTGGCAACAAAGGTTTTTGAATTTGGAAACAAAAGAGTAAAAGAACATTTCGAAGATGTGGCAGGATTCCTGGCTCACAAGAAAATGGATTCCATGAGAGAAATCGAAAAGTAATTTACGAATGATATAAAATAAAAAAGCACAAGTTGATTCTTGTGCTTTTTTTATGAAATTATAAACGTATTCCGGGAGGAAGCAATTCTTTGTAAACTGGATTTTTTTTGAAAAAAACTACTATTTTAGGATGAATAGGGACTACCTTGAATTTTTTTTCAATGGATAATTCCATGATTTTTTTTAGCATATCAGATACTAATTCATCATCCTGAAACGAATCAGGAGTGTTGATTTTTGTTAAAAAAATCTTCTTTTCCTGAAATGAATATTCAATTGATACGAGTCCTGTTGCTGATGAGGTTTCAAATTGTCGGGCAAAAGCATTGTCTTTGATTTCCATAATAGAATAGGTCTAAGATTATTTGTTTAAGTGCTATTTGAAAAAAAGAAGAATTAACCTGAGTATTTGGTAATTCTGAATACAAAGGTAATCATTTGATTTTCAATATTAAATTATTTTCTGAATATCAGATGAACTGCGTTTTAAATTGGCTGAATAACATGAAAAATATCATTTGTGAAAATTTATGGCATTTCATTAAAAAAAAGTAATTTTAGAGACGAATTAATTATGAATTATAATGGATAGAATTCCTGTGTATTTTATGCCTGGTCTGGCTGCAAGCTCTTCAATTTTTGAAAGAATTGCTTTGGATGAATCTGTTTTTGAGATTTGTTTATTAGAGTGGGAAATTCCACATAAAAAAGAATCGTTATCAGATTATGCTCTTCGGATTACCAAAAAAATAAAACATGAAAACCCTGTTTTGATAGGGGTTTCTTTTGGTGGGATTTTGGTTCAGGAAATGTCGAGGCATATTAAAGCCAGAAAAGTTATTATTATTTCAAGTGTAAGATGTAATGCTGAATTTCCCCGAAGAATGAAAATCGGGAAAACTACAAAGGCTTATAAATTGATTCCGATGAAGTTATTGCTGAATATAGAGAATCTGGCTAAGTTTTCTTTTGGTGAAAAAATCAACAAACGGATTAAGTTATATGAAAAGTTCCTGGCGATGCGTGATCTCAATTATTTGCAATGGGCTGTCGAATCGGTAATTTTGTGGGACAGATGTGAAATTGATGAAAGCGTAGTTCATATTCATGGTGATCAGGACGAGATTTTTCCGATCAAATACATTAAGAAATGTATTGTGGTAAAAGGGGGAACGCATATTATGATCCTTAATAAATACAAATGGCTGAATGAGAATTTGCCTTCGATTATATTGGAAAAATAAATATTTCTTATAAAACGTGAAGCCCTAGCCCTGATAGAAGTGGAAATCCTTTTATGAAGCTTTTTAGCGGAATAAAAGATTGCAGCGGATAGCAGGAAATAGCTCCTGAAACAAAAAAGCCTTTGAAATTAATACTTCAAAGGCTTTTCGATTTGTAAATGAAAATTTAGATTTTCTTCATTTGTTCTTTCATCATGGTGATTTGTTCTTTCAGCATACCCTGTTTGTCCAGTTTTTTAGCTTCGTTTAACAGATTAGTTGCTTCCAGTTTTCTTCTGCGTGACATGGCAACTCCGGCAAGGTTTAATTTCGCTACGGCTAAATCCATATTCATTGATAGTCCCAATTCGATTGCTTTCTTAAAATGTTTCTCAGCCTGATTGATATTGGTCTGTGATAACATGATTCCGTGTAAGTAATTGAAGTACCCTTGCTGCTTTCTGACCAATGCAGTTTCAGGGTTTTTAATGTATGCCAGCCACTTTTTAGCGCCTTCGAAGTCTTGTTTTCTTAACTTAAGGAAAGCCAAAAGGATAAATTCGTTTTTGAAGTAAAGAAAAATCGGAATTGCAGTCAATAAAATAAGGAAGATTCCGTTCCCGATATTGCTTTCTGTAAATTGCCAAATGCCAGCGACTACAAGAAGTCCGGCTAAAATAAGTTTAATATTTTTGTGAAACATA
>NZ_JBDTTP010000135.1:0-5095 GCF_039930565.1 Flavobacterium sp. | reverse complement strand
AAGCTAACCAAATTGATTCACCATCTGAACAAGGAGAAGAAAAATTCTATTTGCACTATAATTTCCCACCATTTTCTACAGGAGAAGCTCGTCCCTTAAGAGGAACTTCAAGAAGAGAAGTTGGACACGGAAATCTTGCACAAAGAGCGTTGAAAAACATGATTCCTGCCGAAAACCCATATACGATCAGAGTTGTTTCTGAAGTATTGGAATCTAACGGTTCTTCTTCTATGGCTACAGTTTGTGCCGGAACATTAGCTTTGATGGATGCTGGTATTCAAATGATTCGTCCAGTTTCCGGAATTGCAATGGGATTAATTACTGATGGTGATCGTTTTGCAGTTTTATCTGATATTTTAGGTGATGAAGATCATTTAGGAGATATGGATTTCAAGGTAACCGGAACTTCAGAAGGTATTACAGCTTGTCAAATGGACATCAAAATTGACGGCTTGAAATATGAAATCATGGAGCAGGCTTTGGCTCAGGCTCGTGATGGACGTTTGCATATTTTAGGAAAATTACTTGAAACTCTTGCACAACCAAATGCAGATGTGAAAGCGCACTCTCCTAAAATCATTACCAGAACTATTCCTGGAAACTTTATTGGAGCACTTATCGGACCTGGTGGAAAAGTAATTCAGGAATTACAAAAAGCTACGGGAACAACTATCGTGATTAACGAAGTAAACGAAGAAGGTGTTATCGAAATCTTAGGTACAGATCCTGCTGGAATTGAAGCAGTATTGGCTAAAATCCAGTCTATCACTTTCAAACCAGCAATGGGAGAAGCTTACGAAGTTAAAGTAATTAAAATGTTAGATTTTGGAGCTGTAGTAGAATACACTGCTGCACCAGGAAACGAAGTTTTATTACACGTATCTGAATTAGCCTGGGAACGTACTGAAAACGTTACTGATGTAGTTAACATGGGTGATGTGTTCCAGGTTAAATATCTTGGTTTGGATCCTAAAACAAGAAAAGAAAAAGTGTCAAGAAAAGCACTTCTTCCAAGACCTCCACGTGAGGAGAAAAAAGAGTAATCAGATCTTATAGTTTACTAAAGGTTTAATTCATAGAAAGCCCCCAATTCATTTAATTGAATTGGGGGCTTTTCGAATAGCAGCCTAAAAGAAGATTGTTTTTAATTTCGTTATCTTTTAAACTGCCAGTTAAAAAAAGCAGTTTTCTTTTTTTATTTGTATTCCAAAGACCAAATTGCATGCCTCTCAAATCTTTAGAATTGTTGAATAATCCAATCTGAATTCCATTATGTCTTCTTGAAACATTTGAAATTCCAATCTGAACTCCATTTCCGGAATCAGACAAATTGACTAAACCTGAAATACTTACACCTGCAAAACTTTTAGCATTTAATATTCCTCCAATAGAAAAACCATTCATTTTATTCATTCCTGAAAATACTGAAATATTAACCCCTCTCATTTCTGCACCTCCTATAAAACCGCCTGAACTTACATTTAGTCCATTGATTTTTATGTACGTTTTCTCTTGATCATCAAAAAAAGCTGTATTGCTAATAACATTATCATTAATTCCAACAAAAACAGATTCAAACGGAACATTCAAAGCAAAAGTAAACAAAGCTAATGATAAAGGACTGGTTTCAATATTCAATCCATTGACTGTCTGACGTTTTATGTTTTGATTTTGTAATGTCCAACTCCAAGAGTAAAACCATTTACTTTATTAACTCTTTTAGAAATTGGGGACAAACTAAAAATCTTAATGCTGTCATTTCTAAAATTCTGATCAGATTTCCATCTAAAATAATCCAGATCAACACCTTCAATTGCAAAAGAACGCTTTTCGGATATAGTATCTGCTAAACTACTACCTACAACTTGAGATGGATTATCCTGAGCGTAACAAAATCGGCAAAACATTAGTAGAGCTATACTATATTGCTTATTCCTAATTCTTGAAATTGACTTTCTATTTATTTGATTCAATACTTTCATAACTATTCTTTATTTAAAATTACAATGATAACCTGCTTCAATTATTACAAATCGCAGACATTAGATTTTCCCATATTATTCAAATGTTTAAAATGCGAAAACATCATTTCGAATAATGTTTTATGATGATAAGGCTGCTTGTATTCTTTTGTCGTTTCTTCAATTATCTGATTGATTTCACTGTAATTAGTATGGCAGATATTAGGAAACAGATGATGTGCTGCATGGCAATTTGAGCCACCGCTTAAAAAACGCGCCCAACCTTTATTGGTATCCCAATCACAACTGGTATGAAGTTGATGAACTGCCCAGGTATGCTCCAAAAATTCCCCTTCCGGCTGAGGATAATCTGCACCATCAAAAAAGTGAGTCCCGACAAGCATGATTATAAAAATCAAAGAGGTAAAAGCGCTCGCCGTGACAAAAGTCAGAACAACAAAACTCCACGAAAAATCCGTAAAAAAAATTGGCAGAACAAGAACTAATAAAAAATAAAACACTTTATACACGATAAATCTAACATATAAATTAATTTTAGAAATCCCTCTTTTCATCCAGTCGTATTCATCTGAAAACAAATACACCCAATCGCTCATAAAAACAGAATGCAGCAAAGTAAACATATAAACAAATGGTGCGTAATAAGCCTGATACCTATGTTTGGGTTTCCAGGGATGGGTTGGACTCAATCTCAAAAACGGATTTTTATCTATATCAATATCACTTCCTTCTACATTGGCGTATAAATGATGTGACCGAATATGCCTTAATCCCCAAAGCAATGGATCGATTCCTATTGTCAGGAAACTAAAAAAATGCAAAACTGAATTCGCTTTTTTATTTTTGAATGCTGTGTTGTGAGAAGCATCATGACCAAAACTAAATCCTATTAATAATCCTGATAACTGAAAAATTACATAAAACAGCCAAAAGAATATTTTATCTGTAGAATTCGAAAAAAGAAAAGAGTAAGACAAATAGCAGATTAGCGTCCAGAACAATCCTTTAGTCCAAAATCTAAAATCTCCATAAGAAATAATTTTACCTTCAAGCTGGTTATGAACTCTCTCTTTTAAAGTTGAAAAAAATATTTTTTCTTCTTCTGATTTATTGAAATATTTAGTCTTCATAAAATTTATATTTTTTAAAATTATCAGACAAACCTATTGCAATTTTCACATATAAATATGCGTAAATTAATAATCAGGTTTTGTACATTTGTGATTATCGCAAAAAAAATGAAACATCAGGAATTATTTTTAAAAGCAATTCGATCCAAAATTCTCAAGTCAGTTTCTTTAATAGATGAAGTTGCTTCTATTTTAGAAATTAGCTATGACGCATCACATAGAAGAATATCTGAAAAAAGTAAATTTTCTATTGATGAAACTATCAAACTGGCAGATTATTACAGTATTTCGCTGGATAATTTGTTTTTGAAAAAAGAAAAAGTCATAATTGAAAAAACAATTGAAATTGAGACTTTAAAAGATATGGTCCAGTATTTCAAATCTTCAGCAGAGCAAATTGAAATATTGACCAAAAATCCTGAAACTATTCTTTTTTATTCTGCAAAGGATATTCCACTATTTTACTTTATGGATGGAACTATTTTATCAAAATTCAAAGCTTTTGTGTGGCTAAATTTATTAAATACAAATCATAAGACAGTTCCTTTTGAAAATTTTGTAATTGATGAATCCTTTACAGAATATATGATTAAACTGAAAAATACTTATCATAATGTTGCTGTAAATGAAATATGGAACGACACTACCATCAACAGTAGTTTACAACAGATATTATATTTTTATGAAGCGGGTCTGCTTTCTGTTAAAAGTGCAAATGCACTTTGTAAGGACTTAAAAAGAATTATCAATTTAATTCAGGAAAAATGCAATAATCCTAAAAACAATTTTTCTATTTATTATAACGAGCTAATTTTATTGAATAATAACATGCTCATAGAAACAAAAGAAAAACTAACAATGTTTGTACCGTATACGTTATTGGGTTATTTCATTACAGATCATAAAGAAAGCTGTAAAAATGTGCATCAATTTTTTAAACAGCAAATTATCAATTCAAAACCCTTGAGCCAGTCCGGAATCAAAGAGCAAAATTTGTTCTTTAACAGGGCTATCAGGAAAATAGATTATTACTTAGAAAAAATAAATACGCAGGTAGATTTACTTTTTTAAAATTATTTTTGATTGGTTTGTAACTTTTTCGAAACTCTTTACGTATAACCATTAGTACACTTTAAAAATAAGGAGACAATACAATGAGACAACTTAAAATCACCAAGCAGGTAACCAATCGTGAAACTGCATCGTTAGACAAATATCTACAAGAAATTGGAAAAGTTGACCTAATTACCGCTGACGAAGAGGTAGAATTAGCACAAAAAATAAAGGCCGGTGATCAGAAAGCTTTAGAGAAATTAACAAAAGCCAATCTACGTTTCGTAGTTTCTGTGGCAAAACAATATCAAAATCAAGGATTAACTCTTCCCGATTTAATTAACGAAGGAAATTTAGGTTTAATTAAAGCAGCCCAGCGTTTTGATGAAACCCGTGGTTTTAAATTTATCTCCTACGCAGTTTGGTGGATTCGTCAATCGATCCTACAGGCTTTGGCAGAACAATCACGTATCGTTCGTTTACCATTAAATAAAATTGGTTCTATCAATAAAATCAACAAGATGTATGCTTTATTAGAGCAATCTAACGAGCGTCCGCCTTCTGCCGAAGAAATTGCAAAAGAACTGGACATGACTGTAAATGACGTAAAAGAGTCTATGAAAAACTCCGGCCGTCACTTATCCATGGATGCACCTCTTGTAGAAGGAGAAGATTCTAACCTTTATGACGTTTTACGTTCCGGGGAATCTCCTAATCCTGACAGAGAATTGATACATGAATCTTTACGTACTGAAATTGAGCGTTCATTAGAAACATTAACCCCAAGAGAAGCTGATGTTGTTCGTTTGTATTTTGGTCTTGGTGACCAGCATCCAATGACTTTAGAAGAAATTGGAGAAACTTTTGACTTAACACGTGAGCGTGTTCGTCAGATTAAAGAAAAAGCAATCCGCAGATTAAAACATACTT
>NZ_JBDTTP010000134.1:0-5222 GCF_039930565.1 Flavobacterium sp. | reverse complement strand
CAATAGTATTGTTATCAATTACAGTATCACCTGTATAATTAACATTTGCTATTACGGTATATAAACCCGGAGTTGAAAAATCTGCTTTTTGCACGAAATCATATGATACTTCATTCAAAGGATATACAGGACCAGGAATAGTTTCAAAAACTTCTGCTCCACCATTTATTTTATAAGAAACCGGAATATTGCTTATTGCAATCGGAGAGTCATTGTACACTTTTAGTTTTACTGTTTCGGCAGCTGTAAGTTCCGTATTAGGAATTAAAGATGATAATTCAAGATCTGTAGCTTTAGCTTCAAAAAGTGAAACATTATCAATAAATACTGAGCTATAAACGTTCTCGTTACTAACAACAATAACATCATTATCCATAACCGACTCAAAAGCAATGCTAAATGTAGTTCCGGCATAAGCAGATAAATCATATATTAATTCAGTATTTCCTGATAAAGCAGTTCCTCCATAAACACCTAAATTTTCATAGCTGTTTACCGGAGTTCCGTTTACGACAAGTCTGAAAAAGTCTTTATTTACTGGTCCAACACTATTCCAGATTAAATTAAATTTTAAACGAAGTGCTTTCCCTGCAAGCGTTGAAGCATCAATATCACAAAAAGATACTTTTTTAATAAAATTAGGATTATTTGCAAAAGCATTTGATGATGTGCTGGCAACCCATGGAGATGCAGACACATCAACTGATCCGGCCATTTTTGCTCCATCTAAGAAATTAGCATCAATATATTCGTATTTTACAGTTCCTGTTGTTCCTTTTGAAAAAACGTAATTAGTCGCTTTTCTTGTATTAAAATTTTCAACAAAAGGCAAAGTTACTGCATCGATTACAGGTGCAGAAACTGGTTCTGCATTTACAGCACTAATTCTTTCAGAAACAATTCCTGTTGCAATATCTACAGTTCGTACTGTAAACCAGTTATCAGTTCCCGAAGTAAGATTTGTAAATGTATAAGTAGGATCCGTAACAGTTGCTACAACATCAAATTTGTATCCATTCATTTTTAAAACTTCATATTTAGCTCCTGCAATTGGATCCCAATCCATTTTATAAGATGATGTACCACAAGCAGATGGTGCAATAACTAAATTTTTAGGTTCTGTTATAATATTAAAAACACCGGTTGAAGCATCAACTTTAGCTCCTGCAATAACTCTTATTTTTGCATTAGCAACAATTCCTGCCGGAACTTTCCATGCAAAATTTCTAGCTGCTGCCGGAATATCTTTGGCAATTAATTGATAGTTAATTCCTCCATCAACTGAATATTCAAGAGTGAAGTTTTTAGATTCTCCTTCATAATCCCAACGAATATATTCTGTAGTTTCTGTATTGAATTTTTCTCCTCCAATAGGATAAGTCAAAATTAATTCAGGAGCTACGTAATCATAAACTACAGAAAATTCCTGAGTAGCAAGAGGAACTTTTGTACCTGTAACGATTATTTTATACATTCCAGCTGCAGGACTATTTAAAGTTATTTGTTCAATATTATTCATATTATCAACTCCGGGCGCAGCATTTGCATTTGGAGCAGTTGGATTTAAAACCAAGGGCAAAGTCGTTGTACCATCTTTCACGATTTTAATATCTAAATCATTTACCTGAATCGCATTTGCTCCGGGCGTACCTTGTAAATCTGAATAGGCTAACATTACTTTTAATGTAACAAGTCCAGCAGGAACTACTATATCTTTTTCGTAAGTGGTTGCATTAGCGACACTTGCAGTATAAAACATTTTGTTATCTAAAGCTTTAACAGCTCTAAGACCATTTAAGTTTCCAAATCCGTATTTATAATCAGGACCAGGATTACCTGCATCTTTGGCTGTATTTGTTACTAAGGCTTTCATTAAAGAAGCCAAAGGTTTTGTACTGTAAATGTTTTTATATCTTTCATAAAGTAAAGCTACTGTACCTGTAGTTCCTGGCGTTGCCATAGATGTTCAGCTCATTACCTGATAAGAGTTGCTGTAGTCTAATGAATAAACATCTGTACCAATAGCCGCGATTTGAGGCACTAAACGTCCATCAATCGTGGGGCCGAAACTACTGTAACTACTAATTAAATCATCTGGATTATTAGCAGCTACGTGCAATGCATTTTTGGAATTTTTTGTAGAAGTATTAAAACCTCCCGCATATGCAGTTTGTGCATTTCCGTTAGAATAAATTGTTAAAAGATAAGGAAACAAAGTAGTAACATTATCATCACCGCGATCTCCTGTATTGTACCTTCCAGTATTATACCCTGTTGTTAAATTTACTCCGTAAGAATTTGACGTAATTTCAATACCATCTTGATTAGCAGCAATAACTCTTTCCTGTTGAACGGTTAAACCATTAGATTGAATATTAAAATTCCATCCGTACATTTGTACTTCAGGAGCCATTCCCCTTGCTCTTGGATCTAATAAACCAGCTCCACCAATAGTTCCTGAAACGTGATCTCCGTGCGAAGAATTTGATTCGTATTCTCTATTGATAACACGTCCGGTATGGTCTTTATGTTGTTCAAGATTTCCATCCCAAATACCCACTTTAACACCTTTCCCAGTTAATCCATATCCAAGACCTGGAATTACAGATCCTAAAACATTTGCTTTGTGCGAACTCACTCCCGGTTTGTTATCGCTTTCAACCGGAGGAGCAACTAATTCGATATTTTGTACCCAATTTAGTTTTGCAATTTCTTCAAGTTTCTCTTTAGTAGCCTGAACATAAACTTCATTAAAAGAGGAATCATTTTTACTGCTTTTAATAAATAAACCAGCTAAATCCTTCGAAATAACTTTATCATCAACTCCTTTAAAATAGCTAATAACAACTTTGATTACATTAGCTCCTTCTGCTGCATAATCCGGAATAGTATTATCAACAATCATTGGATCTAATTTATAATGTGAATCAATTGAAATTGTTGCTCTTATATTATCAGATGCAGTGCTTATGCTGTAATAATCAGAAGAAATTGCAGCATAATAAGCATTGTTAGACAAATAACTAAGCAAAGTTATTCCCTGTGTTTTCAATTTTTGCTGCTCGTCTAAAGATGGAATTTTTGTAAACTGCAACAAAGTATACTCCACTTTAGGAATTTGTTTCCTTGTGATTTTTTTTTCTTTAAACTGTTGTTTAAAATTTGATGTCGTTACTATTTTATTTCCGTTTAATGAAATAGCAAAATCAATATCAGAAATCTTTTGCGACCATAAAGTAATAGTCATTAGCAACATAAATAAGTTAAGTAATTTTATTCTCATAAATTATATTTTGTTTAAAACATTGTTACAAAGTATAAACATACAAAATCACCTTGAATAGAAGGTTATGCTTGTTAATATTTAACTAAAAACAAAAAACCCTGATCAAGTATCTAAATGAATTAATTCAATAAATCGAGAGTCTACAGTATCAGATGTGATAGTACAATAATATAGAACCAAAATTTCACAATTATAACCAGATACACAATCCGAAAAAATTGCGCTAAATTTTTTGAAGGATTTAAAGCGAGAATTTTAGTAAAACTAGAGCATTAGTACCGGTTAGGTAAAGCAATAAAGATTTTTGACGAATCAGTAAATAATAATAAAAAATCAAATAATTTAATTACATACAACAAGTTGTATGTATTTTAGTAATGCCTTATATTTGCATTCACAAAATTATAAACAATGATTAAGATTACTTTACCCGATGGGTCGATTAGAGAGTTCGCTTCTGGTGTAACTCCGATGGAGGTTGCTAAAAGCATTAGTGAAGGATTTGCAAGAAACGTGATTTCTGCAGCCTTTAATGGTACAACAATAGAAACCGAAACTCAATTGACGACCGACGGTAGTCTTATTTTATATACATGGAATGATACAGAAGGTAAAAAAGCTTTCTGGCATTCGACTTCGCACGTAATGGCCCAAGCTCTTGAAGAGCTTTATCCTGGAATTAAATTAACTCTTGGGCCAGCGATTTCGAATGGTTTTTATTATGACGTAGATTTTGAAGATCAAAAAATTACTGATGCTGACTTTAAAAAGATTGAGGATCGTGTTCTGGAGATTTCAAGAGAGAAACACGAATTTAAGATGCGTCCTGTTAGCAAAGCTGATGCTTTAGAAATGTATAAGGACAACGTTTACAAGACTGAATTAATTTCTAATCTTGAAGACGGAACTATCACTTTTTGTGATCATTCGACTTTTACAGATTTATGTAGAGGTGGACATATTCCGAATACCGGAATCATTAAAGCTTTTAAAATTATGAGTGTGGCCGGTGCTTACTGGAGAGGTGACGAAAAGAACAAACAGTTAACTCGTGTTTACGGAACTTCTTTTCCTAAGCAAAAAGATTTGACTGAATATCTTGAACTTCTTGAGGAGGCAAAACGTCGTGACCACCGTAAACTTGGTAAGGAACTTGAATTATTTGCTTTCTCACAGAAAGTTGGAGCCGGCTTACCTTTGTGGTTACCAAAAGGTGCTGCGCTTAGAGACCGTTTAGAACAATTTTTAAAAAGGGCTCAAAAGAAAGCAGGTTATGAACAAGTTGTTACTCCACATATTGGACAGAAAGAACTTTATGTCACTTCTGGTCATTATGCGAAATACGGTGCAGATAGTTTTCAGCCAATCAATACTCCAGCAGAAGGCGAAGAGTTTTTATTGAAACCAATGAACTGTCCTCATCACTGTGAAATTTACAACGTAAGACCTTGGTCCTATAAAGATTTACCGAAGCGTTATGCTGAATTTGGTACTGTTTACAGATATGAGCAATCTGGCGAATTACATGGTTTAACTCGTGTAAGAGGGTTTACTCAGGATGATGCTCACATTTTTTGTACTCCGGAGCAATTGGATGAAGAGTTCAAAAAAGTAATTGACTTAGTACTTTATGTATTTGGTTCTTTAGGCTTTGAAAACTTTACTGCTCAGATTTCGTTAAGAGATCAGGAAAACAAAGAAAAATACATTGGTTCTGATGAAAATTGGGAAAAAGCTGAAAATGCGATTATAAACGCTGCCGCTGATAAAGGATTGAATACTGTTGTAGAATATGGCGAGGCAGCTTTTTATGGTCCGAAGCTTGACTTTATGGTTAAAGATGCTTTGGGAAGGCAGTGGCAATTAGGAACAATTCAGGTAGATTACAACCTTCCTGAGCGTTTTGAATTGACTTACAAAGGTGCTGATAACGAAT
>NZ_JBDTTP010000133.1:0-5236 GCF_039930565.1 Flavobacterium sp. | reverse complement strand
AGAGGTAAAAACAATTTTGAAAGGAACAGGAGATAATTACATTAGAGAAAGAGCAGCACATAAAGATTCACACCATGAGTAATAAAGTAATATACGCCATTTATAATGACGATGATATTTTGATGGATGCAGTAAAGAAAACCAGAGCTGCTCATCATCATATTGAAGAAGTTTTTACTCCATTTCCGGTTCACGGATTGGATAAAGCTATGGGATTAGCACCAACAAGATTAGCCATTTGTGCTTTTTTATATGGTTGTGTTGGTATTTCTGTTGCAACAACAATGATGAGTTATATCATGATTCATGACTGGCCACAGGATATTGGTGGAAAACCAAGTTTTAGTTACATTCAAAATATGCCAGCTTTTGTGCCTATTATGTTTGAAATGACAGTATTTTTTGCAGCACACTTAATGGTTATTACTTTTTATATGAGAAGTAGATTATGGCCTTTTAAAGAAGCTGAAAATCCTGATGTAAGAACGACAGATGACCATTTTTTAATGGAAGTTGCCGTAAATGATAACGAAGCAGAATTGGTTTCCTTTTTTGAGGGTACAGGAGCTGTTGAAGTTAAAGTAATTGAAAAGAATTAATTGTAGCTATGAAAAGGATATATAAAATAACACTTTTAGTTGGTATAACTATTTTAGTTTCATCTTGCCACAATAACTCGGCACCAAACTATCAATATTTTCCAAATATGTATGAATCTGTAGGATATGAAACATATTCAGAGGCTTCAGTTTTTAAAGGTGGAAAAGAAGGGCAACTTCCTGTAAAAGGAACTATTAACAGAGGTTTTGAGCCTTATGAATATGAAAACTCAACTGCTGGTTATGAATTGGCTAAAGCTAATTTGAAATCACCTTTAAGTGCAGAAGAAAAGAGTTCTGAAAAAGGGAAAGAACTTTTTGAAATTTACTGTATAAGCTGCCATGGGGCTTCTGGAAATGGTAAAGGTAAATTGGTTGAAAGAGAAAAATTTCTTGGTGTTCCTAGTTACAAAGACAGAGAAATCACTGAAGGAAGTATTTTTCATGTTGAAACTTATGGTTTAAATGCAATGGGTTCGCATGCAAATCAATTAAGTGCCCACGAACGTTGGTTAGTTGCTGACTATGTTCTAAAACTAAAAAGCCAATTATAATTGTTGAACAAACTGATCGTAATAGATATGTATACATTTTCAAGTAAATTAAAAACTTTTTCTTTCATCTTAATGGCAGTTGGTATATTAGGAATTGGATATGGTTTTTTAACTGCTCCTAAAAATATTGAAGAAGTAGAAACTCTTCTGGCTAAAGAAGCATCTGCACACGGCGGAGGACATGGTGAGGCTTTACAAGCGCATCATAATGAATCAGATGAAGAGTCACATCATGTAACAACTTCAGAAGCTGAAGTTGCTCATCAGGTAACAAAAGATTCAAATTCTGTAGCTGCCGTGAATAAAGACTCAGTTATTGCAGATAAAGATTCTGTTGTTAGTAAAGCAGAAGTAAAATCTGAAGAAACTCACCAAACGGCGGTTGTAAACCATGAAGAAAAAACCAATAAGCATGTTGAAGTTTCACATGAGCAAGCCCATAAGGCACATGCTGAACATGTTTTGCATCAATTACAAAATAAACCTTGGTCTGCATTATATGTTGCTTGTATTTTCTTCTTGTTACTTTCTATGGGAGTTTTAGCATTTTATGCTATTCAACAAGTGGCTCAGGCAGGATGGTCTCCGGTTTTATTTAGAGTAATGCAGGGTCTTACATCTTATTTACCTGTAGGATCAGTAATATTCTTTATTTTACTGATTCTTTGCGGATTACATTTTAACCATATTTTTGTCTGGTTAGCAGAAGGAGTTACGGATCCGAAAAGTCCAAATTATGATGCCATAATTGCTGGTAAATCAGGGTATTTAAATTTTCCTTTTTGGATTATCAGAGCGGCTGTATTTTTAATTGGTTGGAATTTATACCGATTTTATTCAAGAAAGAATTGTTTAGCACAGGATGATGCTAATGATGATTTGTTCTACAAAAAGAATTTTAACATTTCAGCTGGATTTTTAGTTTTCTTTATTGTTTCTGAATCGATAATGTCGTGGGATTGGATTATGTCTTTTGATCCGCACTGGTTCAGTACTTTATTTGGATGGTACGTATTTGCTTCTTTCTTTGTAAGCGGTATTACTGCAATTGCCTTAATTACTGTTTATTTAAAATCAAAAGGATATTTAGAATTTGTAAATACTAGTCATATTCATGATTTAGCTAAATTTATGTTTGGTATCAGTATTTTCTGGACATATTTGTGGTTCTCTCAATTTATGTTAATATGGTATGCTAATATTCCGGAAGAGGTTACTTATTTTGTTACCAGAATAGAATTATACAACTTGCCATTTTTTGGTGCAGTAGTTATGAATTTTGTTTTTCCATTATTAATATTAATCAATACTGATTTTAAGCGTATTAGTTGGGTAATTATAATGGCTGGAATAGTTATTTTGTTAGGACACTATATTGATTTCTTTAATATGATTATGCCAGGTACAGTTGGAGATAGATGGTATATCGGAATTTCTGAAATTGCATCAATTCTTTTCTTCTTTGGTTTATTTATTTTTGTAGTTTTCTCTGCATTAACTAAAGCTCCTTTATTAGCAAAAAGAAATCCTTTCATTGAAGAAAGTAAACATTTTCATTATTAATATTTAAAGAAAAAAACAGATGACAAGTTTGTTGGTAATTATAGTTTTAGTTTTATTAGGAGTTGCTTTATGGCAATTGACCAAGATATTTGATCTTACTCAGGTAGGAAATGTTTCGGACGATTCGCAGATTGCATCAGATAATGATAATAATATTCAGGGATATATCATGTTTGGCTTTTTAGCTTTCATTTATATCTTCACTATTTATGGTTTGCTTAAATGGGGTAACTTAGTACTTCACACTCCTGCATCAGAGCATGGTATTTTAGTGGATAGTTTAATGAATATTACCTGGATTTTGATTTTTGTAGTTCAGGTTATCACACAAGGATTGCTATATTGGTTTTCTTTTAAATATAAAGGTAATAAGAATAATAAAGCTTTATTCTTTGCTGATAGTAATAAATTAGAAGCTATTTGGAGTATTATTCCATCGATTGTTTTAGCTGTTTTAATTCTTTACGGATTGTATGCATGGAATAATATTATGTTTGTGGATAAAGATGAAGATGTAATTGAAATTGAATTATATGCTCAACAATTTAAGTGGACAGCCCGATATGCAGGTCCTGATAATGTTCTTGGAAAAGCGAATGTAAGATTAATTGAAGGTATAAACACGCTTGGTGTTGATATGTCAGACCCTTATGCTCAGGATGATATTGTAGTTTCTGAATTACATATTCCAAAAGGAAAAAAAGTTCATTTCAAAATGCGTTCTCAGGATGTATTGCACTCTGCTTATTTTCCTCATTTTAGAGCTCAAATGAACTGTGTTCCAGGTATGGTTACTGAATTTGCATTTATTCCAACCTATACCACTTCTGAATATAGAGAGTTACCTTTTATGATTGAAAAAGTAGCTAATATAAATAAACTTAGAGCTCAAAAAAGCACTGAATTATTAGCTAATGGTGGTACAGCTTTAGATCCTTACACATTTGATTATTTGTTATTATGTAATAAAATTTGTGGTGCTTCGCATTACAATATGCAAATGAAAGTCGTTGTTGATTCTCCGGAAGATTTTAAAAATTGGTTAAGTGATAAAACAACCTTAGCACAGGACATAAAGACTGCTGCAGCTGCTGCTGAAAAGCCAGCAGATGAAGTTGAGACAACTAAAGATAGCAGTATGGTTAAAGATACTGTGAAGGCAGTTATTGATACAGTTAAAGCAGCTGTAGCTAAAGTCGTTATGAAATAATATTTATTAAGAAAATTTAAAGTACACATATATGTCAGCAGAAGCACACGATCACGGACACGATCACGAGCACGAACATCATCATAAAGACACTTTTATTACTAAATATATTTTTAGTATTGATCACAAAATGATTGCTAAACAATACTTAATTACTGGTATTGTTATGGGAGTAATTGGTGTTGCAATGTCTTTGCTTTTCAGAATGCAATTGGCGTGGCCAGAAGAATCTTTTAAAATATTTAATATATTATTAGGGGATAAATTTGCACCAGATGGTGTTATGGCTAATGATATTTATTTAGCTTTAGTTACAATTCACGGTACTATAATGGTATTTTTTGTACTGACGGCTGGTTTGAGTGGAACATTCAGTAATTTACTTATTCCGCTTCAAATTGGAGCAAGAGACATGGCATCCGGATTTATGAATATGATTTCATACTGGTTGTTTTTCTTATCAGCTGTAATTATGTTAAGTTCATTATTTGTTGAAGCTGGACCAGCTTCTGCAGGTTGGACAATTTATCCTCCGTTAAGTGCTTTGCCACAAGCGATCCCTGGATCAGGAACTGGTATGACATTATGGTTAGTTTCAATGGCAATCTTTATCGCATCTTCTTTGATGGGATCTTTGAATTACATTGTTACAGTAATCAACTTAAGAACTAAGGGGATGTCTATGACAAGACTTCCACTTACAATCTGGACGTTTTTTGTAACAGCTATTATTGGTGTTATCTCGTTTCCGGTTTTATTATCAGCTGCTTTATTATTGATTTTTGATAGAAGTTTTGGAACTTCATTCTTCTTGTCTGATATTTATATTGCAGGAGAAGTTTTACATTATCAAGGAGGTTCTCCAGTTTTGTTTGAACACTTATTTTGGTTCTTAGGGCATCCTGAAGTATATATTGTAATCTTGCCGGCAATGGGTCTTGTTTCCGAAATTATGGCTACAAACTCTCGTAAGCCTATCTTTGGATACAGAGCAATGATTATGTCAGTGCTTGCAATTGCATTTTTATCCACAATTGTTTGGGGTCACCATATGTTCTTGTCAGGGATGAATCCATTCTTAGGATCTGTATTTACGTTTACTACATTATTAATTGCGATTCCATCTGCTGTAAAAGCTTTTAACTGGATTACAACACTATGGAAAGGTAACTTACAATTCAACCCTGCTATGCTGTTTTCAATCGGGATGGTTTCTACTTTCATTACAGGAGGTTTAACAGGTATAATTTTAGGGGATAGTACTTTAGATATTAACGTTCACGATACTTATTTTGTAATTGCTCACTTTC
>NZ_JBDTTP010000132.1:0-5542 GCF_039930565.1 Flavobacterium sp. | reverse complement strand
ATTTTTCTAAAGCCATTGTCATAGAAGGAGTTTCAGGAGTTGGAGCAAGAATATCAATTCTTAATCCATGATCAAGAGCTTCTTTCTGAGTCGTGCTTCCAAATACTGCAATTCTTGTATTATTTTGTTGAAAATCAGGGAAGTTTTTAAACAATGATTTAATTCCGGTTGGACTAAAAAAGGCTAAAACATCATAATAAACGTCAGCCAAATCAGACAAATCGCTCATTACAGTTTTGTAAAAAATTGCTTGTGACCAATCTACTTTTAAATTATTTAAAGTAATAGGGGCATCTGCATTTAACTGGTCAGATGCAGGAAGCAGGAATTTTTCGTCTTTGTATTTTTTGATTAGCGGCGATAAATCAGCAAAATCCTTAGCTCCTACATATATTTTACGTTTTCTGTACACTACATATTTTTGCAGGTAAAAAGCAACAGCTTCAGATTGGCAAAAGTATTTCAATCCTTCAGGAACTTTATAACGCATTTCTTCGGCTACCCTAAAAAAATGATCTACCGCATTTCGGCTTGTCAGGATAATTGCAGTGTAATGATTAAGATCGATTTTCTGTAATCGGATCTCTTTTGCGTTTACCCCCTCCACATGAATAAAAGGTCTGAAATCAATTTTTATTTTGTGTTTTTGTTGGAGCTCAAAGTATGGAGAATTCTCCACTTTAGGTTCAGGCTGTGACACCAAAATTGTTTTCACTTTCATATTATAAACATTTTCTAAGCACTCCCTTTCGTTATCCAATAATAAAGAAAATAATAAGGGGCTATTTCAAGAGCGCAAAGATATAAAATAAAATAAAATAACTTGCTGATTATTATATTTTGATAAGTTTTAATTGAAATAAAGTAAGAGAACAAGCTTATAGATACTGAAATGCCTATTATTATTAGAGGAAAAACCTGAGAAATATTCTCATGATAAAATAAAATAGCGTTAAAAGGAAGGATTATAAGGCCAATGTAGCTTCTGTAAGTTGCTTTTTGAAGGTTAAAAACATCTATGAACTCATCTATATTAAAAGAAGTTGCTACAATTTTTTCTATTAAAAATTTTGCTAAAATAAAATAAAGCAAAAAAGTGACAATCTGAATAAATAATACCCAATCTGTTTTTGATTCTGTATAACCAAAAATATACATCGTAAGCTGAATAAAAAAAGCATATGAAACGATTTGAACTAAGAACAGCGATATGGTAAAACTGCTTTTCAAATGACTCGTATCACGGTAAATCTTAACGTATTTATCTGAGAAAATCAATTTGGTAAATTCGCTGAATCTGTTTTCATAAGCAGACTTGGTCATAGCAATAACAGCAAACGCGGCCACAAACAAAAGTGTAGCCCAATCTTTGTTTTCCAGTATCCTTGGATGAAGTTGTTCAATCATAGCGTTACAAAATTAGTAATTTTTTGTGTCAATACTTTTATTATAAATTTATTATGAATCAAATGGCATAAAAAGTTTACTTTTGCGGTGAAATTACGCAGCAAATGAATGATAGTATTGTCATAATTCCCACTTATAACGAAATTGAAAACATAGAAAGTATAGTCAGGGCCGTACTTTCACAGCACAAACCTTTTCATCTTTTAATAATTGATGATAATTCACCGGATCATACAGCTGATAAAGTGATTGCTTTGCAGGAAGAATTTTCAGGGAAGTTGTTTCTTGAAAAAAGAGCTAAAAAATCAGGTTTGGGTACAGCATATGTTCATGGTTTCAGATGGGCTTTAGAACGACAATATGATTATATTTTCGAAATGGATGCTGATTTTTCACATAACCCAAACGATCTTGAAAAATTATATGATGCCTGTCATTTTGGTGGTGCAGATTTGGCCATAGGATCTCGTTATGTAACAGGTGTTAATGTGGTAAACTGGCCTTTAAGCAGGGTTTTGATGTCTTATTTTGCTTCGGTTTATGTTAAATTTATTACCGGAATGAAAATTCATGATGCCACAGCGGGATTTGTATGTTATAAAAAGGAAGTTCTTGAAAAAATAAATCTTAACAAAATTAAATTTGTTGGATATGCTTTCCAGATCGAAATGAAATACAGAACTTACTGTGCAAAATTTGAAATAACAGAAGTTCCTATTATTTTTACAGACAGGACCAAAGGAGTTTCAAAAATGAGCAATGCCATTATCAAAGAAGCTATTTTAGGTGTAATTTCACTCAGATTAAAAAAATTAGTCAATTCACTATAAACTCAAAAACATGAATAGGATTTTAATAAAAAATGCTAAAATTGTAAACGAAGGGGTGATTTTTGAAGGTGATGTATTGATAGAGAACGACTTAATTGTTGAAGTTAACGATAGCATAAGCCTAAAAACCTCCGATTGCAAAGTAATAGATGCCGAAGGAAACTATTTGATTCCCGGAGCAATTGATGATCAGGTACATTTTAGAGAACCTGGATTAACTCATAAAGGGGATATAGAATCTGAATCAAGAGCTGCTGTAGCAGGCGGAATCACTTCTTTTATCGAACAGCCTAACACGGTTCCTAATGCAGTTACTCAGGAAATCCTGGAAGATAAATATCAAATTGCCGCCGCAAAATCATTTGCGAATTATTCGTTTATGATGGGCGCAACCAATGACAATCTGGAAGAAGTTTTAAAAACCAATCCTAAAAATGTTGCCGGAATCAAAATTTTCTTAGGTTCTTCAACAGGAAATATGCTGGTAGATAACGAAGCAACTTTAGAAAAAATATTTTCAAGTACGCCTATGTTAATTGCGGTTCATTGTGAAGATGAAACAACCATTCAAAATAACCTGAAATTATACAAAGAGCAATATGGTGAGGATGTTCCGGTTACGGCACATCATTTAATCAGAAGTGCAGAAGCTTGTTATATTTCTTCTTCAAAAGCAGTAGCGCTGGCTAAAAAAACCGGAGCACGTTTGCATGTTTTTCATCTTTCGACAGCGAAAGAAATGGAATTGTTTACTAATAAAATTCCATTAGAAGATAAAAAAATTACAGCTGAGGTTTGTGTGCATCATCTTTGGTTTACCGATGAAGACTACAAAACAAAAGGAAATTTTATCAAATGGAACCCTGCTGTAAAAACGGCTGCTGACAGAAAAGAACTTTGGAAAGCCCTTAATGATGGCCGTATTGATGTTGTTGCTACAGATCATGCGCCTCATACAAAAGAAGAAAAAAACCAATCATACCTAAACGCCCCTTCTGGCGGACCATTAGTGCAGCATGCTGTAATTGCTATGTTCGAAGCACATCATCAGGGCAAAATTACAGTGGAGAAAATTGTAGAAAAAATGTGTCATAATCCGGCAAAAATTTTTAAAATCGAAAAAAGAGGTTTTGTAAAAGAAGGCTATTTTGCCGATTTGGTCATTGTAAATCCAAGTTTGCCATGGAGTGTAAAACCAGAAAATATTTTGGCAAAATGTGGGTGGTCTCCTTTTGAAAATTATACTTTTAAATCCAGAATTACACACACTTTTGTAAATGGTGAACTGGTTTACAACAATTTCAAAGTAAAAGATATCCGTGCTGGAAAAAGATTATTGTTTGACAGATAAAAAACTGAAATGAAGAATTTTATATTGATAGTATTCGTTTTGTTTCTTTCTGCAAGTTGTAAAAAGGATTTGGTTAAAGAGCCTAAACGACTTATTGAAAAAGAAAAAATGATTGATATTATGTATAATTTATCTCTTTTGGAAGCGATACGCTATCAAAATCCGGCTTCTCTGGATTCGATGGAAGTTAGTCCTACAAAGTTTATTTTACAGAAATATAAAGTAGACAGCCTGCAATTTGCACAGAGTAATATGTACTATGCTGCTGATTATAAGAGCTACAAGGAAATTTTTGATGAGGTTGCGAAACGATTGGATAAAAGCAAAAAGAAAGCAGACTCATTAGTTAAAATAGAAGAAAAGAAAGCGGCTGCTAAAGCAAAAAAGAATAAAGCAGCTGCTGTAAAAAAAGACTCTGTTAAAATACCACTCAGAAAAATCAATATTGATTCTATTAAAAAAAGAATGCAATTGAAGCAAAAATAATCGCTACAGCTTTGAAACTTCTTTTATATATTGATGCACATCTAAAAAAACCGTTCCCAGAGCGGTTTTTATTTTTTCGTTCGAATATAAATTTTTAGAATAGGAAGCTTTTGCGGTTGCTTTGGTTATTGTTCGTTTCTGAAAAAATAAAGTTGAAAACGTCCAGTCAGCAATCCATAGGAAATTCATGAACATTGGTTTTGCATGAATTCCGGGTTTTTTTACTTTTAACGCTTCTGCAATCGTATTTAAAACATCCCTAAACACAACATTATCTGCAATTAAGGTAAAACGTTCGTTTTTTATATCACTTTTCATTAATTCAAAGGCAATTCTGACAACATCCTTGATGACGATAAATCCTGTGCTTCCAAGTGTGTAAAATGAAAGGCCGTTTTTGACTTTGATATACAATTCAGAACTTCCATGTTCAAAAATTTTTGTTTTTGGAATTGGTCCCAAAATTACACCCGGGTTTAAAATAATGATATCCAAACCTTCCTGAAGCGCGCGCCAAACTTCCATTTCGGCACCATATTTAGAAATGGCGTAATCGCTATGGGGTTTTTCCGGGTTCCAGTCCGTTTCTTCCGTAATGTATGTTTCATGGGGAGCTAAATCTCCCAAAGCGGCAATCGAACTTACAAAACAGAATTTCTTTACTTCTTTGGCTAAAGAAAAATTAACCATATTGGCTGTTCCTTCTATGTTAGTTTTTCGAAGTGCATTTTCATCTTTTGGATCAAACGAAATCAAAGCTGCAGCATGATAAACATATTCAATGCCGATAAAAGCAATTTCAAGAGAGGGAACATCTAAAATATCAGCTTCAAGCCAATTTATTTTTTCGAATAAACCACCTTTTTTGTATAATTCAAAAAGCGATTTTGTTTTTTGAATGTGATCCCGATTTCGATAAATAGCCCTTACATTTTCTCCATTTTCAATTAAATGAAGCAATAAATGTGATCCAACCAAACCAGTTCCTCCTGTTACTAATACCATTTTGTAAAGATAAGTTTTTGCTGGAAAGGGACAAAGTTACAGCGAGTCAAAATTGATAAGGCTTTTGATTTTCTTATTGCTTTTTACATTTTCATTAAAATTGCTTTTTGAAATTGTTATTGACATTGACTACATTTGCACAAATTATTTTAAAAATGAAGAATCTAGTTGAAGAATTAAAGTGGCGCGGGTTATATCATGATAGTATGCCAGGAACTGAAGAACAATTGCTGAAAGAAGTGACTACGGCGTATATTGGTTTTGATCCAACTGCAGATTCACTACATATTGGCAGTATGGTTCAGATTATTTTATTGGTTCATTTAAAAAATTTCGGACATCAGCCTATTGCTTTGGTTGGTGGTGCTACAGGAATGATTGGAGATCCATCAGGTAAATCAGATGAAAGAAATTTACTGAACGAAGAAACTCTGGCTAAAAATGTTGCCGGAATCAAAAGTGT
>NZ_JBDTTP010000131.1:0-5905 GCF_039930565.1 Flavobacterium sp. | reverse complement strand
CAATTATTGCTATGCAGATAAGTGAAGGCAGTCCAGCTATGTACATAATGGCAAACAGTATCATGAGCACAATAACACCACCACCTAAATACCAGATGTATTGTGCTTTTAATCCCTTAAACTGGATACTTTGGTTTATTCCCTTGTTGATTTGATAGACACTGTTTGACATAGTATTTATTTTAAAATTTCATTCTGTTGCTGCGTCTCATTTCAGGAAAAGAGCGCTCCTGCCATTTATCAGTGTTACTTTCGGCAGTTGTGCAACCCTTTGATTCTTCACCGTTCTTTATTGGCAGTTGAATTACCGGCACTGTATCCGTTAATTTTGTTTTATTACTCAGACTAGTATCTTGTGGATTGGCCTCCTTTAATTGGTTCTCCTGAATTTTCAGGGCTATTTCCCTTTCCAAACTAGAGAGATCACTTTTCATTTTTTGCAGTTCATGCTCCTGGCTAAATACTCTGGTGGTTAATTGCTGCAATTCCGGCAGTTGGTTTTCAATATCATTAAGTGACTTTTGGTATTTTTCCGTAAGATGTTCCACCTTATCAATTGCATTTAGAAAATGGCGGGCTGCCAATTTTGGATTGTCCACATTTGGAGTTCCTCCATTGGAAGTATATTTAATACCATCTTCCAAACGTTGTGCATAAAAGCTGTTGGAGTAACGGTACTGGTATAAACCATCATTTTGATAGGCTTCACGTTCTCTTTTTATATAGAGTCCAAAATCATATAACTTTCCAATTTGTTTGGCCTGGTTTTCTCCTTCTGGAGGTTTCCAGTTTTTATAGAGCAGGATAATTTCTTTGCCGATACTTTCTGGATCTGCTGTTTTGCAGTTATACAACTCTATAGGATTTGCTTTGGAACCATCAGGTTCATACTTCAGATTGTTTTTGTAAAAACTGTAATCAGCAGTTAGTTTGTCCAGTGTTTTAGTGGTGATTCCTTTTTCCTCCATTAGGTATTCAACCTGATATTTAGTTCTGGAAATTTCCTTGTAATGTGCTTTTTTAAGGCTTTCCATTACCGTTACTTTTTTCTCCAATTTTGATTTTTCCAGTAAAGAAGTATCTCCTGATAATACTGCGATATATTCCGAAAAGTTCATTCCGCTCTGCTCATCCATGGCTCCCTCATCAATAGTCCTCACATTAAGTTCACAGTTTTTCATCTGACTGATAAAAGTCTGTTTGTTCTTCAAAAGGTTGAATTTGTAATTGTCTAATGACTGCTCGGTCGCATATATGAAATTCTTCACTTTATTACCATAATACTGTTTGGCAACTTCGTTCCCTTGTCTACTGCCTCGGCCGTTGCGTTGTCCCAGATCTGATGGTCTCCAGGGAATATCCATATGATGCATCGCTACCACACGCTTTTGTACATTAAGACCCGTTCCTGCTTTTTCTGTACTACCCAAAAGAATACGTATTTCTCCTGTATTCATTTTAGAAAACAATTCCGGTTTCTTTTTATCTGTCCAATCGTGTATATAAGTAATCTCATGAGCCGGGATATTAAAATCCCTTACCAGTTTTTCTTTAAGGGCATCGTACATATTAAAGGCATCCGGCTTCGGCGTGCCTATATCCGAAAAAACAATCTGTGTGCCTTTATGCTCCATGGAAGCATGATAAATTTTAGCCACATTTCTGGCGCATGTATTGACTTTATTATTCGGGTGATCACCATATTTTTCATTTATCAGCCTCATATCGGCAGCCATCTTTTTAGCGTAATTAGTAGCGATTAGCATCCTGCCTTTATCTTCCTGCGAAGTAAGAGGCTCTCTGCCTATAAGTGTTGCATTACCTGTTTTTGCAAACTGCATGAGCTGGATAATAAACTCGCTTTGTTCAGGAGTAGGGCTAATATTGACAAGTTGTTCCTTAATTTCAGGTTTATCCAGATCAATATGTTTTGCTGTTTTGTAATCGGTAATCTCATTATAAAACAATGCCAGTTCCGGAACTTTTATAAAATGGCGAAAACGCTCCTTTGCAATAATTTCATTGGTGACCGAAAACTCAAAATCAGTTGTTTTTCTGGCAAAGACAGCTGCCCATCCGTCAAAGTTTTCAATACGCTGACGCTCCATTTCTTTAGGTCGCAGGTATTTGAAAAGCAGGTACATTTCGGTAAGGCTATTGGAAATTGGAGTACCCGAAAGAAACGTTACACACAAATCCGAATCGAATTTTTCCTGCAGCGTACGTACCGCAAATAACATATTAAGCGCCTTTTGGCTTCCCTGCATATTTCCAATTCCGGCAACCCGGTCATGACGGGTAGTGAAAGTCAGGTTTTTAAATTTGTGTGATTCATCTACAAACAAATGATCAATCCCCATTTCTTTAAAGTTGATACCGCTGTCCTTTTTATCTTCTATATCTTTGAGCAGTGTTTTTAATTTACTGTCCAGATTATTTTTTCGTATTTCAAGACCTTTTAATATTTTTTTTGAGATATCGCCTCCCAGATCTCTGGCCGTATCAAGATCCCGTTCTATATTATCCAGCTCATTTTGTAAGATCTCTTTTTGTATTTCCGGTGATTGCGGAATTTTACCAAACTGATCGTGGGTTAAAATGATACAGTCCCAATTGTTGTTTTTAATCTCATGGAAAAGTCTCATTCTTTTGGCCGGAGTAAAGTCATTTTCTCCAGGCGCTAAAATCCGGGCATTCGGATAAGCCTTTCGATAGGTTGCAGCAATTTGATTCACATTGGCATTCAATGCCAGTATTGCTGGTTTATGAATAATCCCTAATCGTTTCATTTCACTGGCAGCCACAATCATGGTTAGTGTCTTTCCTAGCCCAACTTCATGATCAATTAAAGCGCCACGGTTTTGAATAATACGCCATGCCGCATTTTTCTGAGAGCTGTATAGGTCTTCAATCTCCAGGGCTTTTTTATCCAAACCCGGAAAGCTCAGATGACTTCCGTCATACTCGCGTAATACATAACAATTGAACGTATTGTTATATAGGCTCTCTAATTCATTTTTATCGCTTATTGGCAATTCCTGCAGCCACTCAATAAAGCCATTACGAATGTTCTCAATTTTTTGATGTGCAAGTTGTATAGCTTCATTATCCGGCAATCGTATCGGTTTGCCTGATGGTCCATCTACCTCATAGGTAAAAAACGGAGCCGTATTTTCAAGCGCATGCTCCAATATCGTGTAACCATAAGTGGTTCTTCCGCTTTTAGGAGTTACCGAAAATTCTCTGTCTATTTTGGTATTGTGTCCTGTACTTACTTTAAAGGTATCTAATGATGGGAAATAATTAATTTCTGTTGGCTGATCAAATAATTTTCCGGCAAAACTTTCATAGTATCGGTTGGGAATCCATCGTTCTCCCAGATTAAAATCAAGTAATTCAAAAGGGATGCGCTCTGGCTGTACTTTTTCCAGTGCCTGCAATCCTTTGTAATATTGCGTGTTTTCAGGATATAGTTCTACTGCCTGTTTAGCCTGCTGTAGCTTTTCCACGACATTTCCGCTTAAATAAAGGTCTGAAGTTTGCCAATCCTGACCTGTAGGGTTCAGGTAGATATGATGGTTTAGACGCTCTATCGCCTCGTTTTCTTCAAGCCCGGTTGCAGCGGTTATAAATCCCATATCCACACTTCCGATTTCATTAAGACTGCGAGCTAAGGCTTCAATTGGATCGTCTGTGTGATAGCGTTCTTGCTGTTTTACTATAGATTCGCTTAAAATATCGGACTTCGCATAACGTTCTCCTTCTTTGCGTTCCAATGAAGAAAGAATGATGAAACCAAAAGCAGAATCCTGCATGATTAACCTGCGATTCTCAGCACCGTTCAGAATACCATAGTGTGAAACAAATTTGATATACTGCTCATCCAGATTTCTACGAGTTTCATTACTTGCTGTTTTGTCTGATTGCTCTTTCTCAAACAGTTCCAGATAATTATCCCGAATAGAAATATAGGAATCGTAAAATTTCAGATTGCCTTGTGTTGCTAATGGTTGGAAAAAAGCTTGTTTGTGTTCATGATTTATATCACTGATAACCCCAACGGCCTCTCCAAGTCGAACCAGTGTGCCTTCTTTGTAAAACGGTTTGAATGAAAGATTTTCTTCATATAGCTGTCTTTCAAGGTTAAAGGCCGATTCAAGGGTTTGGTCTCCTTCATAAATATATTTGTGATCGTAGTACTGAAGAGTATTGGATAAAGCCAATAATTCATGAGGCAGTAATCCTCCATTCATCCAATTGGCTGAAAAACCATCTATTTCTTTTACATTAGAATATAATTTATACAAATACCGATTGGACTTGTTTTGTTTGGCAGCAATTAGCACAACGTTTTCATGTGATGGATTATCATTGGTGCGTATGGTACTGAGTATTCGTGCTGTTTTTTTATCTACTACAGTTTCATCAAGAGGATTGATGTAATCCATCGCACGGTTGATGTTCTCCGCAGCTACAGTATCAAACAAGCCAAGTTGGACAGAAATACCGCTTGCTTTACTCTCAGGCATGGGTAAATAAGTGAATTTTGGTCCAATTGCTTCAGCGGGCGGAACTATCTCCGTTTTTTGAGCCTTCTCAAAGCGTTGCTGGTTAAAGTTTTCTTTTAGTCCTTTGGTGATATTTTCTCCAAGAAGGTTTCCAATAGAAATAATATCCCCATTTTGTCTTACACTTTGGTGCGCCTGTCCGTATTGGTTTTTACCGGCTTGTATTTCATTTCCAATGATGAGCTCGGGTTTATTATGCAGGTATTTATTAATACTGTATTTTCCAAATTCATTTTCGAGTTCAACAGTTTTTAGCAACTCATTTTCATTGTCAGATAGCGTTTGTTTATGCTCATTTTTTTGGACAATAATCAAATGATTAGGAGCATCTGTATTTCCTGTTTCTTTCATCAGATTATCAGGCATAACTGCTACACTTACAAAATCTGCATTTTGAAAAAGATACTTGCGGACACTCTGATTGGAAGGACTGTTTAAAAAACCATCTGTCGTTATGTATGCCATAAGACCGCCATCAGCGAGTTTATCCAGTCCTTTTGCAAAAAAGTAATTGTGGATTTTTCCTGAAATGGCTTTATCTGGATAGGCTTTGTCATAAACAGAAAAATTACCAAAAGGAATATTGCTGACCACAAGATCATAACTGCCGTTATCATTTGTTGGAGCTTCTTCGAGTCCTATTACATGAGTGGTGTTTTTGGTTGAAAGTGTACTGCTTAATGCAGAAAGCACCAGTCCGCTCAATCGGTCTTTTTCGACAGCGGTAATTTGTTCCAAATTTTGGAAAGCCTTTTCTGCTTCAGTAATAAAAATTCCTGATCCTGCTGATGGTTCGTATAACCTTTTAGGATTAATACCTTGTTTTTCCAAAGCAGTGTACAAAGTTTTGGGTACAATATCCGGTGTATAAAATGCCGTAAGCACACTGTTACGTAGCGAAGAAACAACCCCGTTATAATCCTTTTCAGAATAATGTTCCTGCAACAATTCATGCAGACGTGTCATCTCTGGATGCAGTTTCAGATCTTCTTTAGTAGCTCCGGATTTTATCCAGTCTTCGGCAGAGCCATGTGGATATAGAATAGCCTTGAGTCCTCCAAAGCCAGCATATGCTTTAAGTGCTGCAACTACTTCTGCCGATAAAGCATCTCCTTGCTGCCATTGCATTGCAATGGTAATCGCCTGGATATTGGCACTTAGTTTTTGGGATAGATTGTAAGCCATAATTACTCCTTTTCATACTTAACACTGCTATAAATAGCTCAACTCACATAGTCAGCAATCTGACCGATAAGGGCATTTCTTAAAATGGGATCTTCTCCATTTTCTTTTGTAAAACCAATGGTTTCAAAAATTGGCTTGCAGCTTTCCATAAG
>NZ_JBDTTP010000130.1:0-6330 GCF_039930565.1 Flavobacterium sp. | reverse complement strand
CTTTAGATATTAACGTTCACGATACTTATTTTGTAATTGCTCACTTTCACTTAGTGATGGGTATCTCTGCTCTATATGGAATGTTTGGCGGAATCTATCATTGGTTTCCAAGAATGTACGGAAGAATGATGAATAAAAACTTAGGTTATATCCATTTTTGGGTGACGGCAGTTTGTGCTTATGGAGTTTTCTTTCCAATGCACTTTATTGGACTAGCAGGCTTGCCAAGACGTTATTATACAAATACAAATTTTCCATTATTCGATGATTTGCAAAATGTGAATGTTATTATTACAATGTTTGCTTTAATAGGAGGAGCTTTCCAATTGGTATTCTTGTATAACTTTTTTAGCAGTATTTTTTATGGTAAGAAAGCTGTTCAAAATCCATGGAGATCTACAACTCTTGAGTGGACAGCTCCGATAGAACACATACACGGTAACTGGCCAGGAGAAATCCCTCACGTTTACCGTTGGCCATATGATTACAGTAATCCCAATTATGATGTAGATTTTGTTCCTCAAAATGTACCGATGAAAGAAGGTGAAGAAGTTTTACACCATTAAAATATTAAAAGACTGTCCTAAACGACAGTCTTTTTTGTTTTGTAACATTAATGAATCTTGTTTTAGAAACTCATTAGTTTCTATATCTTTGTATAATGAATGAAAATCTAGATCCTACTGCAAAAGGATACAACCCGGAAGAATTAGATCTTGAAAAAAAATTGCGTCCGCTGTCATTTGATGATTTTGCAGGACAAGATCAGGTTTTAGAAAATTTGAAAGTCTTTGTAGCTGCTGCTAATCAAAGGGGTGAAGCACTTGACCATACATTGTTTCACGGACCTCCCGGACTAGGTAAAACTACTTTAGCTAATATTTTAGCCAACGAACTTGAAGTTGGAATAAAAATTACGTCAGGACCTGTTTTGGATAAGCCAGGTGATCTCGCAGGTTTACTTACTAATCTTGATGAAAGAGATGTTTTATTTATTGATGAAATCCATCGTTTGAGTCCAATTGTAGAGGAATATCTTTATTCGGCAATGGAGGATTTTAAAATTGATATCATGATCGAATCCGGTCCAAATGCCCGAACAGTTCAAATCAATTTAAACCCTTTTACTTTAATTGGGGCTACTACACGTTCAGGGTTATTAACCGCACCCATGCGTGCCCGTTTTGGAATATCATCAAGATTACAATATTATACCACTGAGCTTCTAACCACTATTGTTGAAAGAAGTTCCTCTATTCTTAAAATGGCTATTTCATTAGATGCAGCTGTAGAAATTGCTGGACGCAGTCGTGGTACACCTCGTATTGCTAATGCTTTATTGCGAAGGGTTAGAGATTTTGCACAAATAAAAGGAAACGGAACTATTGATCTGGAAATTGCACGTTATGCTTTAAAAGCATTACACGTTGATGCACATGGACTAGATGAAATGGATAATAAAATTTTACTCACTATTATCAATAAGTTCAAAGGTGGACCAGTAGGACTTTCTACTTTAGCAACTGCAGTTTCTGAGAGCAGTGAAACCATTGAGGAAGTTTATGAGCCTTTTTTAATTCAGCAGGGTTTTATAATGCGTACGCCCCGTGGACGTGAAGTTACTGATAAAGCCTATAAACATTTAGGGAAAATCAATACCAATATTCAGGGTGGATTGTTTTAATAATCATATCTATGTCTCCTAATAAAAAATATAATTATCCTCATAAAATTTCATTAGGAAGATTTCTATTGGATGCTGAAGGTGTACGAAGAAATCCGATACCTTATCATGAAAAGTATTTTGAAAAATTTGGCGACTCTTTTTCTATTAAGATTGGGTTATCAAAGCATATAATATTGTCCAGAGATAATGAAATAGCACAACAAATATTAGTAAAAAACCATAAGAATTATCATAAGTCAAAATTTCAATCCGTCTACCTTTCAAAATATTTGGGAAATGGACTTTTGACTGTTGATGGTGATTTTTGGTTAAAACAAAGAAGACTTATTCAACCGGCTTTTCATAAGCAAAAGATGAATCAATTAGTTGAAAATATGAATCAGACTATTGTTTCAGAACTTGATGCAATAGTGGAAGGTAAAAGCATTGATCTTTTTCCTGTAATGAGTCAATTGGCATTTAATGTAGTTGCTAAATCCTTATTCCAACTTTCAATTTCAAAAGAGAAGCTTAACAGAATAAAATTTATTATTGGAGAAGTTCAGAATTTCTTAGTCAAAGAAATTAGGCTTCCCCATAAGGCATGGTGGTTTTCAGTAAGTGGTCAGGTAAAAAAGCACCAGCAATTAGCGTTAGAAAACAATGAGATTATTAGAGAAATTATTGATATAAGGAATTCTTCTACGGAAGAATATAATGATTTACTTAATATGCTTCTTGAAACCCGATATGAAGATACGGGAGAACCAATGCCAACAACGCAACTTATTGACGAAATCAAAATTTTATTCATTGCAGGACATGAAACTACTGCAAATGCCTTAACTTTTGCTCTAAATCTTTTAGGAAGGCATCCTGAAGTTCAACAAAAAGTCTTAGAAGAAATAATTGTAATCGAATCTCAGGCAGATAATATTATTGAGCAGCTTCAGAAAATGACTTACACAAATGCTGTGTTGAATGAAGCGATGCGTTTATATCCTCCGGCCTGGATTACTGACAGGCAAAATATAAATGATGAGACACTAGTGGATTACAAAATCAAAAAAGAAACACTCATAGGAGTTTCTTTTTATGCATTGCACCGAAATCCAAAATATTGGAATAATCCAGACAAATTTAATCCGGAACGTTTTCTTGGTGAGCAAAAAAAGATTTCAATGCAATATTTTCACCCTTTTGGTGCTGGGCCAAGAATGTGTATTGGTGTGGGGTTTGCTATGTATGAAATGTGTTTGACTATTTCGCATATTGTAAAAAAATATACAATCACTTCTTATAATGATAATATAAAATTTAATCCCTTAATTACTTTAAAACCAGTTGGAGCAAAAGTTTTATTTTTAAAAAGATGAGTATTAATTCTAAAGAAAAATATTCAAATTTTATAAAATCCGAAGCAAAAAGACTTGGTTTCCTTTCTTGTGGGATCTCTAAAGCCCGGTTTTTGGAAGAAGAAGCACCACGACTTGAAAAATGGCTGAACAATAATCATAATGGTCAAATGGCTTATATGGAAAACCATTTTGACAAACGTCTTGATCCGACATTATTAGTTGATGATGCCAAAAGTGTGGTATCGCTCTTACTTAATTATTATCCTTCCGAAACTCAAAATGAGGATAGCTTTAAAATTTCTAAATATGCATTCGGGCAAGATTATCATTTTGTCATTAAAGAAAAACTAAAAGAATTTCTTTATTCTATTCAGTCAACTATTGGTGATATTTCCGGTCGTGCTTTTGTTGATTCTGCGCCAGTTTTAGATAAGGCCTGGGCAGCGAAAAGCGGTTTAGGCTGGATTGGTAAAAATAGTAATCTTATTACTCAAAAAGTTGGCTCTTTTTATTTTATTGCCGAACTTATAATAGATCTTGATTTAGAATATGATTATGCTACTACAGATCATTGCGGTTCATGTACTGCCTGTATAGATGCATGTCCGACACAGGCAATTGTTGCTCCTTATATTGTTGATGGCAGCAAGTGTATTTCTTATTACACTATCGAACTAAAAGAAAATATTCCTTACGAAATGAAAGGAAAATTTGATGAATGGATGTTTGGATGTGACACCTGTCAGGATGTTTGCCCTTGGAATAGATTCTCAAAATCGCACTCCGAGCCATTATTCAATCCAAATCCAGAAGTTCTTTCTTTTTCAAAAAAAGACTGGATTGAAATTACAGAAGAAACTTTTCGCGCTGTTTTTAAAAATTCTCCTCTGAAGAGAACCAAATTTGAAGGTTTAAAAAGAAATATCAAATTTCTAAGCTAATTTTTTAAGTATAACATCTCTTTTTTTTGATAAAAAATATGCAGAGTATTTATACATACTACTTTATTTACAAAATCAATTTGTTTAAAACACTTTGATTTATGTGTGTTTTTGTTTAAGGTTATGAACTCCAGTATTTTACTCTATTTTCTTTTTTTGTTATTCTTCTGTCTTTTAATCGTAAAATTTAATTGATCAAAGTGTAATTCAACGTTTATCTGGGTAAGTTGTCGGCTTCTCTGATTAATATTCTGGATGTTGTATATTTTTGCTCATCCAAAAACTAGAATTTAATCTAAGACAATTTCGTGTCTTGAACTTATATTGCTTATGGTCCAAACACTACTCTATTTTAATAGGAATATTAAAAATATTTTTATTAAATCATTTCCTTCAATTTTATTGTATTTAACCTACAAGCTGAATGATTTGTTTGGACGTTCAGTTTCTGATATTTTTTTGAATAGGTTCATCATTACATTAACAGATATGTACAAAAACTTTACTTTACCAAATTATTATTTTTTTAAAAAATTTAATTTTCTTCTGCTGATAGTATTTCTTTTTATTTCAAAAATGAATGCTTCAGTGTATTTTCCTTTAGAAAAAACAAATCCAAAAGATATTCAAAATGAAAATTTTGTAATAATTGATTTTTCTGTTCCGCCTAGTCATTGGTTTTGGAAAGGATTGGAAAAGTTCAATAATGTTTCAGATATATGGAATTTAAAACAAAAACAAAAAGAGAAATCGAAAATAAAAATATTTGATTCTAATACTTTTTCGACCGATACAATTTTAAATAAAATAAGTTTAAATCCTGGATTTTTTGCTGATTCAAACAATCAGGCTAATGTGTCATTTGATAGTTTATTAGATTCATCTGCGAATGTTAATAATTCGCAAAATAATATTTTTACAGTTCCTGGTGATAATGATAATGATGGTATTTTAGATGGCGTTGATTTAGATGATGACAATGATGGAATTTTAGATACAGTAGAAAACGCTTCTTGTGGAGTTCCCAATCCATCGCCTGCAACAGGTAATGGAGCCATTATTAATACACTTTTTACAGAGAATTTTGGCACTATGTCTGGTTCAACGAGTGTAACCCTTGCAGGAGTAGGGACAGGTGCTACAACTACATATAATTACTTCGGGGCTACTGCAACGGTACCAACTAATTCTGCAGATGGAAGCGGTCCTCCAAATTCATTGCAAGATGGAAGGTATACTGTTTTTAATAATATACAAAGAACATCTTCTTGGGCAGCTTCAATATGGCAAAATTTGGGAGACCATACAGGTGGAAGTGTCACTCCTGGTACTGATAGGATGTATATTGTAAACGCTAGCTTAACAGCAGGAGAATTTTATAGAAGAACACTAACTGGTGTTGTACAGGGTGTACCAATAAATGCGTCTTTATGGGCGATGAATTTGGATACAGACATTGCTGCAAATAACGGTAGAAACGTACCAAATATTACTGTTAATTTTGTACAATCAGGAAGTGTAGTCTATACTTTTAATACGGCAAATTTAGCTAGATCTCCTCTTGGAGATTTTACTGCGTGGAAGTTTTTTAAAAACCCAACCATATTTGTACCTACTTCTACCGCTCCTATTGACATAGTATTAGTCAACAATTCACCTGGAGGAAGTGGTAATGACCTGGCAATAGATGATATTGTTATTTATCAGGCTATGTGCGATACTGACAATGATGGTATTGCCAATTATTTAGATCCAGATTCTGATAATGATGGATGTAGTGACACTAATGAAGCTTACGGAAATAGCAATACAGATACTAATGGTGATGGAACGTATGGAGGAGTTATTGGAGCAGGACAGGTAGGTTCTGATGGAAGAGTTACAGGTGCATCTTATCCTGGAACTAATTCAAATGTCACGACAGCAACATCAATTACTTCTAATACTAATCCTTCAAATGTATCTGCAAATATTGCAGGAACTGCTAATTTTGCTGTTACAGCTACGGCAGCCACCACGTCCACAATTACTTCCGGAACTCCTAATTATACGATACCCCCGGCAACAAATTCCTCGGCATCTTTAACATATCAATGGCAAATTAATGCAGGGTCGGGGTGGATTAATGTTACTAATGGAGGAACTAATCCAACTTATTCTAATGCTACAACAGCTACTCTTGGGATTAGTCAGATTACAAATGCTATGAATGGTTATTTATATCGAGCAATTATTAAACATAGCAATAATGTATGTGCAAGTGTAACTTCAGCTAGTGCTACTTTATGTGTTCGTCCATCGGTACCGACTATTGCCTCTGCGGCACCGACCTGTTCTTCTGCGGGCACCAGCACGATCAGCAATT
>NZ_JBDTTP010000129.1:0-6341 GCF_039930565.1 Flavobacterium sp. | reverse complement strand
TTCTTTGAGAAATCCTCATCATTATTTGATGGGGATTTTTTGTTTTAAAATAAGTTCTAATTTAAACGAAAATTATAACGGAAAACTTTTGGAACTCCAAAAATTAAGGATCAATATTAATTAGTTTATTTTCAAATTTACAAAATAAGCTAATCTAATTTTTTAATTTAATCCCTTTCTATGTTTGATTTGTTATTAAATGAAATACTAATCAATAATAAGACTATGAAGTAAATTGATTTTTTTATAAAATGAATTGATTTTCTGTGAAATTATAGAGAAGGCTAATAGATTTATACTGTTTTATTTTGAATGCAGTTATACTTTTTAACTCCTTAAAAAGACTTAATTTTGCAAACTAATAAAAAGTTTAGAGAGTAATGATTACAAATTATATAAAAAGTTTACGCGATTCACCAAAGGGATATCGATTGGCGACTACTGTATTTTTCTTTATTTCAGGTTTTGGTTATTCTTCTTGGGCTTCTCGAATTCCTGCTATTAAAGAACAATTACATTTGTCAGAAGCCGAGTTTGGAGCTGTTTTGTTTGCTTTTCCGATCGGCTTACTGTTAACGATGCCGTTTACTGGTCGAATTCTAAATTTATTTAGCAGCCGATATTGTATGTTGTTGGGTGCTATTTTATTTAATATAGTTTTAGCATTGCCTGGTTTTGCAGCTTTTGTATGGCAATTGGTTCTTATTCTTTTGATTTTTGGTGGTTCTCGAAATATTTTGAATTTATCGATGAATGCACAAGCCTTAGAAGTGCAACGTTTGTATCCAAAATCGATAATGACTAGGTTTCATGCGGTTTGGAGTTTAGCTGGATTTGCTGGTGCGGGTTTAGGATATGTCATGGTAACACAACATATTGATCCTTCTCATCATTTGTTAGGAATAAGTATTGCGATGCTTGCTGTAACGGTTTGTTTTTATCCAATGACTTTGGAAAGTGAAGCTTCTAGAGAGAAAAAGAAGTTTTTTTCTAAACCTGATAAAACGTTAATGAAGTTTGCTGTTATATGTTTTGTGTCGATGGCTTGTGAAAACACAATGTATGATTGGAGTGGAATTTATTTTCAGAATGTATTGCATGCTTCTCAAAAGATAACTACTGCTGCTTTTGTTTTTTTTATGATCGCGGTTACTTTAGGGCGCTTTTGTGGTGATTATGTTGTGATACGTTTTGGAATTAAAAAAATCTTGTTTTACAGTGCGATTTTTATTTCGGTTGGATTTTTAATTTGTTTTCTTTTTCCGTTTATTATTTCAACAATTATAGGTTTTATATTGATTGGAATTGGTGTTTCTTGTACCGTTCCGTTGGTGTTTAGTATTGCAGGAAAATCTAAAAATTTGAGTAGTGGTTCGGCATTAACTTCAATATCGACTATTGGATATCTTGGATTTTTGATTGTTCCGCCAATGGTTGGATTTATTTCGGAAGCATTGAGTATGAAATGGGCTTTCTTAGTAATGGCATTTTTGGGTGGAATTATGATTTATATGGTGCATCAAATTTCGGAAGAGCATTAGTTCTTGTAAAAATAACTTCCTGAAAAAATCTGAAACGAGGATTCTTAATTGTGCAATCTTTTTTGTATTTTTGCACTCCAATTATAAGGACAACAACTATGTTAGACAGACTTCAGATAGTGAAACAACGTTTTGATGAAATTTCAGATTTAATTATCCAACCGGATATTATTTCAGATCAAAAACGTTATGTGCAATTGAATAAAGAATATAAAGATCTAAAGGCTTTGGCTGAAAAAAGAGATGAATATGTTCTTTTGATGGCTAATATTGACGAAGCAAACGAAATTATTTCTGATGGTAGTGATGCTGACATGACTGAAATGGCAAAGATGCAATTGGATGAAGCCAAACAAAGATTGCCGGAATTGGAGGAAGAAATAAAGTTTTTGTTGATTCCTAAAGATCCTGAAGATGGAAAGAATGTAATGGTGGAAGTTCGCGCTGGAACTGGTGGTGATGAGGCGAGTATTTTTGCTGGAGATTTGTTTAGAATGTATTCTAAATATTGTGAAAGTCGTGGATGGAGAACTTCGGTTGTGGATATGAATGAAGGAACATCGGGAGGATTTAAAGAGGTGATTTTTGAAGTTGCAGGTGAAGATGTTTACGGAACTTTGAAGTTTGAAGCTGGTGTACACCGTGTACAACGTGTGCCTCAAACAGAAACACAAGGACGTGTGCATACATCGGCTGCAACTGTTATGGTTTTGCCAGAAGCAGAGGAATTTGATGTTCAAATTGATATGAATGATGTGCGTGTGGATTTCTTTTGTTCGTCAGGACCAGGTGGACAATCCGTAAACACAACTAAATCAGCTGTGCGTTTGACACATATTCCTACTGGATTGGTGGCACAATGTCAAGATCAAAAATCGCAACATAAAAATAAGGATAAGGCTCTTGGTGTTTTACGCTCACGTTTGTACGAACAAGAATTAGCCAAAAAAGAAGCTGAAGATGCTACAAAAAGAACTTCGCAAGTAAGTTCTGGAGATCGTTCGGCAAAAATTAGAACTTATAATTATGCACAAGGTCGTGTAACGGATCACAGAATTGGATTAACATTATACGATTTAGGAAATATCATGAACGGTGATATTCAGAAAATTGTTGATGAGTTACAGTTAGTTAACAATACCGAAAAACTAAAAGAAGCTAGTGAAGTTTTCTAAAGGTTAATTAAATATAATTTGTTAAGAAAAACAAAATTTTTTTCAACACATTAATAAGAATTAGCACTTAATTTGCGTTATCAAATTAGGTGTTTTTTTATGCCTTAAATTTAGTAACTAAAATAGTATAATATGAAAAAGAGAATTTATCTTTCATTGTTCTCCATTGCCAGTTTTTGTATGGCAAACGCTCAGTCTTATTTAGGATACACTCCTGATAATTATGCGGGAGTACAAAGTGTTTTGTCTAATCCTGCCTCAATAGCGGATTCTCGTTTTAAAGCAGATATTAATTTATTCTCTGTAAGTTCAACTGTTGGAAATGATTTGTATGGCGTAAAGATTTTTGACGTTTTTAAAAATGGATATGATTTTGATTTAGAAGCTAAAAATAATTTTAGTAATGCCAATAATGCTTTTTCGAATGTAGATGTTATGGGCCCATCGGTAATGTTTAATATTACTCCCAAACATACCTTAGCCATTTACACTAGAGCAAGAGGATTTGCTAATGTTATTGATGCTAATGGACAAGTAATTAATGATATTACTAAGGATAATAAAACTGATTTTAATGGTGTTTTAGGAAGTCCAAATGCAGTAGGAAATTCTTGGGGAGAATTAGGTATTTCTTATGCTGCTTTTTTGTATCAAAGAGGAGAACATTTCTTAAAAGGAGGTATTACGGCTAAATATTTACAAGGAGTAGCTAATTATCATTTGCAAGGAAATAATATTGCAGTAAGGTATAATGATAAGATTGTACCAGTTTTGAGTTCGTATCAAACTTCTGGTTCTGCAATTTATGGATCTAGTCAAAATTTTGCGGCTGATTCTAAAGTAGATATTAACTCAAAATCCAGAGGTTTTGGAGCAGATATTGGATTGGTGTATGAGTGGAGACCAGACTATACGGCAGATAGAGCTGATATTAATGATTTAAAAGAAGTAAATAAATATAAATTGCGTTTGGGTTTTTCTGTTACCGATTTGGGATCAATGAAATACGACAAAGGAATTCGTAATAGTTATGATTTGAATAGAACATTTACGCAAGCTGATTATGATAATTCTGATAATTTTGATGAATTCATGAAAAATAATTTTACCAAAACTCCTATTAATGGAGCGGTAAGATCTAATTTACCAACAGCTGTTCATGCAGATGTAGATTGGAATGTTTATAATAAATTTTATTTGAATGCTAATGGAGATTTGGGCGTAGTAAGTAGAACCAAATTAAATCAAAATAGTATTGCTAACCGTGTGAGTTTGACTCCTCGTTATGAATCAAAATGGTTTAGTGTTTATGTTCCTGTATCTTATATGGATTATAGTGAACAAACTCAAGTAGGTCTAGGTTTTAGAACTGGAGTATTTTTTATTGGATCTAGCTCTATTGTTTCTAATGCTATTTCAAAAAATTCAAAAGCAGCAGATATTCACTTAGGAATGAAAATTCCAATTTATCAAAAAAAGGCTAAAGATCAAGATGGTGATGGCGTATTAGACAAAGATGACGAATGTCCTACTGTTGCTGGTCCTGTTGAAAATAAAGGATGTCCATGGGGCGATAAAGATAACGATGGAATATTAGACAAAGATGATGAATGTCCTAATATTGCTGGTCCTGCTGCTAACAACGGATGTCCATGGAAAGACAAAGACAATGATGGTGTTTTAGACAAAGATGATAAATGTCCAGATGTTGCTGGTCCAAAAGAAAATGCAGGTTGTCCTTGGCCAGATACTGACGGAGATGGTGTTTTGGATAAAGAGGATAGATGTCCTAATGTAAAAGGAACTCTTGCTAACAAAGGTTGTCCAGAGGTGACTACAGAAGTTATTAAAAAATTAAATGATTTCTCTAAATCTGTTTTATTTGATTCTTCTAAAGCTACAATTAAACCAGAATCTAATGATAAATTAGAAGGAATTGTAAAAGTAATGGACGAATACAATAATGCTAATTTTAAACTAGAAGGACATACAGACAGTACAGGAAATGTGACTAAAAATCTTCAATTGTCAAAAGATAGAGCTGCAGCAGTTAAGGATTATTTGATTTCTAAAGGAATTAGTGCTGAAAGACTTTCGTCTGAAGGTTATGGAATTACGAAACCAATTGCTACCAATAAAACGGTTGAAGGAAGAGCTCAAAACCGTAGAGTTGAAATTATTTTAGTAAAATAATTTTAGTTATTAATATACAAAAAATGAGGCTTTCGAGCTAGTTGTGGTCGGAAGAAATTCCGGCCACTTATGTTTTAAAGACTTTTGATGGGTCACCGCCTGAAAACACAATCATTATTCCAGTAATAAGTTCTCTTAGTTCCAATACAAATCTTCTTTTAGCGGTTTTATAACCAAGATTATTTGCTTTTTTATAGATTAGAACAAGCATTGCTACAATCAAGGTCATATAAATCATTACTTGTATTCCGTTTTTGCATAGAGAGACAAGATGGCTGACATTTAGTTCCTGTTTAATGAATCTAAAAAACACCTCGATATCCCATCTTCTCCTATAATAGTCAGCAACTTCTTTAGCTGTAAGTTTAAAATCATTAGTGAGAAAATAAAAAACTTTTTCGGGTTGTTTTTTGTTCTTCACAACCACTAGTCTAAAATAATTTTCAACTTTTTCTTGCCTATAATGCACATTTCCTTGCTTGTTTTTTACTGGCATTCCTGTGTAAAGCTTTACAATACTGTCCTTTATCAATAGATTATCCCCAAGATCCAAATCCTGATTTGTCTCGATGAGTGATTTTATTTCTTCGTGTTTACGGTTCTCTTTGGCTCTGATTACAAATTTGACTTTCTTTTCTGAAAACTCCTTCATCGTGCGGGTAGACTGGACACCTCGGTCAATAATATAAATATTACGATGTTCAGTATCTTTTACTACTTGTTTTAAAATAGCTTCGGGAAGGGCAAATTCTTCCGAAGCGTAACTTTGAGCATTAAATACCTCAACACCAGCAGGAAGTATCCCATCAAAGGATACACTATATTTTATGAGCTTTTTACCATTTTTTTGGTCAATCCCTTCTTTGATTTTTCTGGCAGCTTCAGAAACAATAGTACTATCTACTCGGATTAAGTTATGCTTGTCTCTTTCAGGCTGACTGTAACTTTCAGAAAAACGGTTATACATACATTCAAAAATTTCTTTGAAATAACCAGAATCAATCTTAGACAATCTTTCAGAAATAGAACTCCTTCTAACGGTTTCTGATTCATCTAAATTAAAAATAGTCTTAAATCCCGAATAATTAAAGGTGTCTTCCAATGTTCGCTGACTAAGTTTCTCATTATCAAGAATTGAATATAGGAGAAGGTAAAATACCTTCTTCCCGTGAAGGACTTTTGAATAATAATCCACTTTTGTGCTAGTTGAAAGATGAGACAAAAAGGCTTCGGGAATAAGCCCTAACAACTCATTAACAGAAACTTTGTGATCTTTAAATGTTGCCATAAATTACTGATTTTCAGCAATAAATATACAAATAAATATTTAAAAAATAAAGTTAAATCTTGTTAAAATATTAAAAATAAAAACGCTTTATTTAAAGTGTAAAACAAAAAAAAGTCGGAAGAAAAATTCTTCCGACCACAACTA
>NZ_JBDTTP010000128.1:0-6579 GCF_039930565.1 Flavobacterium sp. | reverse complement strand
TTCCGAATATTGAATTTAAAAAACTCATAATTGACTTGTTTTGTGACTTTTTGACATTTAAAAATGATAAACATCATAGTTTTGATGTCATTTTGTCTTTATTTTTACTGTGGAATATAATTTGAATATCGATACAAAGTTATATCATTTGATTTTAAAATTTGACGCAATAAATTCAAAATTTAATGGTATCGATGAAAAGGCAAAAAAAACTAAATCATAAAAAAATGAACATCAATAAATTTACCACAAAATCACAGGAAGCCATTCAGCTTTCCCAGCAGCTGGCGCAAAGATATGGGCAGCAACAAATAGAAAACGAACACATTTTTAAAGCCATTTTTGAGGTTGATGAAAATGTAGCGCCTTTTATTCTGAAAAAACTTAACGTAAATGTGCCTTTGTTTTTACAAATATTAGATTCAACAATTCAGAGCTTTCCAAAAGTTACTGGTGGCGATATTGTGCTTTCCAGAGATGCGAATAAAGCTTTGAACGAAGCTGAAATCATTGCACAAAAAATGAACGACGAATACGTTTCGATCGAACATTTAATTTTAGCCATTTTTGATTCAAAAAGTAAAGTTGCTCAAATTTTAAAAGATCAGGGTGTTTCTGGAAAAGCCTTAAAGGCAACTATTGAAGAACTTCGAAAGGGAGAAAGAGTGACCTCGGCATCTGCAGAAGAAAATTATAATTCATTAAATAAATATGCTAAAAATTTAAATGAATTAGCCCGTTCAGGAAAACTGGATCCGGTTATTGGCCGTGATGAAGAAATTCGTCGTGTACTGCAAATTTTAACACGCAGAACCAAAAATAATCCAATGCTGGTGGGAGAACCCGGAGTTGGTAAAACGGCCATTGCTGAAGGTTTAGCCCATAGAATCGTTGATGGTGATGTACCTGAAAATTTAAAAAATAAAATCGTTTTTTCTCTTGATATGGTAGCATTGATTGCAGGCGCAAAGTATAAAGGAGAATTCGAAGAACGTTTAAAATCGGTTGTAAAAGAAGTCACTGCCGCCGAAGGAGATATTGTTTTATTTATTGACGAGATTCACACGCTTGTAGGCGCGGGTGGAGGCGAGGGCGCTATGGATGCGGCTAATATATTGAAACCAGCCTTGGCTCGTGGCGAATTAAGAGCAATAGGGGCTACGACTTTAGATGAATATCAAAAATATTTTGAGAAAGATAAAGCTTTAGAACGTCGTTTTCAAAAGGTTTTTGTGGATGAGCCGGACACTGAAAGTGCCATTTCGATTTTGCGTGGAATCAAAGAAAAATATGAAACGCATCATAAAGTTCAGATTAAAGACGAAGCGATTATAGCGGCTGTTGAACTTTCGCAACGTTATATCACGAATCGTTTTCTACCAGATAAAGCAATCGATTTGATGGATGAAGCGGCTTCTAAATTGCGTATGGAAATCAATTCAAAACCAGAAGAATTAGATGTTCTGGATCGTAAAATCATGCAGTTGGAAATTGAGATTGAAGCGATTAAACGTGAAAAAGAAGAGAGTAAGCTTAAAATCCTTCATATGGATTTGGCTAACCTTAAAGAAGAACGTAATGTAATCTACACCAAATGGAAATCTGAAAAAGATGTTGTAGATGGAGTTCAGGCTGTAAAATTAGAAATAGAAGATTTTAAACACGAAGCAGAACGTGCAGAACGCGAAGGTGATTACGGAAAAGTAGCCGAAATTCGTTACGGAAAAATCAAAGAAGCACAGGAACGTCTTGATGTTTTATTGAAACAATTGCAGGAATATCAATCTGGCAATTCATTAATTAAAGAAGAAGTAACCCGCGAAGATATTGCCGAAGTTGTGGCAAAATGGACAGGAATTCCGATAATGAAAATGCTTCAGACAGAGAAAGAAAAACTCCTTAATCTGGAAGAAGAATTACACAGAAGAGTTGTAGGTCAGGAAGAAGCGATAGAAGCTGTAAGTGATGCTGTACGCAGAAGCCGCGCCGGATTGCAGGATATGAAAAAACCTGTTGGAACATTCTTATTTTTAGGAACAACCGGAGTTGGTAAAACGGAACTTGCAAAAGCTTTGGCAGAATATCTTTTTGATGACGAAAATGCCATGACACGCATCGATATGAGTGAGTACCAGGAACGTCATAGTGTGAGCCGTTTAGTTGGTGCTCCTCCGGGATATGTGGGTTATGACGAAGGTGGACAGTTAACTGAAGCTGTTCGAAGAAAACCGTATTCTGTGATTTTGTTGGATGAGATTGAAAAAGCGCATCCGGATACGTTCAATATTTTATTGCAAGTTTTGGATGAAGGCCGATTAACGGATAACAAAGGTCGTCTGGCTGATTTTAAAAACACAATTATCATAATGACCTCAAATATGGGAAGTCATATTATACAAGAGAAATTTGAGAATTTAAAAGGAAGTGCCGAAGCTGCAATGGAGGCTGCAAAAGTTGAAGTTTTAGGACTATTGAAACAAACTGTTCGTCCGGAATTTATAAATCGTATAGACGAAATCGTAATGTTTACGCCCTTAACAGTCGATAATATTTCCAGAATTGTGAGTTTACAACTTAAAAGCGTTAGCAAAATGCTAGGACAGCAAGGTATTACCATGGATGCAACTCCTGAAGCAATCAAGTATCTTTCAGATAAAGGGTACGATCCTGAGTTTGGTGCAAGACCTGTAAAACGTGTTATTCAGCGTGAGGTTTTGAATCAGTTATCTAAAGAAATTCTGGCTGGACATATTACAACAGAGAGCATTATTTTAATTGATGCTTTTGATGGTAAGTTGGTTTTTAGAAATCAAAAACTAGAATTAGCCAAATAAGTTCTTAGTTATAATAGTTTTAAGACACCAGTTGTACAGCTGGTGTTTTTTTATGCAAGTAATCTGTAAATCTTGAAAGTTTTATTAAAAGTAATATAAATTAAATATTGATAATATCAAGATCTTTACGAAAACATTTAAAATTAATATAAACTATAAATATAAAATTATGAATAACATTTTTAGAGGGTTACTTGCGGGTTACGGTGCAAAAAAATTAGGAGGCGGATGCTTTGGTACTATTTTGGTTTTTATTATTATTTGGGTGCTTTTAGGTCAATGCAGTTAATTTTTTAGCCGGAAATTAAATCAAAAGTATTATTTTCGCAAAACTTAAAATATCCGGATTTAAATACTAAAAATTAAATTATAATGGCAACAGGTTTTTTTGTCCTATTAGATGATATCGCAGCAATTATGGATGATGTTGCAGTAATGAGTAAAGTTGCAGCAAAAAAAACGGCCGGTATTTTGGGCGATGATTTAGCTGTAAATGCCGAAAAAGCTTCAGGATTTGCTTCATCAAGAGAACTTCCTGTACTTTGGGCAATCAGTAAAGGTTCACTCCTGAACAAAATAATTATTCTGCCAATTGCATTTTTGTTAAGTGCCTTTTTACCCGTTGCAATTATTGTAATTCTGGTTCTTGGAGGACTTTTTTTAGCTTACGAAGGAGCTGAAAAGATTTATGAATTTATATTTCCACACAGTCACAAGGAATCAGAAGGAATAACTGAAGATTCTTTTACTGAAGAAGAAATTTTGGAAATGGAAAAAGGTAAAATAAAATCGGCCATAATAACTGATTTCATATTATCTGTAGAAATTGTAATTATCGCTTTGGGTACGGTAATCGAAGAGCCTTTAATGCAGCAAATCGTTGTAACTTCAATAATTGCCTTAATAGCAACTATTGGTGTTTATGGCATTGTCGCTCTTATTGTTAGAATGGATGAAGCAGGTTATAAGCTTATTAAGTTTAGCAAAAAAGAAAAAAGTATATCAAAATTTATTGGTAATATTCTGGTAAAAGCGCTTCCATTAGTTATAAAAAGCCTGACAGTTGTTGGTACAATTGCATTACTGTTAGTTGCCGGCGGAATCTTTGTACATTACATTCCATTTTTTCATCACTTATCGGCTAAAATAAACATCCCTTCAATTATAAAAGAATTTGTTGTAGGTTTTATATTAGGAATTATAGTTTTGGGGATTGTTAATCTGTTCAAAAAGCTTTTCACAAAACGCTAATTAAAAATACATAATCTTTAAGGATAAAAAAAACACCAGCATTTGCTGGTGTTTTTTTTATAAATCTTATCTTAAACTTGCTCCCAGTTCAGTTTCAAAAGTTTCCTGCAGATTAGACATTATTTTATCAATCTGAATATCAGTCAGGGTTTTTGTATTGTCCTGAATTGTAAAACTCAAAGCATATGATTTTTTACCATCCGGAAGCTTATCACCTTCATAAACATCAAATAAATTGACATCTTTCAAAAGAGATTTTTCTGTTTGTCTGGCCAGGTTATAAATACTTTCGTAGGTTGTATTCTGATCAATCAACAAGGCTAAATCCCTGCGGACTTCAGGATATTTGGGTATTTCAGAATATTTAATCTTTCCTGTAATTATTTTTAAAACCAAATCCCATTTAAAATCAGCATAATAAACATCTTGTTTAATTCCAAAATGTTTCAGTATTGATTTTTTAATCACTCCCATTTCAACCAGTGTATCATTATTATAACAAATAGCTGTTCCTTCTGAAAAAATATCAGATTGTACCGGAGCATTAGAAATTTTGTCAATTCCTAAGCGATTTAAAATACCCTTTACATATCCTTTCAATAAAAAGAAATCAGTTGTTTTTTGAGGATTTGTCCAGCTTTCTTTATTTCTGTTTCCCGAAATCAATAAACTTAGATGTTTATGCTCTTCATAACCGTTAAGAAACTTATGATATGTTTTTCCGAATTCAAACAATTTTAAATCTGAATTTTTTCTGTTGATGTTGTATGAAATTGCTTCTAAACCCGAAAACAATAAAGATTGACGCATCGTTGATAAATCACTGCTTAAAGGATTTAGCATTGTTACATTATGTTCTTCCTTTAATACAGTCGACAATTTAGCGTACGCAGCTGTGGTTAAGGAATTGGCCATCATTTCATGAAAACCTTGTGAGTTTAATTGCGATGCTATTGCATTTTGCACCTTATAATCTTCAGTTCGTGGTGAATTAGCGACTGTAGCATTAAATTTCGTAGAGAAATCAATGTTATTGTATCCATAAACTCTCAGAATCTCTTCAATCACATCTATTTCACGCTGAACATCAACTCTGTAGGCAGGAATGGTTAATCCCAAGCCAGATTCAGAAACACTATTAACTTTAATATCCAGGGAAACTAATATTTTCTTTATTGTGTCTTTTGGAATTTCCTGCCCAATTATTTTATAAACATTACTAAAATTCAACAAAACAGAAAAATCTTCTATTTTTTTAGGATATACTTCTATCACATCCGATGTAATTTCTCCTCCGGCCACTTCCTGAATTAAAATTGCAGCACGTTTAAGGGCATATTCTGTAATTGTTGGGTCAATTCCTCTTTCAAACCTAAATGAAGCATCAGTATTTAACTGATGTCTTTTAGCTGTTTTACGAATGCTGACAGCATCAAAATAAGCACTTTCTAAAAATATAGAAGTCGTTCCTTCAGTGACCCCGGATTTTTTTCCTCCAAAAACTCCGGCAATACACAGTGGACCCTTTTCATCGCAAATCATAAGATCCTCTTTGTGTAATGTTCTTTCAACATCATCTAAAGTTGTGAATTTTGTACCTTCCGGAAGTGTTTTTACGAATATTTTTCCATTGATTTTGCCAGCATCAAAAGCGTGAAGGGGCTGGCCTAGTTCGTGCAAAACATAATTAGTAACATCAACAATATTATTTTTTGGAGTTAATCCGATTGCTTTTAGACGATCCTGCAACCATGATGGAGATTCTTCAACAGTAATACCGGAAATCGTTACACCGCAATATCTTGGAGCCAGTAGAGGCTCTTCGACATTAACATCAATTTTCAAGGTCCTCATATCTACCCTGAAATTGCTTACAGAAGGTGTAATCAATTCAACATGTACACCCCGCTGAAGCATTCCGGCTCTTAAATCACGTGCAGTTCCGTAATGGCTCATCGCATCTGCGCGATTTGGGGTTAAACCAATTTCGAAAACTTCATCATTAACCGCTTTAAAAACTTCTGAGCCCAGCGTTCCGGGTTCAAGTGCATCATCCAAAATCATAATCCCATCATGGCTTGTACCAAGCCCTAATTCATCTTCTGCACATATCATCCCATGGCTTTCCTGACCACGTATTTTTCCTTTTTTTATTGTAAAAGCTTCACCTTGACTGTCATATAAAACTGTCCCGATTGTTGCTACAGGTACTTTTTGTCCTGCCTCAACATTAGCAGCACCACAAACAATTTGGATTGGGTCCTCTAAACCAATATCCACAGTGGTAATTTTTAATCTGTCTGCATCCGGATGTTTTTCGCAAGTGAGAACATGTCCTATAACAATTCCTTCCAAACCACCTTTAACCGATTGGTATTTTTCGACAATCTCAACTTCTAAGCCCAAATCTGTCAATAATTCAGATGTCTGCTCTGATGTCCAGTCTGTTTTAATAAATTGTTTTAACCAGTTGTAAGATATTTTCATGTTAACT
>NZ_JBDTTP010000127.1:0-6952 GCF_039930565.1 Flavobacterium sp. | reverse complement strand
CTGTCGCACGAACGTTATGAATAGAAAGACCAATTCCTCCCGCTGATTGCGAGATTTTAGCCGTTTGTTTTAAGGTATCGTAAATGCCATCAATACTGTCATCCTGCATTGCCAAAAGGAAACACGAAGACATTTGAGGTTTTGGAGTTCCCGCATTGAACAACGTCGGTGTTGCATGCGTGAAGTATTTTTTAGACATTAAATCGTACGTCTCAATTACCGATTTTAAATCATCTAAGTGAATCCCAACTGAAACACGCATCAGCATATGCTGTGGTCTTTCGACGATTTTTCCGTTTATTTTTAGCAAATACGAACGCTCCAAAGTTTTGAACCCGAAGTAATCGTAATTAAAATCCCGTGTATAAATGATATGAGAATCAAGGAAAGCTGCATTTTCCTGAATCACATTAAATACCTCATCCGAAAGTAACGGAGCGTCTTGCCCGTTTCTTGGATTTACGTAGTGATACATATCCTTCATCGTTTCTGAAAACGATTTTTTTGTATTAGAGTGTAAGTTTGAAATCGCCACACGAGCTGCCAATTGCGCATAATCAGGATGGGCAATAGTCATAGAAGCTGCAGTTTCTGCCGCAAGATTATCCAGTTCAGATGTAGAAACTCCGTCATACAATCCTTCAATAACACGCATGGCTACCTTAACAGGATCTACAAGCTCATTCAGCCCGTAACATAATTTTTTGATTCTTTCCGTAATCTTATCAAACATTACCGGCTCTTTATGGCCATCTCTTTTTACTACATACATAAGCTTACTTTTTTTGTGTTTTTTAAAAAATGAAAGACTCCGGAAAACAAATTCCATTGCTTAACATCGCGTGTTTTTTATATTTTTTGAGAATTGCAGGATTCCCATAGTTTTTTGATTTTCAATCTGGAAAACAGATGAAAATAGTTGTAAAAATGTTATTGGATCTGCGATTTGGGATAGAGATCCAACCTTAAATTGTCTATTATAAGAAACTTTCATTTCTTAATTTTATTATGTCTTAGTGCTCGTGGTAAGTCACTAAAATTTACTACATAATCTAAAAATCTGCATCAAATGAAATTTTCTGAGCATCACCATCCGTGTTCATTACACCTGATTTTTGATACTCGGCAACACGTTTCTCAAAGAAATTGGTTTTTCCCTGAAGAGAAATCATATCCATGAAATCAAACGGATTTGATGATCCGTACACACGCTCGCAATCTAATTCTACTAATAATCTGTCAGCAACAAATTCTAAATATTGTGTCATCAAGGCAGCATTCATACCAATCAAACTTACCGGAAGAGATTCTGTAACAAACTCTCTTTCAATATCCAAAGCATCAACGATAATTTCCTTGATTCTTTCTTTAGGGACTTTATTAATTAAGTGGTGATTGTGTAAGTGTACTGCAAAATCACAGTGTACGCCTTCATCACGGGAAATCAATTCGTTTGAAAAAGTCAAACCTGGCATTAAACCACGTTTTTTCAACCAATAAATAGAACAGAAAGCTCCGGAAAAGAAAATCCCTTCAACCGCTGCAAAAGCAATAAGTCTTTCAGCAAACGAATCAGAATCAATCCATTTTAAAGCCCAGTCTGCTTTTTTTCTGATGGCAGGAAAAACTTCCAAAGCATTAAACAGCTCCGCTTTCTCTGCTTCATCTTTCACGTAAGTGTCAATCAATAAAGAATAGGTCTCGCTATGAATATTTTCCATCATAATTTGAAAACCATAGAAAAACTTCGCTTCTGCATATTGCACTTCATTTACAAAGTTCTCTGCCAGGTTTTCATTTACGATTCCGTCAGAAGCTGCAAAAAATGCCAAAATGTGTTTAATGAAATATCGTTCTTCGTCACTTAGTTTATTGTTCCAATCTGTCAAGTCCTGGTGCAAATCAATTTCTTCGGCAGTCCAGAAGCTAGCTTCCATTTTTTTATACCATTCCCAAATATCATGATGTTTGATTGGAAAAATGACGAAACGATTCTTATTTTCTTGTAATATTGGCTCAACTTGTGACATTCCTGGTTTGTTTAATTTTTAATGAATTTCCCCTGATTCAGTAGACTACAAAGATTGTCATTTGTTGCCAAAAATGAAAGCCAAACTTATTCACAATTTGATGTAGTTTTTAACAAAGCACAAAAAACAGAACATTTTTCATACAATTATTAAATATCTGTAAATGAGTAAATTAAAATTACAAAATTCAGTTAAGATACCGTAAAATATAGGATTTTAAAAATAAAAAGCAAGGATTTTTTATTAAATTAAAAAATCTTTTTCTTTCTTATCTGGAATTATTCTTTGCAGATTTTGGTCTTTTTTGAAGTATTGCCGATATCGTTTTTTTTTAAGAATTTTTATGCTCTTCTGCTACTTTTTCGAGCTCTAAATACCAATCTTCTCCAAAACGGCGAATAAGCGCTTCCTTGACAAATTTGTAAACCGGAACTTCTAATTCCTTTCCTAAAGAACAGGCAGCATCACAAATATCCCATTTGTCATAATTAACGGCAGCGAACTCCGTAAAATCTTTTACACGGATTGGATAAAGATGACATGAAACCGGTTTTTTCCAATCTACGATTCCCTGATTGTAGGCTTGCTCAATTCCGCAAAGGGCGGTTTTGCCGTCAAAAATTACGTAAGCACAATCTTTTTCATCTATTAGTGGGGTTTCAAGATCACCATCGGTTCCTTTTACCCAGGTTCCTTGTGCTTCGATAGCTGCAATTCCTTCCTTGCGCAAAAAAGGTTTTATTTTTGGATAAATTTCTTCCAATATTTTAGTTTCCGCTTCGCTTAAAGGCGCACCGGCATCTCCGTCAACACAACAAGCTCCTTTACAAGCTGACAAGTTGCACACAAATTCTTTTTCAAGAATATCTTCTGAAATAATGGTTTTCCCTAATTGAAACATGATAATAAAGTACTGTAATTTATAAAGTGCAAATATAGTCAAAGAAAAGAGATGTAATGCGATTTAATTTTACTGTAATGCTTTGTAAAGTTTTACCACAGAGTTACACAAAAGTTTTTTTCGCAGAGATTCTCAAAGTTTAATTTTTTTAGAAATGTTTTTTTTAAGTGCATAAAGCTTTGCTATTAAACTTTGACAAAGAGTAAATAAAACTTTGTGCAACTTCGTGGATTCTTTGTGAAACTCTGTGGTAGTACAATTAAACTTTGAGAATCTGTGCGGGCAACAAACATATGTTACAAATGTTTATTTTTAAGCACCTGAAACGTCTTTTTATAACAAAAATACATGCGTTCATAAAACCATTATCTTTATTCTTTACCTTTGCAAAAATTTTAAATGCTTAAAATCAAAGTAATATGTTAGAAATCGACTTTAAAGAAATCATAACAGTTGGAATGGTACTTTTTGCCGTAATTGATATTGTAGGTTCAATTCCTATTATTGTAAATCTAAGAGCTAAGGTTGGACATATAGAATCTGAAAAGGCTTCACTTGTTGCCGGAGCAATTATGATTGTCTTTCTTTTTATTGGAGAAGGCTTACTAAATCTTATTGGTATTGATGTGCATTCGTTTGCCGTTGCAGGTTCATTCGTTTTATTCTTTCTTGCTTTAGAAATGATTTTGGGAATCCGTATTTACCGTGACGAAGAACCGGGATCAGCTTCGATTGTTCCGTTGGCATTTCCTCTAATCGCCGGGGCCGGAACCATGACGACTTTATTATCATTACGTTCTCAGTTTCACACTATTAATATTATCATAGCTATTTTACTGAATATTATCTTAGTTTATATTGTTCTTAAATCTTCTAAAAAAATTGAAGAATTATTAGGCGAAAATGGCCTTGGAGTTGTCCGCAAGACATTTGGAGTGATACTTTTGGCAATTGCTGTTAAATTATTCGCTGCTAATGTTAAAGGTCTGTTTGTATAACGGATATTTTTATAAATTTGCTCCATAAAATTTCTAAAATATAGTTTCAGATAGCTAATCAAAAACTTTACTTTATTATTTTAGACAAACAAACAGCCTTATGAAAATTTTCACTTCTATTTTAGTGCTTCTGGCATTAGCTTTAATTGTTTTTAACATTACATTGCTGGACTTTCAAAACCCTTTTAAGGGGGATAGTATGGTAGCTTTTATTGGAATCGCTGCTTCATTTTGTGCCGTTTTAATTCTTTTGATTTTTAGAATCTCTAAGAAGATTGAAGAAAAAACAAACGGAAGATAATATGTTTGATGCTCTGATTATCGGAGGAGGCGTTTCAGGAATGTCCTGTGCACTTATTTTAGGATCTGCTAAAAACAAAGCTTTTGTAACCGATAAAAAAATCGGAATTTTCACACATCAGAAGAGCTCTTCATTACAGGAAGCTGTTTTTTATAATGCTTACGGAATAAAATCAGGTAAATTAGGTTCAGCACTATTATTCGAGAGCAAACAGGATTTAGCCCAAACCTATCCGCATATTATTCAGATTGCAAATGAGAAAGTTATCAAAGTAGAAGGAACTTATCCTGCGTTTACCGTAATTACAAATAAGAATTCATACGAAACAAAGAGCATCGTTATCGGTATTGGTTCTGCCAATACTTTTGATATTGAAGGTTTAACACAATATATAGAACCACATAAAAAAGCGTTGCCTGAAAAACAGCGTATCCAGCTCAAAAATGAGGATCATAAAGTAGCCGATGGCATTTATGTTATTGGAACTTTAGCTGGATGGAGAAGCCAACTGGCTATTGCTGCCGGAAGTGGCGCCGCAGTGGCCACTGATATTTTGACTTTATGGAACAACGGTGTGCAGACTCATGTACATGATAGTATTCGATAAGTAATAAATAATTAAACCATTAAAAGATTAAAAAAATTAAGATTTTACGCTTAATAAATTAATTTTTTAATGGTTTATTTTATCTAATATAAGTGTCATTTCACCGAAACAATCTCTTGTACCTTAATATGTTTCTCGCCCTCGGTTTCCCAGATTTCCCCCTTTAACGAAACTTTATCACCTATTTTCAATTGCTTGTAATTTTGAGGCCCTCCTAAATTTACAATACTGATTATGGCAAAATAAACTTCTTTTGCATCAGTAGTAACTTTTGCGGTGTAACCGTCTTTTCCTGATTCTATTAAATCTACTTTTCCTGTAACAACATTATTCTTTTTCATTGTCGCGCATGAAATTACAAATGTCATCAAAACAAACAGGAAACTTATTCTCTTTATATTTTTCATTTTTTATGTTTTTTTACTTTACAAAGCTCGCCTTTTTTTTAAAGCTTTTTGTTATACTATTATTTAAAAATATAGCATTATTTCTTAGAATTCAAAACGGCTTTAATCATTACGTCCTCTTTTAAAATAACATCATAATAATATAGCTCACCATATAATTGTCTTGCAAACTCGGCTGTAATATAGCGATTTACCAAAGCTTTTGTTTTGTCTAATTTCAGATCAATACCGGTTTGAAGAATGTAGTTTTTGAATTTTTTGAAATAAGCATCAGAGTTTTTCATCTTAAGTAAAAACTCATTAAAATGAAGGCCTGAAAAAGTATTTCGGTTTTTATCCAATTCTTCAAAAACAAAATGACCCACTATTCCTGTTTGCAGTAAATAGGCAACATTTTCGTTTCCGTGCTCTGCTTCCATCGGAACAAAAACATCGGGAACAATTCCGCCTCCGCCATACACAATTTTACCTTTTGGTGTTTTAAACTTCAGGGAATCGGCTACTTTAATACTGTCTTTTGCATATAGTTCACCCGTTTTTAATCTGGCTTCAGACTCTTTATAATATTCTTCGTTTCCTTTGGTATAAGGTTTTTGAATCGATCTTCCGGTTGGGGTGTAATATCTTGCCACAGTTAATCGTACTGCAGATCCATCATTGAAATCCATTTCGCGCTGCACTAAACCTTTACCAAAAGAACGGCGTCCTACAATAGTACCGCGATCATTATCCTGAATAGCACCAGCCAAAATCTCGCTTGCAGAAGCACTATTTTCATTAATTAAAATTGTCACGTTCCCTTTTTCAAAACTTCCGCTTTTGGTAGCATATGTTTTTTCGGTAGAACCATCTTTATTTTTTGTAAAAACAATCAGCTGTCTATCTTTCAGGAATTCATCGGCAATTACCACGGCTTCTTCCATATATCCTCCGCCATTATCCCGAAGGTCTACAATCAAAGACTGGATCCCTTTTTGCCGCAGTCTTGTTAAACCAATTTTAAATTCTTTATATGTTGTTTCAGCAAAACGATTTATTTTTATGTAACCTGTATTATTTGCCAGTAATATAGAAGCATCAACACTTTTTAGCGGAATGACATCTCTCTTAATTTTAAATTTAAGCTGTTTCTTCTCTGATTTTCTAAAAACGGTTAGTTCTATTTCAGAACCTTTTACTCCTTTTAGTTTGGAGAACAAACTATCAGACGGCAATTTTCTGCCATATAGTTTCGTTTTTCCTGCAAATAAGATTCTATCCCCTGATTTTAATCCGGCTTTTGCCGAAGGACCATTTTCTACAGGCTTAATGATTGCTACAGAATCTTTGTACATATAGAAATTAATTCCGATTCCGACGAAATCACCTCTCATGCTTTCAGCTACTTCAGCCTGTTCGCTTGGCGGAATATAAACTGAATGCGGATCTAGTTTTGATAAAATATTATCTACGGTCAGATCCACAATCGAATCGGTATTGACATTATCAACATATTCATTGTTGATGAAATCAATCAGCTTATTGAGTTTCGTTTTAGAATTATTTTTCGCCAAAAGACTATCCTCGAGGGGAGCATTCATCATGCTTCCCAGAACGGTTCCAAGAGCAAAAACGGCTCCTATAATAATGGGTAAATATTTCGGATTGATTTTCATTATTCTTCTAAAACAGGAATATGTTCGACTTCGACACCTGCTTTTATTAAAAA
>NZ_JBDTTP010000126.1:0-7261 GCF_039930565.1 Flavobacterium sp. | reverse complement strand
TCAATCAACACGCATTTAATCTTCATTATTAATAGGTATTTGCAAACGGATTATATAATAATTCAGTTTTGTAGTGTGGTGTAAACTATAATTATTTTTGTAAATTAATTTTAACCTCTTTTTGGTATTAATCAGTCCTATACCTCCTTTGTGGTTAACATTTTGTGAAATTACAAAATTATTTATGATTTCAAAATCTAATGTCTTGTTATCGATAACTTTACAATTGATTTTTATTTTTAGGTTTTTATTGTTGAGTCCTCCATGCTTGAAAGTGTTTTCTACCAGGGAAATAAATATTAAGGGAGGAACTTTTATGTCTTCTATATCTGATTCCAGATTAATAGTGACTTCGACATTCTCAAAACGCAGTTTTTCAATTTCGATATAATTTTGAATGTAGTTAATTTCTTTAATTAAAGGAACAAACTTGGTTCCTTTAACATCATATAACACATATTCCATCAAATTGGAAAGTTTGATTATTACATCAGGAACCTTATCAGATGATTCTAAGGATAATGAATATAAATTATTTAATGTATTAAAGAAAAAGTGTGGCTGGATTTGATTTTCAAGGTATTTTAATTTTATTTTAAACTGATTTTCCCTCAAATACCTGTTTCTTTCACGCTCACGTAACCATGTCAGGGTTAAATATACAGAAGAAGCCATAGCTAAAACATACAATTCTCCAATACATACAGCTACAATATGATTCATCTCAAAAGGATGGTATTCACGATTAGCTTCGGGCCATATATTTTCTGATATAAGATAATAAGTCAAAACTGTTTTTAACAAATAGATTCCAAAAAGACTTACTAGTAGAGCAAAAGTATACTGGATGTATTTTTGCCTGAGTACAAAACGCGGAACTAAAATAAAAAGGTTAAAATAAACTAATGGTATATGTAAAGAAAATTCAATAAGATTAGATTTAAATGAATAAGGATAGTCATTAAAATAAGCACCCCATCTTAAAAAATTAAGTGTAAAATAACCTCCCCAAAACCAAATATGATTCTGAAGTTTAATATCAAAATTTAATTTTTGAATTTCACTCAATTTAAATAGTTTAATGATTTGTATAAAGCATATTAATCGATTGCAACTTTAAACAATTAGTTGTTAAAACGCAATTCTTTTGAATTAAAATTTATAAAAAATGCGAAATCATACTTTTTTTTAATGGAAAAACGTTTTCGTGAAACGTATTATTGATTGTTTTATGTCGTTCGTTTAAAGTTTATTGCAGTTTGTATAAATTATTTTTTTTAACAGAACCTTAAGAATAAATTTACCCCATAACTAACAAATAATAAATAAACATGAAAAAATTTTTCTTAATCTTTATGATTGTTTTTACCGCGCAGGTTTCGCTTGCACAGGTAAAGAGTATCAAGGGTGTGATTACAGATTCTGATGGAATGCCGTTACCAGGGGCTTCTGTTGCTGTACAAGGAGGTCAAAGAGCTACAATTACTGACTTTGATGGTGTTTTTACTGTAGAGGCACAAAAAGGGCAAACATTAGTTTTTACTTATGTAGGCCTTGAAACTCAGAACATAGTTGTTGGAGATGTAACTACAATTAATGTGAAATTACTAACAGCAGCTTCAAACGCACTTAGCGAGGTTGTGGTCACTTCATTAGGTGTTACTAAAAGTAAAAAATCATTAACTTATGCGACTCAGGAATTAAGAGGAGAAGAACTAGTTCGTGTAAAAGATGCTAATGTTATCAATACAATTGCTGGTAAAATTGCAGGTGTTGCTGTAACGAAAAGTGCTGGTGGTACGGGCGGATCAACAAAAGTAGTTATTCGTGGTAATTCATCTATAACTAATAGCCAGCCTCTTTATGTTATTGATGGTATTCCACTGTACAACGGGTCTCCGACTCAGCCAAATGGCACTTTTGGGGATGGTAACGGCGGTAATCGTGATGGAGGAGATGTTGTTTCTTTAATTAATCCTGATGATTACGAAGGAATGACAGTTCTAAAAGGTGCCGCAGCTTCTGTATTATATGGATCTCAAGGAGCAAATGGAGTAATTTTACTTTCTTCTAAAAAAGTGAAAGAAGGTAAATCAAATTTTAGTGGGTCTTCTGTAACTACTTTTGAAACGGCAGCTTACCTGCCTGAATTTCAAACTGACTATAACAGTAATGGAGATAAGGAAAAAACTGCTGACCATGTAAAAGACTTTTTTGAAACAGGTGTAACGCAAATTACATCTTTCGGATTCACAACAGGTTCATCTGTCGCAAGTACTAATATTACTTATGCAAATACTAACTCGTCAGGGATTATGCCCGGAAATAACTTAAAGAAAAATAACTTTGGTATTCGTCAAACTGGAAAATTCTTCAATGATAGATTAACAGTTTCTGCTGATGGTAAATACACTTCTCAAACTATTCAAAACAGGCCTTTAAATGGACTTAACTTTAATCCTTTATTAGGTGTTTACTTAATGCCAAGAGGAAACGGAAATGACTTTAATTTTTATAAAGATAATTATCAGATTTTTGATCCGGTTAGAAATATCGAAACTCAAAACTACCCAGTAATTGATGAGTACGTTCAAAATCCATATTGGTTAATCAATAAAGCTAAATCTGAAGATAAAAATAATTTCTTTAATGGATCTCTAGCATTAGACTATAAAGTAAGCAATTGGTTAAATATTGCTGGAAGATATAGTTATAATCGTATTGAAAGTATTTTTGATAAAAAGATTTATGCCACAACTTCTGAAATTATTACTGCTCCAACTGGAACATATATCAATATTGCAAATTTAAGTACGCAACGTTACGGAGATTTAATTGCAAAAATTAACACCAATTTTAATGAAGATTTTTCATTCAATGCTATAGTTGGTACAAGTATAAATAATACGATGGCTAATCAGCAGACAGTTTTAAATTCAGGAACTAATAATGGTGGTTTAGTGAATACAAACTGGTTTACATTAGGAAACTTTGTTAATAATAAAGCAAATCAACAACTTTCAGGTTCAAATAGAGAAGTGCAATCAGTATTTGCTTCTACTTCTTTTGGATTTAAAGACATATTGTATTTAGATGTGGCAGGAAGAAATGATTGGTCTTCTACATTAGTAAATACAGGTAGTGCATCTTATTTTTATCCTTCTGTGGGTTTAACAGGTATTATTAGTGAAATGACTTCAATGCCAGAATGGATAAATTATGGAAAAGTGAGAGCTTCTTATGCTCAGGTAGGTAACGATATTGCTGCTTTTGTAACATCACCAAGATATACCATTCTTGGAGGGCAATTTATACAACCAGCTGTAGGTCCAAGACCTGGAGAAACGTTAAAACCAGAATTGAAATCAGAATATGAAATTGGTACAGAGTGGAGGATGTTTGATAATAGATTAGGCTTTGAAATTTCGTACTATAATTCTAAAACTAAAAATCAATATGTACAGGCTCCGGCCCCGTCAACAAATCCTTTTGGATATACTAATTACGGTTTCAATGCTGCAAGTATTGCAAATCAAGGTATTGAAGTTGTGTTGAATGCTAAAATTATCAAAGGAGATAAATTCTCTTGGGATACAACAGTAAACTATTCTCAAAATAAAAATGAAGTAAAAGAACTTCCTTCAGAATTAGGGGGACGCGTAATTTTAACTGATCCAGGATCTAACGCATACAGATTCTCTTTAGTAGAAGGCAGACCTTATGGTGTTATTGAAGCGTATACACTTGTAAAAGATGATCAAGGTAGATTATTACTAAATAATCTTGGAAAACCCCAAGTGGATCAAAACTTCAAAGAAGTTGGGAATGCCAATCCAGATTTTATGGCAGGCTGGTCTAACAAATTTAAATTGGGATCTTTCTTTGCAAACGTTTTGTTAGATGGTAGATTTGGTGGAAATGTTTTAAGCATGACTCAGGCATTAAATGATTCTTATGGTGTTTCAAAAGCTTTTGGAGATGCTAAAAATGCAGGAGGAGTAAATGTTAATGCTGTAGCAGCTGATGGTGTTACTCCGGTAAATAAAATTTCTGCTGAAGACTATTATGGTACTGTAGGAGGTAGAAGTGGAGCTTTAGGGGAATATGTTTATAAAGCAACAAATGTTAGTTTAAGAGAGCTTTCTGTTGGGTATACTTTTAATTCAAAAGCAATTACATTTATTCAAAATGCCAGTATATCATTAATTGCAAGAAACTTATTCTTTATTTACAAAGATGCTCCGTTTGATCCAAATGTTGCTTTAAGTACAGGTCAAGGGTTACAAGGAGTTGATGTTTTTGGATTGCCAACGACTAGAAGTATCGGTCTTAATTTAAATGTTACATTTTAATAAAAAAATATCATGACAAGAAAATATATACAAAAATCGATCCTTTGTTTAGGTCTATTAGCTGCATTTAGTTGTACTGATAATTTTGAGGATATTAATTCAGATCCTCAAGGGTCTACCGCTGAAAATTTAGCTCAGGACTTTAATAATATTACTGGATATTCACAAGTAATTTTCAATTATATTTTTGAACAAGATCCTTTATGGGGATATCAAATTCAGCAAAACTTACAAGGAGATATTTGGTCAGGATATATGGCTACTCCAAATCCTTTTGGAAGTAATAACAATAACATGACTTATAATTTAGTTAATGGCTGGAACGGTAGAGCCTGGGATGATGCCTACAGTAAAGTAATGGCTAACGCCTTAAAAATTGAGCAGGAAAGCAAAACCAAAGGATTGTATCCAGAAATTTATGCAATGTCTCAAATTTTGAAAGTAGAGGCAATGCATAGAATTACAGATATTTATGGACCAATAGTGTATTCTAAATACAGTTCTGAAGCTTCTGTTAAAGAATATGATTCTCAAGAAGAGGTTTACACTCAAATGTTTGCTGATCTAGATGAAGCAATTACAGTATTATCTAATAGTAAAGATGCAGGAAAAGTTTCTATTATAGGAAAAGCTGATTTTTCTAAATATGGTGGTGATTATGCTAAATGGGCAAAATTCGGAAATTCACTTCGTTTAAGATTAGCAATCCGTTTAGCGGTAAAAGCACCAGCAGTAGCTAAAGCTCAAGCTGAAAAATCTATTGCTCAGAAATATGGTATCATGACTACTAAAGATGATAGTTTTGTTTTTCAAAGCGGTTTTGTTAATCCTGTTTATGGAAACAGTAATAGCTATGAAGATATCAATATGTCTGCTGATATGGAATCTATTTTAGGCGGATATAATGATCCAAGACTTTCAAAATTCTTTAACGTTTCTGTAAAATATCCTGGAGAATACAAAGGTATTAGAACAGGAATTGTTTTGCCGGTTGCACCAGATGGTGCTACAAAAGCTGCTCGTAAAGATTTTTCTAAAGTTGGAGAAGGTATTAATACAAAAGAAATTGTTTTCTTATCAACTGCTGAAACTTTCTTCCTTAGGGCTGAAGGTGCTTTAAGAGGTTGGAATATGGGTGACGATGTTCAAACTCTATATGAAGCAGGAATCGCAGCTTCTTTTGAGCAATTTGGAGCTTCGTCTGCTACTTATAAAACTAGTATTTTACTACCGAAAGCATATATTGATCCTGTAGATCCTGCGAATAGTACTCCTGCAGTTAACAATGTAAGTATTGCTTGGGAAGCAGGAGCTTCAAATGAAGTAAAATTGCAAAAAATTATTACACAGAAATGGATCGCTGGTTTTCCTGATGGACAAGAGGCCTGGACGGAGTGGAGAAGAACTGGATATCCTAAATTATTTCCAATAACCAATAATACAAGTAATGGTGTTATAAGTTCTGCATTAGGTGTTAGAAGAGTGAACTTTGTCGCTTCTGAAATTGCAGGAAACAAAGAAGGTGTTGATACCGGAATCGCGAAGTTAAATGGACCAGATACTGGAGCTACGAGACTTTGGTGGGATACTGGAGTTAACTTCTAAAAAAAAGATCAAAAATAAGTTTAAGTTTGGTTGTAAATGGTATAAGTAGCGTAAGTTGCTTATACCATTACATAAAAAGTCTTAACTTTATATATAATACTATAAAAACAAAAAAATGAAAAGTGCTTTAGAAATAAAACCTGATATCAGCTACAAAAGTGCAGGAAAATTTGAAGAAACCAGATTTGAAAAAATTCATAATGAAATTTTCAAAAGTTCTGCAGAAGCTTCAATAATCGTTGCGCAGGAAATTGCTCAGTTAATTAGATCTAAACAAGAAAAAAATAAATCTTGTGTATTGGGTCTGGCTACAGGCTCTTCTCCTATAAAGGTATATGAGGAATTAGTCAGAATGCACAAGCAAGAAGGACTTAGTTTTAGCAATGTTATGACTTTTAATCTGGATGAATATTATCCAATGACAAAAGAAAACAATCAAAGCTATCACTATTTCATGCACCAGCATCTTTTCAATCATATTGATATTGATCCTGATAATGTTCATATTCCTAATGGTACTGTTGCAATTGAAGAATTGAATCAATATTGTATCGACTACGAAATGAATATTAAAAATGCAGGAGGCCTTGATTTTCAATTATTAGGCATCGGACGTACAGGTCACGTAGGTTTCAACGAACCGGGATCACACATTAACTCTGGTACCCGAATTATTACATTAGACCATATTACAAGAATAGATGCCTCATCAGATTTTAATGGTATTGATAACGTTCCAAAAAGAGCGATTACCATGGGCGTTTCTACCATTATGAGATCAAAAAGGATTGTCCTGATGGCTTGGGGACAAAACAAAGCCGGTATTATTAAAAGAACTATTCAGGGAGATATCAGCTCAGAAGTACCTGCAACATTTTTACAAAATCATCCTAATGCCACTTTCGTTTTAGACCAGTCTGCAGCTTTAGAATTAACGCGTTTCAAAACACCCTGGTTAGTGGGGGAATGCATCTGGACACAGGAATTAAAAAGCAAAGCGATTGTTTGGTTATGTCAAAAAACAAAACAGTCCATTTTAAAATTAACAGACCGTGATTACAACAACAACGGGATGTCAGATCTTTTAGCACAAGAAGGTTCTGCTTATGATTTGAACATTAATATGTTCAATGTACTGCAGCATACCATTACAGGATGGCCAGGTGGAAAACCAAATACTGATGATTCTCATCGTCCGGAAAGAGCCAATCCTGCTAAAAAAAGAGTGATTCTTTTTAGTCCGCATCCCGATGATGATGTGATTTCTATGGGAGGAACTTTTTCAAAATTGATAAAACAAGGTC
>NZ_JBDTTP010000125.1:0-7401 GCF_039930565.1 Flavobacterium sp. | reverse complement strand
GCTACCATCGTAATTGCATTTTCAAATGCTTTACGAGTCATAATGTCTCTTGGTTTAATATCTTTTTCTAATAATATTTTGATTGCTTTTCCAGCATCAACACATTCTTGTTTCTTTTCTGGACTCAAAGCAGGATTCGAAGAACTATAAGGCAAACTCATACCTAAAGCTTCAATAGCTGATGACATAGTGTTTGCTGTGTACATTCCGCCACAAGCACCAGCACCTGGACAAGCATTTTGAATTACACCTTTGAAATCTTCTGGAGTAATTGTGTTACTGAATTTTTTACCTAAAGCTTCAAAAGCAGAAACAATATTCAAATCTTCCCCTTTCCATTTTCCTGGGTGAATTGATCCTCCATAAACCATAATAGAAGGGCGATTTACTCTACCCATTGCCATTAAAGCTCCTGGCATATTTTTATCACAACCTGGAACAGCGATCAAACCATCATACCATTGAGCTCCCATAACTGTTTCGATAGAATCAGCAATTACATCACGAGAAACTAAAGAAAAACGCATTCCGTCATTTCCATTAGAAATACCATCACTTACACCAATAGTATTAAAAATCAAACCAACTAAATCTTCTTTCCAGACGCCAGTTTTAATATCTTTAGCCAGGTCGTTTAAGTGCATGTTACAAGGATTTCCGTCGTAACCCATACTTACAATTCCTACCTGCGCTTTTTTAAGATCTTCTTCTGTCAAACCAATTCCGTAGAACATAGCTTGTGAAGCTGGTTGTGTTTCGTCTTGCGTGATTGTTTTGCTGTACTTGTTTAATTCCATTTTATGTATTGTAATTTTAATTTTATTCCTAAAAAAAACCTCCCAACTAAGTGGGAGGTTATAATATATATTTTTCAATTATATTTATATCATTCCCGATGCAGACGTGCTATACACATTGACAACAATGACAGAAGTAATAATAATTGAAATTTGCATCTTTTATTTTTTTTTGGTGTCACAAAAGTATAAAAACTAATAGGACTAAAAAAACAAAATCTCAACATTTTAAATACTTCTTGTTAATTATTGCATCATTTAACAAAAAAAATTAAACAATCGTAGATTGTCCAATATGAACGTTGTCATTATTAAAATATAGTAAATCATCTTTGCTAAAGATAAAGTTCGAAACAAACTCTCCAACTTCATTAGTTCCAAATTTTGAATCTGGTTTTAAATCTACTGTAATTACTTTAAATTCAATTGCTTTTTCTACTGCTTTATAAATCACGTTTGCTTCTTTAAACAACCCAAAATGCTCTAATAACATCGCTGCAGATAAAATAGAAGCTATTGGATTAGCCATATTTTTTCCTTTTGCCTGTGGATAAGAACCGTGAATTGGTTCAAAAAGCGCATTCTTTTCTCCTAACGATGCCGAAGCTAATAAACCGATAGAACCTGTAATTACACTTGCTTCATCTGATAAAATATCTCCAAATAAATTTTCTGTCAAGATTACATCAAATTGTTTTGGATTTAAAATCAACTGCATTGCTGCATTATCCACAAATAAAAAATCTAATGCTACATCCTTATATTCCTCACCTATTTTCTGAACTACTTTTCTCCACAATCTAGAGGTTTCCAAAACATTTGCCTTATCTACCATGGTCAGCTTTTTACGTCGGTTTTGTGCCGATTTAAAAGCCAGATGTGCTATCCTTGAAATTTCTTCTTCTGAATATTCACATAAATCCGAAGCATGTGTTCCTTCTTCATTTAAAGTTTTTGCTCCGAAATAAGCACCACCTGTTAATTCTCTGAAAATTGTAAAATCGGCGCCTTCAATAATTTCTCTTTTTAAAGGAGAGGCATCAATCAATGATTTATAAGGCTTTATTGGACGTATGTTAGCAAACAATCCTAACTCTTTGCGCAGTTTCAATAACCCCTGTTCCGGGCGAACTTTTGCATTTGGATTATTATCATATTTAGGATCTCCAATTGCACCAAATAAAACAGCATCCGTATTTAAACAAAGATTTAAAGTCTGCTCCGGTAATGGATTTCCAGTTTTATCAATAGCAATTGCTCCCATTAGTGCTTCCTCAAAAACAAATTCATGATTATACACTTCGCCAATTGCATATAAAGCTTTTTTAGCTTGTGCAATTACTTCTGGGCCAATTCCATCTCCCGGTAAAACAGCAATTTTCAAATTCATAACGTCTCGTTCTTTATGTATTTAAATTTTTATTTTTATCAATTAGTTTCTGATAAGGTCTCCCTGAATTTTGGAAGCCTCTATTATTTGATGAATATCTGCATCCAAAACCTCTTTTTTGATGTCTGCGAATTTCAGGAATTCAACATACACTATATCCAATTGTACTTTTGTAAGTTCATAACCAACTTTTTTAGCACGATAAGCCAATGCCGCTCTTCCGCTTCTGGCTGTTAATATTATTGAAGATTCATTTACACCCACATCAAGCGGATCCATGATTTCGTAAGTAGCTCTGTTTTTAATTACGCCATCCTGATGAATTCCTGAACTGTGAGCAAAGGCATTTGCTCCTACAATCGCCTTGTTTGGCTGAACCATCATTCCCATACTTTCAGAAACCAAACGGCTCATTTCGTTTAATTCTCTAGTATTAATATTAGTATCTAAATTAAGATAAGGATGTTGTTTAAAAATCATCACTACTTCTTCAAGTGCTGTATTTCCGGCTCTCTCCCCAATACCATTAATAGTACACTCAATTTGTCTTGCTCCATTTATAGCGCCTGAAATAGAGTTTGCCGTTGCCATTCCTAAATCGTTATGACAGTGGCAGGAAAGAATTACATTCTCTATACCTTTTACATTTTCTTTTAAGTATTTTATTTTTGCGCCGTATTCTTCCGGCAGGCAATATCCGGTTGTATCTGGTATATTTAATACTGTTGCACCTGATTTGATTACTTCTTCGCAAACTTTTGCCAGGAAAGCATTATCAGTTCTACCGGCATCTTCTGCGTAAAACTCAACGTCTTCAACATATGATTTTGCATGGGCTACAGCATATTTTGCCCTGGCAATAATATCTTCTCTGGTCGTATTTAATTTATGGAGTATATGAGATTCTGAAGTTCCGATTCCTGTATGGATTCTAGGTCTTTTAGCATGCTTTAGGGCAGCGGCAGCAACATCTATGTCGTTTTTTACGGCTCTTGTCAACCCGCAGACAGTTGCGTTTTCTACAATTTTACAAATCTCAGAGACCGATAAAAAATCGCCCGGACTTGACACAGGAAAACCTGCTTCGATGATGTCAACTCCCATTTTGTCTAGTCTTTCTGCGATAACTAATTTTTGTTTAGTATCTAACTTACATCCCGGGACCTGTTCTCCATCACGCAAAGTGGTGTCAAAAATTTGAACTTTCTCTCTATTCATATTCATTTATTTAATGTAATTTCACATCTTGAAACAAATATATATTGTACTTATTCAGTATGAAATTCATTTTAATGAAATTATACTGTTCATAAAACAATTTATAAGTAGTTAAATAATTTAAAATCAATAAGTTATATTATTATATTTTACAATGGCTAACCATCAAAAAGATTTCTTATTTGTACTGATCAAATCACTTTCTAAATCTGAGAAAAGACAGTTTAAAATTTTTGCAAGCCGTTTGGAAACGAGTTCGAATACTAAATTTATTGAGTTATTTAATATTTTGGATAAATCTGAAACTTACGATGAAAAGCTTATTTTAAAAAGCGGAATCATCAAAAAAGTTCAGTTATCTAATTTAAAATCATACCTGTACAAACAAATTTTAGTCAGTATTCGATTGAATATTCCGAGTCAGAATATTAGATACCAATTACGGGAACAAATTGATTTTGCCGTTATTTTATACAATAAGGGATTGTACAAACAAAGCCTTAAAATTTTGGACAAAACCAAAATTCTGGCACTAGAAAATGATGAAAAATTAATGGCCTATGAAATTGTGGAATTTGAAAAATTAATCGAGTCGCAATATATTACAAGAAGTATTCAGGGTCGTGCCGATGAATTGGTGGTACAGGCAAAAGAATTGAACTATCGCAATACCATTTCAAGCAAATTGTCCAATTTATCATTACAGTTATACGGAATCATGCTAAAAACAGGATACGTAAAAAGCGATGAAGAGTACAAATATATAGATGACTATTTTAATAAACATATTGCTAAATTAGACGAAAGCAAATTTGGCTTCCGCGAAAAATACTGGTTTTATAATGCTAATTTATGGCGAAGTTTTTTGGTTCAGGATTTCCTTGCCAGCTACAAGTATGCCTACAAATGGGTGCGGTTATTTTATGACAACCCAAATATGATTTACCAAAATCCTGTTTTTTTTCTAAAAGGAAATCATTATTTTCTGGAATCGCTTTATATGCTGAAATACAAATCAAATTTCAAGAAATACTTAAAGCTTTTAGAAGAAACGATTCAGGATTCAAAATTTCCGGTAAACGATAATATTGCATCTCTCTCCTTTTTATATCTGTACAACAATAAGTTAAACTTACATATTTTAGAAGGTACTTTTGCGGAAAGTGAATACTTGATTCCTGAAATTTTAGAAAAAATAAAACTCCACAACGAGCATTTGGATGAACATCACGAAATGTTATTTTATTATAAAATTGCTTCCATTTATTTTGGAAACGAAAAATATTCTGAATCAATTAGTTATCTGGATAAGATTATCAATAATAAGAATTTAACAATGCGGGAAGATTTAATGTGCTTTGCACGACTCTTGTCCTTAATTGCCCATTATGAGTTAGGAAAAGATTATTATTTGGAAAATCATCTAAAGAATACTTATAAATTTTTATTGAAAATGAATGATCTGCATGAAGTTCAAAAAGAAATTATTAAATTCCTGAAAAACCTGAATAATTTTTATCCGGCAGATATTAAAAAAGAATTTATAAAGATGCGTGAGCGTTTTATAGAATTGGAAAAAAACACATATGAAAAAAGAGCCTTTCTATATTTAGATATTATTTCCTGGCTGGAAAGCAAAATCGAAAACAGAAAAATTGCTGATGTCATGAGAGAAAAGGCAAAACTAAATAGTCGTTAATAATATACCCGATAAGTCTCAGACTTATCGGGTATATTATATAAATTTTCTTTAAAATATTATACTCTTGGATCGGCAAAACTATTTACCTGCTCCATTGTTAACCCTAATGCGTTTGCAACACCTTCACCATATGCAGAATCTGCCTGGTAGCAATTTCTAATATGACGAATCTGAATAAATCTTTGTGCACCTCCCACTTGTCCTGCAGTATTTTTGAATAGCAGCTGTTTTTTTTCTTCAGTTAATAAACGGAATAATAATCCTGGCTGTGTAAAATAATCAGCATCATCTTCCCTGAAATTGTGTGCATATGCCTCTCCGTGAAGTGCTAAAGGAGGTTCTTTAAATTCAGGCTGTTCCTGCCATTCTCCAAAACTATTAGGTTCATAATGTTTACGTCCTCCATTATTTCCGTCTACACGCATCGCACCATCCCTGTGAAACGTATTATAAGGACATCTTGAAGAGTTTACAGGAATCTGGTAATTGTTAACACCTAAACGATAACGGTGAGCGTCACCATAAGAAAACAAACGTGCCTGAAGCATTTTATCCGGTGAAAAACTAATTCCGGGAGGAACATGAGCAGGATTAAATGCAGCTTGTTCTACCTCTGCAAAATAGTTTTCCGGATTTTTATTTAATTCAAATTCGCCAACCGGAATCAACGGATAATCACCTTTTAACCAAACTTTAGTCAAATCAAAAGGATGAAAACGATAGTTTTCTGCCTGTTCTTCTGTCATGATCTGCACGAACATTTTCCATTTTGGAAAGTTTCCTTCTTCAATAGCATCAAATAAATCCCTTTGATGACTCTCTCTGTCCCTTCCAACTAAATTAGCAGCTTCTTCATCAGATAAATTTTCGATTCCCTGTTGCGAAACAAAATGAAATTTTACATAATGTCTTTCATTCTGATGATTTATAAAACTAAATGTATGGCTTCCAAAACCATGCATTTCCCTGTATGATCTCGGAATTCCCCTGTCACTCATTACAATGGTAATCTGGTGTAAAGCTTCAGGTAATAATGTCCAAAAATCCCAATTGTTATCAGCGCTTCTCAAATTGGTTTTCGGATCACGTTTAACAGCATGATTCAAATCCGGAAATTTCATTGGATCACGGAAAAAGAAAACCGGAGTATTATTACCTACCAAATCCCAGTTTCCCTGATTAGTATAAAATTTCATTGCAAAACCACGAATATCTCTTTCTGCATCAGCTGCTCCTCTTTCGCCTGCAACTGTAGAAAAACGGACAAACATTTCTGTTTTTTTACCAATTTCTGAAAACAAATCTGCTCGTGTATATTTTGTAATATCGTGAGTTACTGTAAAAGTTCCGTAAGCACCAGAACCTTTTGCATGCATTCTTCGCTCCGGAATAACCTCACGATCAAAGTGTGCCATCTTTTCTAAAAACCAAAAATCCTGCAGCAAAACCGGACCTCTTGGTCCTGCTGTCTGAATGTTTTGATTATCAGGAACTGGTGTTCCTGTGGCGGTTGTTAATTTTTTGTCTGAATTCATTTTGCTGATATTTAATGTTTTATCAAATATAGTAAGATTATATCATGAATATCTATAAGCAAAATTGATTGTTACTATATTTTGATAACTAAAAATTATTTATAGTTGTGAAAATCGTGAAATCATACTTTTACAAATCTTAACTTATGCTCAACAAAGTAATAACAAAACCTTAACAGCAAAACCTCTAAATATACATGACCTTTGTAATGTAATAAACTGGTTATTTATTATTTTGGTTTTGGTTAGTTAAATGATGCCGGCGTCTTGGAGATGCCGGCATTTTTTTTTATAGAGTTTTTGTTTTTCCAGTGTCAGATTTCAAATTACTTTACACATAATTTTACGACTTAATTCAACAAAAGTTTTAGCAGAGGTTCAGCAAGCTTTTGTAAATATTTTGTTTAAATTATTCTGTACAATTTTATAAAAAAACTCTGTGAACTCTGTTGTAGAAAAAGCAATAAATCAACACAATCAAAACTTAAAACCTAATACACGGTAAATTTGAAACTTTCTGCCATTTCTTCAATTTGGAAACAACTCCAAGGGATTTGGTTACTTTATAAGTACATTCTTAATGGATCTTTGTATTATAATTTAAATACAAAATCTAATAAGTTATGGATACGATAAAAAAAATAAATTTAGGAAGTCAGGGACTTATTGTTCCGAATATTGGTTTAGGCTGTATGGGAATGACCCAAATTGCAGGAATGGATATTTATGGCAAAGCCGATGAAAAAGAAGCTATTGCAA
>NZ_JBDTTP010000124.1:0-7914 GCF_039930565.1 Flavobacterium sp. | reverse complement strand
GTTTTAATTTGATGCAGGTTCAATTCGCGGGCCAAAACCACACGTTTGATTCCAGCATCTTTTAGGAATTTTATCTTATCAGCGTCACGATTATTGGCTTGGGTGCTGGCGTGAAGTACGATAGGAGGAAGTTCCATTTCCATAATCGCCATATCCTGAATAATCAGGGCGTCAACTCCAATATCGTATAATTCATAAATCATTTTGCGACAGGTTTCCAATTCATTGTCGTACAAAATGGTATTCATTACCACAAAAACCTGAGCATTAAATAAATGGGCGTATTGTACCAAAGCGGCAATATCTTCAATAGAGTTTGTGGCATTAGAACGCGCTCCAAATTGCGGAGCACCAATATAAACGGCATCGGCACCACTATTGATGGCCGCCATTCCTCCAATTAAATCTTTTGCCGGAGCTAATATTTCAATCTTCTTCTTCATTTGTAGGACTTTAGACTTTTGTGATATTCACTCAAAAAAGTCTGCAAAGTTCTTATAAATAATTTGAGTTTGCTAATGATGAAGAGGATTTTTTAAAATTATTAGTTAATAGGATATGATGATGGTTAAGGTTTTTTTATTTGAATTATAAATTTAATCAAATAGTGAACTTACACCAGCTGCAATCGCCATAAAAATGAATATTATTATGAAAAATGTATCAGATTTATTTCTATCTTTTATGGTAGGAGTTTTTCTTCCTATGTCTGAAAATTTATAAGCTAATCGTATTCCAAAAATTAAAATTATTATTCCTAAAACTTTACCCATAATTATCTAAATATAAATTAATGATTTTTGTTTTTATGTATAGAAGCTAAATTTTGTTTTGTTGTTTTACTAATGAAATCAAATTTTCAATTTCTGGATCAAATTTTATGTAAACACTATCATTATTAATGTTAAAATTTTCTAAATATTCTAATAGTATTTTTTTTGCTTTTGGAAGAATTAGATATTTTATTAATTTATTTGATATTTCAAATTGTTTTTCCAGTGGATATATGGATTTTTGATAATCTTGGATTGTGAATTTACCATCTTGAAAAAATCGTCTATGTTCCGCAATTTTAGTCTCTGGATTATTGTAAAGATAAAAACGGCTATTTGAAATTATGTCTAAATCCTTGGAGAATGGATTAATTTTAAAATGATCATCAGCTAACCAATTAAGAGGGCTTTTGAAAATCCAAAATTGACCTACATCTTCAATGTTACTTTCAATAGCAAAGTAAAGTGCTATTTTAGGATCCAATGACCAGTCCAAAAGTCTGGTTGGTAATCCATAGTGTTGCATTTGTTCTAACCAACGCCATTCATTTTCATAATCGTTTTCATAATCGCAAAGTTGAATGAATTTTTTTGGGTCTTTCGAGTCTTCTATTAATTTTTTGAAGCTATTAACAATTTTTTTTTCTAATTTTTCAATTTCTAAGGAGGATTTTGCATATCTCGCAATGCCAGATTGCAACTTATATGAATCTTTAGATTGTCCTCTGTATATCTCTTGATATTTTTCTCCAATAACAGGAACTCTATTATTTTGAATCTCATTAATTACTCGTTGAAAATCTTCAACTGTTTCGATATAATTATTATTCATATCAATCAATTGCTTTATAATATTCTAAGATATGTAAAACATTATAATTCTATTGTTATTCTGTGTAGAAGTTTCAAAAGATCTATAGATATACCAATACCAGTTTCGATAAAACAAAAAAACTACCCAGTCTAATAACCAGGTAGTTTCCTTCTCAAAAATAGTGTCTCAGATATTAAGACAGTTTTTTCGCTTTAATCAATGTCAAAGTATTTTGAATGCTGTTTAATTGTTTTGAAACAATAGAAATTTGGTTAGAATCCAATTCTTCTTTTTCCAAAGCTGCTTTGTATTTTTCAATAGCTGCTTCTTCACCAGTTATACAAGCATTAATGATAGCTTCAGTATCTCCGCCTGTAAATGAAGATTTGATATCAATCCACGTGCGGTGTAAGGCTCCTAATGGTCCTCCGCCTGAAGTATCAGTTGATTTGCCTAATCTGTTGATTTCATCTTGCAATTCTACAATAAATAAGGCACGTTGACGTGCGTACTCTAAAAAGTCGGTTTTAATAGCCGGACTTTCTACATGTTCTGCTGCATTGGTATATCCTAGTTTTCCGTCTTCTAAAATTGAAATCAATCCTTCAAATGTACTTACTGCTTCTTTTGTAGTTTCTTCTGTATGTGTCATGATAATGTTTTTTAATTTATTTATATTACAAAGATGGGATTTTGTAAAGCCTTATATCTTACAGAATTACAGGAGTGATTTATAAAATTGTGGAATGGGAATTTTGAAAGTCAGTTTTTTTGGAAAATAAAATTCCATGTTTACCGATTCGGGTTAGGGATAGAAGTGAAAATCCTTTTGTAAAATGAAATGGAACAAAAGATTGTAACGGATAGCCCGGCCGGAGGCAACCCCATAAAAAAAGCCTCAGGATTTTCCTAAGGCTTTTAGTGTATAAAAAAGAAGATTGAATTATGCTAATGCTTCTTTGATTCTGCGTAAAGCTTCTTTTAAAATATCATCGCTTGTTGCGTAAGAGAAACGAATACAGTCGGGATTTCCGAAAGCATCACCTGTTACGGTTGCTACGTTAGCCTCTGCCAAAAGATACATCGAAACGTCGTTTGCATCTTTGATTTCAGTTCCTCTTAATGTTTTTCCGAAGAAAGAAGAAACGTCCGGGAATACGTAAAATGCTCCTTCAGGAACGTTGATTTTTACACCTGGAATTTCTTTTAATAATCCAACTACTAAATCTCTGCGAGTGTGGAAAGCCTGAACCATGTGGTTCAATACGCTTGGATCTGCATCTACAGCTGTAATCGTTGCACGCTGTGCTACTGAATTAGCTCCTGAAGTTACTTGTCCCTGAATTTTTGTACACGCTTTTGCGATGAATTCAGGTGCTCCGATGTAACCAATTCTGTATCCAGTCATGGCAAATGCTTTTGCTACTCCGTTTACAGTGATTGTTTTTTCTAACATTCCCGGAATTGAACCGATACTGCAAAAAGTTCCTGAGAAATTGATGTGCTCATAAATTTCGTCAGCAACAACATATATATTTGGATGTTTTTCCAACACTTTTGCAAGAGCAGTTAATTCTTCTCTGCTGTAAACAGAACCTGAAGGGTTACAAGGAGAAGAGAACCACATCATTTTTGTTTTTGGTGTGATGGCAGCTTCTAATTGTTCTGGTGTAATTTTGAAATCAGTATCAACAGAAGTTGGAACTTCAACAGGAATTCCTCCTGAAAGTTTTACAATTTCGAAGTAAGAAACCCAGTATGGAGCCGGCAAAATAACCTCGTCACCATCATTCAGCATTACTTGCGCAATGTTGTATAAGGATTGTTTGGCTCCTGTAGAAACTACGATTTGAGAGGGTTTGTAATCTAATCCGTTGTCTCTAGTGAATTTTCTTGAAATAGCTTCTCTCAATTCTAAATATCCTTCTACCGGAGAATAGGTGCTGTAGTTTTCGTCTACTGCTTTTTTTACAGCTTCTTTGATGAAATCCGGTGTATTAAAGTCTGGCTCACCTAAACTTAAACTGATAATGTCTTTTCCCTGTGCTTTTAATTCACGTGCCAAAGCTGCCATAGCTAAAGTTTGTGACGTCGCTAAGTTGTTGATTCTGTCTGAAAGAATGTGGTTCATTATAAAAATTTTGATTGTCCTTAAATTTCAACTTTAAATTTAAGGGAAGGTTAATTATTAATAGATTTTTAGTTTTGATGTGAAAATTCAGGTTTCATTCCAAGTTCCTTAAGGTGTTTGTAATGTGCCCAGATGGCTCCTCTCATGGTTTTGAATTCATGATATGGTAAATTACATTCTTTGGCTGTTTCCTTTACAATTTCAGCAATTTCACCGTAATGAACATGGCTGATATTTGGAAAAATATGATGCTCGATCTGGTGATTTAATCCACCTGTAAACCAGTTTACAATTTTATTTTTTGGAGCAAAATTAGCGGTTGTGTACAATTGATGAATGGCCCAGGTATTTTCGATTTCCCCTTCTTCATTCGGAACCGGGTTTGTGGTTTCTTCTACGACATGTGCCAATTGAAATACAATACTTAATATTAATCCGGCTGTATAATGCATGACAAAAAATCCTATTACTACTTTCCACCATGTTACACCTAAAACCATTGGTAGGACCATCCAGATTAAAACGTAAATAATTTTTGTAATAACCAAAACCGTCCATAATTTGGCAGGATTTTGAGGTGCTCCGTACGATAATTTTCTTTTGAGATAATTTTTCATCTGCTTAAAATCGGTTGTTAAAGCCCAATTAAAAGTCAATAATCCATATAAAAAGAAAGAATAATAATGTTGAAATTTGTGAAAACGGTGCCATTCTGCATTTTGTGTAAAACGAATGATTCTTCCGGCATCCAGATCTTCATCATGACCATGAATATTGGTATAAGTGTGGTGTAATACGTTGTGCTGAACCTGCCAGTTATGTACATTTCCGGCCAGAATATAAATGCTTCCGCCCATGATTTTGTTGATCCATGATTTTGACGAATATGATCCATGGTTACCATCGTGCATCACGTTCATTCCTATTCCGGCCATTCCAATTCCCATAAGAATGTTCAATAGCAATTGTGCCCAAAAAGGCATATCGAGGGTTAGGATTAAAAAGTATGGTGTTAAAAAAACGGCAAACAGAATTATTGCTTTTAAATGCAGCTTCCAGTTTCCGGTTTTTTGGAGATTATTCTCTTTAAAGTAGTTGTTTACCCGAGAGTTAAGTGTTCTGAAAAACTTTAGGTTATCCTGCTTTGAAAATGTAGGGGCGGTATTATTCATAATTAATTTAAATAGTTGTCAAAGGTAATTATTATAAATTTTCAATTTGCAAAATTGAGTTAAATATTTCAATCGTAAAGTATTACTTTTGTTAAAAAATTAAAGCAATGGACGAGATTCTGAAATATTTTCCTGATTTGACCGACATTCAAATCGAACAGTTTCAAAAATTAGACTTTTTATATCACGATTGGAATGAAAAAATCAATGTTATTTCACGAAAAGACATTGATGCCTTATATACAAAACACATTTTACACTCATTGGGAATTGCAAAAATCATGAAATTTGAACCCGGAGCAACAGTTTTAGATGTAGGAACCGGTGGTGGATTTCCGGGAATTCCGTTAGCAATTCTTTTTCCGCAAACGCGTTTTTATCTGATTGATGTGATCGCCAAAAAAATAAAAGTCGTGCAGGAAGTTGTAAATGCATTGGAATTAAAAAATGTAAAAGCAGAACAGAAGCGTGCCGAACTGGTAAAAGGAGATTTCGATTTCATTGTAAGCCGTGCCGTAACCAATATGCCTGATTTTGTTTCGTGGGTTCACGACAAGATCAAAAAACAGCACAAACATACCTTGAAAAATGGAATCTTATATTTAAAAGGAGGAGATTTAGCGGAAGAATTAAAAGACTTTCCAAAAGCAACTTTATATGATTTATCAACTATTTTTGAAGATGAGTTTTTTGAAACCAAAAAAGTCGTGCACTTGCCTTTGAAGTTTCAGGCTTAGTTTTAAGTGTAGGTCAATTAACTTATTTTATATGAGAAAGATTTATTTATTACTATTAATTTTGTTTATTTCAAATAATGTTACAGCACAAAAAAAAGCGATAGAAGAAAGATGCCCTAAATTATATAAACAAAATTTCACTGAAATTGTTAGTGAAAAGTACAAAACGATTGTTAATAATGATACTATAACACTTAATGAAGTAAGATTTGAATGTGTTTTTTCTGCATTTTACACCCATAAAGTGATGTATGATAAATTTGGTAAATGGAATAAAATGGTTTATCCTAATAATTCTAATAGCCCGATTTTATCATGGGAGAATATAGATTTATTTTCGAACGGAAAAAAATACAATATTTTTACAAATGGACATGAAAAAAGAGGAGAAATTTATGCTTCAATAATGATTTTTGATGAAAGAGAAAATGACCTACTGTCTGAAAATTCTTTAGAAAAAGATAGTTTAATAAATTTCTTTAGCAATTTGTTGAAAAATAATAAAGACTCGAGAAAAAGTTTTTATGAAGTTTTTGGAGAAGAACGCAGAGCTACAAAATTCAAAAAATAGAAGATATGTTTTGAAAAAGTCATATAAAAGCCGAATCTTAATTTAAGATCGGCTTTTATATGACTTTCGACTTTCAAACTTTATTACTACCCTAAAAATGGATATCTGTAATCTTCAGGAGTTACAAAAGTTTCTTTGATAGTTCTAGGAGAAGCCCAACGCAATAAGTTCAATGCAGAACCCGCTTTGTCGTTAGTTCCCGAAGCTCTTGCTCCACCAAAAGGCTGCATTCCTACAACTGCTCCGGTTGGTTTATCATTGATGTAGAAGTTACCTGCAGCATTTTGCAATTTCGTAGTTGCTACTTCAATAGCATAACGATCCTGGCTGAAAACGGCTCCAGTTAAAGCATACTCAGAAGTAGTGTCAACTAATTCTAAAGTCTCTTCCCATTTGGCATCTTCATAAACATAAATTGTAATTACCGGTCCGAATAATTCGGTTTCCATTGTAGTATATTTTGGATTCGTGGTTACAATAACAGTTGGTTCGATAAAATACCCGACTGACTTATCATAATTTCCTCCAACGATGATTTCTGCGTCAGTATCTTTTTTAGCCTGATCAATAAAACCGGCTAATTTATCAAACGAACCTTCGTGAATAACGGCTGTAATAAAGTTTCCGAAATCTTCGGGAGAACCCATTTTCATAGATTTTACATCCGTAATTAACTGGTCTTTAACAGATGGCCATAAACTTTTCGGAATATAAGCTCTTGAAGCTGCAGAACATTTTTGTCCCTGAAATTCGAATGCGCCACGAACGATTCCGGTAGCAACTTGTTTTACATTAGCACTTGGATGTGCAATAATAAAATCTTTACCTCCGGTTTCCCCAACGATTCTTGGGTAGGTTTTATAGTGGTGAATGTTAGTTCCAATTTTTGCCCAGATATCTTTAAATACATGAGTTGAACCTGTAAAGTGAACACCTGCAAAATCACGGCTTGCCAAAACAGTATCGGTAATCATCAATGCATCTCCAAAAACAACGTTGATAACGCCATCAGGAACACCCGCTTCTTTGAATACTTCGATAATAATTTTGGCAGAAAATACCTGACTGTCACTTGGTTTCCAAATCACAACATTCCCCATCATAGCTGCACTTGCAGGAAGATTGGCAGCAATGGCAGTAAAGTTAAAAGGAGTAATCGCGTAAACAAAACCTTCAAGAGGTCTGTACTCTAAACGGTTCCATGTAGTAGAATCCGATTTTGGCTGATCCGCGTAAATCTGAGTCATGAATTCTACGTTGTAACGTAAAAAGTCAATCAATTCACAGGAAGCATCAATTTCTGCCTGGTGAATATTTTTAGACTGACCAATCATGGTAGCTGCGTTGATGCTTGCTCTGTATGGTCCAGCGATGAGTTCTGCTGCTTTTAAGAAAATAGCAGCACGTTGCTCCCATGCCATGTTGGCCCATGCATGTCTTGATTCAAGAGCATTAGCAATCGCTTTTTCTATATGTTTTTTTTCAGCTAGATGAAAAGTTCCTACGATATGTTTGTGATCGTGGGGGGCTGAAATTGTTTTAGTGTTTCCAGATTTGATTTCTTCGCTTCCAATGTATAAAGGAACGTCAATTTTAGAGTTCCACATTGAAGTGTAGGCTGCCTGAACAGCTGCTTTTTCTGGTGAGTTCGGTGCGTATCCTTTTACCGGTTCGTTTACCGCTTTTGGTACATGAAAGAATCCTTTTAACATGGGA
>NZ_JBDTTP010000123.1:0-7934 GCF_039930565.1 Flavobacterium sp. | reverse complement strand
CCAGGTGCTGGTTTAACTTTCTGGTTTACAGATGCTATTGGTCTTGAACTTGCTAGTAGATACAAATGGGCTGTTGGTGGAGATAGACAAGATGCTTCTGGAACTCCAGATGCTCCATCTCACTTTCAACACACAGCTGGTTTAGTTTTCAAATTTGGAGGTAAAGATACTGATGGAGACGGAATCTATGATAAAGATGATGCTTGTCCGGATGTTGCTGGTTTGAAACAATTCAATGGTTGTCCTGATACTGACGGTGACGGAATCGTTGACGCTAGTGATGCTTGTCCAGATGTATTTGGTTTAGCTGCATTAAACGGATGTCCTGATACTGACGGAGACGGAATTGCTGATAAAGATGATGCTTGTCCAGATGTTGCTGGTTTAGCTGCATTAAAAGGTTGTCCTGATACTGACGGAGATGGTGTTGCTGATAAAGATGACAAATGTCCTACAGTTGCTGGTCCAAGAGAAAACGGTGGTTGTCCATTCTTAGATGCTGATAAAGATGGTGTTCTTGACAAAGATGATGATTGTCCTACTGTAGCTGGTCCTGCTAGCAATAGAGGTTGTCCTGAAGTAACTACTGAAGTTTTAGAAGAACTTAGAGTTCAGGCTAGAGCAGTATACTTTAACTCAGGTAAAGCAACTTTCAAAGTAGGAGATAAAGAAACTCCAGCTAGATTAGATGCAATTAAAGCAATACTTGTAAACTATCCAAATGCTAAATTTAGTATTGAAGGTCACACAGATAGTGATGGTTCGGATGCATTAAATCAAAAACTTTCTGAAGAAAGAGCAACAGCTGTTATGAATGCTTTAATCGAAAGAGGAGTAAGTGTTGATAATTTAGTTTCTAAAGGATTTGGAGAATCTATGCCAGTTGCGACTAACAAAACACCTGCAGGGAAAGCTCAAAACAGAAGAACTGAGATCAAACACATTGGTTCTAAATATGAAGGTAAACTATAATTTACTTTTCTAAATAATTTTAAAAAGCCATTCTTAATTGAATGGCTTTTTTTATTTTTATAAAATGATAAACATTTCCTTCCTTGAGAAAATTGCCTTTTCTGTAATTCAGGATTATTCAGATAAGTTTTCTGAAATTACAATTGTGTTGCCTAATAAAAGGGCCAAAGTTTTTTTGATTGAAGCATTGAAGAATCAAATTACACAAACAATTTTATGTCCTAATATTATTTCAATTGAAGAATTTATCCAAGATCTTGCTTCTGTGCGTTCTGTTGATTCAATTGAATTGTTATTTGAATTTTATGAAGTATATCTTTCTGTTACAGATAAGCAGCATCAGCAATCTTTTGAGCTGTTTGCTAATTGGGCCAAAACTCTTTTGCAGGATTTTAACGAAATTGATCGTTATCTTTTAGAGCCATCCCACGTCTTGTCATATCTTAACGATATTGAAGACATAAAAAAATGGGGCATAGAGGTTGAAAATAAAACCAAGCTTTTAGAAAACTATATAGATTTTTGGAAATTGCTGCCCATGTATTATGAATCTCTCTACAGTCATTTGTTGAATAAAGGGATCGGATACCAGGGTTTAATTTATCGGGAAGCAGTAAATAATTTAAATCACTTTTCGAATACTACTTCCAGTCTTACTTATATTTTTGCAGGTTTTAATGCTTTAAACGCTGCAGAAGAAAAAATAGTGCAACATCTTTTGGCACTGGATCAGGCAAAAATTTACTGGGATATTGATCAAACTTTCTTAAACGATCCTTATCACGATGCAGGCCTTTTTGTTCGGCGCTTTAAAGAAAATTGGAAATATTATAAATCGAATTCTTTCGAATGGATTGTAGATGATTTCTCTCAATCAAAAAACATACAAGTGATTGGAACCCCAAAAACTATAGGTCAGGCAAAACTTGCAGGCGCTATCGTTGAAAGTATAATCAATCAAAACCCAGATTCTTCATTGGATAAAGTTGCTATTGTATTGGGTGAAGAAAATCTACTAATGCCAATTTTGTATTCTTTGCCTTCAACAGTGGGTGCACTAAATATTACGATGGGTTATTCTGGTAAAAACAATCCTTCGCAAATTTTAATTGCAAAATTGTTTAAGATGCATACAAATGCGCTTTCCAGAAATGGCGCGAATTATGTTTTTTATTATAAGGATGTACTCGATGTTTTGACACATCCATTGATTGAACCTTATTCCAAAACAAGTCAATTAGTTAAAATTATAAAAGAGAATAACTATACTTTTATTACCTATTCAAAATTAAATGAACTTAATTTGAATCCATCAAATATGTTCAGTTTGCTTTTTCAAAAATGGGAAAATGGATCTTTGGCTGTTCTGGAAAATATCTCGACACTTTTACTTTTAATAAAAGAGAATTTCAGTAATGATAATGAGGAAGAAAAAATCGCAAAAACTTTTGTCTTCTCTATTTTTAAAGTGATTAATAAATTAATAAATTATTATTCTCAACATGCTCATATAGATAATATCCAGACTTTGTATGCGATTTATAAGCAAGTAATAGATGTTGTAGAAGTTTCGTTTGAAGGAGAGCCTTTAAATGGCCTGCAGATTATGGGAGTATTAGAAAGTCGTGTTTTGGATTTTGATACTGTAATCGTAACTTCAATGAATGAAGGCAAATTTCCGGCAGGAAAATCTCAAAATTCCTTTATTCCATATGATGTGAAAAGAGAACTTGGCCTGCCAACTTTTAAGGAGAAGGATGCAATTTATACCTATCACTTTTATCATCTGTTGCAAAGAGCTAAAAATATTTATCTGATTTATAATACCGAAAATGACGGATTGGATGCTGGTGAACGCAGCCGTTTTATCACACAATTAGAAGTCGAAAAACAGCCAAAACATAATTTGACTTTTGATATTTACAATCCGGTTTTACCAACAACTGCTTACAAGCCAATGTTGATTCCAAAATCTGAAGCCGTAATGGTGCGTTTAAAAGAAATTGCTACTACAGGCTTCTCACCTTCGGCTTTGACGAGTTATATACGTAATCCGATTGATTTTTATTTTCAAAAAATACTCAGAATAAGGGAAGTTGAAGAAGTAGAGGAGAAAATTGCCTTAAATACGCTTGGAACCATAATACATGAAACTTTAAAAAACTTGTACGAACCATTCGCTGGTAAGTTTATTTCAGAATCTGATATTTTAAATTGTTTTAAATTATTGGATGACGAGGTGTTAAGACAGTTTAAATTGGTTTATAAAGAAGGTGAAATCAAAAAAGGCCGAAATCTTCTGGCTTTCGAGGTTGCTAAAAGAAATGTTTCTAATTTCTTAAAAATGGAACTGGAAGCAATTAAAAACGGAGATGCAATTAAAATTATTGCTTTGGAAAAAACTTTTGAACGTCTAATGGAGCATCCAAAATTGCCATTTCCTGTTTTAATTAAAGGAAACGTAGACAGGATCGAGCTGCGCAATGGAAAAATACGAATAATCGATTATAAGACAGGAAAAGTTGAAAAAGCTAACGTAGTCCTTAAATCATGGAACGGATTGACTCAGGAGCTTAAAAATGATAAAATTATTCAGGTATTAGCTTATGCCTATATGTTTGAAACCGAAGCAGGAAATATCCCTGTTGAAGCTGGAATTATTTCCTTTAAAAATTTAAAGTCAGGCTTTTTGCCTTTTGGATATAAAGAAGATAAGGAATTGAATATTACTGTGACAAAAGATATTTTAAATAATTATTTGGAAGAAATTATAGTGTTATTGAATGAGATTTTCGATGTCAATATTCCCTTTGAAGAAAAAATAAATTAAATATTAGAAAGCTATTAAACATATTCGAATTTTTTAAAACCACATTGGTAATTAATTTGGCTGTTTGCGATTGCTGTATTATTAGCAGGCATTGACTATTTTTTTATAACATTTCATACTTTCGGTTTTTTAATGAGTTTGGGCTTCAAAGAATTGTATCGCCAAGAGGATTACCTTTTCTATTTAAACAATGGCATTTCTAAAAGTAAGCTTTTGATTTTTAGCGGTCTCTTTACTTTCTGTACAGCAGTTTTAATAGTTGTAATGATTTTTTTAATAAAAGAAATTATTTTGAAAAAACATACTTTGGAAGTCGATGGGATTCAGAAAAGGTTTGATGAAAGCAGTCAAATATTCTAATCAGCAAGCCTGATTATTAAATGAATATAAATAGCTTATTAATTTTTGCTTTATCACTCTACATAATTCCAAAAGCTAGCTAATATTTTGCATGATACGGGTTTTTTGTATACCTTTTTTATATAATTTATTTTAAAATAATAAAAATTTGTGAGATAAATAAAAGTGATTAGCACACTTATAATTTTATTTTTTTTAACAATTGTTTAATGTATAGTTATAATTATTACAAATACCTTTGACGCTTGTTAAAAACATGGAAATACATTCTATGTAGTATTTAACAAAATATAATCTGATATAAAATTTTGCCCCCGATAATGAGAAAAAGACCGTTTCAGATTAATGAACGGTCTTTTTTGTCTGAAGAACTTTAATTTTTAAAAAATTCAAATAAAACCTTTTTCAATTCCTGCTTGTTTTCAATCTGGCTCATATGTCCATCTTCAAAGGATACAAGTCCTACACTGCTATTCTCAATTTGAGAAATGTTTTCATCGTAATTTAAAACAGGATCTTTTTTACCCAAGACCAATAAACACGGAAAAAGATTCTGTTTCAAAATACTTTCTCTGTCTTTTCTGATTTTCATTCCTTCAAGCGAAGCCACAATTCCCTGCAAAGGTGTTTTTAATGCTTCTGTTTTTACTTTTTCAATTTCTTTTACAAGACGGGTCCTGTTGTTTTCGCTGAATAAATTCGCAATTGCTAAACTAACAAAACTCACATAGTTCTGTTTTACCGCTTTAATGGCACGTGTTCTGTTTAGTTTCTTTTCGGCACTGTCTTCTTTAGAAGTCGAATTCAGCAACACTAATTTCTGAATTTCCACTGGATATAATTCGGCGAAAGCCAAACCAACATAACCTCCCATCGAATGACCGACGATGATAGCTTTTGGAATATCTAAATGTTCTAAAACCTCGTGCACGACATTGGCATTTTCTTCCATCGAATGTACATAACCTAAACAATCTGATTCGCCATGACCTAATAAATCAATAGTAATCACGCGATAATTTTTAGAGAATAATGTAACGTAATCCTGCCACATTTTTTTGTTCTCCAGAAAGCCGTGGAGCAAAACAATTGCAGTTCCTTCGCCAGAATCTGTATACGATATTTTAGTGTTTTTGTATAGAAGAGTTTTCAAAAGTGACGTTTTAAATTATAGATGCAAAGATAATAAAACGTAAAACCATAAAAGTGATATAAGTTTTTTAGAGTTAAAATTACATTTATTCAGTTCAATTTTAAATCAACTTCTATCAATTATAGGATTTAAAAAAGAAACGGCCAGCATTTTCTGCTAACCGTCTTTTATCTTTCTTATTGAATCTGTACTCTGGACTAAGAATTCATCAGCGTTTCAATCTCATCGACTTCAACCGGAATATTGCGCATCAGGTTAAAAGGTTCTCCATTTTCCTGAATCACAACATTATCTTCCAGGCGAATTCCAAAACCTTCTGCAGGAATATAAATTCCAGGCTCCACCGTAAAAACCATATTGGCCTTCATGGGTTCGTGCAGCAATCCGTAATCGTGCGTGTCCAGTCCCATATGGTGAGACGTTCCGTGCATGAAATATTTTTTGTAAGCGGGCCATTCCGGATTTTCGTTCTGAACATCGGCTTTGTCGATTAAACCTAAGCCAAGTAATTCAGAAGTCATGATTTTACCCACTTCAACATGATATTGTTTCCAAAACGTTCCGGGAATCAGCATTTTTGTAGCTTCACTTTTTACTTTCAAAACGGCATTGTAAACCGCTTTTTGTCTGTCTGAGAATTTTCCCGAAACCGGAATCGTTCTCGTCATATCGCTGGAATAATTAGCATATTCTGCAGCAACATCCAGCAAAATCAAATCTCCGGTTTTGCATTGCTGATTGTTTTCGATATAATGTAAAACGTTGGCATTATTTCCCGAAGCAATAATCGGTGTATAAGCAAAACCTTTTGAACGGTTACGGATGAATTCATGAATCAATTCGGCCTCAATTTCATATTCGGTAACATTGGGTTTCACGAAAGGAAGCAATCTGCGGAAACCTTTCTCTGTAATATCACAGGCTTTCTGAATCAGATCAATCTCTTCGCTTTCTTTTACAGAACGAATGCGCTGTAAAATTGGGTTGCTTTTCGCCACATTGTGTGCCGGATACTTTTCTTTCCACCATTTTACAAAACGGGCTTCGCGGGTTTCCGTTTCAACAACCGCACGGTAATGTTCATTAGTATTAATGTACATCGTGTCTGCATACGTCATCATTTCGTTCAAAATTTTATGAAAATCCTGAAGCCAATAAACCGTTCTGATTCCCGAAACCTGAAAAGCACGTTCCTTAGTCAGTTTTTCACCTTCCCAAATCGCGATATGCTCGCTGGTTTCTTTCAAAAACAAAATCTCTTTTTGGTTTTCATAAGGAGCATCCGGAAACAAAAGCAAAATACTTTCTTCCTGATCCACACCACTCAGATAAAAAATATCCCTGTGCTGTGCAAAAGGCATTGTGCTGTCGGCACTAATTGGGTAAATGTCATTCGAGTTGAAAACGGCAACACTGTTAGGTTTCATTTCTGCCGTAAATTTTCTGCGGTTTTTTACAAAAATAGCGCTGTTTATTTGATGATATTTCATAATAAGTTGGATATTAGACTTGATTTTTCAAAATTACTAATTTTTGAAGAAGTAGCGCAAAATACGTTTATTAAAGTTTTCATATTGTTTGGGCGTGTCCCAAGGGCCGGGCTTTCGGCTATATCTTTTATTCCGCTGTCGCTTCATAAAAGGATATCGCCTCTATCCCTCACGCGAATTTTGGTTTTATGAGAAATTTGTTTTTAATATGAGGATTGATTTTTTCAATTGTGGGAATTTGTATATTGGGGAACAAAAATGGTTTGTCAATGTATACCAAAAACATAATGATAAAAAGAATAATAGTCCTGATATTTTTATTTATTTCGATTTGTAATTATTCTCAGATGAAGAATTTTGATCATATCGAGAAATATGTAAAAGAAGTTCCAGAATCAGAAACTTTAAATATAGAAACATTGACTTTATATCTTAAAAAAAATGCTAAAACGAAAACTGAAATTACTGCAAGAATTTATTTTTGGATAGTAGATAATATTAAATATGATTGGGATGCATTTAGAAACAATAGGCAAATTGATGTTTCTGCAGTTGCTACTTTAGAAAATAAAAAATCCGTGTGTGCAGGATATGCAAATTTGTTTAAGGTAATGTGTGATTATGCAAATATAAAATGCGCAGTAATTAATGGGTACGCTAAAGCAAATGGTTTTTACCATGGCGAAAAGTTAACTGAGCCAAATCACGCTTGGAATGCAGTAAAAATTTATGACAAATGGGAATTAATTGATGTAACTTGGGGAAGGGGATCCGCTCTTACCAATGAAGGAGAAGTTGATTTTTGGAATTTCAGGTATTTTTTAGATGATCCAAACGATTTTATTTTGGAACATTTTCCAGAAGATGATGTTTGGCAATTATTCGATAATGAAATAAGTCTTGAAACTTTTTTTAGTGCTGAAATGGAAAAGAAGCGAAAAATGAGGATATCTAATGAGGTGAATTTACAATTTATAGACGAGGAGCCAAATCAGGATTAAGAAAAAATGAAAATAGAAAATCCGATATCATAGATAATATATTTTCTCCAAAACCCCGATAGCGCAGATTTGTAATCATAAGTGTTCGAAACCTTATTTAGGTTTGAGAATATCATCAACTTGATTGG
>NZ_JBDTTP010000122.1:0-8111 GCF_039930565.1 Flavobacterium sp. | reverse complement strand
GTATTCCGTTGCCAATTTGGAGAACTGAAGACAAAAAAGAAGAAGTTCTTATTGGCTCTGTTGAAGAATTATACAACGCGATCGAAAAATCTATTGCAGCTGGTTTTCAAAAAGAAAATCCGTTTAAAGGTTTTGAAATCGGAAATATGTCTGAAACAAATTATGATTTAATCGATTTACATAAAAATGTTGTCGATCAAATTACTTTAGTTTCGGCTTCAGGCCAGCCAATGAAACGTGAAAGCGATTTAATTGATGTTTGGTTCGATTCTGGAGCAATGCCTTATGCACAATGGCATTATCCTTTCGAAAACAAGGATAAAATCGATGAGAATAAAGATTTTCCTGCGAATTTCATCGCTGAAGGTGTCGATCAGACTCGTGGATGGTTTTATACCCTGCACGCTATCGGAACTTTAGTTTTTGATAAAGTAGCCTATAAAAATGTAGTTTCGAATGGTTTGGTTTTGGATAAAAACGGGCAAAAAATGTCGAAACGTTTAGGGAATGCAACAGATCCTTTTGAAACAATTGCAGAATATGGTCCTGATGCTACACGCTGGTATATGATTTCGAATGCCAATCCCTGGGACAATCTGAAATTTGATTTGGAAGGAATTGCCGAGGTTCGTCGTAAATTCTTCGGAACATTATATAACACCTACTCATTCTTTTCATTATATGCCAATATTGATGGATTCAAATACGCTGAAGCGGAAATTCCGTTAAACGAAAGACCGGAAATCGACCAATGGATCATGTCTGAATTACATACATTAATCAAATTTGTTGATGAATGTTACGAAGATTATGAGCCTACAAAGGCGGCAAGAGCTATTTCTGACTTTGTTCAGGAAAACTTAAGCAACTGGTACGTTCGTTTGTGTCGTCGTCGTTTCTGGAAAGGCGAATACGCTCAGGATAAAATTGCAGCTTATCAAACACTTTATACTTGCCTGTTAACGATCAGTAAATTAAGCGCTCCGATCGCTCCATTTTTCATGGATAAATTGTACCGGGATTTAACGAGTTCTACAGGATCTGAGCAATTTAGCAGTGTTCACTTGGCTGAGTTTCCAAAATTTGTCGAAAACTTTGTTAATAAAATGTTAGAGAGCAAAATGCAGAAGGCTCAGACCATCTCTTCTTTGGTTTTATCACTTCGTAAAAAGGAAATGATTAAGGTACGTCAGCCTTTACAAAAGGTAATGATACCGGTGCTTGACGAGAAACAGAGAGGTGAAATTGAAGCAATTTCCGAGCTTGTAAAAACTGAGGTAAATGTAAAAGAAATAGAGCTTTTAGACGATGCTTCGGGTATTTTAGTAAAGCAGATTAAGCCAAATTTTAAGGCTTTGGGACCACGCTTTGGAAAAGATATGGGTTTGATTTCCAAAGAAATACAATCTTTTTCTGCGGATCAGATTAATGAGTTAGACAAGCTGGGGACGATTGATATTGTTATTGCAGGAAATAATGTAACTTTATCTCTGGAAGACGTCGAAATAACATCGCAGGATATTGAAGGATGGCTGGTTGCAAATTCAAACGGAATTACAGTGGCGCTTGACATTACAATATCTGAAGAATTGAAAAATGAAGGAATCGCAAGAGAATTGGTAAACAGAATTCAGAATATCCGTAAAGATTCCGGATTTGAGGTTACTGATAAAATTAAAATTCAATTAAAAAGAAGCGGAATCCTGGAAGAGGCGATTTTAAAAAATAAAGACTATATTAAGTCTGAGACACTTACAAATGATTTGGTTTTTGTGGATGCTTTGGAAAACGGCACAGAAATTGAGTTTGATGATATTAAAACAATGATATTAATTTCAAAATAGGATAATAAAATGATAGATGAAATTACAAAATACTCTGATGCTGATTTAGCGGAGTTTAAAGAAATAATTCAAAATAAAATACAAAAAGCACAAGCCGATCTGGATTTAATAAAAAGTGCTTACATGAACGATTTAAATAACGGTACAGATGATACTTCACCAACTTTCAAGGCTTTTGAAGAAGGAAGTGAAACAATGTCAAAAGAAGCAAACTCACAGTTGGCTATCAGACAGGAAAAATTCATTCGGGATCTTAAAAATGCATTATTCCGTGTAGAAAACAAAACGTATGGCATCTGCAAAGTAACAGGTAAATTAATCGGTAAAGAAAGATTAAAAATCGTTCCTCATGCTACCATGAGTATCGAAGCTAAAAATTTGCAACGATAATCACTTAAATTACAAAAGAATTAACGCTCCATAAGGGGCGTTTTTTTTTATTTAATTGTTACTTTTGCCAACATTAAAATTTATAACATGTCATTACGAAAAGCGTATCTCCTTATATTTATTATATTATTGATTGACCAGGTTTCTAAAATCTATGTAAAAACAAATTTTATTTTAGGTGATGAAGCTCATGTTTTTGAATGGTTCAGAATTCATTTTATTGAAAATGAAGGAATGGCATGGGGAACAAAAATCCCTGGGGAGTATGGTAAATTAATTTTGACTGTTTTTAGAATTTTTGCTGTATTCGGAATTGGGTACTGGCTTTCTGATTCAATTAAGAAAAATCATTCTGATTATTTAATTGTGGCAATTGCATTAATTTTTGCCGGAGCTTCCGGAAATATAATTGACTCTGTTTTTTACGGAGTTATTTTTGATGACAGTCATGGAAAGCTGGCAACACTTTTTTCACCTGAGCCTTATGGTACATGGTTTCATGGTTTAGTAGTAGATATGTTTTATTTTCCTATCTGGAAAGGTAACTTACCAGCGTGGTTACCATTTTTTGGAGGAAAGCAATTTGAGTTTTTTAATGCTATTTTTAATGTTGCCGATATGGCAATTTCTGCAGGTGTCGGAATTCTGTTGGTTTTTAATAAAAGAGCTTTTCCTAAACAATAAAATATTCATTTCAATTTTTTGATTTTGTAAAGTGTTAATGTAGCAGAAATATTATTTTTACCATACAAAAATAAAAAATCATGCAAAGTCCGTCTTTCTCCATTTATGATGCATCAGCGGGTTCCGGAAAGACGTATACGTTGGTTAAGGAATATCTTAAGATTATTCTTTCTTCGCCAAAAGATGATGCTTACCGAAATATTCTGGCCATAACGTTTACCAACAAAGCAGTTCATGAAATGAAAAGCCGGATTGTAGGCAGTTTATCTGAATTTACCAAAGAAGAATCTTCGGCGAAAGCCATTGATTTAATGGAAGATTTGTCTAGGGAAACAGGACTTTCGGTAATTAAAATCAAAACAAAATCTCAAAGTATCATCAAGCATTTAATTCATAATTATGCAGCTTTTGATATTTCTACCATTGATAAATTTACGCATAAAGTAATTCGTGCTTTTGCCCATGATTTAAATTTACCAATGACTTTTGAGGTAACTCTGGATACTGAAAACTTATTGATTGAAGCTGTAGATGCTATTATTGCACAGGCAGGTCAGGATGAAACTTTGACAAAACTGCTGATTGATTTTACAATGGAAAAAACCGACGATGATAAAAGTTGGGATGTTTCGCGCGAAATTATGGAAACAGGAAGGTTAGTTCTGAATGAAAATAACCGGAATGAAATTTCACATTTTCAGGATAAGTCAATTGAAGAATTTATTGCCATCAAAAAGAAAATGTCGGTTTTGTGTACCGATTTAGAAAAAGAAAATGCAGAACTCGCTTGCGAGGCTTTTTCTTTACTGGATAAAAATTGCATCGATCTAAAATCATTTTCAAGAGGTACATTTCCAAATCATTTGGAGTGTATACGGGATGGAAAATTCAATCCAACAAATAAAACTTTTCATGAATTTGAAGATATTGCGATTAATAAAACTGCGACTGATCGCGCTTTGATTGAAAATAGTATTCCGGAACTCCTTCTGATATTAAGTAAAGCTTATAAAAACTTCGAAAAAAGAGATTTTTACAAGGCGTTCCTAAAAAATATAACACCACTCTCTTTGCTGAATACAGTAAATAACGAATTGGCTAAAATTCAGTCGGAACAAAATGTATTATCAATTTCAGAATTCAATGCGATTATTCATCGTGAAATTCAAAACCAGCCGGCTCCTTTTATTTATGAGCGTCTGGGAGAAAGATATCGCCATTTTTTCATTGATGAATTTCAGGATACTTCTGAAATGCAATGGCAAAATTTGATTCCGCTAATTGATAATGCGCTTTCCGGGCAGGATGATTTTGGTAATAAAGGAACCTTAATGATTGTAGGTGACCCAAAACAATCTATTTATCGTTGGCGTGGAGGAAAAGCAGAACAGTTTATAGAATTGAGCAAAGAGGTAAATCCGTATAATAAAGAAGAAAATCCATTTAGTAATAAAAACAAAAAAGTAAAACATTTAGACACCAATTACCGCAGTTATAGCGAAGTAATCGATTTTAATAATGCATTTTTTAAGCTAATTTCGACTGAGTTCTCAAATGAAGATTATAAAGATTTGTATGAGAATCATAGTTTTCAGTATGCAAATTCTAAAAAAGGCGGTTATGTAAATATTTCTTTTCTGCCCATAATTGAAAAAAATGATTTTGCCGATGATGAAGAGGTTATAGAAAAGTCGGATTTATATGTTATTGCAACTTTAAATACAATTCAAAAAGTTATAAGGGAAGGGTTTGAATATAAGGATATTGTAATCCTGACCCGAAAAAGAGATCAGGGAATCGCTATTGCCAATTATCTGACGGAGCAGAATATTCCGCTTTTATCTTCAGAAACCCTGATGATCCAAAATGCTACTGAAGTCCGATTGATTATTCATTTGCTAAAATATCTAAACAATAACATTGATTTAGAAGCAAAAGCAAATTTTCTACATTTTTTAGCGAATACTAAAGAAATTAAAATTCCGATTCATGATTTTATTGCGTTTGGAATGGCGCAAATTTTTGAGAGTGATTTTGAAAAATGGCTTTTGACTCTTGATGTGTCACTTTCGTTTGAAGATATTAGAAAGAAATCATTGTATGAAGCTGTAGAAATTATCATATCTAAATTCCTTCTTTCTGAAGGAAATGCATATGTGCAATATTTTCTTGATATTGTTCTGGAACGAGATATTCGAAATCAGGCCGGAATAGCTGATTTTTTAAGCTATTGGGATAAAAACGCGGATAAATTCAGTATTCCTTCCCCTGAAGGAAATAATGCGGTTAGAATTATGACGATACACAAATCGAAAGGTTTGGAGTTTCCGGTCGTGATTATGCCTTTTGCAGAAGAAGATTATAACAGAAAGCCAAAAGATAAATTGTGGCTTGACACTGAAGATGTTGATTTAGGTGTGCCTAAAGCTTTGGTTGATAACAGCAGTGCTGTAGAAGGTTTTGGAGAAAGTGCTTCGGCAGTCTTTAATTTGAAAAAACAAGAAGAATTACTGGATAATATTAATGTTTTGTATGTGGCATTAACACGTGCCGAAGAGCAATTGTATATTATCTCTCAATCGTTAAAAGAAAGAAAAGACGGGGAATTACCAAACAATATGGCTTCTTTCTTTATTAAGTATTTGATGAACAAAGGAGTTTATGATACGGACGAATGCGAATATGAATTTGGAAATTCTATGAAAATTTCTCCACCAGGAAAAACAGTAGATTTAATAAAAACGATTCCAATAGTTGCCGAAGTTTTAAATCCAAAAAACATTAAAATTGCCCAGCGCGAGGCACTTATGTGGGATACTCATCAACAGGATGCAATTTCATACGGAAATATAATTCATGAAATTCTGGCTTTTGTGAAAGATAAATCAGATGTTGATATGGCCATTATAAAAGCAATAGAAAATGGATTGATAACGTTTGATCAAAAAAAAATCGTTTTAAAAACATTACAGCAGATTGTTAATCATGCTGAAATTAGTGCTTGCTTTGATAGCAAAAATACTATTTTGAATGAGCAGGCTATTGTACAAAAACAAGGTAAAATTTTAAAACCAGACAGAATTGTTCTAACCAAAAATAAGGAAGCGTATTTATTGGATTATAAAACAGGTGCCAGAAATCCTAAATATATACATCAAATTCAGGAATATCAAAATGCTGTTGAAGATTTAGGATACAAAGTGTTAAAAAGGGCATTGGTATATATAGGAAACGAAATCGATGTAGTAAATTTGTGAAAATATTAATCAGATGTTAAGGAAGTTACGTAGCTAAAATTTTGCTAATGTATTAATTTTTAACGTTTTAAATAAACAATATGTACGGTAAAATTAAAGAATATCTGCAAAATGAACTGCAGTCAATAGAAGAAAACGGTATTTTTAAAAAAGAACGCATTATAACATCAGCACAAGACGCTGAAATAACTATTTCTACAGGAGAAAAAGTTTTAAATTTTTGTGCTAATAATTATTTAGGGCTTTCTTCGCATCCTGAGGTTATACAGGCAGCAAAAGATGCTATGGATACACATGGTTTTGGTATGTCGTCAGTTCGTTTCATTTGCGGGACACAGGATATTCATAAAACATTAGAAAAAAAGATTGCGGATTTTTATGGTACAGAAAATACCATTCTTTATGCAGCTGCATTTGATGCTAATGGAGGAGTTTTTGAACCTTTGCTGGGAGAAAAAGATGCTATTATTTCGGATAGCCTGAACCATGCTTCGATTATTGACGGAGTCCGTTTGTGTAAAGCGGCTCGATATCGTTATGAAAACAGCAATATGGAAGATTTGGAACAGCAATTAATTACTGCAGATAAAGCTGGAGCGCGTTTCAAATTGATTGTTACAGATGGGGTTTTCTCAATGGATGGCATTGTTGCTCCTTTGGATAAGATTTGCGATCTGGCTGATAAATATAATGCAATGGTAATGGTTGATGAATGTCATGCCGCAGGTTTTATTGGAGCTACCGGAAAAGGAACATTGGAAGCAAAAGGTGTAATGGGTAGAGTTGATATTATAACCGGTACGCTTGGTAAGGCACTTGGTGGTGCGATGGGAGGATATACCACTGCCAAAAAAGAAATTATTGAATTATTGCGTCAGCGATCGCGCCCTTATTTGTTCTCAAATTCTTTAGCGCCTGCAATTGTTGGTGCTTCTATTAAAGTTTTCGAGCTTTTAGAAAAAGATACGTCTTTGAGAGATAAGCTGGAATCGAATACTAATTATTTTAAAAAAGGAATGAAGGAGGCAGGTTTTGATATAATTGATGGGGATTCAGCAATTGTTCCGGTAATGCTGTATGATGCAAAATTATCTCAAAATATGGCAAATGAACTCTTAAAGAAAGGAATTTATGTAATTGGATTCTTTTTTCCGGTTGTTCCAAAAGAAAAGGCAAGGATAAGAGTTCAATTATCCGCAGCCCATACAAAAGAGCATTTGGATAGAGCTATAAGCGCTTTTATATCAGTTGGTAAAATGTTAAAAGTTATATAATTGCCACATTAATCAAATTTTTGTAGGTTTTTTTAACAATCTATTTTGAATTTAAAAAATTACGTGTTACTTTTGTCTGTAATTAACTAAATTGTAATTAAAAAAATTAAGTATGAAACATCTTAACAAACTTTTAGTTGCTGTGATGATGGTGATGGGTTTAAGCTCTCACGCACAAGACAGTAACAATCCATGGGCTATCTCTTTTGGAGTTAATGCCGTTGACACCAGAACAAGTTCTGGGTCAGGAAGTGGCTTCTTTGATCAACACTTTTCGCAGCCATTTGGTGTGAAAGATAACTGGAATATCCTTCCTTCTTTATCTTACATAGGAGTATCGAAATATGTTGGAAGTGGTTTTTCTGTTGGTTTACAGGGATCTGTAAACAAAATTGATAAATTTGTTGTTTTTAATAACCCAAGCTTGGCTAATAGTGATTCTAGAGGTAATGCAGTAGTAAATCCTGGAGATTTAATGTATTATGGAATTGATGCTACTATTAAATATAGCTTCATGGAAATGATTAAATCTAAAGTTATCGATCCTTCGTTATCTGTAGGTGGTGGTTATACTTTCTTTGGTGATAGTAGCTACGGAACACTTAATCCAGGTGCTGGTTTAACTTTCTGGTTTACAGATGCTATTGGTCTTGAACTTGCTA
>NZ_JBDTTP010000121.1:0-8178 GCF_039930565.1 Flavobacterium sp. | reverse complement strand
ATCTATATTGCATAATAATAGATGATAACAACAAAATTTACACTTCAAAAAACATTAACCTAAAATGAAAAAGCCAAAACAAAAAGCGCTCGTACTGTTGTTTAGCATTGCTTTTACGGGCATTCTACTCTCCTCTTGTACATCGGTAAAAGAATACCAAAAAGGAAAAATAAATGATTCTGAAATGGTCCTTTCCAATAGGAAAATCGAAAAAACAGAACTTAGTTTTCAATCCTACCGAGAAGGAGCTTCCGGAGCCAATTCAGGAAAAAGCGGCGGAGGCTGTGGTTGTAACTAATTTTCATACCATTAAAAAATGAAAAGAATATTCATAACAGGATTTGCGTTATTAGCACTATTTCAGGTAAGAGCACAAAATGTTCCTACTGATTCTACCAGTTATAAAAGCAAAAAATTAAAATTGGAAGAGGTAAATCTCGTATCCAGCTATTACAAACAAAACGGAGACAATTCAGCCGTTACCGGCGGAATTGGATCAGAACATCTTACTGATATTGCCAATACCATTGATGTCAAATTAGTGAAATACGGAGAAACCGGAATCAAACATACTTTTGATATTGAAGCAGGTATTGACCATTATACCTCTGCATCATCAGATATGATTGATTTGAGCGCCAATTCATCAGCATCTTCTTCAGACAACCGCTTCTACCCTTCTTTAACTTATCTTAGAGAAAATGAAACAACGGGACGAACTATTGGGATTGGAGTTTCTTCTTCAACAGAATTTGATTATCAGTCTTTTGGAGGAAATATTAGTTTCTCTCAAAAAACCAGAGACCGCAATGGAGAATTTACAGCCAAATTCCAAACCTTTCTCGATCAGTTAAAACTAATTGAACCTGTTGAACTTCGCACTTCAGGAGGCGAAGGCTATGGCAGCGCCAACCGAAATACTTTTGCAGGAACTTTAAGTTATTCTCAAGTGGTAAACAAAAATCTGCAGGTAATGCTTGTAGGCGATGTGATTAGTCAAAACGGTTATTTAAGCCTTCCTTTTCACAGGGTTTATTTTGCAGATGGTTCAGTGCATCAGGAAAAAATGCCGGATACAAGACTCAAAATTCCAGTAGGAATCAGGGCAAGTTATTTCCTGGGAGATAATGTACTTATTCGCGCTTATTACAGATATTATACTGATAACTGGAGTTTAAAAGCACATACCGCTGATCTTGAAATTCCGGTAAAATTAACGCAGGCATTTTCAGTAAGTCCGTTTTATAGATATTATACCCAAACCGGAACAAAGTATTTTAAACCTTACGGAGAACATACTGCAGCTGATGAATACTACACCAGTAATTATGATTTATCTAAGTTTGACAGCAGTTTCTTTGGAATGGGAATGAAATTCACGCCCCTTAACGGAATCTTTGGACTTAAACACTGGAATACATTAGAGATTCGTTACGGTCATTATACACGAACTACTAATATGACTTCGGATATTATCAGCATTAATATAAAGTATAAATAGAGTTTAAAACCAAATTCAATAACAAAAGCCCAATTATACAAGTGGGCTTTTGTTATTAATAAATATAGCAGATCGTAAGAGTAATCATCAATAAAATGAAAAAACAAACGAGAAATTCGAAAAAATTAAAGTTATAAAGTTTTTTTTTAACCGAAAAGCTTGAGCTTACTTCGAGAGAAACTGAAAAATTCTGGACAATTTACAATACTTATGATAACAAACAATATAAATTGTGTCATGAAAAAATGAAAACATATTTACGAAAACTCAATGATGATAATATCAATTCAATTTCAGAAAAGAAGGAGAAATACTTTTATAACAAATAGAAAGTAGTAATAGAGAACTATATCTCTTGAATTAGCAGTCTTATAAAAGTACTTACAGCAAAAAAAAAAGAGGCTCTCATATTTTTTTTAGACAGACCATTAAAATTATATTAAACTATACTGCAGATTAGCTATTATGTTTTAAATGGCCGTATGGTCACCAATAATTTCACTCAATGCCAAGCCCCAATGTGGAATTTTACCGCCAAGGGTATAATACATTTGTTTGAAGCCCATTTTGAGCGCATAAGGTGTCAATCCCATTTCTAAATGACTTTCTTTTCCGCCCCACCATTCATTGGTACGCATATAAAATCCTTTTATACCTCCCATATCTCCCATACAAAGTAATTCGAATTCCATAGGGGCAATATCGCCTTTAATGATACCCAATTCTTTTCCCAAAGTGTTGGCTAAAACTTCAGCTTCCATATGTCCTAATGAACCAATTTTGGGAACTGTAATGGATGCTGCATCACCTACTGCAAAAATATTTTGATAATCAGGATTTCGCATATATAAATCGGTGATTACAAAACCCATATCATCAGTAAAAGGAAGCATTTTTAAGAAATCATGTGCCTGCCAGTCTGGGAACAATATTGCTACTTCTGCATCTTGCGTAGAACCGTCATTGAATTCGATGCCGCCTTTATGCACTTTTTTGATGCCTTGAGTATTTGCCTGATAATTGTAGCCCATTTTACCCATCATTGGCAATAACTGATTCAGAATTGTTTCTCCGGCATCTTCTGCAATTACTTTAGCTGGAGTTGATAAAAATATTGTGGATGTTTTTCCTTTTTTTTGCTTTTCTAACCAATGTGCTAATGAAAAAGCCATCTCGACAGGCGGACCTTCGCAAGCTGTTAAGGCAATCGGTAAATTTGCTGGTAATTTATCGCTTTTGCCCTGATGAAAAATATTCGAAGTAATAGCGATGGGACCGCCTTTATACTCTTTATGCAAATAATTACGTAAACGATTCCCAAGGAACACATCAGTTACGCTATGACCATTTTCATTAAACCCTTCAATTTTATCATATGCCAAGCGATTACCAAGTGCTACAACCAAATAATCGTATTGCAGCCTGCGAACCGGATGACCTGAACGTTCATTTGGCTGATAAAAAACTGTATTGGTTTCCGGATCAATAGTGGTTACTTCTGCCTGAATGAATTCACTGCCATCATGCGCTAAAAACGACATGAATTTGAACTGTAAGTCAATTGCAGGATTGACATTTGCCAAAACCTGCATGGGTATGTTCGGTACAAAGGTCAGCAACGATTTTCGGTCTATTATCGTAATATCTGCTTTGTCCTTAACCACAGCATGAATATACCTTGCTGTGGTTAATCCGGCAAAATTGCAACCTAGGATAACTATATGTGGTTTTGACATGATAATTGTTATTTTGAATTACTTTGTTTTCACCTTTTCGACAGGCAGGGGTTTGGTACAGAAAAACCAATCATAGCAGGTCATTTCCTGCTTGTCTTCCATTCTTTCTTTGGCAATACCACAAGAACCTGCTGTTGGTACAATTACGTCATCGCCGGGTTGCCAATCGGCAGGAGTTGCAATATTATAGCTGTCAGCAGTCTGCAGGGCTATTAAAGCTCTTTTTAATTCGTCGAAATTTCTGCCCATAGAAAGCGGATAGTAAATAATAGCGCGTATCATTCCTTTTGGGTCGATGAAGAAAACGGCTCTTACGGCTTTAGTAGTACTTTCACCGGGTTGAATCATACCGTATTTCTTTGCAACTTCCATAGTTATATCCTCTATTAATGGAAATTTTACCTCAATATTTTTCATTCCCTTAAATTCAATCTTCTCCTTGATGGTTCTTAACCAAGCAATATGACTGTATAATCCATCGATCGAAAGCCCAACTAATTGACAGTTAAGCGCGGTGAATTCAGGTTCCCTTTTGGCAAATGTCATAAATTCAGAGGTACATACTGGTGTAAAATCGGCAGGATGGCTAAAGAAAATAATCCATTTATCTTTGTAATCAACAGGAAAATTAATGTCTCCTTGCGTAGTTATAGCCTTAAATTCCGGTGCCTTATCCCCAATTCGGGGCATTGAGACTGTTTGTTCTTCGATTGATTCCATATTTAATATTTTTTTTAGTTGTGTCCTTATTATTTAGACAATTAACCTTCACTATAAAAGTATAGCAACAACTAACTAATAGAAATGATATTTATCACATTCAGAAGTGATTATAAACAAAAAAGAGTGCCTTAGTGAAGGCACTCTTTTAATCAATCCATGAAAGTTAAACTATTTAGTACAACAGTCCTTTTTTTGGTTCTTATCCCTGGTGGATTAATCATCTGATTCTTCCTAAGCATATGCACAATTTCAATTCCACTCAATGTTCGTTTCGCAGATTCAAAACTTTTGAATCCTAATCCGTTTTGTATCCTCCACTTTACGAATCGATGATCCTGTTCAACTATATTATTCAGATACTTAGATTGTCTAATCTTAATCGTAGAAAATGAGCGTTTATTATAAACTTCTATAGCTCCAATGTTTGATTCGCTTTTATCAATACTTATTACTCTGGGTCTGCTATTAATTGCCTTAATTAAAAAGACTGCGCACTCATTCGCTGACTGCTTCTGGTGAGAAGCCTCCAGCTCAGTCTACTCTACATTTGCTTTTCTTCATCTCTGATTCAATATAAGGAAGCAAACTTGTACGTCCAGCGCTGGATTGTTGAATTATCAACCTGAACTCCCCGCATTTTAATGATTTCTTCCACATCTCGATAACTCAATATAAATCTAAGTTTAAAATAAACAGCTTGAAGTGTAACAGATTTAGGATAACAATGACCTTGGGTATTCATGAACGGTGTAATTTTAAAAATCCAAAGATAAATCTTAATAATATATGCTACAGAACCTAATAGATTTGTCATATAAAAAAGCTTTGTAAGAAGAAAGATTATTTGAATGTAAATGCTCGGAATTAATAAAAGGAGTGGTCAACTGGCTTTGGAGAAAACAGGTTTGATAGCATTAAATTATTAGGAGCTTTTGAAATTCTTTAATTGAAGAATTGTGTTGTGGATTTTTTATCAATTTATAAAATATAATTTCTCCTCATTTTTTAATTATGTCTATTGGTTTAAAATTAAATGTATTATCAATTTTAATTCTCTCATAAATGTAAAAGTATTACTTTTGTTTGATCTTATTTAATAATAGTTAAACAAAATATATGACAAAGCCAATAATTATAAAAATCGATAATGGTGTATTGAATGAAGCTCAGATCGATAGAATTATAGAAATGGCATGGGAAGACCGAACATCTTTTGATGCGATAAAATTTCAATTTGGTCTATCTGAAAGTGATGTGAAAGCTTTGATGAAGAAAGAGATAAAGTTCAGCAGTTACAAATTGTGGCGTGAAAGGGTTGAAAACTGTAAAACAAAACACGCTGCAAAGAGAACTCAAGCAATTGATCGGTTTAAATGTAACAGGCAAAGAGCAATTTCAAATAATAAAATCTCTAAGCGTTAATAAAAATTTTATAGACGATGAAAAAAGATAAACCGGATAATGTAGTATTTTCTGCTGAGCATGGTTATAATGCAAGCCTATTGCCGTATGCTACAAGTGTTGGCGCACCTATAATAAAAGCAGATGATTTAACCGGCTGGAAAAACATGGGCATAAATAAGGTAAACAAAGAGTTTGAAAGTAAATTCAATGAACTGAAAATGCAATACCAGAATTTAATAGAAGAATTCCAGTGGAATGAATTGGTCTACAATGCCAGATTTTCTTTTGAACCTATTGTTGGTGAAACATATCATTTATATAAAGATGCAGACGGTTTTGATTTTCTCTCACTTATAGGGCCCAAAGAATGGAATAAGGAACATATTGCTACTTTTAGACTTAACAGTGATAAAAAATGGATACTCATCGATTGAAAAGTTCCATTTTTTTTATAAAATTTCTACTAATGAAAAACAAAATAAATTTTAAAACCAGTGATCTGGAAAAAATGGAGAAACAAACTGCCGTGCATTTAATCAATAGTTTAGGCGGTTTTAAAAGTGTGGCATTGGTAGGAACTTCTGATAATAAAGGAAATACTAATTTATCCATTTTTAGTTCTTTTTTTCATATTGGAGCGAATCCACCATTAATAGGCATGATTTTTCGCCCCAGCCCGCCAGAGCGTGATACTATGAGGAATATTATAGATACAGGATACTATACTATTAATCATATCAACGAACAGATTTACAAGCAGTCACATCAGACATCAGCGAGATACGACAAAGAAATTTCAGAATTCGATGCTGCAGGACTCCGTGCGGAATATAAAAACAACTTTCCAGCTCCTTTTGTACTCGAAAGCAACATACAGTTAGGTATTGAATTTAAAGAAAAAACAGCCATTTTAATCAATAATACCACTATGATTATCGGGGAAATAGTCCAGATTTTTATTCCTGAAGACAGTTTGTCTGAAGATGGTTTTGTTAATTTAGAAAAAGCCAATACCATTACTTGTTCTGGTCTGGACAGCTATCATAAAACCATGCAATTAGACCGGTTAAGCTATGCAAAGCCGGATAAGGAAATTACATCACTACTTAAAAGTTGAACAAAAAAAAGGTAAATATTATGTGGTTCAAACGTGATCTTCGTTTTACAGATCACGAACCTCTTTTTATGGCGCAGCAGGAAAACATCCCTCTTGTTTTAGTTTATTTTTTTGAGCCGTCGATAATGGTTTATGGTGATTCTGATGTGCGTCACTGGCGGTTTGTTTATGAATCTTTACAGGAAATGCAGTCTAAATTAAAGTCATTTGCTGCAAAGATCTATTATTTTCATAACGAAGTCCAGACTGTTTTTGAGCACCTATGCAGTCTTTATGATATTCAAACAGTATTTTCACATCAGGAAATTGGCAATAAGGTAACTTTTGACAGGGATATTGCCATGCAGTTTTTTTTTGATGATCATAAAATTCTTTGGAAACAATCCCAGCTCCATGGCGTAATTAGAAAGCTGATTTCCAGAGAAGATTGTGAAAAACGCTGGGAAAAAACAATGCGTGCAGCTCCTAAAATGATTGAATTAAATGCTTTTGAATTTGAAGATTTAGATCCTGATTATTATCAAAAAATAAAAGGGAAAGCACTTTCAACCGAAATTACAAACCGACATGAAAACTTTCAACAGGGTGGAGAATATTGGGCTTGGAGGTACTTAGAAAGTTTTGCAAAAGAGAGACATGTCAATTACAGCAAACATATTTCTAAACCCGATTTAAGCAGAAAAGGATGTAGCCGTTTATCTCCCTATTTGACCTACGGAAACATCAGTATGCGAATGGTGTATCAATATACCAATCAGTTTTATGAAGCATCTCCCAACAAAAGAGCCATGCTTAATTTTGTTTCAAGACTGCACTGGCATTGCCATTTTATGCAAAAATTTGAAAGTGACTGCCAAATTGAATTTAAAAACATAAACAAAGATTATGATTCCCTGGTAAAACCCATAAACGAAACCTATATAAAAGCGTGGCAGGAAGGTAAAACCGGGATTCCTATTATTGATGCCTGTATGAGATGTTTAGTTCATACAGGTTACATCAACTTTAGAATGCGGGCAATGGTAGTTTCCTTTTTCACATTCAATTTGTGGCAGGACTGGCGGGAATTGCATTTTCTGGCAAGACAGTTTTTAGATTATGAACCCGGAATTCATTATCCGCAGATTCAGATGCAGGCGGGTACAACAACGGGCAATACTATTAGAATTTATAATCCCATAAAAAACTCTCAGGAACACGATTCAGAAGGCATTTTTATAAAAAAATGGCTGCCTGAACTAGCGGAAATTCCATCACAATTAATTCATGAACCATGGAAATTAAATAGTATTGAGCAGCAATTTTACAAATGCGAAATAGGTAAAGATTATCCAGAGCCAATCGTTGACATTGAAGAAACTCGAAAATATGCGAGTGATATTGTTTGGGGTTTTAGAAATAAACAAAAAAATGAGAGGAGTTAAGAAACAAAACCTGCCCACTAAAACCTGCGTTGTCTGCCAGAGACCATTTGCATGGAGAAAAAAATGGGAAAAAATCTGGGACGAAGTAAAATATTGCAGTGATAAATGCAGAAGCAGTAAATAATATGGAAACCAAAACTTTAAGGCTCATTCTTGGAGATCAGTTAAATTACAATCATTCCTGGTTTGAAAGCAGAACCTGCTTCTATAATAAATCAAAAAAAACAGGAGATAGAGCATGTCCTTTTAACAGCCTGTATTGGAATTTTATGA
>NZ_JBDTTP010000120.1:0-8208 GCF_039930565.1 Flavobacterium sp. | reverse complement strand
TCTCCATATAATACTTATGTGAATATAGGACTTCCTCCAGGACCAATTGCTATGCCTGACATCACGGCGCTTGAAGCTGTTTTAACTCCTGAGAAAAACGATTATATTTATTTTTGTGCCAGTGTTGATCGTTTTGGGTATCATGAATTTGCATCAACTTATGAAGAGCATACAAAAAACGCAAAAAAATATTCAGATTGGATTGCTGGTCAGGGAGTAATAAGATAGTTTTGAATTTTAAAAAATCAAATTACTTATCGTTACTATTTTTTTTATGTTTTCAGTTAATTGAAGCGCAGAGTAAACTCGAAAATTTTTTAACTCCTTCCGATACCTTAAATAAAAGAAGACAGAATACAGTTGTCATCACTGAAACCGCTTTGGCTTCGGCTGCCTTAATTGGTCTGAATCAGATTTGGTATGCCGATTATCCTAAATCAGATTTTCATTTTATAAATGATAATGACGAATGGCTCCAGATGGATAAAATAGGGCATATGTATTCTGCTTATCATTTAGGAAGATTGGGTTCAGAAACTTTAAGCTGGAGTGGAGCTGACAAAAGAAATCAATTAATTTACGGTGCCGGCGTAGGATTTGCTTTTCTTACTTCTGTTGAAATTTTAGATGGCTATTCTGCAGAATGGGGTGCATCTTCCGGAGATATAATTGCCAATGCTACTGGTACAGCGCTATATGTGTCACAAGAATTGCTTTGGAATGAGCAGAGAATTACTCCTAAATTTTCTTTTCATACTACTCATTATGCCAATCAAAGACCTGAAAAACTTGGAAATTCATTGAATGAACAAATCCTAAAAGATTATAATGGACAAACATATTGGCTTTCCGTAAACCTGCATTCTTTTGCTAAGGAAAGTAAAATTCCAAAATGGATAAATGTTGCTTTTGGATATGGATCTGATGGAATGCTTTCAGGAAATATTCAAAATGACATCCCCATTTCGATCCAAAATCCAGAAAGAATTCGTCAGATTTATCTTAGTTTTGATGTTGATTTTACTAAAATTAACACAAAATCACATTTTTTAAAGACGGTTTTTTCACTATTTAATACGATAAAAATTCCGGCTCCAACTCTCGAATACTCAGCCAATAAAGGGCTTAAAGGGCATCTATTATATTTTTAAAAATCGCAAACGACTGATTATCAGTATTGTTTTGTATTTCTTATCTTTGCACCGTAGAAATTTCAAAAAGGTGACAGCGTTTTGAAGAAAAATAATTTATGATAAAGAAATGGTACTTTTACTCGAGTTTGATTGTTATTATTACATTTTTAAGCCTGGGTTTTAAACCCTTTAATTTAGAAACCAAACCTTGGTTTCTCGTAGAAAAAACAGATGGATCCGAATACTTATTTCCATCACAAGACGAAGATGATTACCCTTCTTCACCTGATTTAAACATCCCATTTACAGGAAATCATCTTATTGGTTTTAAGGAAGCAGTTGCTTTTAAAGAATCCCAGGGAAAATACCGAAAAGTAAATTCTATTGGATACATGGGAAAGTACCAATTTGGTTCTAAAACTTTAAGATCCGTAGGTGTTCACAATGACAAGGCTTTTTTAAAAAATCCAGCTTTACAGGAAAAAGCATTCATCGCATTGCTCTCTAAAAACAAATGGATTTTACGTCGGGAAATTCGTAAGTATGAGGGCAAAATCATTAATGGTGTAGCAATAACCGAATCAGGAATTTTGGCTGCTGCCCATCTCGGAGGCGCAGGATCAGTAAAAAACTTTTTTAAAAACAAAGGCAACAGGCATTTTAGAGATGCTTATGGCACTTCCTTAAGAAGTTACATGAAAGCTTTTGGAGGTTATGATCTTTCTTATATTGAGGCAGATAGTAATGCTACAATAAATGATTAATGATACAAAGTAAAATAAAAAATCCCGAGTAATTCGGGATTTTTTTGGCTTAGACTTTTTTTAATCGATTAATATTTCTAAAATTTTGATCGCCGCTTCACTAATTTTTGTTCCAGGTCCAAAAACGGCAACTGCTCCGGCATCAAATAAAAATTGATAATCCTGTGCAGGAATGACTCCTCCAACAATCACCATAATATCTTCACGTCCATGTTTTTTAAGCTCTTCAATGACCTGAGGAACTAATGTTTTATGTCCGGCTGCTAATGAGGAAACACCTAAAATATGTACATCATTTTCAACAGCCTGCTTGGCAGCTTCAGAAGGAGTTTGAAATAACGGTCCTATATCTACATCAAAACCAACATCTGCATAACCTGTCGCTACCACTTTTGCACCCCTATCATGGCCATCCTGTCCCATTTTGGCAATCATAATTCTGGGACGTCTTCCTTCTTGTTTGGCAAAAGTATCAGCTAATTGCTTTGCCTTTTCAAAATTTTTATCATTTTTTATTGCTGCACTATACACACCGCTAATAGATTTAATTTGTGCTTTAAACCTTCCAAAAATACTTTCAAGGGCATCACTGATTTCGCCTAAAGTGGCTCTGTTGCGAGCAGCTTCGACAGCAATTTCCAATAAATTTCCTTGTCCTGTTTTTGCACAATGAATTAATTTTTCAAGTGATTCACTAACTTTTTGTGAGTCTCTTTTTGCTTTTATTTTTGAAAGCCCTTCAATTTGTTGCTCACGAACCATTTGGTTGTCCACATCCAGAATATGCAGAGGATCTTCTTTTTCTAATCGAAATTGATTTACACCAATAATAATATCTTGTCCACTGTCTATTTTTGCTTGTTTTTTTGCAGCTGCTTCTTCAATTCTTAATTTAGGAATTCCGGCTTCAATAGCTTTTGTCATTCCGCCTAATTCTTCAACTTCTTGAATCAGTTTCCACGTTTTTTCAACCATTTCGTTAGTAAGGCTTTCAACATAATAACTTCCTGCCCAAGGATCTGCGGTTTTATTGATTTTAGTCTCTTCCTGTAAAAAAATCTGCGTGTTACGTGCAATCCTTGCAGAAAAGTCTGTTGGTAATGCAATCGCTTCATCAAGAGCGTTAGTATGAAGAGATTGCGTTCCGCCAAATACTGCTGCGGCTGCTTCAATACACGTTCGGGTTACATTATTAAATGGATCCTGCTCTGTTAAACTCCAGCCACTGGTTTGACAATGTGTTCTTAAAATTAATGATTTATCGCTTTTTGGATTAAACTGTTTTACCAATTTCGACCAAATCATCCGACCTGCCCGCATCTTGGCAATTTCCATAAAGTGATTCATTCCGATTCCCCAAAAAAAGGATAATCTTGGAGCAAATTCATCAATTGTCATTCCAGTTGATAATCCTGTTCGAATATATTCTAAACCATCCGCGAGAGTATAAGCCAATTCAATATGAGCTGGTGCGCCGGCCTCCTGCATATGATATCCGGAAATTGAGATTGAATTGAATTTTGGCATTTTTCTGCTAGTAAATTCAAAAATATCTGCAATGATTTTCATCGAAGGTGTTGGTGGATAGATATAGGTATTACGGACCATGAACTCTTTCAAAATGTCATTCTGAATGGTTCCTGACAACTTTTCAATTGCTACACCTTGTTCTTCTGCAGCGACGATATAAAATGCCATAATAGGTAAAACAGCACCATTCATGGTCATAGAAACTGACATTTCATCTAGGGGAATCTGATCAAAAAGCACTTTCATGTCTTCTACAGAATCAATAGCTACACCTGCTTTTCCAACATCACCAACCACTCTTTCGTGATCGGAGTCATAACCACGGTGTGTGGGCAAATCAAAAGCTATGGATAAACCTTTTTGGCCAGCGGCTAAATTCCTTCTGTAAAAAGCATTACTGTCTTCAGCAGTCGAAAAACCTGCATATTGACGAATTGTCCACGGACGTTTTACATACATAGTTGTATAAGGCCCACGCAGATAAGGAGGAAATCCGGCTCCGAAATCAAGAAATTCCAGATCTTTAATATCATCAACTGAATATGTTTCTTTTAGTCCGATTCCTTCAGCAGTTTGAAAACTGTTTGACGAATCTGAGGTTTCAGAATCTATTTTGAGGTTTTGAAGATTGATATGTTTGAGGTCTTTTCTTACCATGTATTAACTCTTTGAGAATTTATTATTACTTAAAATGATTATTCAAGATCCAGTCTTTCCTGTTCCATTTTTTCGGCTAATCTTTTTTCTATAATAGGCGTAATTAATGTTTTTCGTGGTTTTATTTTTACGAACGGAAACAATTCTAAATCATGTTTCATTTTGTCTTCTGGATTGGGATATTTATTCGTTCCTAATAAAACTTCTTTTTTAGAATCGAATAATTCTTGTTCTTTATTGGCACTTTCCTGAATTTTCTTTTTGATAGTCCCTTCATTCAAAAGTTTCAGGAAACCTCCTTCAGCTTCAATGTTTTTAAATAAGGTCAAACTTTTTTCAGCCAATTGCATGGTCAGACTTTCAATATAATAACTTCCATCAGCAGGATTATTGACTTTGTCAAAATAGCTTTCATGTTTTAAAATCAACAATTGATTTCTGGCAATCCGGTCTCCAAATTCATTGTCTTTGTGATATAAAGTATCATAAGGTAAATTAGCTACAGCATCCGCACCGCCTAAAATTGCCGACATGCATTCCGTTGTTGTACGGAGCATATTGACATTATAATCGTAAATAGTTTTATTGCGTTTGGTTGGTGTAACTAATAAATGACATTCCAAGTCCGGATTGTATTCGGCAACAATTAAATTGAATAGCATTCGTAAAGCGCGAAGTTTTGCAATTTCAAAGAAATAATTCGTCCCTACCGAAACCTGAAAAACGATTTGTTTTGGAATATTCGAAATACGGTTTAAGTATTCGTTGGCATGCGCTAGGCTATATGCGATTTGCTGTGTAATGTTGGCTCCTGCATTTTGATACAAACCTAAATCTACACTTAACAAAGAAAGATTGGTAGTTGCTTTTGAAATTTTCTCAATAGTTTCAAAGTTGTTTTTATCAGATGTTGGAATCCAGTTTCCATCACTGGCGAAATGCCCAATCGGATCTATATTGCAATAAAATTTAGCTTTCTTTTGAATCGAAATACTGTCTAATAGTTTTACGAAATCGATTGAAATAAAATTTAAATTAAAGTAAACAGTTCTGTTTTCTAAAGGAAGATTTTCTAATAATTTTTGGACATCAGTTGTTTCGTTTTGAATCGTGAAACGTAAACTTTCAGCACCTTTTTCGATAGTATTGATGGCTCTTTGAATCGATTTATCTATATCGTAGACAAAAATATTCTGACAAATTTTAAATTGAGAAGCCCGAGTTTTTACAGGAGCCGCTTTTATAAATTCATCACTGTGATAAAACGGTTTCACCTGAATATCTTCGGGGGAATTCCAAATTACTGTTTTGTTGTAATCAGCTCCATCCAACTCAAACTGAATTTTCTGTTTCCATTGTTTGGATGAAACCGGATTAAAATCTTCGAATAGGGTAGTAGCCATTTTTATTTTTTTCTGATTATTCTTTTTTCTGAATTGTGTCTCCTTCGAATTTGATGATATATATGTCTTCGCTGTCTTTTTTCATGAAATATTTTTCGCGGGCATACTTTTCTATTTGTTCCGGATTTTTAAGCTGTTTTATTTGTTCCTGATCTTTTTTTATTTCTTCCTGATAATAGGTTTTGTTATCTTCAAGTTCATTAATCTGGTTGTCTAAAAAACGATGGTCAAAATAGGAATAGTTATCTAAAAACAGCATCCATACCACAAAAAAAAGCAAAACCCAAACATATTTATTGCCCAGGAGTTTGAACCATTTTTTTTCTTTGTATGGATTTTTCATTGTTAACGAAAATTTGATTTAGTTAATTAGTTATTATTTGAGGTTCAATGTTTTTACAATATTTAATAACTCATTAAATTGATTTTGTAAAGAAGAATTGTCTTTGCTGTCAAGTTTTAAATCAATATCATAAATCTTTTTATTTTTTTCTGTAAATAATTTTATGTTTTTGATTCTTTTGACATTTGTATTATTTAAATAATCATATTCATATATGTAATATGTATATTTTTGATTTTGAATTACTGTATCTTTTATTGCTGAAATAAGCTTGTACTTTTTGCCTTGGCCTTGTTTAAAAGATAATTCTTGCTTTTTTATTTCATTGAAGACGACTTCCTTATAACCTTTATTTAAATTATTTTTAATTACTGTGTTGTAAAGAGTAATTCCTTTTCTTTCTTCAAAATTTTTATTATTTATGTAAAAAGAAAAACAATAACTACTTGGATCTTTTTCAAATATCAATTGTCTATCAGGAAATTTACTCGGAATATATTCCCCAAAATTGATTGAATCAATAGTATATTCTTTAGGAACTGTAAGAGTGAAATATTTGTTATTGAACGATTTATCTCTTTTGCATGCAATTACTGAGAGTATTATCAGGCAAAAAATAAATCGCTTAACTGTTTTCATAAATATTTTAAAAGCTGTTATAATTAATATGGAATAAATTTACAATAAAAATTATAAAATTCGCTGATTAATTACAGCACGAACTACATCAATTGCAACAGTATTGTATTTGTCATTGGGAATTATAATATCAGCAAATGCTTTAGATGGTTCTATAAATTGCTCATGCATTGGTTTTAAAGTGTTTTGATAACGTGTTAAAACCTCGTCGATATCACGCCCGCGTTCAGAAATATCACGTTTTAGACGGCGAACTAATCTCTCATCAGAATCGGCATGAACGTAGATTTTAATATCAAAAAGCTCCCTTAATTCAGGATTTGTGAGGATTAAAATACCTTCGACAATCATTACCTTTCTCGGATGTGTTGAAACGGTATCGTCGGTTCTGTTGTGCTGAATAAAAGAGTATACCGGCTGATCAATTGTTTCGCCTGCTTTTAAAGCTTTAAGGTGTTTTTCCAATAATTCAAAATCAATAGATCTCGGATGATCAAAATTGATTAATGCTCTTTCGTCATATGACAAATTATGGGTTTCCTTGTAATATGAATCCTGAGAAATTACACCGACTTCAGTATCTGGCAATTCGTTCATGATTTGGTGTACTACTGTTGTTTTCCCACTTCCGGTTCCTCCTGCAATTCCAATAATAAGCATAATTTGATGTTATAATTTGTTTGGCAAAAATAATAATTTAAGTGAATTGTGTATCCATATTTTGTATTTAAACCATTTAAGTGATATAATTAAATGTAAGTAGCCAAATGTTTAAACATAGGATTATTTAACTGAACTTATATTACTTAAATGGTTAAAACATAAAAAAATCCCGATAGCAATGCTATCGGGATTTGTGCAATCAGTATAGTTTTATAAAATATTCTGAATTTAGTAAGCACATAAAATTATTTATTCTTTTTTGCTTTTATCATCATTTCAAGCTGGTCCCAAAGTTCTTCCGGAATTGCTTCCAGTAAATTAAATTGCCCGGCACCTTTTAACCATTCTCCTCCATCAATTGTAATTACATCTCCATTTATGTAAGCTGAAAAATCAGAAACTAAATAGGCTGCCAAATTGGCTAATTCCTGATGATCACCAACACGTTTCAATGGCACTTTTTTTGCCATATCAAACTTTTCTGCAAGATCTCCCGGTAGTAGTCTGTCCCATGCTCCTTTTGTAGGGAATGGCCCCGGAGCAATTGCATTGGAGCGAATTCCATATTTTGCCCATTCGACAGCCAAACTTCTTGTCATAGCTAAAACTCCGGCTTTTGCAGTAGCACTTGGTACTACATAAGCTGATCCTGTCCAGGCATATGTGGTAACAATATTTAAAATTGTTGACGATTTTTGTTTAGTATCAATCCAGTGTTTTCCAAAAGCAAGTGTACAGTTTTTAGAACCTTTAAGTACAATGTCTATAACCGTGTCAAATGCATTTGCAGACAAACGCTCGGTTGGAGAAATGAAATTTCCGGCAGCATTGTTTAAGAGAACGTCAACTTTTCCGAAATTTTTTAAAACCTCCTGAAGCATGTTCTCCACTTCTTCGTAATGACGAACATCACATTGAACGGGTAAACATTTTCCACCAGTTTCTGTTTCCAGTTCTGTTGCTGTAGTTTTTAGTTTTTCTAAATCCCTTGAAGTAATCGCTACCTGAGCTCCTAATTCTAAAAAATATTTAGTCATTGCTTTTCCTAAACCACTTCCGCCGCCTGTAACTACAAT
>NZ_JBDTTP010000119.1:0-8340 GCF_039930565.1 Flavobacterium sp. | reverse complement strand
CTTTTTTACTCAAACTTAATTTGTCAAAAAGGGCATCTAAAATTTTATTGAATTTTCCTTCAATATGGCGCCTTGCAAAAGGTACTTTTCCGAATCCCTTCCAAGTTTCAATATGTAATTTAATAGCATCCAAATCTGTTTTATGATCACCGGTAAGCTGATAATTTTTTAGAATATCCAAATAGGCTTTTTTGTTGTCAAAAGCAGCTATTTCATCAATATTTTCTTCAGATTTACTCTCTTTTAATTTATCAAAATAATAATTACAGGCATCTTTGAAATCTTTCCAGATTTTGTCTGAATATTTTTTGGGTACATGACCAATTTTTTTCCATTCCTCCTGAATTTGTTTCATGATTGGAGTAGTTACGGTAAAATCTGTACTTTCCTGCAATTCTTTTGCTTTGGCAACAAGAGTCATTTTTTTATTTAAATTATCGTTCTGATCTTTTTTAATGTCTTTATAGAATGAATTTTTGAAAGAATTAAAGTTTCTAACAGCCGTTTTAAATGCAGCCCACGTTTCTTCATTTACTTCGGATTGCACTTTTCCTGCTGCAAAAAACTCGTTTCTAAGATCTTCTACTTTTTGTATTTGTCCCAGCCATTGTGAATGCGAATTTACTTTTTCAGTAGCAAGAACTTCAATTTTAGCAATAATCTCTTTTTTTGCTTCTAAGTTTTGTTGCTCGTTTGCTTTTTGACTTTCAAATAAAAGTTCTCTTTTATCATGAATTTTTTTAGTTAATTCACTAAATTTATTCCAGATTACATCTCTGTGCTCTTTAGAAACAGGGCCAATATCTTCTTTCCAAATCCTATGAAGATCTTGTAATTCTCGAAATGCCTTACTGATATCAGATTCATTTACTAACTCTTCAACACGGGTAATTATTTTTTGTTTTTGTTCTAAATTGTATTTAAAATCCAAATCCCGTGCCTCACGATCTAAGTGTAAATAATCGTAAAAATTCTCTACATGAAAATGATAATTATTCCAGACATGATTGTATTTATCTTTAGGAATCGGTCCCGCATTTTTCCATCGCTCTCTTAAATCATTAAAATGTTTAAGTGTGTCCTTGATGTTTTCCTGTGGGTTTATAAGCTCTTTTAATTCTTCAACTATAGCAAGTCGGTTTTCTAAATTTGACTTTAAACTTGTCTGCAGATGTTTAAAATGGATATTTCTTTTTTCCTTAAATATATTATAATATTCATCAAATTTAGATTTTAATGGAGAATGATATTGAAATTCTTCATTAGGGTCCTGATTAGAAGCAGTAAATTCTTCTTTTTTTTCTTCCAAAAGATGGCTGTATTGTAATAAAAAGGATTTTTTAATTTCTTCTATATGATCTTTTACAGACATTGCTTTATCTGTATTCACAAGTTTTTTTAATTCATCAACCAAAGCATCCAAAGTAAAAGTATGATAATCCTGCATAGGAAAATCAGTAGGCTCTTTTATCGTTTCATCTTCACTTTCTTCTGCGTTGGAATTGGTTATATCATCTAAAGCAATTTGATGGCTGGTATCAATACTATTAGTATTATGAGCCTCATTTTTATTAATTGCTGTTTCATTTTCCAATTCTGACTGTAAAATTGTTGTTTCTTGCGTTGGCTCAATTTGTGCAGAATCATTTACATCCATTTCTAACTTTCCATCTGCATCTTGCAGGTTGTCATTCTTTTCTTCTAACATTTTTAAATGTGTAAGGTTTGTATTTTAAATATAGCGAAAGATAGTAAAGGAGTTTCTAAATACAAAATAAATCCTTTGTTTATGGTGTATGTTTTATAAATCATGTTGTTAGGGGTTCAAAAAGTAGGAACTTTAAAATGTTTTATAATAAATTGACACAATAAAAAAAGAGAGCACATTTTAGATATACTCTCTTTTTAATTATATAATTTATTAATTTTTTATTTATTCCAGATTTTCCATGCTTTTTCTGCCTGGAAAATTAACATGTCGTAACCATTTTTTATAGTGGCCCCATTTTCTTTGGCTTTTTTAATAAACTGTGTTTCAGCAGGATTATAAATTAAATCGTAAGCTATATGTTTATCAGTGAAAAATTCATACGGTAAATTGGGTGAAGATTCCGTATTTGGGCTTGTCCCAACGGGTGTACAATTTATTATTATCTGAAAATTATCAAATGTTGTTGCATTTATTAAATCGTAATCAATAATATTTTCTTTAGCTTCTCTTGAAACGAAAGTGTAAGGAATATTAAGTTCATCTAATGCAAAAGCAACACCTTTTGATGCGCCTCCTGTTCCCAGGATAAGAGCTTTTTTGTGATGTGGCTGTAATAACGGTTTTAGGGATTTTTTGAAACCGTAATAATCAGTATTGTAGCCTTTTAATTTTCCGTCTTTAGTAAATTTAATTGTATTAACAGCGCCGATTAAAGCTGCTTTTTTTGAAAGTTTATCTAAAAAAGGAATTATCTGTTCCTTGTATGGAATGGTAATATTTAGGCCTTTTAAATCAGTGTTTTTGTTAACTAATTCAGTAAAATAGTTAATGTCAGCAATATCGAAATTTTCGTAGCTGTTGCCTGCAAATATTTCATCGCTAAATTTTTCTGTAAAATACCCTTTTGAAAAGGAATAACTAATATTGCGGCCCAATAATCCAAAACGTCTTTTTAAAATATCAATCATTATTGTTTTCTATGTTTTTCAATGTAATTTTTAACCATTTTTTTAGCCCAGACAACTGGAAATAAATCTTCAATCAAAATGTAATTATCGAAATTCAAACGTAAACCGTTGCTCAAATGAAATTTTGCTTTTGTATTGTCCTGTAGCATAAAATACAATCCCGCCAGACGATATTCAATTTCGTTTTCTTCGGGAAAATATTCAGATGCTTGTAACAATGTTTGTATAGCACTGTCAAATTCCCCTAAAAACTGAAGGATGTCAACCCAAAATAACCAGGTGTCCAATGCATAATCACCAAATTCCACCGCTTTTCTGTATCCGAATTCGGCTTCTTCATAAAAGTTCATCTGTTTGTTAATAGTAGCATAGCGTTTCCAGTACAAACGATTCTGATTATCAATTGCCAGTGCCTTATTTACAAAAAACAATGCCTTTTGAAAATTTTTCTGACGAACATAAAAATCAGTTATGGCAATCCAGCCTTTATCCAAAAGTGGATCTTCGTGAACGGTCTGATTGTAATATTTTAAGGCTAAAAGTGCGTTACCAAGCTTCTCATAACATTTTCCTATTCTCAATAAAGCATAAGAAGTAGCATCATCCAATTCGATGGTACGGTTGTAGCTTTCGATAGCTTCATTGTATTTTTTAAGACGCTCGTTTGCTTTTGCTTTTTCCATGAAAGCGCCTAAAAACTCATCATCGATTAGTGTAGCATAGTCAAAAGCGCGAATAGCATTTTCATATTCTTTTACTCCATAATGCAAACGGCCTAATTGATGCCAGGCAATTTCGCTGTATGGGTTTTTATTGATATAATCGTTTAAATATGCTATGGCTTCCTGATTTTGATCCAGAAATTCAAAACAATACACGACATTATACAATGCTGACTGGTCTTCTAAATCTTCTTCAAGACATTTTATAAAACTGTCTTTTGCCATTTCGAGGTTATCCATAAATAGATATTCCATTCCGATAAGATTATACACATCCGCGAAATCGTCAGTATATTGCAAGGCAATTTTCAACATTTCGACTGCTTTTTCGTGCTGGTCTCTTTTGGAACAGATATTGGCTTTCTGGATATAAATTTCCTCGTTGTTGGGTTCTATCGCATACAACTCGTTTAAAAGCTTTTCAGCCATTTCGAGTTTGTCGTCATATACCAGCATTTCTACTTGTACTAATTTTAAGCCTGTAGATTTTGGGTGTTGGTCTAATGCAAGTTTCAAGGCCTTTTTTGCTAAATTAGCCTTGCCTATGTCTAAATAATGAAGAATAATTTCTTCGAATTCTTCAGAATCAAAAAAGAGCACTTTGTTAGTTTTTAACATCGACTCAAATTTGGATAGGGATAGGTTATAATCTTCTTCTTCGTTGCTTAATTGCATACTTTGTTTTTTTGAAATTAGCCTGTTATAAATTTAGGCAACCATATTCTTGTGAGAGGAAAGGAAAATAATTGTTTTGAACAATTTAATTAACAATATGGACAGAATTAGTGTTCTGTTTTAAGTTTTAATCTTTTGATATGTAAAGATTATTTAATTATTATTCTATATTTTATTTTAACAGAGAGTCCTAGTCCTGATGGCAGCGATATCCTTTTGTTTTTTTCTTTAAAAAATAAAAGATTTAGCGAACAGCAGGAAATAGCTCCTAATTAATTTTATCCTTTTTCAGAATTTCATCCATAACGTTTAAAATTATGGAGCAACCTTCTTTAATTTCCTCTTCAGAAATGGTTAATGGCGGTGTTATTCTGATGGCACATCCTTCGAACAATAGCCAGAATAATATAAGACCTTTGTCCTGACATTTTAAAATAACCTGATTCGTTATATCGGCTGTTTCGGTCATGGCGGCAAGCATTAATCCTTTTCCTCTAATTTCCTTTATCAAAGGATGTACCAAAAGCGATCTGAACAGGTTTTCTTTAACTAAGGCTTCCTGCATTAAATTTGTTTCAGTTAATTCCTGCAAAGTAGCCAGGCAGGCTGACGCAATGACAGGATGCCCGCCGAAAGTGGTAATATGTCCCAATTTTGGATTTTCGGTTAAAAGATCCATTTTTTCTGCAGAAGCGGTAAAAGCACCAACCGGCATTCCACCCCCCATTCCTTTTCCCATAACGACAATATCCGGAACAATATCATAGTTTTGAAACCCGAAAAGTTTACCTGTTCTCCCAAATCCGGGTTGAATTTCATCGACAATCATCATTGCCCCGACTTCATCACAACGTTGACGGACTTTGTTTAAGAAATTATCTTGAGGCTGAATAAACCCTGCACCTCCCTGAATAGTTTCAAGTAGAATAGCAGCTGTTCTTGTGGTTATTTTTTTTAAATCGGCTTCATTATTAAAGGTAATAAAATCAATATCGGGAATTAAAGGACGGAAAGCTTGTTTACGTTCTTCAAAACCCATAACGCTCATGGAGCCCATTGTGTTTCCGTGATAGGCATTATGACACGAAATAAGCTGACTACGCCCGGTTGTTCTTTTGGCTAATTTTAAAGCCCCTTCTATTGCTTCTGTACCTGAATTGACCAAATACGTTTTGTTTAAGGATTCAGGCAGTAGTGAGGCTAATAATTTGCAATACTGAACTGCTGGGCTTTGTGAATATTCACCATACACCATTACGTGCGAGTATTTGTCCAACTGATCTTTTATCGCCTGATTCACTCTTGGATGCTGATGACCAAGCGTACAGGCAGAAACGCCTGCAACAAAATCTAAATATTTTTTATTGCTGGTATCGTAAATATAGGAACCAATAGCATGTGAGACTTCCATTCCCAGAGGGTATGGTGATGTTTGTGCCTGATATTTTATAAAATCTGGATTCACATTATTTTTATTTAAAGTTAAAAAAAGCAGGCTTCAATTTTACTGAAATTATTTCTTTTCTTTTTCTTTAGTTTCCGATTTTGGTTTTGGTTTAGGATTTTTTTTATCGTAATTCAATGTTTCTTTCCTTATTTTCATAGGAACATTTTCTTTCGCTTCTTCTGCCTTTCCCTGTTTGACCAATTTGTCATTAAGTTCATTATCTTCAGCAGAAAAAATATCATCTTTAGATTTTATCCTTTCATCACCACGCCAAACCAGGCCTTTTAATTTACGCGCATTTTCGGGCAGATCAATTTCAGGATAAATATCGCCATCGACATTATTGAAAAAGGTAATGGTTTCGACTGCATTGTTTTCTAAAATCATATTGATTTTACTGCTTACATTTTTATTGATTCCGATGAGTTCATTGGCATCGTTGCGCATGTAGTAAATTACCTCGGTGTTTTTTATTACATCAACATCATGTAATTTCCCTTCTTTAAATTTACCAAATAAATTGATTCCTTTAACCTGATTAAAGCCGGTACCCAGAGTGTCCCGCGAGACGAGAAAAGTATTATTGAGCACTTTTAATGAATCTATTTTATTCGTCACATTATCACCAATTAAATGCATAAGATCACCTGTAATCTGGCTTTCCCCATTCCATAAAATTGGTTTGCCTATTAATTTAGTCAATGCTATTTTCGTATTGGAATGAAGCGAATCGCATTTCCCGCTCATATCGGTTTTATAAAAGCGAACATTATTGAATGCCCTGATAACGCGATCTCCTTCTTTACCAGTTACCATTAATTTTTTACCATGGATGTAAACAGAATCGTTATCTACAAAATTCACTGCAACTGCCCTTTTAGTTACGTACATGGAATCTTTCAGCTTGAATACTTCAGCATAATGGCCTTTTACGATTCCACGATTGACAGAATCAGTGATTTTGACGTTGCGTGTAGCCGAGGCGAATTCGGTATTCCGGTTATAATAGAGACTGTCACCTTCAATAAGACGGTCATCATATTTTATATAGGATTTTCTTAAAAAATGCGCCAGGTTTTTTTTGGTGTCATAAAATCCTTTTTCTGTATAAATGTAGTTAGCTTTACTTGTAATTGTTGAGGGTCCGAATAAATAGGAGTGGCCCGAATTACTGTAATAATCGAGGTGATTGGATTTAATAACATATTTAGGATTGGTAATAGTAACTGCGGTTAAAAACTGAAATTTTTTCTGCGCCACATAATACCTTCCTGCTTTGCTTACCAAAGTATTGTCCTTATTGACGATGGTACCTTGTGTATTATAAAACACTTCCTGTACATTTCGGTCAAAATTGATAGTATCAGTTGCAAGTGTAGCGTCTGGAGAACTCATAACAGCATCTCCGGTAGCAAAAGCTTTTTTTACATTTCCGTTGTATTCAGCATATTTGCTGTTTAAAAACAAAGTGTCACCTTGCACCAATTGAACATTTCCGAAGGCTTTTAGATAATTTTCCTTTTGAAAAAAATAGGCTTTGTTACAGGTTAACACAACACCGTCGTGATTTACTTTTACATTTCCTGTCAGCAAAGTTGCACCCGGTGCTACTGTTTCGTTCACATCTACAAAATCAGAATTTTCGACGATAATTTTTTTAGGCGCCTGGGCTAAAATGTTTTGAGAATTAAGTAAAAGCAAACAACAGAATATAAAAAAGAGTAATTTCTTCAATTGATTTAATTTTTGTCAAATTTATGAAAAAGGTAACAACCATAACCGATATTAAGATTTATTTATAATGCTAAATTGATATTTAGAAATTTAAATTTATCAACAAAAAAACAAACTCTTTCGTTGTAGTTCCATTTCTGAAAAAAACTGCAGCATATTATTTATAAAAAATATTAATCTTTAGAAATTAATCTAATTTTAGAGGTGATTATTAAATATCAATTGAATAAAATAAAAATGATAAATAAAAGAAATATAGAAGCCATGGTTATTTTTACTGTTGTCGTAATTTCCTGTAAAACAAAAGACGTGGTTAGGAAAGATGAAAATTCAGCACAGGGTAAAGTTATTATTTACCAGGTTTTTACCCGTTTGTTTGGGAATAAAAACACAACAAATAAACCTTGGGGAACTCTTGAAGAAAATGGTGTGGGAAAATTTAATGATTTTACAGATAAAGCGCTTCTTGAGATAAAGGATTTAGGAGTAAATTATATTTGGTATACAGGAAGTTCCTCATCATACATAAAAAAAATTCAGCTGAGTTAAAAATAAGCAACACAGAAGGGGGTTGTTAAAGTTTTACCTACTGAAATCCTTAATTTATGAATTGCAATAAATATGAAAATCTTCACTTTAAGATTTGAAAGTGAAGGTTTATAAAAATTAAATTTTGTTCTTCAACTCACCTGCATCAATATCACTATGTGAAACATCATAAACAGCTTTCCCATTCCTGATTAAAATCAATTGTGGTGACTCGTGATACACATTAAATTTTCTGGCAATTTCATTTGAAACATCGCGGTGTGCAATTAAATCGAGAAAATATGCATCAACAGAATCATTCAAATCAAATTCACGTTCAAATTGCTTGAGAGCCATTCGGCTGATACTGCATCTTGTACTATGTTTAAAAATTACAACGGGCTTTTCATTGGATATAGCTTCAATTTCCTGCAATTGCAGTATATCTGTTAATTGTGTCCAGTTTATTTTGCTTTTTGAAGAATCTGCATTCTCCGAACTTCCGAATATTGAATTTAAAAAACTCATAATTGACTTGTTTTGTGACTTTTTGAC
>NZ_JBDTTP010000118.1:0-8477 GCF_039930565.1 Flavobacterium sp. | reverse complement strand
GTAGTTATTGATTAAAAGCTAATTAGAAAAATCATGGTTCTGGAATAAATGTTCAAGAAAAAAAACAGCCATGAGTATCCTTACTAATTTCATCTAGTAATTCATGGAGATTAATACTTTCAGACTTATATGGATTAAGCTCCCATTTTCCAGAAGCGCGCTCGCAATACAAGTTCCAGCTCTTCCGTGATTTATTGTATTTTAATTTAGTAAACTCCACACTTAAAATCTCTTCTGGATTATTCCATTGAGGCCGGATTTCAAAGAGCAATGCCGTTTTTCCGTCCCACGAATAGCCAAAATCTAATACTTTTCGAATATCTTCATCATCTGATCGCAGATCATTTGTAAAACTTCTCAACTGCAATTTAGCCATTGAAACCAAATTATTTTCCATCAGACTCTCAAAATTAAAATTATACAGACGCTTCGAATCATTCAAATAAAAAATAAATAAATCAAAAAATAAAAATTCCACATTAACTATTTTTATCTAAAATTATACAATTACTTCAAAATAAGCCACAAAATTGAAAAACATCATTTAAGAGATTGCCTCGCTTTCAAACGATTAGGATTCTAGAATCTACTACTCCGAGCTAATTATAAAATTGGATTTCGTTATAAGTTGAAATAATACTTAAGATCAATCTGGAATTTAAAATTGTATATCCAGATTATGGCAATAGATTGCGGTGAGTGGCAGTGTTTGGCATTGATATACATTAGCGATAGATTTAATATTTAGATTTAAATTATTTCATAGTTTTGTATCCGAATCTTAAAATTCAATAAAATGAAGTATACTTTTACTTTTCTTATGGTTATTATATGTTCATTAGTAATGGCAAACAAAAAGGCACATTCAACTGTAGACAAAAGGGTTGAAATATTAAGCATAATATTCAGACTTGCAGGAAACCCGGAGTATAACATGAAATTTGCTAAGAACTATGTAAATGATATTCACAACCATTTTGATAAGTATGAAGATCACAGTGTCGTAAAATTCGCAAAGGAGCTCGCCCAAGAAAAAAATATGGGGTTTTCTAAAGTGATGTTTCTAGCTACCCATTTGCAGTTTGTGAATAATAAGTTTTTACTCATAAAAGAATCTGAAAGCAACCTGAAAGGTAAATGGGATGAAGCTGATGCAGTTAATTTTGTCAAATTGCTAAATGATTTCTATTATAAATCAGAATTTGAGCTTTTTTTTAATACACATAAACTTTTTTATGATGAAGCAACAAAAGAATTTGACCAATCCGTTTCTGAATTCGACCAAGAGTGGTATCTGAATTATTATGGTGACCATGAGGTAGATTATAAGGTAGTGTTAGGACTTGGTGATGGAGGGGCTAATTACGGTCCGAGCTTTACACCTGTAGGCAAAAAGCGGATAGTTTACGCTATAATGGGTTCTTGGACTTATGATAAAGAAGGAAAACCCTTATTTCCAAAAGACACTTATCTCACTTATTTAGTTCATGAATTTAACCACTCTTTTGTTGATCATATCTTAGAAGAAGACTCTGCTATAGAGTCAAATCTTAAGCCGAGCGGAGAAAGACTACTTGATAAGAAGAAATATGAAATGCAACTTGAAGGATATGAAGATTGGCATAGTCTTATAAATGAATCTTTAGTAAGGGCATCTGTAGTGAGATATATGATTGACCATAAAGAATCACCTGAAGCGGTAGAACAGGAAATATTAAAACAACAGAAAAAAGGTTTTGGTTGGATAAAGGATTTGGTTGTTCTTCTAGGTGAATACGAACGTTCGAGAATGAAATATAAAACTTTTGAAAGCTTTTATCCGCGTATAACTGCTTTTTTTAATATTGTTGAAATTTAGAAGAACCTTGATTCCTAAAGCTACGCTGTTATTGCTTACCATTATTGGTTCTGTCGCATATGGATAAATTAAAAAAGAAAGAAGTCAAAGATTTGAAAGTTATTCAGCCAATTTACAGAATGATTTGAATATACTTATCTCTGGATTAATCATCTGATTCTTCCTAAGCATATACACAACTTCAATTCCACTCAATGTTCGTTTCGCAGATTCAAAACTTTTGAATCCTAATCCGTTTTGTATGCGCCTCTTGATAAATCGATGATTCTGTTTTAAAATATCGTTGAGATATTTACATTGTCGAATCTTAATATTTGAGAACGACCGCTTGTTGTAAATTCTTATTGGACTGGTGTTCGAGCCGCTTTTGTCTATATTTATTACCATTTGGTCTGCAGTTATTATTTATTGCCTTAATTAAAAAGGAGTGTGTGCTCATTCACTGCCTGCGTCTTGTTAAAAGAAAATCAACTGTATTACCAAACTAATCAACCGCTCTATAGAAATAACACCACATTCCTTTTAGTTTTATATAAGTTTCATTAAGCCAGTAGATGCGACAGAACCTTATTATCTCATCATTAGTTAAATCTCCCACTGAAATTGAACAAGCATTCACTAATTTTACCCCAAAATATCTGCTTTATAAATTCTGGGAACATATTTAGAATTTTTCATCTGTTATTACTTTATGAGGGAAAGTAATCCAGCAAATCTTTGTTGATTAACAGCTCATGATTTTTAATTCAACAAAATGGTTCGAATATTCAGTTCTTCAAATACAAGATAGGCTCCGCAGCCAGCCTAGCCCCTATAGCAGTGAAATCCTTTTGTGCCGGAGTTTAGCAAAGATTGGAACGTACAACGGGAACAGCTCCCAAAAATGCCTGCTTTTATATATTTAAATCCTTCTCTGTTCATTTCGACCCGCAAAATGTTCAACTCACCCAATTACACTGAGTAACACATCAAAAGCGAATGCATCTTTGTATTGAATTTAAAACTTAATATCAATGCAAAAGATTATTTTAATAACAGCTGGGCTGCTTTTCAGCCTCAACATTTTTGCCCAAACAACCAATGATAAAATTTTAGGTAAATGGACAAACGAAGACAAAACCCGTATCATCGAATTTGTAAAAAGCGGTGATGCTTATGATGCAATCATCAGGAAGGCTGAAGACAATGGCTTAGTTGGTAAAAAGCAAATAACAGATCTTAAAGCAAGTGGTACGGCTTCATTTGTGGATGGTAAGCTGCACATTATAAAAAAGGGGAAAACGGCAGAATGCACGGCTTCACTTTCCGGGGATGCTAAGCTTATCATAAAAGCGAGCTATGGTATGATGTCTAAATCCCTAACCTGGACCAAACTCTAAATTATTCCAGGCAATGAAAAATATTATTTTAGCACTATTGGGTTTCACCAGCTTCAATGCAATGGGTCAGGTACATTTTGGTTCATTGCAGGAAGTGCTGGCTTATGCAGACAAAAATGCAGTCTCAATCCAAAGTGCATTACATCAGGAACAAATAGCCGCGTCAAAAAACAAAGCATCAAAAACAGCCTTATTGCCTACTGTAAATGCGTCTGCTGGGTTTAATGATAACATTACCATCCAGCCAACCTTGGTTCCTGCTAATTTATTTGATCCTGCTGCACCAGAAGGTACATTTAATGAATATACTTTTGGACGCAGATATAATTACAACGCCGGCGTACAAGCCAATTGGGATGTTATTAACTTTCAAAAGTGGTTTGATATAAAGATTTCCCAAGCTGCTTTACAATTAAACCAAGCCAATACCATTAATACAAAGTATCAGCTTTACAACCAACTGGCTCAGACTTATTTTTCCATTTTGTTAACGGAAAAATATTTAAAAATAAGTAAAGAAAATATTGTAACAGCAGATAACATTTACCAAATAACAAAAGATAAATATAATACCGGAATTTTCACGGAAGAAAACCTGAACCGCAGCAAGATTCAGCTGGTACAGGCAGAGCAGCAAGTAAGCAGTCTGGAGTCTTCCTTAGAACAACTCTACAACCAGTTGCAGTCACAACTTAACATCGATGAACCGCTCATTTTAAAAGATGAACTTCTGGATAAAGAAATGGATACTGGTAATGCACTTGTAATAACAACATCTCATCCAGAGGTATTGGTACAGGAAGCGCAGGTACAGCTAAGCGAAAAACTACTAGCCCAAACCAAATCACTGCATTATCCAACACTTACATTGGGCTATCAATATAATTATAATTGGGCAACAGATAAGATGACGGATTTTTCGGAGGCCAATAACCTGCCACAGCAATTTTGGGGACTAAAATTGGGTGTACCCATCTTCAACGGCTTCAGTACCAAATCAAAAATCAAACAGTCGAAAATCCAATTGGAACAAGAGCAAATGGTACTGGACAGTAAGAAGCTAACGGCAAAAAAAGAGGATGACAATATGCAAATACAGTACAGACAAGGAACTGAGGATTTTAGAAAACAGGAAGAGGTTTTGCAATTACAGAATAAAAATGATACACATTCCAAAAATCGCTACGACAGCGGCATCATAGGCCTGGATGAGAGATTGGATAAATTCAAGGATTTTCTGGAAGTACAAAATCAATATATGCAAAGCCTCAGCAGCCAATATATCAGCTATTACAAGCTTTATATCCGTAAGCAGTTTTAAGCATAATCATAAATGTTATTATAAAATTTCAATGAAAACAAATAAAATAATAGTTAGGTTAATCCTTTTTCCAATGCTGGGCCTATTGTCTTGCAGCCGTCAGCAGGAAATAACACCACAACACAAGACTATACAGCAGGCTGTTTTTGCAAGCGGTAAGCTGGAGCAGGAAAATGAATATATAATTTCAGCGGCTGCCGATGGTACTATTCTGGAATTGAGCATTCGTGAAGGTGATTATATTTCTAAAGGACAATTACTGGTAAGGATTGACAGCGATGTTTCTAGTACGCAGCTGCAGGAAGCACAAGTAGTTTATAACGATGCGAAACAAAATTCGTCGAGCAATGCACCGCAGTTAGAGCAGATAAAATCACAGATTAACCAGTCGAAAAATCAGCTCGATCTGGACAAAATCAACTATCAGCGTTATGCCGATCTGCGCAGTAAAAATTCTGTATCGCAGCTGGAATATGAAAAAACAGAACTGCAATATAAAGCCTCACAAAACAGCTTGCAGGTATTGGAAAAAAGTTACAAACAAGCACAGGATGCATTACAATTAAATGCTGACCGTAGTTTGCAACAGGTAAAAACACAGCAAGCCATTTTAAACGATTATAGCATACAGGCAGATAAGGACGGTATTGTGCTGGAGGTTTTAAAAAAGAAAGGCGAACTGGTACGAAAGGGCGAGGTGATTGCCAAAATCGGCAGTGGTAAAAATACCCTTAAGCTATTTATTGCAGAAGATGATATTACAAAACTTTCCATAGGTCAGGAAGCGATTGTGCAAATGAACAATTATCCCGACACAACATTTACCGCATCCATCACCAAGATACTTCCAGCGTTTGACCAGGCGGAACAATCATTCACAGCAGAGGCATCCTTTGTAAATCCACCACAGCTTTTACTTTCAGGCACACAGCTTCAAGCAAATATTAAGCAGCAGGGCACAAAGAAAGTTTTAGTAATTCCATCAGAGGCGTTAATCCGTGGAAAATATGTAGAGTTAAAAAATGGTGAAGAAAAAGAAATAAAGACCGGACAAAAATCAGGCAGTTGGGTGGAAGTAAAACAAGGCTTGACCGAAAAAGATATTATTCTTTTACCAAAGGGAAATAATAAAGAACAGGATGTTGCAAAGCCAGTTACGGAGTAGAGAATATATAGGTATAGGCTTACACTTTGGCGCACCACATCTTCATATTTCTAATGGCAATACATAAACAGCAAAAAAGAAATTCTGCACACGACAGCAATGGATTATTTGTTGGATTAAGCTGGAATTTAAATAAAGAAAGAAATGGCAAATATAAATAACAAAATTTCCTGGACACATCTTACTTCCAAAGTAAAACAGTTGATGGTAGCAGTACTGAGCGTAACATTTGGGATATCGATGTACGTTTTTATGAACAGCTTTATGAACGGTGTCAATAATGCCCAAACCGATATCACATTTACCTCAATGTCACACATAAGAGTGTATAATGATCCTGCGGGAGAGCCTGCAGTACTGCTGCCCCAGAAGAACACTTCCGATACCCTGACTATGGTAAGCAATGCCAAACACATTAATTATACAGAAGGCATGATTAATGCCGATGAAGTAAAAGAAGTATTGCAAAAAAACAAAGACATTGTTGCTATTACCGAGCAGGTCAATCAAAATGTATTTTTCAGAAATGGCGTAACCAAAGTAAGCGGTTCACTTTCCGGCATTGATGTAGCGAACGAAATCCAGATGTTTAACACCACAGAGTATATAACCGAGGGCAATTTGAATGATTTAGATAAGCGTTCGGATGCTGTGGTGCTTGGCACTGGATTGGCAAATAAGTTAAGTGCGTCCATGGGGGACAATATATCGCTTACTACAGCCGATGGCGTAAATAAAGTTTTTAAGGTCGTGGGATTAATAGAAACAGGGAGTGGAAGTGTCGATAAGAGCCGTGCAATTATTTCTATTAACACAGCACGACAGTTATTATCCAAGAATAAAAGTTATGCAACAGATGTGATGGCAAATGTAAAGGACTACAACGATGCGAAAACTATTGCTAATGAAGTGCGTTCAGATATTAAATACAAAACAGAAGCCTGGCAGGAAGGCAATGCCCAATTAGAATCTGCCAATACGTTGCGAGACATCATAGCGATTGCTGTTTCCCTTACCATACTTATTGTGGCAGGTTTTGGAATTTATAACATTATGAATATGACCGTGAGTGAAAAGATACGGGAGATTGCCATCCTGAAAGCAATGGGTTTTGATGGCAAAGACATCGTGTATATTTTCCTTGTTCAATCTGTTATCATCGGGTTAATAGGTGGTTTTATAGGCTTGTTATTAGGTTTTGCTGTTGCATCTATTGTAGATAGAATTCCATTTAAGATTGCATCATTTGATACATTGCCCATTACCTATCTGCCTGCAGATTATATTTTGGCAATGTTATTTGGCTTGGCCATTACGTTTATTGCCGGCTATTTACCTGCGAGAAAGGCATCCAAAATAGACCCTGTAGAAATTTTAAGAGGATAATGAAGAAATATTTTAAAGAGAAATTTCCACGTGAAGAAGTAGAATTTATTATGTCGATCCTTCTTTTAGGAGTATTAGCTTTAATTCTCGGCTATTATAACTATTACTGCTATTACTGCTACAACTATTACTGCTATTATTACCCCAATAGCTATGAATGTGAGTGTTATTGGTATTACGATTATTACTATGGGTGTTATTAAAAATAAAAAAAATGAAAGCATTAACTGCAAATAAAATTACAAAATACTTTCACGACCCTGAAACGTTTCAGGTATTGAAAGACGTGAGTTTTGACGTAAACAAAGGAGAATTTGTCTCCATTGTTGGTAAATCCGGTTCGGGAAAATCTACCCTTCTTTATTTACTCTCTACAATGGATACATCTTACGAAGGAAATATTGCAATCAATGACACTATAGTTACCGGACTAACACAAAACGAGTTAGCCAAATTCAGGAATGAGCATATCGGATTTGTATTTCAGTTTCATTATTTGTTGCCGGAATTTTCCGTTTTGGATAATGTAATGTTACCGGCATTGAAGCTTAAAAAGAAATCTAAAGAGGAAATAGAAGCAAGAGCAATGGAATTATTGACATTGCTTGATATTAAGGGACACGAAACCAAAAAAGCATCTAAAATATCGGGCGGTCAACAGCAAAGAGTTGCTATCGCAAGAGCTTTGATCAACGAACCAGCCATCATTATGGGCGATGAGCCTACTGGAAATCTGGACAGTAAAAATACCAAAATTGTGTTTGATATTTTTCGCCAGTTAGCCAAAGAAAAAGGGCAAACTATCATAGCCGTTACCCACGATGACGAATTTGCTGCCAATTGTGACAGGATTATTGAAATGGTCGATGGGAAAATTATTCAATAAGCGGGTTTTATTATAAAGCCGATACTAAAAAACGTAATGTCTATTAATCCATTGATTTGAAAAAAACTTAAATATTAAATAAATACTATTATGAAAACGATTCAAGAATTCTTTACCAAATTCATTTTTACTCTGGCCCTTCTCACTGGTCTATCGTCCAACCTGCAAGCTCAACGTATTGTAAGGGCCGTGCCACGGCACAACACTGTGGTAGTTTACAGCGGTGTTTCTTATCGCTATGCGAACGGGTTTTATTACAAACCGCATCTAAATGGTTTCGTGGTGGTTACGCCTCCAGTTGGGTTACGTGTTCGTGTATTACCAGTCGGATATACCAACGTCGTAATCGGTGGAAGAGCTTATTTTTATTTCGGAGGGGTTTACTACATACAGCTACAGCCTAATAGTTACGAAATTGTCGAAATTCCGAAAGAAGCCTTTCTAACTGGTCTTCCTGAGGGAGCCGAAACTATAACAATTAG
>NZ_JBDTTP010000117.1:0-8554 GCF_039930565.1 Flavobacterium sp. | reverse complement strand
TTTTACCGGTTCGTTTACCGCTTTTGGTACATGAAAGAATCCTTTTAACATGGGACGAGATATTTTAAAATTACGAATTGTTTAATTTTTCACAAAAGTACAAAGGTTATTTTGATTATATCACAACACAATATTAAAATGTTGTAATTTAATAAACTATTGCAGTCAATCTGTAAAATCGTTTAAATGATAAAGATTTAAATTTGAGCTGCTTCAACTTTTTACACTATGAAAATTCCGCTTTTAGCTTTTAACGATAAAGGTATTTATTGCCAGCAAGCTGATGTATATCTCGATCCGTGGAAGCCTGTTAAAAATGCTATCATTACGCACGGTCACGCCGATCACTCCCGCTGGGGACATCAAAATTATATTACACATCATACCAATGTACCTATTATCCGTCATCGTTTGGGAGAAATTAACGTTACGGGAAAAGAGTGGGGAGAAACCTTCGTTATCAACAATGTAAAATTCTCTTTGCATCCCGCCGGACATATTATTGGAAGCTCTCAGATTCGCGTAGAACATAAAGGCGAAGTCTGGGTTTTTACTGGTGATTACAAAACAGAAGACGATGGAATTTCAGTCCCTTATGAAGTCGTAAAATGCCACACTTTCATCACCGAGTGTACTTTCGGATTACCTGCTTTTAATTGGACTCCGCAGACAGAAGTCATTACAGAAATCAATAATTGGTGGGCAGAGAATAAAGCCGAAGGAAAAACATCCATTCTTTTTGGCTATTCTCTAGGAAAAGCACAACGGCTTTTAAAATATCTCGATACCGATATCGGTAAAATATACACGCACGGAGCCATAGAGAACATGACCAATGTGTTGCGTCCGATGGTTAATTTTCCGCCAACAAATTTGGTAACACGCGAAACCAAAAAAGAAGAATTCGCAGGAAATATTGTTCTCGCTCCGCCAAGTGCGCACGGAAGTATCTGGATCAGAAAAATGACCCCTTTTGTAACCGGTTCAGCAAGCGGCTGGATGGCATTTCGCGGTGCAAGACGCAGACGTGCGATTGATAAAGGTTTTGTATTAAGTGACCATTGCGATTGGTATTCTTTATTGGATAGTATAAAAGCAACCGGTGCAGAAAAAATAATCTGTACACACGGTTATACCGATATTTTCTCCAAATATTTAAGGGAATTGGGTTACGATGCCAGAACCGAAAAAACACAATACGAAGGCGAAGCGGCAGAAATGGAAAAGGATGAAAAGGAAGTTGTATTTGAACAAAATGAGACTTCAATTATTTCTGAACATAACGAACTGTAAATGAAAAATTTCGCCCAACTCATAAAAACACTCGACAGCTCGAATAAAACGAATGTAAAAGTCGATGCTTTAACGACGTATTTTAAAAATGCTTCGCCGGAAGATAAAGTATGGACCATTGCGATTTTGTCACATCGTCGTCCACCGAGACCTGTTAATACCACTTTATTACGAATTTGGGCCAATGAACTGGCAAATATTCCCTTATGGCTTTTTGAGGAAAGTTATCATATTGTGGGTGATTTGGCAGAAACGATCGCTTTGATTATTCCAACCACAAAAGAACATTCCGATAAAAGCCTAACCGAATATCTTCAGGAAATCATTGCGTTAAAAAAGAAATCAGATATTGAGAAAAAAGAATATTTGCATGAAAATTGGCTGGCGCTGAATTATTATGAACGCTTCGTTTTTACCAAATTAATTACCGGAAGCTTACGAATCGGCGTAAGCCAAAAATTAATGACACGTGCCTTATCGAAAGCAGAAGATGTTGATGAAGATGCTTTGGCTTATAAATTAATGGGTAATTGGGATCCGAATACCATTACGTTTCAGGAGTTGATTCTGGATGAAAAAAGCAGTGATTATTTATCGAAACCGTATCCTTTTTATCTGGCATATCCAATTGAAGGTGAAGTGGATAATTTAGGAAATCCTGAGGATTGGTCCATTGAACACAAATGGGACGGAATCCGTTCACAGACGATTATCCGTGAAAACGAAATTTATGTCTGGTCAAGAGGCGAGGAGCTGGTTACCGATAAATATCCTGAATTCAAGTCTTTTGTCGGAATCATTCCAAACGGAACTGTTATCGACGCTGAAATTTTAGCTTTTACAGAAGGGGAAATCGGTACTTTTAATGACCTACAAACCCGAATTGGAAGAAAAACCATATCGGCAAGTTTGCTGGATAAAGTGCCTGTAATTTTAAAAGCGTATGATATTTTAGAATGGGAAGGGCAGGATATCCGAAACTTACCTTACGCCGAAAGAAGGTTATTACTGGAACAATTATATCATTTAATCAAGGATAAAGCGCCCAATTTTCAATTATCGGAAAGAGTTTTACTCCATTCCTGGGAAGATGTATCCAATGAAAGAATGCGTGCCCGTGAAATGAAAAGTGAGGGTTTGATGTTAAAGAGAAACAATTCGCCTTATCTGGTAGGAAGAAAAAAAGGCGACTGGTGGAAATGGAAAATAGAACCTTTAGTTATTGATGCTGTTTTAACTTATGCTATGAGAGGTCATGGAAGACGTTCGAATCTTTTCACTGATTATACTTTTGCACTTTGGCAAACCAACGATAATGGCGAACGCGAACTGGTTACATTTGCCAAAGCGTATTCCGGTTTAACCGATGCCGAATTCAGAAAAGTAGATGATTTTATAAAGAAAAATACGCTTGAACGATTTGGCCCAGTTCGAAGTGTAACACCACAATTGGTTTTCGAAATTGGTTTTGAAGGCATCGCACTTTCCAAAAGACACAAAAGCGGTATCGCCACCCGTTTTCCAAGGATTTTGAGATGGCGACAGGACAAAAAAATTGAAGAAGCCAATTCAATTGAAGATTTAAAAAGTATGATTTCATAAAGCCGAAACTAGCTGATAAATGAACAGAGAAGAACTATATACCATTGCAGAAAACTGGTTTCATACTCAGGGCTGGAAAGCGTTTCCTTTTCAAACCCAAACGTGGACAGCATTTCTGCAAGGAAAAAACGGATTATTGAACGCTCCAACCGGAAGCGGAAAAACATATGCGTTATGGTTTCCAATAGTTCTCGATTACATGAAGAAAAATCCGAATTATAAAACCAAACATAAACCCGGATTAAAAGCCATTTGGATTACGCCTTTACGGGCGCTTTCAGTAGAAATAAAACAAGCTGCCGAAAGAATTCTGAATGATCTGGATACACAAATGACAGTTGGAATCCGGTCAGGTGATACTTCCCAAAGCGAAAGAACAAAGCAAAGTAAAAAAATGCCTGATCTGCTGGTTACTACTCCTGAAAGTCTGCAATTGCTTCTGGCCTCAAAAGAATTTACGAAAACTTTTGCCAATTGTTCTGCGATTGTGGTCGATGAATGGCACGAACTGTTAGGTACAAAACGTGGCGTTCAAATGGAATTGGCTTTGTCACGATTAAAAACCGTTGCACCCAAAATGCGTATATGGGGAATTTCAGCTACCATCGGAAATCTCGAACTGGCTCAACAAGTTCTATTGGGATTAAATTCTGAAGCGTATCAAAATTCGGTTTTAATCAAAGCCAACATCAACAAAAAAATAAAAGTACTTTCGATATTGCCTGATAAAATGGACAGTTATCCCTGGCGTGGTCACATGGGATTGCATCTCATCGATGAGGTTGCGAAAATAGTACGGAAAAGCAAAACCACCTTAATCTTTACGAATGTGCGTTCTGCCTGCGAAATGTGGTTCCAGGCAATCCTCGAAAAATATCCTGAATTTGCCGGAGACATGGCGATGCACCACGGAAGTATTAGCAGGGAAACGCGTTTGTGGGTTGAAAATGCCATTAGAAATGAAGAATTAAAAGTAGTAGTCTGTACTTCAAGTCTGGATTTGGGAGTAGATTTTGCCCCTGTTGAAACTATCATTCAGGTAGGCGGACCAAAAGGTGTTGCCCGGTTTTTACAGCGAGCAGGACGAAGCGGTCATCAGCCAGGAAAAGAAAGTGTAATTTATTTTCTTGCCACGCATGCTATTGAATTGATTGAAGCATCGGCACTTAAAAAAGCAGTTGAAAAAACCATAGTTGAAGACCGGATTCCCTATTTGAACAGTTGGGATGTTTTGGTGCAATATCTAAATACTTTGGCAGTTTCTGACGGATTTTTCCCTGATGAAATTTTTGAAGAAGTCCGACAAACATTCTGTTATCAAAACATAACTAAAGAAAACTGGAATTGGATTTTAAACTTTATTACCAATGGAAGTCAGAGTTTGCAGGCCTATGACGAATACAAGAAAGTAGAAGTCGAAGAAGACGGGCGTTTTAAAATTAACAGCCGATTGATTGCTATGCATCACAGAATGCAAATCGGGACCATTGTTGGCGATGCATCACTGAACGTTAAGTTTTTAAGTGGCGGTTATATTGGAAATATTGAGGAATGGTTTGCCTCAAAACTACAGCCGGGAGATGTATTTACTTTTGCCGGAAAAAGACTGGAACTATTTCGTGTAAAAAATATGCAGGTTTTGGTACGAAAAGCAGATCCCAAAAAAGAATCACGAACTGTAAGCTGGATGGGCGGACGAATGGCATTGTCGGTACAAATGAGTGAATTGCTGCGGGAAGAATTATATGCCGCAAATAGTGAAGATTTAACTCCCGAATTAAAAGCTTTGCAACCTATTTTTACAAGGCAGCGAAAAGAAAGCATTGTTCCGGATGCAGATGAATTTTTAATAGAAACTTTTAAAACCCGGGAAGGTTTTCATGCTGTTTTTTATCTTTTCGAAGGTCGGTTTGTGCATGAAGCATTAGCCAGTATTTTGTCTTATAGAATTAGTTTATTATCGCCAATCACTTTTTCACTGGCGTATAATGATTACGGATTTGAATTACTTTCTGATCAGGAAATTGATATGGAGTCTGTTTTTGATAATAATTTATTTTCAACAGAATATGTACACCATGATTTGCAGAAGAGCCTCAACTTAACCGAAATGGCCAGAAGGAAATTCAGGGATATTGCCGTAATTGCGGGACTTGTTTTTACAGGAATGCCCGGAAAACCTGTTAAAACAAAACATTTGCAGAGCGGTTCGCAATTGCTTTTTGAAGTTTTCAGGGACTATGAACCGGACAATTTATTGCTTCAGCAAGCTTATTCTGAAACATTTGAACATCAGTTGGAAGAAGGGCGTTTGATTCAGGCTTTGGAAAGGGTTAACCAGCAAACGATTGTATGGAAACAATGTAAAAAGCCAACGCCATTTAGTTTTCCAATAATCACAGATCGTCTTCGTGAAAAATTATCAAGTGAAACTTTAGCCGAAAGAATCAAAAAAATGACAGCCAGTTACATGAAATAATTTTGATGAGTGTAAAAGGTTTGCTATATTTAAATATGAATATTATAATAAACAATCAGGATTTTATTCTCCACCAATCCGGGGCTGCTTTTTGGGAGAAAAAAAAGATACTCTTGATTTCTGATGTGCATTTAGGCAAAGTAGCACATTTCAGAAAACATGGAATTGGAATTCCGAATGATGCCATTTTTGAGAATTTTACACGATTAAAAATAGTTTTGGATTTGTTTAGTCCGACAACTATTATTTTCTTAGGTGATCTATTTCATAGTAAAATGAATAAAGAATGGGATTTGTTTGTGCAGTGGAGTAAAACCTATTACCATAAAATAATTTTAGTAGAAGGAAATCACGATATCATCTCAAAGAAATATTATGCCGATTTGAATATTGAGATTTATTCCGAATTAGTAATAGATGATTTTTTACTGACGCATCATCCAACGGAGGAAAATGGATTATTTAATTTCTGCGGACACATTCATCCCGGAATACAATTAAGAGGATTGGGAAAACAGTTTTTAAGTTTGTCGTGTTTTTTCAGAAAACCAAATCAAATGATTTTTCCGGCGTTTGGAGAGTTTACAGGAAATTACTATTTGATTCCAACAGAAAATGATAAAGTGTATGCAATTACTAAAGAAGATGTGATAGAAATTGCTATCAGTTAATTTAGGGCAAAAGGTGCACACATCCTGAAAGTAGGAACTATTACTTTGAAAATTTTGGTTGTGGTAAAATTAATCATATTAAAATGACCTTTCATCGCACCGTAAGGAGATGATAACAAACAACCTGAACTGTAGGTGTGATTTTCACCAGGCTTTAAAACTGGCTTTTTTCCGATAACACCTTCTCCATCGACAACTTCAAGATCGTTTAATGAGTCGAAAATTTCCCAGTGACGAGAAGTTAATTGTACAGAATCCTTACTGTGATTTTCGATTGTTACAACATAACTAAAGGCAAAATGAATCTTGTAGTTTTTGAAGTAAGTACCTTCAAAACTAGTCAAAACAGATATTTTTATGCCTCTTGTTATCTGAGAAACCATATTAAAGTGGTATATATGTGTGTGTTATAATTGCAAACTTACAAAAAAAAAATGATTCAATTGAAATCCTTTTTTACAATGTTTAATTAATAATATTCAATGAATTTGCGTTGCCTTTTCCGATCACTCTTTCATAGCGGTCTGTGTTTTCATGATAATAAACCAAAATAGTATATTCATTTTCAGTTTGGTAAAAATTTCCGTCAATTGCATTTTCATAATCAATAGCTCCGTTTTTATCAGCAATTGTATATTGAAAATTAGTAAATCCCTGCTTGATCATTACAGCCTTTTCATAAACTCCTTTTTCGGCATTATAATCCATTTTGTATTCTGGCGACAGGCTGTAATTGTTGAACATTCCGGTAATGTAGATATCCTTGTTTAATCGGAATGCCGGAGCTGAAAGGCTAAAATAAACCCAGGCATAATCGGCCTCGATTTCGTTATTGGAAGCGTTAATGTTTTTGACCACAAAATTTCCGTTAACATCCTGATAAACACTGTAAATCTGATTGCCTCTTGCCGGATTAGTGTATAAAAAGGCATTGTAAATGTCACTGTTTGCACCTATTTTTCCAACATTATTATTTGCTGCGCGGATGTCTTTGTTTTCGAAATATAAAAATTCATTTCCTCCCCAAAATTGTGTTTCGCTATCGTATTTATAAACCAATTGATTTCCAAGAGTATATTGTGGAGGTACGTTTTTAATCACATTATCGAAATTACCATTCTGAATTAAAAGTACTTTTACATTTTTCAAAGGCATTTGAAAAGCAATTTCGGTTGATGATATCGAAAAATCCAAATTCTGCTTGTTCTCTATATTGCTAATATTTCGACTTCTTTTAACCTGAGCGGAAACGGTAGCGCGGTTTTCATACAAAATAAATTTCCTGGAGAAAACAACTTCTCTGTCTTCATTCAGAATTTTCAACATATAATTTCCTGAAATTCGTAACTGTGTGGTAAACTGATTAGGAAATGCAATCCTGTAATGAGAGTACACCTGAAGTGTATTAAAAGAATTCGTATAATCAACAATTCGTTGATTGTCAAAACCAAGAATATAATCCGTTTTTGGAATATTACTGGGTTTCCAATTATAATCGCAATGGGTAATTTCAAAATAATAATTGGCTTCATTTCCAAATAAATCATCAAACTGCAATTCAAATCCCGAACCTAATTCAAATATTGGCACAACATTACTTCCGTTTTGAACAAACGAAACGGTTTTGATATTGTAAGGAGGAATAACTTCAGTTTGTACTTCCTGGGCTGTTGCCGAAGTAAAAATCAAAAACAAAAGAAGGGTTTTAATCAAAAAATTTGGCATCTTATTAGGTGTAAGATTGTAAATATAACAATTTTATATAACGAATAAGATACCATTTTATTGGTTATAAAAACAATTTATTAAGAACTCAGGATGTATTCTAAGTTAGTTTCAAGTTCTTCATTGATAAAACTTTCTTCTAAAAGGGAATCTGACAACAGCTTTTTGCTTTCCTGCAATTTGATTATTTTTTCTTCTACCGTATTTTTCGAAATGAATCTTATGACATTTACTTTATTCAGCTGTCCAATTCGGTGTGCTCTTCCAACGCCTTGTTTCTCTGCAAAAGGATTCCACCAAGGATCCAAAAATAAAACATAAGAAGCTTTCGTGATATTCAAACCAACGCCTCCCGCTTTAAGCGAAATAAAAAACAGCAAAGGTTCTTCTTTTTCCTGAAAGAGATTAACCTGTTGTTCTCTTTTTTGAGCAGGGGTTTCGCCTGTAATTTCACAGAATCCTATTTTGTTTTCCTGGCACCAATCGGTATAAAAATTCAAATTAGTAACAAATGAACTAAAAATAATAACTTTTTGCCTGGCTTTTACTAAATTTTCAAGATAATTAATTACAGCAATATATTTCCCGGAATCAATTTCTGATTCCTGATCGACCATTTTGGGATGATTACTCAGCTGCCTTAACTTCATCAACGTATTGATAATGCTAATTTTGTCGGGACTTGATCCGTCAGTTTTAAGTAAAAAATTACGGGCTTTTGATTTTTCCTTTTCGTATAATTTTTCCTGTTCAGGATCCATATCGCAATAATAAATCTGCTCCG
>NZ_JBDTTP010000116.1:0-8792 GCF_039930565.1 Flavobacterium sp. | reverse complement strand
TATGGTTACCCACCTTTTTCATATAGTATAAAATTATCTACTAATTTTTGGTATGATTTTTTCTGTATATAATCAGTCAAATCAAACCCCTTCTTTTAAAACTTGCACAAAAATACGATTTAAGAACTATTCTCAAAACCTTAAAATAGTCTTAAATATCAATTTATATTAATTCTAAATAATATTGATGCAACGCATATAAACTTTAAATACTATTTTTGCATAAAAACAATCACATTATGAGAATTTTAACCCAAAACAAAAGGATTTTCTTGCTCTTTACAATCACTCTTTCCTTTCATAATATTAATGCTCAGGAACACAATATTACGATAAAACAAGACCCTGAATTTGAACAATTACTTAATGATAAGCGAAAAATTAACGCGTCTATTACCACAAATGACACTTACAAAATTCAAATCTTTAGCGGCAAAAGTGATGAAGCGAAGAAAACCTTAACATCGTTTAAAAGAGAGTTTAATAATATCGATGGAACTATAATTTTTCAAACTCCAAATTACAAAGTACTAGTAGGAAACTTTAAAACAAGAATTGAAGCTGAAAGAAATTTAGAAGAAATTAAAAAAAGCTATAAAAGTGTCTTTTTACTAAAACCAACAAAATAATATTATTAACTTATTGCTTTTCTAATCTTTTATAATATTAATAAGAATATTAGATGAAAAAAAAGCCCAACAAATAATATCTGTTGGGCTTTTTTAATTATATGATTTGTATTATTTCAATTTCTTTTTGATTGCTACTTCATGATAAGCTTCAATTACATCTCTTTCTTCTATGTCATTGTAACCTTTTATCTGAATACCACAATCGTATCCTTTTGAAACCTCCTTAACATCATCTTTGAAGCGTTTTAATGCTACAAGTTCTCCTGTATGGACTACTACTCCTTCTCTGATAACTCTAATCTTAGAAGACCTCATGATCTTACCATCCATTACCATACAACCTGCAATAGAGCCTACTTTAGAAATTTTGAAAATCTCACGAATTTCTGCAGTACCTAAAATTTCTTCTTTCATCTCTGGAGCCAACATTCCTTCCATGGCATCTTTCAAATCATCAATAGCCGCATAAATAATAGAATAGTAACGGATATCGATTTCTTCCTTATCAGCCAACTGCCTTGCATTTCCAGCAGGACGAACATTAAATCCGATAATGATTGCATCAGAAGCAGAAGCCAACATAACGTCAGTTTCAGTAATTGCTCCAACACCTTTATGGATAATATTAATTTGAATTTCTTCTGTAGAAAGTTTAGAGAATGAATCTGATAATGCTTCAACAGATCCATCAACGTCTCCTTTAAGAATTACGTTCAATTCTTTAAACTGACCCAATGCAATACGACGACCAATTTCGTCAAGTGTAATATGACGTTGTGTACGTACAGATTGCTCACGCATTAATTGAGAACGTTTTGATGCAATTTGTTTTGCTTCTTTTTCATCTTCAAATACATTAAACTTATCTCCAGCAGTTGCTGCGCCATCTAAACCTAAAACTGATACTGGTGTGGAAGGACCAGCTTCTAAAACAATATGCCCTCTTTCGTCATGCATGGCCTTAATTTTACCATGATGTTTACCGGCTAACATATAATCTCCAACTTTCAAAGTTCCATGCTGAACTAATATTGTAGAAACATATCCTTTTCCTTTATCAAGGAAAGCCTCAACTACAGTTCCCTGAGCTGCTTTATTAGGATTTGATTTTAAATCTAAGATCTCTGCCTCTAATAAAACTTTTTCTAATAATTCTTTCACTCCTGTTCCCACTTTTGCAGAAATGTCGTGTGATTGAATTTTTCCACCCCAATCTTCCACAAGTAAATTCATACCTGCCAATTTCTCTTTTATTTTTTCAACATTCGAGTTTGGTTTGTCAATTTTATTGATAGCAAAAATAATTGGCACACTAGCTGCCTGAGCATGGCTAATTGCCTCCTTAGTTTGCGGCATTATATCATCATCGGCCGCAATTACAATAATTGCAATATCGGTAACCTGAGCTCCACGCGCACGCATGGCAGTAAATGCCTCGTGACCCGGTGTATCTAAAAATGCTATTTTTTGACCGTTATCCAAAGTTACTCCGTAAGCTCCAATGTGCTGTGTAATTCCACCAGACTCACCAGCAATAACATTTTCTTTACGAATATAGTCCAGTAAGGATGTTTTACCGTGATCTACGTGACCCATTACAGTAACAATTGGTGCTCTAAACACTAAATCTTCCTCTTTATCTGCAACAACTTCAATTGCTTCTTCAATGTCAACCGTTATAAACTCAACTTCATAACCAAATTCATCAGCTACAATAGTCAGTGTTTCAGCGTCTAAACGCTGGTTCATGGTTACCATGATACCTAGAGACATACAAGTCCCTATTACTTTCGTAATCGGCACATCCATCATGATGGCAATTTCTCCAACTGTAACGAATTCAGTAACCTTAATAGTTTTGCTTCCTTCGTCAATTGCTCTTTGCTCTTCATCAGACTTTTGACGATGAGTATCTCTTTTATCTCTTCTGTATTTAGCAGCTTTTGATTTACCACCTTTACCCTGAAGTTTTTCAAGAGTTTCTCTAATCTGATTTTTAACTTCTTCTTCTGTTGGCTCAACTTTAGCTACAATAGCAGGCCGATTTCCTTTTACAAAACCAGGTCTTGCGCTTCTGTTGGCATTAAAACCTCCGCCTCCTGTATTTGGAGTAATCTTATTAGGATTTGGTGCACCAGGAACTCCAGGAGTTGCAGGTGGCCTTGGCGCTCCCGGTTTTGGAACGATTCTTTTACGCTTATTTTTATTAGCGTTACTATTTGCAGCACCAGGAACTCCAGGTTTATTTGGAGTTATTTTAGGATCTTCTTTCTTTTTTTTAGGCTTATTGAACTGAGATAAGTCAATAGTTTGTCCTGTAAGAGTGGTCCCGGACAGTTTTTGATATTGTGTCGTTATAGATTCTTCTGGGGCATCCGAATCTGTTTTTAAAACTGGATCTTGTGACACCACTTTCGAAACTACAACCTTAGGTTCCTTTTTCTCAGCAATAATGGGTTTTTCTACCTTTTCTTCAGAAACAACAGGCTTAGTTTCCTCAGTCTCTTTTTGAACAGGCTTTTCTATTGGTGCGGTAACTTTAGGATCTTCCCTTTTAACCGGTTCTTCGGAAGCATTAGAAACAACAGCAGGTTTTTTTGGATTTAAATCAATTTTTCCTACCTGAACAGGTCCAGCTACAACAGCTTTCGCTTTTATAACTTCTTGTTGCTTTTGACGTTCCTCGTCTTGCTTACGTTTATCTTCTACTTCTTTCTCACGCTCTACACGCAAAGCTTCTTTTTCTTTTCTTTTTTCTTCCCCAACTTCTTTAGAAGCTTCTTTATTCCCCTTATCGCCCGCAAATTGACTTTGTAGGATATTAAATTCGCTATCAGAAATTTTCGCATTCGGATTTGCATCAATAGCAATTCCCTTATCTTTTAGATAATCGACAGCTCTTTCTAACGAAATATTTAATTCCCTTAAAACCTTGTTTATTCTTATTACTCTCTCTTCAGACATATAACCTTTTTATTATTACCTTTTTCGTTGTGTTGTTAGAGCAGATAACTAGCTATCAAACTCTTCTTTTAGTATTCTCATAACATCAAGAATTGTTTCCTCTTCTAAATCTGTTCTTCTTACTAAATCTTCTACTTCTTGTTTTAAGATACTTCTAGCTGTATCTAAACCAATTTTTGCAAATTCCTCGATAACCCAGTCTTCGATTTCATCAGAAAACTCAGTTAATTCAACGTCGTCATCCTCTCCGGTGGCAACATCACCTTCTCTGATAACATCTAATTCATATCCTGTCAGTTGACCCGCCAATTTAATATTGTGACCTCCTCTACCAATTGCTTTAGAAACTTCTTCTAATTTCAAGAAAACTTCAGCTCTTTTGTTTTCTTCGTCAATTTTGATTGAAGAAACTTTGGCAGGACTTAATGCTCTTGTAATAAACAACTGAATATTACTCGTATAGTTAATTACGTCGATATTTTCGTTTCCTAATTCACGAACAATTCCATGAATACGAGATCCTTTCATACCTACGCAAGCTCCAACGGGATCAATTCTGTCGTCATAAGAATCTACTGCTACTTTTGCTTTTTCACCAGGAATACGTACTACATTTTTAACGGTAATCAAACCGTCAAAGACTTCAGGTATTTCCTGTTCAAACAATTTTTCCAAAAACTTCTCAGAAGTTCTGGACATAATGATTTGAGGCTTATTTCCTTTTAATTCAACGCTTTCGATAATTCCTCGAACATTATCTCCTTTACGGAAAAAGTCAGATGGAATTTGTTTTTCCTTTGGAAGCACAATTTCATTTCCTTCATCATCTACTAAGATAACTACTCTGGGACGAACGTGGTGCACTTCGGCAGTGTAAATATCACCGATAATATCTTTAAATTGCTTGTAAAGATTGGTATTATCGTGCTCGTGGATTTTAGATATCAAGTTTTGACGCAAAGCCAAAATAGCTCTTCTTCCTAAATCGATCAATTTGACCTCCTCAGAAACTTCTTCACCGATTTCAAAATCAGCTTCGATCATTCTTGCCTCTGTTAAAGTAATTTCTTCATTTTCAAAATCAAGATCTTCGTCAGCAACGATTACTCTTCTTCTCCAAATCTCCATATCTCCTTTGTCAGGATTTATAATAATGTCGAAGTTATCATCAGAACCGTATTTTTTCTTCAATGCATTTCTAAACACGTCCTCTAAAATTGCCATAAGCGTTACACGATCAATAAGTTTATTATCTTTAAACTCTGAGAATGAATCGATTAATGCTAAATTTTCCATGCGAATTCTTTAATTAAAATGTTACTGTAACAATTGCCTCTTTAATTTCTGTATAAGGTATTTGTTGCTCTTTTTGAACTGTTTCTTTTCCTTTTCCTACTTTTTTCGGTTCTCTTGCCTGCCAAGACAAAATTATAAAAACATCGTTAGCTTCTACTAATTCTGCTTCAATTTTTTCACTATTTGTAGTAACAATCAATGTTCTACCAATATTTTTTATGTATTGTCTTGTAAATTTCAATGGTGAACCTACTCCAACCGATGCTACTTCAAGAGAAAAATCCTGTTCTTCACGATCCAGATTATTCTCGATTGCACGACTGATATCGATACAATCCTGAAGCGCCACTCCATTATCACCATCTAAACCCACACTAATCTTAAATGAATCTGAAATATTCAAATCAATCAGGAAAATTGATGGCTTTTCTAAAAGAGCCTCCGTGATTAATGTATTTACTTTTTCTTTAAATGTCATAATTTTATAAAAAGAGGGGACACTTAGTCCCCTCATTATTTAGATTTTAATAAATAACGGTGCAAATATAGTGTTTTTTTTATAAATCAAAATAATTAGATTGCTCTAATAATATTTCTTATCTTTATTATAGCATTAAAATAACGGATTATTCATTATTTAACTTAAAAATTATGAAACGAATTTTAGTCCCTACTGACTTCTCGCAACATGCGGAAGACGCTTTAAAAGTTGCCGCACAAATTGCAAAAAAAGACAATTCAGAAATCATCATTTTGCATATGCTTGAATTACCTCACCAAATGAACGACGCAATACTAGGAGGCAAAAGCATACCGGAAACAATGCTTTTCATGAAAAAAGCCAACGAAATGCTGGATGAAATTTCTTCAAGATCTTATCTAGACGGAATTCCAATAATTGAAATTGTAAAAATGGACAGGCCTATTCATGGAATTACGCAAGTAAGCAAAGACTATGAAATCGATTTGATAGTTATGGGATCTCATGGTTCATCCGGAATTCAGGAATTATTAATTGGCTCCAATACCGAAAAAGTTGTTCGGAATTCAGAAATCCCTGTTTTAGTTATCAAAAAAGAAATTTCAAATTTTAATGCCGCAAATATTGTTTTTGCCTCTGATTTTACTTCTGAAACTAAAAAACCTTTCGAAAAACTTTTAGCTTTTACAAAATTTTTCGAGTCAAAAATACATTTAGTAACAATCTGTACACCAAACAGTTTCAAACCGACTCATGTTATCGAAAAAGCAATGAATGATTTTATTTTTGAATTCAGCCTTACTAATTATTCCACACACATATATAATGACACTAATATCGAAAAAGGAATATTAAATTTCTCAAACAGCATTAATGCTGATATTATAGGAATGTGCACACATGGAAGAACCGGATTTGCACATTTTTTTAACGGAAGTATTAGCGAAGGCTTAGTCAATCATGCTATACGACCTGTTGTAACTTTTAAGATTTAACTATCTCAGCTATAAACAAAAAATCCATCAATAATTGATGGGTTTTTTGTTTATATTTTTCGGGTTGACTCTCTTTCCTTTAATTTTGTTTTGATTACGATTGTTTCATAATCTGTCGTCTCATCTTCTTTTTCTTCTAATCTGGAAATTAATTTTTTGGCCGCTACCTCTCCTATTTCAATTCCATGCTGACTTACGGTTGTCAAACTTGGAGACAAACGTCTTGAAGCCAAAATTCCATCTGCAAAGCCTATAATAGAAATTTGTTCCGGAACTTTATATCCTTTTTTTAAACTTACCCTTAAAGCGGCAACTGAATCATTTTCATCCAAAGCAAAAATTGCATCAATTTTATTATCAAAAATCAAATCAATTTTAGCTTTCATATCTTCTTCAGAATCAGTACGGAGAATAATTTTTTCATTTACCGGAATATTATTATCCTTTAAAGCTTTTAAATACCCATCAGCTCTTAATTTTCCAACACTTAAATTGTCTACAGAAGAAATTAAAGCAATATTTTTACATCCTAAATTAATTAAATGCTGGGTTGAATTTAAGGCAGAATCAAAATCATCCACTACAACTTTATCACATTCAACTCCTTCAGCAATTCTGTCAAACATTACAATTGGAGTTCCATCATTTATAATTTCAGAGAAATGACTGTATTCCTGTAATTTTTGTGCTTCTTCCGAAACCGAAAGAATAAATCCGTCAATTGTTCCATTGCTTAACATTTCAAGTGTATGAATTTCTTTCTCTAAAGATTCATTAGAAATACAGGTAATCACATTATATCCTTTTTTATCAGCAACTTTTTCTATTCCACTAAAAACCTTGGCAAAAAAAGAGTTCAATATATTAGGTATAATTACTCCTATAGTTTTGGTTTTACGATTTTTTAAATTCAGACCTATAACGTTAGGTTTGTAATTTTTGAGTTTGGCATACTCCTTAATTTTAACCTTTGTTTGCTCACTAATTTCAGGGCTGTCATTCAGTGCCTTAGAAACCGTCGACACAGAAACATTCAGTTCTTTTGCAATTTGCTTTAGAGTTGCTTTAGCTTTCATTTAAAATAATTTATGTAATTGATACAAATATAGCAGAATTACCCAAAATAAAACAAAAAACACAAATTCCTGTTTCAAATTACAAAGCATTTGGTTCAGAAAACGATATTTAAAATTTAGATAACCCCTAATATTGTTATTACTTTAAAAAAGGAAATATAAATTATAATGTTACATTTATTGAAATACTGCAAAGAATAAGCTCAATAGATAATTACGACCAAAGCCTTCAAACAAAAAATGATGCAAGCTAATTATAAAAATATTCCGCTTATTGTTTTCGACAAGCACAGCGACTCATAATAAGCGACTTACAAGACAAAAATTTATTTTACATAGCCAATATATTTATATTTTATAATAAAAATTACAAATATCAACTTCCTCTTGACGTTATTATAATCCTGGTTTCGCTTATTGTTTCAAATAAAAAACTGATCGCCTGATTTTCAGCATATAAAAATTCTTTTTAGGTATTTGGTTTTAAAATAATTAATTGTACTTTTGCATCCCCTTTATTGGGGATGGAATGTTTAATTAAAATAATATTATGGACGCATTAAGCTACAAGACAATTTCAGCTAGCAAAGCCACTGTAACCAAAGAGTGGATTGTTGTTGACGCTGAAGGTCATAACTTAGGTCGTCTTGCTTCAAAGGTTGCAATGATCTTAAGAGGTAAGTACAAGCCAAGTTACACACCGCACGTTGACTGTGGAGATAACGTAATTGTTATCAACTCAGAAAAAATTAACCTTACAGGTACAAAAATGAATGACAAAATTTATATTCGTCATACAGGTTACCCAGGAGGACAAAGAACTTTAACTGCTAAAGTATTGCAATCTAAAAACCCTGCATTATTAGTAGAAAAAGCTGTAAAAGGAATGTTACCTAAAAATAAATTAGGAGCTGAGCTTTTCAGAAATTTAAATGTTGTTGTAGGTTCTGAGCACAAACAAGGAGCTCAAAAACCTAGAACTGTTAACCTAAACGATCTTAAGTAATGGGAGTTATTCACAAAATCGGTAGAAGAAAAACCGCTGTTGCACGTGTATATGTTTCTGAAGGAACAGGAAAAATCACTGTAAACAAAAAAGAATTCGCAACTTACTTTCCAACTGCAACTTTACAATACAAAGTTTTACAACCAATGTCTATGACAGAAAATGTAAACAACTTTGATGTAAAAGTAAACGTTTACGGAGGTGGTTCAACTGGTCAGGCAGAAGCTGTAAGAATGGCATTAGCACGTGTTATGTGTGAAGTAAATGCTGAAAACAGAGCTATCCTTAAACCAGAAGGTTTATTAACAAGAGATCCAAGAATGGTTGAACGTAAGAAATTCG
>NZ_JBDTTP010000115.1:0-8800 GCF_039930565.1 Flavobacterium sp. | reverse complement strand
CCTGCCAAAATATCCTGATGGTGTTGTTTGTAAAATTTCGGTCCAATATCGGCTACAATTAATTTATCAACTAAATCAGAATGCTTAGTCGCAAAAAGCATCGCAACTTTCCCTCCCATAGAATGACCGAGAATATCAAGTTTTGTTAGTTGATTTGCCTGGCAGTACTCAAACACATCCTGCACCATTGCTTCGTAACTCCATTCATCTGAATGCAAACTCCGTCCGTGGTTTCTTAAATCTAAAACATGAACCTGAAAACCGGCTTCTACATATTGTCCGGCAAGTGTTTTCCAGTTGTCTGACATCCCAAGAAATCCATGCATGATGATAAATGGTTTTCCTTCGCCTTCTGTTTTTGAATATAACATTTGTATTATTTTTATAACTAATCACAAAGATAAAAAACTTATTCATCAATGAAATTATTGAAATAATAAAGTCTCTATTTTATATTTTTTTTGTAGGAAATAAACAATAGTAATGTTATATATTTGCACTTTAAAAATCAAAACTAAAATTTGATTAGTTCATTTAATTAAAAACAAAACCATGATTAAAAAATTATTTTTATTTTCTTTAATTGTTTCTCAACTAACAATTTCATGTTCAAGCGATGACAACAATGAAACAACAGAGCAATCATTAGCAGAACAAATTGCAAACATCGTTAAGCAACCGTACTCTAAATTAACTCCTACAGAACAAAAAGTTAAATTAGAGGCTGAAGCTAATGAGATGCTTATTCAATTAGATAAAACAAAAAAATTAAGCGCAATAGATGCGATTGAAAATTTAAGTAGACTATTAGATATTAATTCTGTTGATATATTCGGGGGGAAAAATGGTAATGAAATTGAAGAAATCTTAAATGTTTCTGGCGTATATGGTATTTATACATGGAATAACACTCAAAAAATATGGGTAAAAACACCTTCATCTACAGAATTAAAATTTATTTTCCCAGCTAAGGAATCTTCAACTGCAAATAATGCAAGTTTATCTGCTAAAAGTACATCTTCTGACATAAAAGTAAACATTACAGATACTTACGGTAATTATTATTACAACGATGAAACCGGAGAATATGAAAATACGGATGAAGTAAATGATCAAATCTTTTTACCTGCATCAGTTGATGCTGTTTTAACAATTGATAACACTCCTGCGGCTACATTTACACAAACTGCAAAATATTCTAACGGAAAAGAAATTCCTAATGAATTTGCATATAAAATGGCATTAAGTGAAGGTTACAGTTGGGAAATGAGCGGTACAAAATCTACTGAAAACACTTCAAAAGCCAATCTTACTTACAATGGGAAAAATTTGCTTTCGTTCAACGCAGGAAGTACTGCAAGTATTGATGCTTTATTAAACGATGATGAATTAACTCAATATAGAGGCAAAGCTAATGGTTTGGTACAAATTTTAGACAATTTTGTTATTGTTGCTGATATGGATTTAGCTACATCAGCTACAGATGAAGCTGCTTTAGAAAGTACTGTAACATATCCTGTACATCCAGACTACGAAAATCCTAATGCTAATTTTAAAGCATATTATACAGCTGAAAATTTATACCGTCAAAAGCATTCTGAAGGAAGTGCAGATAATTTTAACAAAAACTCAAAACTAATCTTAGTTTCTAAAAAAGATGGTACTAAAATAGCCAATATTGTAGTACATTCAGAAAAATCAACTAATTCTTATACATTTAATTTACCTGAATGGATTACCTATGATGGTGGTGGATATTGGTCTTCTAGTGACGAAACTGAAGAGTTTACTGAAGTTTATTACAACGAAGTTTATTACTTAAAATTCAGTGATAATACTGAAGTAGAAATGAGCGCTTACTTCTCATCAGGATTTGAAAATTTCGAAACAAAATTTGAAGATTTCATCAAGTATTTCGAAGAATAAAACTCTTCAAATAATTTAATAAAGCCGATTTGAATAGTTTCAAATCGGCTTTATTTTTTAGGAGGTGTTTTTACGACCAATGTACTTTGTCCATAACCCGCCCAAATTCCAATACCTCCTTTTATATTTGATTTTAAACTTGTATTAGAAGGATAAATTGGATTTCTGCTGTTTACGATTTCGTTTTGCCAACTGTTCCAAAAATCCAAGACTTCTTTGTTTTGGGTTCTTAATTTGACGGAAATCAAATCCCCGTCTGCAAAATAAGGAGTAAATTTTGTTTTCGGAAACAGTATAACACCTCTATTTATTTGTACGGAAACAGACGATGTTTCAAAGTTTTTATCATCTAAATTCCCATAAAAGGCAGGAACAAAAATAGGCTCTTCACTATCAATCCTAGTCGCAATCTGATAATAGTTTTTTTCATCAGCCGGATCATCAAATTTTACAAAAACATAGCCAATGGTATCTGTAGCGTTCTTTTTTACGTAATCAGCACTTTTAAGCTGTACCGATTTAGGAATTGTTGTTACTGCCTCAACAATGCGATTTAAATATTCAATTTTAATTGAATACTCTTTTCCTGCTTCTCCTTTTATCATATTGCCATAATACACAAATGGCGGCACCCTGTTTTTATCATTTTTAACTTTTAGGACTTCGAAGGTTTCTCCATCAGAAACAGTGATTTTCGCAGACCTTATTACATGATTCAGGACATTTGTAGAATCAATAACATCTGTAACCGGAATACTGCTGGATAATAAAACATTGGCAAAATCCCCTTCCTCGATCCAGCCTTCAACCACAATTTTAGATTCCAGTCTGATTTGCTCACTAAATTCATCTTTAGAACAACTGATTACTATTACAGCAAATAGAAATACAATATATTTTTTCATCTCCTAAAATTTAAATCTCCAGCTAATTGAAGGTAATATTCGATACAAAACCTTCTTATCCTGCTTTACAACAACGCTGTTTTTATCTTCATTAATTTGCACATCCAACACAACGTATATTGGATTTTCTAAATTAAAAGTATTATAAATTGAAAAATTCAGTGCACTTTCTTTTTTAGTATTTTTTGTAAAAAAGTAATTTACAGAAAGATCTGTCCTGATATAATTTGGCATTTGTGCATTATTATATTCTGAATATTCTTTGACTGGATTATTATTTATAAAATACCAGGATGTTGGCATTGTAAAACGATTCCCTGAACTAAATATCTGAGTGATACCAAAATTCCATTTTGTATTTAAATCATACATACCCACTACAGAAAGATTATGTCGCCTGTCATATTTCGCAAAATAAGTATTTCCATTATTGAGCTTTTCAAAATTCCTGTCAGACCAACTCAAAGTATAACTTAGCCAGCCATGAAATTTTCCATTATTTTTTCTAAGCATCGTCTCTAATCCGTACGCTTTTCCTCTTCCAACCAGAAGATCGTTTTTAAGCGTTGTAATTTCATTGAATTGAGTTATTCCATAAGGATATTCGAGTAAATCTTTCATCGAACGATAAAACCCTCCAAAAGAAGATACAAAATTCTTCGAAATTTTATGGCTTGAGCCAATAGAAAATTCATCAGATGTCTGAGGTTTTATTCCTTCAGAACTAGCAATCCAAAAATCTGTCGGAATTCCAACACTTGAGGTTGTTATTAGACTTAAATACTGATATTGCCTGTTATATGAAACATAAAAAGAATATTTATTATTTGGAATATAATTCAATAAAACTCGAGGCTGAAAATGAAGGTATGAATCGGTTCCGGATACATAATAATTAATTCTAATGCCTAATTCAGCATTTAGATAATCCGAAAATATTGGTTTAAACGTCGTAAAAACAGCAGCTTCGTTAGCATTAATGATGTTGTTTTCAGAATTATTATTCGAATCGGTTAAATTTTCAATAGCAACTTTTTGAGGCTGGAGATTATGATAAACATATTGAAACCCGGATTCAAATGGAATGTTTTTAATTAAATATTTAAACGCATTGTTGAACCCAAAATCTTTTACAGAAGATGACACACCAAACTGAATTGTTGCTTGTTCCATACTTAAATTATTCGAATATTGACTAAAATAAATCGAATTTGACATAGTTGTTTTGGGTGAAATTGTAGTTGTCAAAGTGGGTGAAATTGTAAAATTGCTCCACTTTAAACTTGTTTTTAAAGATAAATTGTTGTCTATAATTTTTAGTTCATCACTACTTACAAATGCATCAACAGAAAGAAAATTATTTTTACAGATTTGAGATAAAAAAGTCACATTACCATCTGAGAATCCGTATTTCATATTCTGGACATCATTATTATCTGAATCTGAATTTAAGATTGGTGCAATAATTTCGTCAATATATGTTTTCCTTCCTGAGATGTAAAAACCAGATTTTTCAGAAATTGGAACGGCTAAAGTTAATTGTGAAGCCAGAATTCCAATATTTCCGTTACCCCCAAACTCAGAAGGTATTTTTTTATTTGGAATTAATAATGTTGTAGAACTTAAACGTCCACCATATTTTGAATTGGAACTGGATTTATCAAATTCAACTTCTTTTATATGATCAGTATTATAAAAAGAAAAAACACCCAATAAATGTGACATCCCATAAATCGGAGTTCCATCATACAATATAGCATTATGGCCGGGATCTCCTCCTCTCACATATAAATATCCATTGGCATCCCCGGAGTTTTGTACACCTGGAGTTAGTTGCAAAATCTTAATAATATCTGTAGTTCCAAGCACAGTTGGCACAGAAGCTAATTCCTTTAAATTGAAAGATAATTTACCTCCGGATAAAGCTGTAATACCATTTTTTTTATCATTTGATATTAAAACCTCATTTAAAACTGACATATCTTTTTCTAAGACGATAGAAATCACAGCATCTTTTAAAAACTCAAATTCAACATTTTTTTCAATGTATCCTAATTGATTAACTACAATTTTGACTTTTCCTAAAGGAATATTTTGTGAAAAATTACCAAGAGAATCGGTAATAGAATAAAAATGAGCATTATTTGAAATAAAAGAAATATTTACTCCAACTAAATTTTCATTTTCAGAAGATTTTACAGAGCCCGTTATCAAAGCTTTTGTTTGCGCAAACAAACCAGAAAAACAGAATAAAAAAAAGAATGCAATTAATTTCAACACTTGTTTTTAATAAGAAATGTGCGAAATTAAACAATTATAACTCAATTATATCAAGTTACAATTGTTTAATTAAAATCTTATTTTAGTTTTTGTAAATACATATTCACAACATTATCCAAACCCAGATAAAGTGCCTCTGCAATCAACGCATGTCCGATAGAAACTTCTAATAATCCCGGAATGTTTTGTTTAAAAAACAGAATATTATCCAGACTTAAATCATGTCCGGCATTAATTCCCAAGCCTAATTCATTTGCTAATTCTGCTGCTCTTACATAAGAATCAATTCCGTTTTTATTTCCTAAACCATATTCGTGTGCAAAAGCCTCCGTATATAATTCAATTCTGTCAGTTCCGGTTTTTTTGGCACCTTCAATCATTTCCAAAATTGGATCTACAAAAATCGAAGTTCTGATTCCGTTACGCTGAAATTCCTGGATGACTTCAGTTAAATAAGACTGATTTGAAATTGTGTCCCAACCTGCAGAAGAGGTAATGGCACCAATGGCATCGGGAACTAATGTAACCTGATCAGGTTTGCATTCCAGTACCAAATCAATAAAATTATGCTGCGGATTTCCTTCAATATTATATTCGGTTGTAACAATTGCTTTTAAATCACGTGCATCCTGATAACGAATATGACGCTCATCCGGACGTGGGTGAATAGTAATTCCCTGCCCTCCAAAATTCTGAATATCAGCGGCTACTTTCAATAAATCAGGAACATTTCCGCCTCTTGCATTACGTAAGGTTGCAATTTTATTAATATTTACACTTAACTTTGTCATATAAATAGATTATAAATTCTGGTAACATTTTATTTGTTACAGCAAAAATACAAAGTAAAACGTAGCGTTTTTTGCTATTTTTTGATTATTTTGCATGAAATATTCCTGATTGATTTATGACAGACATTAACAACTACATCACCAATGATTTTAGACCGATTGACAGTTCAGAAACTATCGCATGGGTTCAGGACTTTTTTGCTGATTTGAATTTTTCACATTTTCCTGTTTTGGAAGATGGAATTTTCATAGGCAGTATTGCCGCTGACGATGTCGAAACTTTTGACACAGATAAAAAAACCATCGACTATAAGTATACTTTAGAGCGTTTTTTTGCCAGAAAATCAATGATTTGGTTAGATGTTTTAGAAGTTTTTGCAAAAAACCATACAAATTTAATTCCGATACTTGATGAAAACAACGTATATACAGGATATTACGAAATGGAAGACATCATTAAATTTTTTCATGAAACTCCATTTTTAAAAGAACCCGGAGGAATTATAATTGTTCAAAAAGGATTGCTTGATTATTCTATGAGTGAAATAACTCAAATTGTAGAAAGCAATAATGGTAAGGTTTTAGGCTGCTTTGTTTCTGAAGCTACTTTAGAAAATGTTCAGATTACAGTAAAAATAGGACTCGGAGCCATCAATGAAATCATTCAGACTTTCAGAAGATACAATTATGATATTATTTCAGAACATCAGGAAGACACTTATATCAACAGCCTAAAAGAACGTTCTGATTATTTAGACAAATACCTTAATATATAATATGATTAATGTGCCAATTAGAAAATTAGATAATTTTAGCGTATCTAATTGTCACATTATCTAATTGCCACATTATCTAATTAAAAAAAATGAAAGTAGCCATTTACGGTCAATACTACCAAAACAGTACAGAGCCCATTATTAAAGACATTTTTTTGTTTTTCAATTCCAATAATGTTGAAATGGTGATTGAGGAAAATTTTTTAAACATGCTTTATGAAAAAAAGCTTGTAAAAAAAGAATACGAAACGTTTTCACTTGCCACTTTATTAGATAATAGTTTTGAGATGCTAATAAGTATTGGTGGCGACGGAACGATTTTAAGAGCTGCCACTTTTGTTCGTGATTCCGGTGTACCTATCCTAGGAATAAATGCTGGTCGATTGGGTTTTTTAGCCATGGTTCAAAAAGAGAATATTGACCTCTTTTTACAGTTCGTTATTGACAAAAACTACACAACTTCCGAAAGAACTTTATTAAGCCTCACCTGCGAGCCAACAAATGAAGCTATTGAGCAATTGAATTTTGCAATGAATGAAGTTACGGTAAGCCGAAAAGACACTACTTCGATGATTACTGTTGAAACTTATTTGAATAACGAATACCTTAATTCATATTGGGCTGATGGATTAATTATTTCAACACCAACAGGATCAACCGGATATTCGTTGAGCTGCGGAGGTCCAATATTAACACCGGATGTAAAAAGCCTGGTAATAACTCCAATCGCGCCTCATAATCTAAATGCAAGACCTCTTGTTATTCCGGATGATACCGAAATAAAACTTCGTGTTTCCGGAAGAGAAAATCAATATCTTATTTCTTTGGATTCCAGAATCTCTTCTGTAAAAAACGAATCGGTTTTAACAATAAAAAAAACGGACTTCAAAATAAAAATGGTCGAAATTCCCGGCGAAACTTTCCTTAAAACCCTTCGAAATAAATTACTTTGGGGAGAAGATAAAAGAAATTAACTTTTTCTGAATTCTGGCTATACGAATATGGTACTTTTTCCCGTTTTGCCTTTATCGAATCATTATTAATTGTCTGATAATCATATTTTAAATTTAAAAAAAGACACATTTATCCAAAGAAACATTGATTCGTATCGATAATTATTATATTTGCACGCAATTTTGAATTAAATGAAGAAACTTTTTAATTTATTGTTATGTCTTTTACCTTTTTTTACACTTCATGCTCAGATAAATGAGATTGGGGTTTTTTTAGGTGGAAGCAATTTTGTTGGCGATGTTGGAAGCACAACATATGTGGCCCCGGAAAAACTCGCTTTTGGCATTCTATATAAATGGAACAAAAGTCCACGCCATTCCTACCGTTTTTCCTATACACAATCTAATTTATCAGGAAATGATTCAAAGTCAAAAGAAAACAGCCGGAATAAAAGAGGCTACAGCTTCAAAAATGATATAAAGGAAATTTCAGCAGGGCTTGAATTCAATTTTTTTGATTTTAATTTACATGATTCAGATCAAAAAATCACACCTTATATATTCTCAGGAATAAATTATTTCAGATATAATGCACTTTTCGTTGACAATGGACAAACAGAAAAAGACAAGAGTTCTAATTCATTTGCTTTACCTATTATATTAGGAATAAAATCAAATATTAGTCCTCATTTTGTTTTAGCAGCAGAAATTGGGGCAAGATATACTTTTGCTGATGACATAGACGGAAGCTTTCCTGTAAACGATGCATATGCAAACAATCGCTTTGGAAATTTAAATAATAATGACTGGTATGTTTTTACGGGACTCACATTAACCTATACCTTTGGAAACAAACCTTGCTATTGCGCAGAATAAAAATGGACTTATTAAAATCTATAGATACTAACAATTTACCAAAACACCTGGCCATCATCATGGACGGTAATGGACGTTGGGCAAAACAACAAGGATTTCTGCGTGCTTTTGGTCATGAAAATGGTACCAAATCTGTAAAAACGACTATTGAGACTTGTGCCAAACTTGGCATTGAGTTTCTGACATTATATGCGTTTTCAACAGAAAACTGGAATCGCCCAAAATTAGAAGTAGATACTTTAATGAAATTGCTTATCAATTCATTAAAAAAAGAATTGGTTACACTGCAAAAA
>NZ_JBDTTP010000114.1:0-8893 GCF_039930565.1 Flavobacterium sp. | reverse complement strand
TGGACATAATATGTCCATCATAGGTAAAATCCATTTCGCTTACTTAATTTTGTATTTCAAATAAACGGAAAAGGTTAAAATGAACAACCAAAAACCTTCCTTAAAACAGTCCCGATTTTGTTGTTTTAAAATTGGTTTATTGCTTTGAAAGAGCACATTTTTAAATCTAAAATCCAGAAATAAATTGGCATTATAACCATTCAGTTACAGTAGTTTCAAATTTTATGCAGAGTGCACTTTCATAGAATTCTAAAAATTAAAGCGAAATATATTTTATAAAAAAGCGAAATTTTAATGACTGTATGAAACATGTATTGAATTTCCGGATTACTACAATTAATAGATCACATAGTATAAAAAGAGGCTGTAAATGAAAAAACTGAATTTGAAATATTGTAGAAATACCAGAATGTCTAAAGAACATTTAAAGTATCAGGAAGATTGCCACGTTCCTGCAATCGGTATTCTAAGTTAAAAACAAATATTATGATGTTTTTTTAAAAGAAATTTTTAAAAGTAAAAAGAGATGAAAAAGCAAAACAAACCCTGGCCGAGGAAAAACTCAGCAAAGCACAATAGAAAATTAGATGTTTATCAAGCTACATACTTCATAATCTCTACATACTCAGTACCTCTTTTGACTACTGCAAAAGCTCGGGCTAAAAGTTTGTTACGAATGATATTGAGCACACACATTTTGCTTTTCCCATCTTGAACTTTTCGCTTATAAAAGATGCTAATCTCCTTATCTGTATGGGCTGCGCTCAGAGCTGCAATATGAAGCATTTTTTTAATCTGTTTATTAGCGATCGGATGAACCTGGCTTCTACTATGTAAGCTGGTTCCTGAACTGTTTTGAAAAGGAACCGTACCTGCAAAACAAGCGCATTTTCGCCAAGAATCAAATCTTGAAAAATTATGAGTATAAATAATTAAATAAACTCCAACCAGAAGACCAATACCTTTTATGCTAGTTATCAATTCAAACGTTCTTTTAATTTCTGGATCATCATTTACAATAGCTTTTATTGCCTTTTCAAGAGCTTTTATTTCAGTATCTAATGCTTCTATAATATGACTGTAACTTTCCATAAGAACTGGAATTTGATCGATGGGAAGAAACTTTGATTGTTCTTTCATAGTACCTACAAAAGCCCCACGATCTCTAGCTAATCGGTCTCTTAAAGTCATTAATGGATGTAATTTTAATATGGCTGCAGAAGGTATTTTGGTGGGAACGTATTTATCTCTTTTCTCATATGCATATTCAGCTATGCGACGAGAATCAATCTTGTCGTTTTTACCGCGTACAATTCCTAATGAACGCTTTATTTGCAATGGAGATATCATTGAAAAGTTGCACTCGTGTTTTTGCATATAAATAGCTAATAACAAGGAATAAAATCCTGAGTGCTCGAAACAGTAAACAATCTCTAAAGGACTTGTTTCTAAGGTCCGCAGGTAGATCCATTTTAATAATGCATCAAAGCCCTGCTGATCATTATTAAATTTATGATGTAATGATTTTTGATGGATGTAAACATCCAAAGTCAGTTTTGAAATATCAATCCCGACAAAGTGTTTGAATTGCATAACATTGATTTTAAAGGTTAATAATTAATTTGTTGCTATGAACTAATGCCGTTAAAAGACCTTAAAGTCTACTATTCTAACTGGTTACTGCAACGATTGTAAGGAGAAGAAAGAGGACTAATACCGATTATGTATCTAAAAAATACAAGCAAGATGAATAGTTCACCTCTTTCTAGTCTAATACAAAATTTAATAATTTTATTTAAATATATAGTTGATAACGTAATAAATTGAAAGAGGACAAATACCGATTCACGTACCTAAATAAATACAAGCAAGATGTTTTGTTCACCCCTTAATAAATTTCAAATGACTAGAGAAAATAAAAGATTCTCGAGATGGTTAAAGTTAGCGTCAAAGCTAACGGCAAGATGTCCTGTTGTTAAACAACAGCCTTCTTGCTGCTCTGTACTCGGGACTCGTTAGCAGTGATACTGAAAGGATAAAAAGAGTTTGATAATAATGAAAAAGAGAGATGAAGAAAAAAGAAAATTCAAACAGAACACGCATTGTCGGGTTACGCTTTACACCTGAAGAGTATGCGAAAATTGAGAAAAAATGGAAAGCTAGTACTTGCCACAAGCTGAGTGATTACATTCGCAGGCATCTATTTGAGAAATCCATAAATACTATTTATAGGAATCAGTCTTTAGATGATATGATCCATGAAATGATACTGTTATTTAAGCAATTAAATGGCATTGGAAACAACTTCAATCAGGCAGTAAAAAAGCTACATACACTAAATCAAATTCCGGAATTTAAAGTATGGATTCTAAGTGCTGAACTGGATAAAAAAATCCTTTTTGACAAGATTGATGAAATCAAAAATTACATCCAGAAAATCTCGGAAAGATGGTTGCGATCATAAAAACAGGATACTCTATCCACAAGGTTTTCTACTACAATGAAAACAAAGTAAAAGAAAATGTGGCAGAATGTATAGGCGCCGGAAATTATCCGATTGATGTTGATAAAATGGGACTTACTGTAAAACTGAACCGTTTTTTAAAACAGTTGGAACTAAATGAAAATGTAAAACGAAACAGTATGCATATCTCAATCAATTTTGATCCTTCAGAAAATCATTCTAAAGAAAAATTAATGGCTATCGCGGATACTTACATGGAAAAAATCGGATTTGGCGAGCAGCCTTATCTGGTTTATCAGCATCATGATTCCGGGCATGCGCACATCCATCTGGTCTCCATAAATGTTCAGAGGGATGGTACACGAATTGACATGCAAAATATTGGTAAAAACCGATCTGAACCGGCAAGAAAAGAAATTGAAGAACTCTTTGGACTTGTTAAAGCACAAGCGAATAAAAATAGTACCGATTTCCACCTAAAGCCAATCATTTCAGGAAAGATTCAATACGGGCGAAGCGAATCAAAAAAGGCTATTACAAATGTATTGACTCAGGTCCTTTCATCGTATAAATATGCTAGTCTCCCAGAACTCAATGCAGTGCTCAAACAATACAATGTTTTAGCAGACCGAGGCAATGAAGATTCAAAAATGTTTAAAGCCAAAGGATTAATGTATAGGATACTCGATGATAATGGAAAACCTATTGGGGTACCTATTAAAGCCAGTCTTTTTTACAACAAGCCAACACTGAAGTTTTTAGAAGAAAAATTCGCGTCTAATACCACAAATGAAGTCTCCGATATAAGAAGGGTAAAAAACGCCATTGATATGGCATTTTTCAAAGCGCAAATATCGCTCACAGAACTAGTTCAACTACTGGAAAAAGATGGAATCAATACTGTTTTTAGAAAAAATGCAGAAGGCTTACTTTATGGAATTACCTATGTTGACCATACCACAAAATGTGTTTTTAATGGAAGTACACTCGGTAAACAATACAGTGCTAAAGCGATACAGGAACGCTGCGAACCTATTAGTCAAGCAGAACAAAAAATGGCGGGTTTAAATAATAGGAAATTACAAGAAATCACATTTAAAACACCTAATTCACAAATCATTGCAGCACTGTTTGGAGATGATTTCCAGAATAATAAATACGTTGGATCCGATACTATAATGAGGCAGCTATGGGATATGCTTACACAATCTGAACAGACGGCTGCTTATCTTCCGTATGAGCTCAGAAACAAAAAGAAAAAAAGAAAAGGACAGTCTAATAATCGATAAAACTTGAAATTATGGCTATGCAGACAGGAGAAAACGAACAGGCACTGAGAAAGATCTTGGATATGACAAGGCTTATCAGCATCATTATTTTAGTCATCCATTTTTATTATTACTGCTATGCTGCATTTAGTCAGTGGCATTTGGTCAGCGGTTTTAGTGATAAAATTATGCGTAATATTCACCATACAGGATTGTTCAGTAATTTTCATAAATCAAAACTCTTTGCACTGGGATTTTTGATTATTTCTTTAATGGGTGCAAAAGGCCGAAAAGACGAAAAACTGAATTATAAAACAGCTTTCGCCTACATCATTACAGGCATTCTTATTTACTTTATAAGTTGTCTTTCGCTATACCTGAAAATAGAACTAATGCTGGCAGCCATTGCCTATATGACCATAACTTCCAGTGGTTTTCTTTTGATGCTTTCTGGTGGTACATTATTATCTCGTATTATAAAAAACAGGCTTAACAACAAGGATATTTTTAATAACGAAAATGAGACTTTTCCGCAAGAAGAAAGACTTTTGGAAAATGAGTACTCCATCAACCTTCGCGCCCGATACCATTTAAAGGATAAGATAAGAGACAGCTGGATAAACATCATCAATCCTTTTCGAGGCTTACTGGTTTCTGGTACTCCCGGCTCCGGAAAATCCTATTTTGTCATACGCCATGTTATTACACAACACATCAGTAAAATGTTTACCATGTTCGTCTATGATTTCAAGTTTGATGACCTGACCAGAATTGTCTATAATACCTGGCTTAAATACAAGCATCTCTACCCGGTTTTGCCTCAGTTCTATGTCATTAATTTTGATGATCTTACCAGAACCAACAGATGTAATCCGCTAGACCCTTCACGTATGAGCGACATTACAGATGCTTCAGAATCTGCGCGTACTATTTTATTGGGACTCAACAGGGAATGGATAAAAAGACAGGGAGATTTTTTTGTAGAATCACCGATTAATTTTCTCTCAGCCATAATATGGTATTTACGAAAATATAAAGACGGCGAATTCTGCACGCTTCCCCATGTAATTGAACTCATGCAGGAAGACTATGACAGTCTCTTTACCCTACTTAGAACTGAGAAAGAAATCGAAGTACTCATTAATCCCTTTGTGAATGCCTATCTAAATAATGTAATGGACCAATTGGAGGGTCAAATTGCTTCGGCAAAAATTGCCATGGCAAGGCTTTCCTCTCCACAATTGTACTATGTTTTATCTGGCAGTGATTTTACTTTGGACATCAATAATCCGGACGATCCTAAGATTGTATGCATGGGCAATAATCCACAGAAAATACAGATATATGGAGCAGTATTATCATTATATGTAAATCGATTGGTAAAACAAGTAAACCAAAAAAACAAGCAAAAAAGCAGCTTGATCTTCGATGAATTTCCAACAATTTACCTCAACAATATGGATAGTTTGATTGCTACTGCCAGAAGTAATAAAGTAGCAACTTGTTTAGGTATTCAGGATTTTAGCCAGTTGCGTAAAGACTATGGGCGAGAACAGGCTGACGTGATTATGAATATTGTTGGAAACGTAGTCAGTGGACAGGTTACAGGTGATACAGCTAAACAATTATCGGAACGTTTCGGAAAAATTATGCAGGATAGAGAAAGCCTTTCCATTAATAGCGGAGATACCTCTATAAGCCGGTCCAAACAATTGGAATCCGCAGTACCTCCATCCAAAATTTCCGGACTTAGTTCTGGTGAATTCGTGGGTATGGTAGCGGATGATCCTGATTGTAAAATTGAACTCAAAACATTTCATTCTGAAATAGTAAATGACCATGAAGCATTGAAAAACGAACAGGATCTATACGTCGATATTCCTATTATTCGCAAAGTTGATAATGCAATGGTACAGCGGAATTATCTGCAGATAAAAAAGGATATCAAGGATATCATTTATGCTGAAAAAGAACGACTATTAAATGATATTGAATTGAAGCATTTAGTGATTAAGAAGTGATAATAAATAAATTAAACTCAGAAATAATGATACAGGAACAATTTACAGATATTATTCAATTAATAAAACAATCTAGATCAAATGCTATTTCAGCAGTTAATACTGAAATGATTAACCTTTACTGGAATATTGGGCAGTACATTTACAATCGCATAGAAACAGCACAGTGGGGAAAATCAGTAGTAAAAGAACTGGCTGATTTTTTGCAAAGAAGTGAGCCTGATTTAAAAGGATTTTCGGATGCGAATCTTTGGCGTATGAGGCAGTTTTATGAAATCTACAAAGATGCGCCAAAACTCGCACCACTGGTGCGAGAAATTAACTGGTCCAACAACCTGATTATCTTTTCAAGATGTAAAACAGTAGAAGAACGCGAGTTTTATCTAAGCTTTTCAAAAAGAGAAAACTATAGTAAACGAGAACTTGAGCGCCAGATTTCTTCAAGCCTTTTTGAAAGAACTATTATAGGAAATTCAAAACTCGCACCACTGGTGCGAGAAATACACATGGATGTCAATAATACTTTTAAGGACAGTTATATTTTTGATTTTTTAAATCTTTCTGACTCCTATAGTGAGAACGAATTACAGCAAGGATTAATTAAGCAGATGAAGAATTTCATTTTGGAATTAGGGAAAGATTTTATCTTCATTGATCAGGAATATAAATTACAGGTCGGTAATAGCGATTTTTATATTGACCTTTTATTTTACCACCGAGGATTACAATGTTTAGTTGCTTTTGAATTAAAAGCAGATAAATTTAAACCAGAGCATTTAGGGCAGCTAAATTTTTATTTGGAAGCACTAGACCGTGAAGTTAAGAAATCTAATGAAAATCCAAGTATTGGGATATTGTTATGCACTGATAAGGACAGTAAGGTAGTAGAATATGCTCTCAATAGAAGCCTTTCTTCCACTATGGTAGCTGAATATAAAATCCAGCTTCCAGACAAACAATTACTTCAGCAAAAAATGCAGGAATTACTAAAATAAAAATGATCAAATTATTATATAAATTACCAAATTAAACAAATCTTCCAAATTTAAAGATTTGCAGGCATCCTTATCTTTCTCACTTCTGAGAGGATTATTTTTTTGCTGCTGTAATTATGAGAATTTGAAAAGCAAAATTACTTTTATGGGCCAGGGAAATCTAAATCCAAATCTCTTTATTGTTTATGATTTTATCGTTAATAAAAGCTAGAATTGACTCGCTTCTTTCTGAAATTTGAGAAGCAAATTCTTCTGGCTTATTCCAAAATCCTACCTGTTCTACAGTTTTGACCAGTCCAAATCTTTTGTAAGAGTTTAAATGTTTGCTTGGTAATCCATTTGAATCCGACGAATTAGCACTTGATGTAGACAAAGAGAGATTTCCGATACCATTGATGACACTCATAATTTCTTTCCAAAGTAAATCCGCTTTGGCTTTATTCTCAGAATAATTTTCAATTCCTAAATCTTTCCATTCTAGACTTTTGGCAACAATGTGGTCTATTGAAATGGAATCATTTTTATAAATTCTTTCTCTAATCATCCTGTAATCTGCACCATGGCCTATTTCAAATTTATATAAAAAATAAGCAGCTTTATTCCACCCGTACATATCCTTGATCCATTTCTTTTTCTCTACATCAAATAACTTATTTGCATTAGTTGCTAAATGTTCCCAACGGTACGAAAATTTTCTTTCTCCCTTATAAAACTGAGATAGTAAATCATTGCATTTATTTAAATTTGAACCGACTTCAATTGATTTGTAAATAATTTGGAATTCATTTCGGGATGCTTTTGCATTATAATAATAACCATTCCAATATATTATCTCATAACAAATTAGAAAATTTTCCCAACGCTCAATTAGTCTGTTTTTAATTGGGTTTCCCGATCTGAAAGCTCGAAGTAAAAATATAATGCTTCGGTTTTTATCCAATAGCAGCACATCACCAATTAGAGGGTTTTCTTTATCAGCTTTTGGTATTATATTTACAAGAATATTCATGGATTCTTCAAATTGTTCAGCTACATTTAGCGCATATTCAACAATTTTATTTTTGTCGCTTTTTTTGAATAATGCTTTTTTAACATATTCAAAAGAACCATTGTCTCCTGAGATTCCTTGAGGTAAACTAAAATTTTCCTTTTTATAACCGTCTTCCACAGCTTGCAGATGATGCATCAATATATTGTCTAATGATAAATCGCCACGTACCCAGACATGGCTTGCTTTTTCCTCCATTTCAAAAATACGTGCAAAAGCATTTTGAATCTTTTCAATTGCTACATTAGAATTTTGAGAATTGATGTAAACATTCTTCATCAGCAAAGCTTTGACTTTTTCTGTCTCAGAGAGTACTATCCCACGAGTATTATGCAATTCAAAAATCTGGGAAGCAACCGCTTTATCATTATAGCATGCAACTGAACAATGTGCTTTGTCTATTACGGCAACATATTTGTCAATTTTATTAACTTCTAATTTTGGTAACTTTTTCTCTCCTGCAAAACAATCAATAAATAACTTCACGGCATCTAACATTCTTGCGAAAGACATCGTCTTAGTTCCCTCATCTTTTGATAATTCCGTTAGTCTTTCATTTATATTTATACCGCTTGTTTCTAAAGTATTTATAAGAACATTTAACCCGTCTTTGTCATAAGAAACTGGGACTAGATTAATCTGCTTATAATAGTCACAATCTTTTTTCATGTGTTTACATACTAATAAAAATAAATAAACAGTACTGATACGCTGCTGCCCGTCAATTATTTCATATTCATTAAATCCGGTTTTTCCTTCTAAAATATAGTGGCCAAGATAATAGTTCTTATTCTCAGATTCATCATCATCAGTTTTAGCATAATATTCCAAAATGTCATTAATAAAAGCAATGAGCTGTTTTTCACCCCAAGAATAAGCTCTTTGATAATCAGGAATTGTAAAGAAAAAAGGTTTGATTATCTCTCCAAATGTTTTCTGTTGTTCCAAGTTTTCTGTTTTTTTTATTAGCTTTTTTTCTATTGACTCTATTGAAGTCACAGCTCTTTTTTAGGTAATCTACTAATCTGCGAATTTAAAGTATTAGGTGGATTCAAGACCTTAATGCAACAGTTGGTCTTTTTGGTTAATAATCAAAA
>NZ_JBDTTP010000113.1:0-9312 GCF_039930565.1 Flavobacterium sp. | reverse complement strand
CCATAATTGGGGATTAATACTCAATCAGTTCTTAACTATATTTGAAAAAAGGGTTCAACTTTAATTAAAAAGTCAAACCCCGTTATTTTTAAAATTACACACTTTTTAGGACAGTGTCGACTAAAACCTGAGTAATTAAAAATGGTATAGACTTTATAATTGCAAATCCAAATAATTTTATAACTTATTTAATTAACCTTTTGCTTTTAGAGCTTTTGCTTCAGCAGTCATTTCCAAAGCACTATAAACACCTAATAAGGTTTTCTTTACGTCTTCATTCTTAGGATCTAATTCATTGGCTTTTTTAAGATAAGGAATAACACCTTTAAAAAGAGTTTCTCTCTGTGCTTTTAAAACAGTATAGCGTTTGTTATCTTTTTCTGAATTTCCTAATTTATTCATTTCATCAAGGATCGTTTTATCACGTTCTAATTTTAATGCAGCAAGATTAAGATATGCATTTGCATAATTTGGATCGATTTCTATAACTTTAAGGTAATATTTTTCAGCATCAGCAGCATTGTTTGCATTTGCACTAATAACACCTAAATTAAAAATAAGCTCTTTATTATTTGGATCTTTTTGTAATGCCTCTCCAACTAATTTTTTATAAGTTTCAAAATCCTTTGATTCCAAGTATAAATTAGCTTCTGTAAGAATTAATGAAGTATCATCAGGATTAGATTTTCGTGCATCGGAAATCGCTTTTTTAGCATCTTCACTTTGTCCCTTTTGAACTAAAATCAAAGCAATATTTTTATAGATTTCACCTCTTTTTGAAGTGATAACTTCAGTTTTAGGTTTCTCATGAGTACCTAATTTGACTGCCATATCTCTTTCATTAGCAGTATTAAAACCTTGTTCTTCACCAGATAATTTATTAACGGCAATATAGCTCGTTCCTTTACCTGAATAATTTAATTTTTTCAGTTCATCATAAGCCGTAAGTGCAGCATCATAGTCTTGTGCATTTACATATGTAGAGGCTGCATAATATAAATTAATCGTGTCTTTTTTATCCAATAAATAAGCATCATATAACTTTTTAGCACCTTCTTTTTGTTTATTTGACTGAGTATCAGCAATAGCTGCGTTAATTAATTTTCCTTTAATTTGAGTAATTGATGTAGCTGCCTGAGTTGCATATTTCTGTTTCCCTGAAGCGTTTTCTAAATCAATTAGTTTTTTATAACTTTCTGCTGCTAATGAGAGATTTTTCCCTGTTTCTACACTTTTGTCAGCAAGCTCTAAATAAGCATTTCCTTTGACAAAATAAAATTGGGCCTGCTCTGCATCTTTGGCATTTGCTACCATATTTTCAGCATCATTTAATATTGTAATTGCCCCTTGGGCATCTCCACTTTTTAAAGCTTTTTCAGCACTTTTAATCTGATCTTTTTGAGCAAAAGTAGCTACTGAAATCAATAATGCTGACGCAAGTATTACATATTTACTTTTCATAATATTCAATTTGTGTATTTAATTTTAAATCTTTTAATTTAGTTTATTCTTCAGATTCTTCTTCTTCAGAGTCATCATCTTCCTCTTCTAATTCTTCATCAGCATCGTCGTCGTCTTCAACTGTTCCTTCATCTTCCAGAACTTCCAAATCCGGTTTTACTCTTTCGATTACAGATTCGATAACATTTCCTTCTTCGTCAACTATAACTTCTGCAACATCGTCTTTCATCACTTTTGTTACAGCAGCAATTGAATCTTTACCTTTTAGATTTATCAATCGAACTCCCTGAGTCGCACGACCCATTACACGTAAATCCTCAATAGCCATTCTGATCGTTAATCCGGATTTGTTGATAATCATTAAATCATCAGCATCGGTTACTGCATTAATCGAAATCAGTTTTCCTGTTTTCTCTGTAATGTTAAGTGTTTTCACACCTTTACCCCCACGATTCGTGATTCTGTAAACATCTTCACCATCTTCATCAACTAATTTGGTACGTTTCCCATATCCGTTTTCAGTTACCACTAAAATTTGCGAATCGTTGATATTGTCTTTGTCAACCGTAACCATACCAATTACTTCATCAGTATCATCTTTTAGGGTAATTCCACGAACTCCGGAAGCAGTTCTTCCCATCGGACGTGTTTTTGTTTCTTCAAAACGAACTAACTTACCAGATTTAACAGCCAAAATAATCTGACTTTCTCCGTTAGTTAATTTTGCTTCCAATAATTCATCACCTTCCTTAATAGTAATGGCAGCAACACCATTAACCCTTGGTTTAGAATATTTCTCTAAAGAAGTTTTCTTAACCTGACCTAATTTTGTAACCATTACAAGGTTATGACTGTTGATGTAATCTTTGTCTTTTAAATCCTGTGTACAAATGAAAGCTTTTACTTTATCATCACTTTCAATATTTACCAGGTTTTGGATCGCTCTGCCTTTTGCCGTTTTGCTTCCTTCAGGAATTTCATAAACACGCATCCAGAAACATTTTCCTTTTTGGGTAAAGAACATCATATATTGATGATTCGTTGCCACATACATATGCTCTAAGAAATCCTGATCTCTGGTTCCTGCACTTTTTTGTCCTACTCCTCCTCTATTTTGTGTTTTGTACTCTGTTAAATTGGTACGTTTGATATAACCTGCGTGAGAAATCGTAATTACTACATTTTCATCGGCAATTAAATCTTCAATACTTACATCTCCGCCAGAATATTCAATTTGAGAACGACGCTCATCGCCATATTTCTCACGAATTTCTTCTAATTCTTCTTTGATTAAATTAGTCCTTAAATTTACATCTGCCAGTAAAGCTTTCAAATGATCGATTAATTTCATTAATTCCTCATACTCAGCTCTTAGCTTATCCTGCTCAAGACCTGTCAACTGACGCAAACGCATCTCAACAATTGCACGAGCCTGAATATCTGATAATTTAAATCTTTCGATTAATTTTTCACGTGCTTCTTCCGTATTTTTAGAACCTCTTATTAATGCAATTACTTCATCAATATTATCAGAAGCAATTATTAAACCTTCTAAAATATGGGCTCTCTCCTCAGCTTTACGTAATTCGAACTGCGTTCTTCTAACTACTACATCATGACGGTGCTCAATAAAATAGTGAATCATGTCTTTCAGATTCAGCATTTGTGGGCGGCCTTTTACTAATGCAATATTGTTTACACTGAAGGACGATTGTAGTTGTGTAAATTTATATAAGGTATTCAATACTACGTTTGGAGTAGCATCACGTTTCAGTATATAAACGATACGCATACCATTTCTATCTGATTCATCACGAATATTAGCAATACCTTCAATTTTTTTATCGTTAACCAGATCAGCTGTACGCTTGATCATATCAGCCTTATTCACCTGATATGGAATTTCGGTAACAATAATAGATTCTCTTCCGTCTACTTCCTCAAAACCAACTTTAGCACGCATTACAATACGTCCTCTACCTGTTTTAAAAGCTTCACGAACACCTTCATAACCATATATTATTCCACCCGTTGGAAAATCAGGGGCTTTAATATGTGTAATTAATTCATCTATTTCTATATCATTATTATCAAGATACGCCAGCGTTCCATTGATAACTTCAGTTAAATTGTGGGGAGGCATATTAGTAGCCATACCAACTGCAATACCTGTTGCTCCATTTATTAATAATGTAGGAACTCTGGTAGGCATTACTTTTGGCTCATATAAAGTATCATCAAAGTTCAATTGAAAATCAACTGTTTCTTTTTCTATATCTGCCATGATTTCTTCCGAAATCTTTTTCATTCTTGCCTCTGTATAACGCATTGCAGCAGGGCTATCTCCATCTACTGAACCAAAATTACCCTGACCGTCTACTAAAAGATAACGCATGCTCCATTCCTGAGCCATACGTACCATCGCATCATAAACAGACGTATCTCCGTGAGGGTGATACTTTCCTAAAACTTCACCGACAATTCTGGCGGATTTTTTATGGGCTTTATTCGAAAAAACTCCTAAATCATACATTCCGTAAAGCACTCTACGATGCACTGGTTTCAAGCCATCTCTAACATCAGGAAGCGCTCTGGATACAATTACCGACATCGAATAATCGATGTAGGCTGATTTCATTTCATCTTCAATGTTAATAGGAATTAACTTTTCTCCTTCAGACATAAGTTGTTATATTAAATAATTATATTAGTTTCAAAACGTGCCAATATACGGATTTTTGAAATTTTAAAACCTAATTTCTTACACTAATTTCAATGATTTATTAACAACTTTTTTTTACGTTTTGGTTAATAAATTAAGCCTTTTTTAACTGTTTTATTATCTTTTTTTTTGTCTATTAGCTGACAGGTGTTCCTGAAAGGTATGGTTTTTGTTTTTCAAACACTAATTCACTAAATTTACAATACCTAACTATATATTATGGATGATAATTTTTCACCAAGAGTAAAAGATGTTATTACATACAGTAAAGAAGAGGCGCTTCGTTTAGGTCACGACTTTATTGGTACTGAACATTTAATGCTGGGCATTTTAAGGGATGGAAACGGAAAAGCCATTCATATCCTTAATAACCTGGCAGTCGATTTAGATCATTTACGCAGGAAGGTAGAAATACTGAGTCCGGCTAATCAGAGCGTTGAAGTAAATGCGGAAAAGAAAAATCTTCATCTTACACGACAGGCAGAGAGAGCACTAAAGACAACCTTTCTCGAAGCTAAGGTATTTCAGAGTTCCTCTATTAGCACGGCACACTTGCTTTTATGCATCTTACGAAATGAAAACGATCCAACAACCAAGCTATTGAATAAACTAAAAATTGATTATGATATAGCTAAAGAACAATATTTAAATATGACTCCAAGCGAAGAAGAATTCTTAGAAAACTTGCCAAAAAACGAATCTTATAATGATGATTCAGGACAAGATGACAGTCTAAAAGAAAGTAGTTTTAACAATCCGGCCAATAAGTCAAACAAAAAATCAAAAACTCCCGTTTTAGATAATTTTGGGAGAGATTTAACAGAAATGGCAGAGGAAGGAAAATTAGACCCGGTTGTAGGACGCGAAAAAGAAATTGAACGCGTGTCACAAATCCTTAGTCGTAGAAAAAAGAACAACCCGCTTCTTATTGGAGAGCCCGGAGTTGGTAAATCTGCTATTGCAGAAGGACTGGCATTACGTATAATCCAAAAGAAAGTTTCCCGTATTCTTTTCAATAAACGTGTAGTAACGCTTGATTTGGCAAGTTTGGTTGCCGGAACAAAATACCGAGGTCAGTTTGAGGAAAGAATGAAAGCTGTAATGAATGAACTTGAAAAAAATGATGATATCATTCTTTTCATTGATGAAATTCATACTATTGTAGGTGCTGGCGGAGCAACTGGTTCACTAGATGCTTCTAATATGTTCAAACCTGCTTTAGCAAGAGGCGAAATACAATGTATCGGTGCTACTACGCTTGATGAATACAGACAATATATTGAGAAAGACGGAGCCTTAGAAAGACGTTTCCAGAAAGTAATTGTTGAACCAACATCTGTTGAAGAAACTATTGCGATTTTGAATAATGTAAAAGACAAATACGAAGATCACCACAATGTTACTTATTCTCAGGAAGCCATTGAAGCTTGTGTTAAACTAACAAACAGATACATGTCTGAGCGTTTTTTACCGGACAAGGCTATTGATGCTCTTGACGAAGCTGGTTCTCGCGTACACATAACTAATATTGATGTCCCAAAACAAATTTTAGATTTAGAACGTCAGCTGGAAGAAGTGCGTGAAAACAAAAATATGGTAGTTAAAAAACAAAAATATGAAGAAGCTGCCAAACTTCGTGATGATGAAAAACGTATTGAAAAAGACCTGGCTATAGCTCAGGAACAATGGGAAGAAGATTCTAAAAACAACAGAATTGAAGTTACAGAAGATAATGTAGCCGATGTTGTTTCTATGATGACCGGAATTCCGGTAAACAGAATTGCACAGACAGAAAGCAACAAATTAGCCAAATTACCTGAGTTGATTCAGAACAAAGTAATTGGTCAAAACGAAGCTGTTCTTAAAATTGCACGTTCTATTCAACGTAACAGAGCCGGACTTAAAGATCCGAACAAACCAATCGGTTCGTTCATTTTCTTAGGTCAGACAGGAGTTGGTAAAACTCAGTTAGCGAAGGTTTTAGCAAAAGAACTATTCGATTCTGAAGATGCGTTAATTCGTATAGACATGAGCGAATACATGGAAAAATTTGCAATCTCTCGTTTAGTTGGAGCGCCTCCGGGATATGTTGGATACGAAGAAGGAGGACAGTTAACTGAAAAAGTTCGCAGAAAACCTTATTGTGTTGTTCTTTTGGATGAGATTGAAAAAGCACATCCGGATGTATTCAATATGATGCTTCAGGTTTTAGATGATGGATATTTAACAGATAGTTTAGGACGCAAAATCGACTTTAAAAACACGATCATTATCATGACATCAAATGTTGGAGCGCGTCAGTTAAAAGATTTCGGACAAGGTGTAGGATTTGGAACTGCTGCTAAAGTGGCTCAGGCTGATGAAAATTCGAAAAGCATTATTGAAAATGCATTAAAGAAAACTTTCGCTCCTGAATTCCTAAACAGAATTGATGATGTAATTGTATTTAATGCTTTAGAAAAACATGATATCGATTTGATTATCGAAATTGAGCTTAAAAAATTATATGCCCGTGTTTCTGAACTTGGCTATAGCTTAAGTCTTACTGATAAAGCAAAAGCATTTATTGCTGAAAAAGGCTTCGACAGACAATTTGGAGCAAGACCTCTAAAAAGAGCGATTCAAAAATATGTGGAAGATTTGTTGGCTGAAGAAATCATTACTTCTAAAATTCATTCAGGAGATGAAATTCTGATGGATTTAAAAGATGATTCTCAGGAACTTTCAGTAGAAATTCATAAAGCAGAAGAACCTAAAAATCTTTAGATAATTTAAAATTTATAATAAAAATAATATACCCGTTACGTTTTCATAACTTAACGGGTATTTTTTTTAGATAATTCACTATCTTTAATAAAAGCAAATAGTTACTTTTGAATATTAAAATTCTATAATACAAAACAATATATGTTTCAAAATAAAGTCATTTTAGGAAGTGAAGAATGGTGTGCATTTCCAGAATTAGGAATCCCAACAATAAAAGCTCGTGTTGATTCTGGTGCTAAAACTTCAGCAATGCATGCAATAAATATAGCTCCGTTTATAAAAAATGATGCCAATTGGGTAAAATTTGATATTAATCCGATTCAAAATAATATTAAAACTATTATCCATTGTGAAGCTCCGTTAGTGGATAAAAGAATCGTAAAAAGTTCAAGCGGTTTCAGGGAACATCGTTATGTAATTCAGACCAGTATTAAACTGGGAGAAATTAAATGGCCTATAGAGATGACTTTAACTAATCGTGATTCTATGGGTTTCCGTATGCTTTTAGGCCGTGAAGCCATGAGCGGTCGCGTATTGGTTGATCCTGAGGAAAAATATCTATTAGGACAACCATCAACCGAAACATTAAAAGAATTATACCAAAACTCTGAAAAAGCAACTTCCGGTTTACGAATTGGACTTTTGGCCAGTAATCCTGAATTATACAGTAACAAACGAATTATGGAAGCTGGAGAAATGCGCGGCCATGAAATGCATTTTTTAAATATAAAGGAATGCTATATGAAACTGGATGCTAAAACTCCTGAAATTCATTATCGTGGCGGAAAAATACTGAATGAATTTGATGCTATTATTCCGAGAATTAGACCAAGCATAACTTTTTATGGCTGTGCGTTGACGCGTCAGTTTGAAGCGTTGAAAGTGTTCTGCTTAAATTCAGCTTCTGCCATCACACAGTCACGCGATAAATTATATTCACTGCAATTGCTTTTAAATAGCGGAATTGATATTCCTACAACTGGTTTTGCCAACTCTCCTTTAGATACCGACAATTTAATTAAAATGGTTGGAGGTTCGCCGTTAATCGTAAAATTATTAGAAGGAACACAAGGAAAAGGCGTTGTTTTGGCTGAAACAAAAAAAGCTGCAGAAAGTGTTATTAATGCTTTTAAAAGCCTAAATGCCAATATTTTGGTTCAGGAATTTATTAAAGAAGCCAACGGAAAAGATATCCGTTGTTTCGTTATTGACGGAAAAGTCGTTGCTGCCATTCAGCGTGAAGCAATGCCGGGAGAATTTAGGGCTAACATCCACCTTGGCGGAACAGCTTCAGTTATAAAAGTAACAGCTGAAGAAAAAAAGATAGCCATAAAAGCGGCTAAAGCCATGGACTTGAAAGTGGCGGGAGTTGATATTATCCGTTCTTCAAAAGGTCCATTGTTATTGGAAGTAAATTCATCTCCTGGTCTTGAAGGAATTGAAGGAGCAACCAATAAAGATATTGCCGGTGAAATGATCAGAGCAATTGAGAAAAATTTTAAGTTATAATACTTTTTTCTCTTTAATTAATTAGAAAGATTAATCCCCAATCTTTGTCAGGTTTTTTAAATTTGACAAAGATTTTTAAATTAAAATAAAATGGTACTTTACTCCTACATTGATATTGCTTTTAGAAGTGTTGCCGTTTATTTTTTTATGACGATTGCGTTACGAATTTTTGGAAAAAAAGAACTCTCGCAATTAAATACAGCTGATATTATTTTAATTTTACTGATTAGCAATTCAGTTCAAAATGCTATGGTTGGCCCGAACACAAGTCTGTTAGGAGGATTAGTAGCTGCCTTAGTTTTATTTGTAATAAATTTTATTATCAAAAAATTAACTTACAAATATAAAATCCTGAATAATTTATTATTAGATAAGCCTGAAATTCTAATTCACGATGGAAAATTAGATTTTAAAGCCTTGAATAAATTAGACATTTCAGACAATGAATTAAAAGAAGCCATGCGTGAACATGGTATTGAACATTATGCAGATGTCAAACTTTGTATGTTAGAAATTGACGGCACAATAAGTATCATTGGTCAGGATAAAAATCTTAAGCAAACGCATTACAAGCGAAAACACAATCATAAAAACTTCAGAAAGTGAAATATTAAATATTTAAAATACTGACTTTCATTATTTTAAACATTTAAATAAAAACATTTGGTTATATACTTTGTTATACTATGTATTTTGTTATACATTTACCAAATGAATGAAACATTTGTAACAAATTGGAAATCGCAGGTAAAGAAAGGGACGCTAACTTTCATTATCCTGAACGTACTCAAAAATAAGGAGTACTATGGTTATGAACTTATAGAACAAATAAGGAAACATACCGAAATAGAAAT
>NZ_JBDTTP010000112.1:0-9343 GCF_039930565.1 Flavobacterium sp. | reverse complement strand
GCATAGCAATTGGTCCTGGAGGAAGTCCTATATTCACATAAGTATTATATGGAGATTTCATAATCAAATCGTTATAAAAAACTCTTTTAATTATCTGATCAAAATTATTGTCTCTTAATTTTAAGGCGTAAATTACAGTTGGATCAGCCTGCAAAGGCATTTCTAAACGTAAACGATTTAGATAAACTCCGGCAATTCTTGGTCTTTCATCCTTTTTAACAGATTCTTTGTGAACTATTGAAGCTAAAATTGTAGCCTGAACTGCTGTTAATCCTTGCTTTTTTGCTTTCTCAATTCGTTCAGCTGTCCAGAAGTTGTGATATTCCTTAATCATTTTATCACGAAATTTTTCTGCAGAAGTATTCCAATATACTTCATAAGTATTAGGAATAAACATAGCGAAAACATTATCTTCATTAAAGCCGTTTGCTTTCATAAATTCCGGATCCTTAATTGCTTTCATTAAAGACAAACTGTCTGCTTCTATCTGAGAACCTATTCTTCCTGCAAAATTCTCTAAACGCTCCTGATTGTTAAAAGCCAATTTTACAGGAACATTAGAACGCATGGCTCTTACCAAATCAATATTATTCATATTCCTTTTAAGTAAAAAGCGTCCTGATTTCACATTTTCAGGATAACTTCTTTTATCTGCAACCATTTCAAAATTTTCAAAATTCTTGATATATGGCTGTAATATTTTCTTCACATCAGTGTAAGTAGATCCGGATGGAACATGCACATATACTTCTTTTTCTTCAAATTTAGTATTAGCACTGAAAATTCTGCTAATTAGGATAAATCCATAAATCATCAAAACTGAAATTACGGCTATGGCGGTTAACGAGATAACTTTTTTTATACTCAAAGCTAAAAATTTAAATTTGTTTATTAATTAATTGAAAAATTGCTTCGTCCTGATATTTTCCATTCAGCAAAATCCAATCATTTTTGATTCCTGTTTTTTCAAAACCAAATTTAGTAAAAAGAGCTATACTCGCTACATTTTCTACATTAATATTTGCATAGAGCTGGTGCAAATTTAAGTTATAGAAAGAATATTTAATTAATAACTCTAAAGCCTCAGAACCAATATTTTGATTTCTGTTTTCCTTATTTTGAATCACAATTCCAACTCCTGCCCTATTATTTTTCGGATCAAACTCAAATAAGTCAATCAATCCAATAGCTGGAAAATCTTCATCCTGACAAATTGCCAAACGCAATTGTTTCGCTTCATAAATATCCTGTTGTGCATTTTCTAAGTATTGACGGACCAAAAAACGACTGTATGGTGTTTGTGTATTGCTCACTTCCCAAATACTCTGATCATTTTCCATAGCATAAACGAACTCTAAATCATTAGGCTCTAGTGCTCGCAAATAAATAGTATCTCCTTTGAGTGTAATCATTTAATTTTAAATTTAATAATATCGCTTTTAGATTGCAAAATATTAGATTTCAATAGTTCCTTTAAAAACAAATTTTGCAGGTCCTCTCAGGAAAACATTAGTAAAATTATCTCCTGATTTATCAAAAGAAACTACCAATTTTCCTCCTTCAACATTTAAATTAATAGAAGTTTTATCTGTATGGCCAGTTGCATTCATAGCAATTGCAACCGCTGTTGCACCAGTTCCGCAGGCAAGGGTTTCATCTTCTACACCTCTTTCGTAAGTACGAAGTGAAAATTCATCATCATCTATTTTTTTAACGAAATTGATGTTGCTTCCTTTTTCTCCGTATAATTCTCCGTAGCGAATCGCAGCTCCGTTTTCTTTTACATTATAACGCTCCAGATCATCCACAATTTGAACATGATGCGGGGAACCTGTATTCAAAAAAGTATAAGTGCCTTTTTTGATTACTTCATTAACATCAATCATTTGCAGTGAAATAATAGCATCGTTCCCAACAGACGCATGATGTAAGCCATCGGTAGCCATAAAAATTGTGTTATTTTTAATAATTCCCAATTGATTTGCAAATGCCACTAAACAGCGGCCTCCATTACCACACATCGAGCTCTGATTTCCATCGGAATTATAATAAACCATCCTAAAATCAGTATCGGAGTCATTTTCAAGCAAAATTAATCCGTCAGCACCTATTCCAAAACGCCTGTCACATAATCGTTCAATTAGTTTGATATCTTCTTTTTGGAAAAAATCTAAACGATTATCAATCATTACAAAATCGTTTCCGGTACCCTGATATTTATAAAATTCTATTTGCATTTTTATTCAATTATGAAATACAAAAGTACGAAGATTAATTAATGAAATGTTAATCAATGTTAAAGAGCGTTAAACCATTTTACAGAATAACTTTTTGGATTAATTTTGTATCAAATAACTTAAACCTATATTCTAATTATGAAAAGATTATCAACCTTATTTTTAGTGTCATTATTTAGTGGTGCTATTACTCTTGGTGCTTACAAGTTATTATTTGAAAGCAACAATTCTTTTTTTGGAGGAAGAAATTCTGTTGTATCTCTTGCTCCGGATTCATACGCAAAAACTGTTGGCTTACCAGCGGAAGCTGTTGATTTTACTGAAGCTGCAGATAAAACTATTCATACTGTGGTTCACGTTAAAAATGTTTCTAGAAGGACAGTCACTAATCCGATGTTGGAATTTTTCTACGGTTATGGAGGACAGCAACAACAAGAACAAGTAGGAACCGGATCAGGTGTTATTATTTCTGAAGATGGTTACATTGTAACCAATAATCACGTTATAAAGGATGCCACCGAAATTGAAATTACATTAAACAATAAAAAATCATATAAAGCAAAATTGATTGGAACTGATTCCAAAATGGATATTGCCTTATTAAAAATTGATGCCAGTGAAAAACTTCCTTACACTGCTTTCGCAAATTCTGATAGTGTAAAAGTGGGTGAATGGGTTTTGGCAGTTGGAAATCCTTATAATTTAACATCCACTGTCACTGCAGGAATTGTTTCGGCCAAAGCCAGAAATTTAGACACCAGCGGAATTCAATCCTTCATTCAAACTGATGCTGCCGTAAATCCGGGAAACAGTGGTGGTGCATTAGTTAATACACGCGGAGAATTAATTGGTATTAATACTATGATTTCTTCCATGACAGGATCTTATGTTGGATATTCTTTTGCAGTTCCATCGAACAATGCCCGCAAAATCATTGAAGATATCATGGAATTTGGAAATGTCCAAAGAGGAATTTTAGGCGTTGAAGGCGGTGAATTAAACAGCAATGCTTCTAAAGAATTAGGAATTTCTGAAACTCAGGGTTTTTACATCAATAAAGTCACTCCAAAATCAGGAGCTCAAAAAGCAGGTCTTACAAAAGGGGATATTATTGTAAAACTTGATGACCAAAATATTTCAACTTTTGCAGATTTGTCTGGCTATATAAACACCAAAAGACCAAATGATGTGGTACAGGTAACTTATATGAGAGAAGGCAAATCAAAAGTTGTTCCTGTGACTTTAAGCAAAAATGAGTTTTTTAGTACTGAATTTAAAGGAATCGAATTAGAAAATATTGATGCAGGTGATAAAAAGAAATTCCGAATTGACTATGGTGTAAAAATTAAAAATATCAGCAATGAGAATTTAATGCAATACCAAAACGAATTACAAGGCAACATCATCCTGACTATTGACAATGTAAAAGCAACAAATGTTGAAACTGTTTCAAAGCTTTTAAGCAAAAAAGATGAAGGACAAAGTGTACGTATAGAGATGATCAATAAAAACGGTGAAATATTCAGAATCATTATATAAAAGCAATATTTAAATTAATAACCAAAGCCATCTAAAATTAAGATGGTTTTTTTATTCCAAAATAAATGCCAAAATAGATTACGAAATCGATTGAAATAGATATTTTTGCGCCAAAATATAAAATAAGTGAGCGTTTTATCATTTCAATTAAATAATTATGAGCAACAAAACTTTATACCAAAAAGAGGTATCCTTACAAGTCGACCGAAGAAGAGCCGGTGTCGAATTAATTAAAATTATTAGTGATTTATGGTATGACAAATCCATTGAAATGGTCTTATTTAAAAACCAATTATTGGACAAGAATGTGAGTGAGATAATTAATCTGCATCAGTATGCAGGAGAATTTGTTGGTAAGCCAGTCAGTATTTTTGATTCGGTAGAAATTGCAAAAGTCATTTTATCATTGGATTTTCCACCTGCAAAATTAGATTTGGGTAAACTTACCTATGAATATCAATTAGAAGATGAAAAATATCCGGATGCGAGATATTTTGTAATGGAAAAATTAAAAAAGTCAAAATCATCAGAAGAAATCAAACCTAAAGATGTTGTTTTATATGGATTTGGAAGAATTGGAAGATTACTGGCCAGAGAATTAATGTCTAAAACAGGTAAAGGAAATCAATTGCGATTAAGAGCAATTGTAACACGTGATAAAATTGATGCCACAATTTTAGAAAAAAGAGCTTCATTATTGCGATATGATTCAATTCATGGAGATTTTCAGGGTTCAGTAATTGCAGACCCCAAAAAAAATGTTCTGATTATTAACGGAACTACTGTCCATATGATCAGTGCCAACTCACCAGAAGAAATAGATTATACACTATACGGGATCAATGACGCCTTGATTATTGACAATACAGGAGCTTTTACAACAGAAGAAGCTTTAAAAAGGCATTTAGTTTCAAAAGGAGTTAGTAAAGTACTATTAACGGCACCTGGAAAAGGAATACCAAATATTGTTCATGGTGTGAATCATAAAGAATATAATCCTGATGAAATTAATATTTTTTCTGCGGCTTCCTGCACCACAAATGCAATAACTCCAGTTTTGAAAGCTATTGAAGATAATCTAGGTATTGCAAAGGGTCATTTGGAAAGCATCCACGCTTATACCAACGATCAGAATCTTGTCGATAATATGCACAAAAAATACCGTCGTGGAAGGGCTGCAGCACTCAACATGGTTATTACTGAAACGGGTGCCGGAAGTGCAGTTGCAAAAGCAATACCAGCACTAGAAGGAAAATTAACTTCTAATGCAATCAGGGTACCGGTTCCAAATGGTTCACTTGCCATCCTGAATTTGGAGGTGAAGAAAATAACGTCTTTGGGAATTATTAATAAAATAATGAAAAAATATGCTCTTGAAGGAGAATTGGTAGAACAAATAAAATATTCTTTAAATAACGAATTGGTTTCATCAGATATAGTAGGAACATCAGCTCCCTCTATTTATGACAGCAATGCTACAATTGTTTCAAAAGACGGAAAAAATATCATATTGTATATCTGGTATGATAACGAATATGGTTACAGTCATCAGGTAATCAGACTGGCAAAATATATTGCTAAAGTAAGGCGTTTTACTTATTATTAATTCACAACCAAAAAAACTGATTTCTTTAAACCATCAAGTTTTCTTGGTGGTTTTTTATTTAAATTGGCAAAACCGTTGTGCTTTTTACTTCTGATATAACAAAGACTGTGTTGATAAGAGAAACTTCCGGAAGCACTGATAATTTTTTCTGATGAAATTGATGATAACTTTCCATATCGGGAATGATGATTTTCAGCATGTAATCAAAATTACCGGACACATAATTGCATTCTACCACTTCAGGCATATTCAATATCGATAGATTAAATCCTTCAGAAGTATCATATGTTTGTTTAGTAAGCGTAACTTGACAATACACCGTCAGATTATTGCCTAATTTCTTCTTATTCAAAATCGACACATACTTCTCAATAACACCCTCTTTTTCAAGCCGTTTAACACGGTCATGCACAGGAGTTAAAGACAAATTTATCTTGTTGGCAATGTCCTTTAGGGTATAATGCGCATTTTCCTGCAAAAGTCGTAAGATTTTTTTGTCAGTTTCATCTAAAGCCATAATAAAAAATAGTTTAAAAATAGATATATTCAGTCAATTTTTCTTTTTGATTAAATTATAACATCTCAAAACAGAATAATTTTCTGTAAAAATATAAAATAAAATAATATTTTCTTATTTATTTAGCTTTTATCAATAATATATCCTCTATCAATACATTTGTAACACAAATACAACAAAATAAAAAAAATATAACAAAATGATAATAGGTGTTCCAAAAGAAATTAAGAATAACGAAAACCGTGTAGCTTTAACTCCTGCTGGTGTTTCTGAAATGAAAAAAAACGGACATGTTGTTTATGTGCAGACAACTGCTGGGTTAGGAAGTGGTTTTAGTGATCAAGAATATACAAAAGCCGGAGCTGTAGTTTTAGGAACTATTGAAGAAGTATATGCTATTGCTGAAATGATTATAAAAGTAAAAGAGCCAATTGCATCTGAATATGATTTAATCAAAAAAGATCAATTACTTTTTACCTACTTTCACTTTGCTTCGTCTGAGCCATTAACTCATGCAATGATCGAAAAAGGTGCGGTATGCCTGGCTTACGAAACAGTTGAAAAAATAGATCGCAGCTTACCTTTATTAGTACCAATGTCTGAAGTTGCCGGACGTATGGCTATTCAGCAAGGTGCAAAATATTTAGAGAAACCATTAAAAGGAAGAGGAATTCTTTTAGGCGGTGTTCCGGGTGTGCCACCTGCTAAAGTTTTAGTTTTGGGTGGTGGAGTTGTAGGTACTCAGGCGGCTAAAATGGCGGCTGGTTTAGGAGCACAGGTTACTATTATGGATTTAAGTTTACCGCGTTTACGTCATTTGGATGATATTATGCCTGCAAATGTAAATACAGAAATGTCTAACCATTACAACATTCTTAAAGCAATTGCTGATACTGACTTAATTATTGGTGCAGTTTTAATTCCAGGTGCAAAAGCACCTCACTTGATTACTCGTGATATGCTTAAATTGATGCGCCCCGGAACTGTAGTTGTTGACGTAGCTGTTGATCAAGGAGGCTGCATTGAAACTTGTACTCCAACAACACATGAAAATCCGACTTTTATTATTGATGATATTGTTCACTATTGTGTGGCTAACATGCCGGGAGCTGTTCCCTATACATCAACTTTGGCTTTAACAAATGCTACTTTACCCTATGCCGTTGAATTAGCAAACAAAGGATGGAAAAATGCTTGTAATGAAAATGAGGAATTGAAAAAAGGTTTAAATATCGCTAATGGAAAAATTCTTTATAAAGGAGTTGCCGAAGCCTGGAATCTTCCTTTCAATCAAGAAATACTGTTAGCAAACGCATAGTGCTAACATTAAATAAGTGCTTACTAAACACTAACAAAAGGCTTTTCTTAATTGAAAAGCCTTTTGTTATTAAATTGAAAAAACTAATAAAAAGTATAATCAATTGTTTTTTTAGACCAACTATTTTTCGTCCAAAATTTCCTGCATTACTTTTGCTTCAGTTCCATTTGGGAAAGTAACTTTAATTTTTTGAGCAATGGTAGGTGCTATTTCAGTAATTGCCTTTTTATCATATGATTCTCCTTTTTTTATATGCCAGCCATAAAAAATTGCAGGAACATGAGTATCATAAGTGTAAGTTGTTCCGTGTGAAGTTCCAGTACCTGAATATTCAATATAACCAGGCTTGTCTAAAATAATTAAATCTCCGTTTTGGGTAACATCATATCCTTTGGTAATAAAATTTAAATAATAATCACTTGGGGATGGATGTAAAATTTCCTCCTCTGTATAGACTCTTTTCACATAATCCTGAGTCATTAAATAGGTTTTAAAAGCTTCGTTTACTTTATTTAATTCCAATCCTTTATTTTTAATTATATCCTTATCAAAATACAAATTGAAGCTTGAGTAATTTAAAACTAAATCTTCACCAAAAGTTTTAATTGAGAAATCTTTTAAGTTAGCTCGTATATCTCTCGGAGGAACACTCCTAACATTATATTTATTATCTTTCAAATAATTTACATTTTCTGCTCCTGCATGATCCGCAGTTAAGAAAAGCAAGTAATTATCCTTTCCAACTGTTTTATCTAAATAAATTAGAAAGTCCGCAATTGTCTGGTCTAAACGTAAATATGTATCCTGAAGTTCTATTGAACGTGGTCCAATAATATGCCCAACATAATCTGTAGAAGAAAAACTTACCGTTAGGAAATCTGTAATATTGTCTTTTCCTAATTCTTCTTTTTCAATTGCTTTCATTGCAAATTCAGCTAAAAAATCATTTCCGAAAGGAGTTGCTCTAAGCACACCTGCATCATTTTTTTCATACATGGATTTCAAATCGTATGGAAAAACCGGTGCTGCACTATTATATAATTTACCTTCGTATGGGTTATTATCCGCCAAACTTTCATTATAAGCTGATATTGGTTTGTATAAATCCCAGCCTTTATTAAGGTATGACATATAATGTTTCTCATTATTAAATTGAGTCACCCATTCAGGCAATTTTTCACCATAAAAAGTACTGGATATAAAGGCTCCTGTTTTACTATACCAAAAAGCCCAATTTGCAAAATGCCCTGCTGGTAAAATAGCACCCCGATCTTTCAAACTCATTCCTATTACTTTTCCGGTAAAATTTGTAGCCATTCTAACTTCATCAGTAATTGTAGTTGATTGTAAGTTTTTAGGAGACATAGCACCTTCTTCCGCTGTACCATCTCCAACAGTTTTTACTGAAGCATCATCGGTACAATATGTTTCTTTACCTAAACTTCTGCTAAACCACTCATTACTAACTATTCCATGTGTCGCTGGAGTTGTTCCTGTATATATAGAGGCATGACCTGGTGCTGTATATGTAGGCATATAATTGTAATGCATATTCTGAAAGGTATATCCATTATTCATTAATCTATTAAATCCATTTGCAGAAAAATCATCAGAAAACCGGTATAAATACTCCATTTTCATCTGATCTACTACTATACCTACAACCAACTTAGGGCGTTGCTGAGCAATTAAATTTGAAATAACAAACAATGCCAGCAATACAATATTTTTCTTCATTTTAAATTATAAATTTGTTACAAAAATACAGATTTACAATTAAAAAGGCTAATATGGCACAATTTAAAATTTAGTCTTGATTGTGATATAACAGAATCGACAATAACAATAGATTTTTTGTCATTCCTTTCGGCGTGGGCTGTGGATTGTATCTTTTGGGGATGGTTATGTCAGCTTAAAGAGATTCAGGCTTTTCCAAAAGGATGCTGCTTATCCCTCTTGCGCGCTTATGCGGCAAATAGAGATATTGGCTATAGAAACTTCAATTCGTGTCAGGTACTACCCCAAAAGGGGCAACCACAAAAGATGGTGTTTTAAAAAGAAAGGCAAGAAAGGATCAATCCCAAAACCTGGGGAGGAAAAGTCAAAATAAAGTTAGAAATTTGCCA
>NZ_JBDTTP010000111.1:0-9428 GCF_039930565.1 Flavobacterium sp. | reverse complement strand
AGTTGATGATATTCTCAAACCTAAATAAGGTTTCGAACACTTATGATTGCAAATCTGCGCGATTGTTGCGATTAGATATCCGGGCGATCTGGGAAGATAATCTGGTTAGATATTTGAATCCCTCCCGCTACTAAAAAAAAGCTTCAGAAAAAATCTGAAGCTTTTTTTACAATACTTTAATTATTATATCCTTTTTTTATGAATTTCATATTCTCCATAAATCTTACAAAAAATGATTACAAAAACCATATTTAACAGGTATAAAAATGTTAAATTTGAAAACCAAATCACAACCTACTTAATCATTATGGAAAAAAAATTAAAATTAAATCGGAGGCAACAATTAAAGAGCATATTGAGTGCTTTCTTTTTACTTATTTCATGGTATGCAAATTGCCAATACCTAACACAAAACCTCGCTCCTACTGCCGTTATCAATGAAGGTTTATCATTAGAGCAATCTTCAGACGGACGAATCTTTATTGCTGAGAGAGCAGGAATTGTAAAAGTTTTTGAAAATAATGCCGTTACAACAGTTTTTACTGTAACAACGGTTATAACTAATGAGCAAGGACTACTCGGACTTACCTTACATCCTGATTTCGCTACAAATGGATACATCTATGTTTTTTATTCCATTATCGATGCGGGAGTTATCAGACACCGAATAGAGAGAGTGCAAATTAACACAACTAATCAGGTTTTAAGCAGGCAGGAAATTTTATTACTGGAACCTATTGGAGGCGGATTTCATAATGGTGGGGATTTAAAATTCTTTAATGGTTTTCTTTATGTAACTGTCGGAGATAGTCAGCAAAATACAAATTCGCAGGATCTCGACACTTATAAAGGAAAAATACTGCGTCTTACAGAAGACGGATTACCTGCACCTGGAAATCCTTTTTACGGAAGTGGTTCAGTGCAAAGACAAAGCATATGGGTTTATGGGTTTAGAAATCCATGGAGACTTGTGCCAAATGTCAAAGCCAATAAATTATTTGTTTTGGATGTTGGAACTTCCTGGGAAGAAATAAATGAAATCAGTAATCCAACAATTCGCAATTATGCATGGGGACATCCCCAAGGCGGCGATGGAAAACAAACAGAAACAAATTTATTTACCAATCCGATATTTACTTATGAAACCGGAAGTATTGGAAATGCTTTAACCAACGGTTTGCTATATAATCCTGCAACATCTCGTTATCCTAACCTTTTAGGAAAATTTATAATCAAGGATTATGTTCGAAATGCTATCCGATCTTTTGACCCAAATGATACTGATCCGGTTTCAACAGAATTTTATGTAGCTCCACATCACTATGTGCTTGGTATGATGTTAGGAAACGATGGCTATATTTATTACTGTGATTATGGAGAAAATGGTTCACTGATCAAGCTTGATTACATTGAAACTGAAGCGCCAACAATTGTAAATCATCCACAATCACAATCTATAATGGAAACTTATCCGGTAACTTTTAATGTTACGGCAAGTGGTGTTGGACAAACGTATCAATGGCAATTTAATAATGTGAATATCACAGGTGCTACAGCAGCAACTTATACGATACCAAATGTTACAGCCGCAAATGCTGGTAACTATAAAGTTGTCGTTACAAATACAGGAGGAAGCGTAACTAGTAATCAGGCAACACTTACGGTAACTCCGTTTAGCAATACCCCTACAGTTGATTTGAAATTTCCGTTATCAACCTTAACATGGAATGCAGACGATATTGTTGCTTTTGAAGCTACTGCAACAGATATTGAAGACGGCGAATTACCTGCAACTGCTTTTTCCTGGAGAATGGATTTATTTCACGAAGATGTTCCCGGAGCCGGACATTCGCATCCGGGTGCAAGTCCGCAAGGTATAAAATCCGGAACTTTTACAGCTTCAAACCAAGGAGAAAAAACGCCTAATGTATGGTATAGATTTACCGTAAAAGTAACCGACAGCAATGGCTTAACAGCTACAAAATTTGTAGATATAAAACCTAATTTAGTAGATGTAACAGTTACAAGTTCTCCAGCTTTATTAAATCTTGAATTCAATCAGAAAGCTGTGACTGCACCTTCAACTAAAAAAGTTGTTGCCAATGCAAAACTACAGACTCTCAATGCGCCTACTCCACAATATGTTGGAAATATCAGATATGATTTTGATCATTGGAGTCAGGGAGGAAATGTTAATCAAACGTTTCAGGCTCCCCCTAATGGAACAATAAGTTATACGGCATTTTACACGGCAACAACACTTCCTAGTGCACCATATCAGGGTTTAATTGCTCAAATTCCAGGCATTATCGAAGCAGAAAATTATGATATTGGGCCAAGTGCTTATCTTGACACCAATGGTGGCGGTGATACACCTTACAGAGCTGGTGATGGCGTAGGAACAGAAGCCTGTAATGAAGGTGGCTTTAATATTTCATATGTTGCAAGAAATGAATGGCTTAAGTACACCTCAAAAGTAAATACAACTGGCAACTATGATATTAAGTTACGAATTGCAACTCCATACAATAACAAAGCCTTACATATTGAAGTTGACGGAGTAAATGTTTCAGGCAGGTTTGATATTCCAAATACAGGCGGATTTCAGAACTGGCAAACTGCAATAATCCCTAATATTCCTTTAACAGAAGGTGTTCATGTTATTACACTATGGTTTGATGAAGCAGACATCAATGTAAATAAATTGGAGTTTTCACTATCGGGAAATACTACTGCACCAATTGCAGATTTTGAAGTAAATCCACAAATGGGATGCATCAATACCGCTGTTACTTTTACATCTGTTTCTATTGGCACAATAGATACTTATCTTTGGAATTTTGGTGATGGCGCAACTCCTGCCAGCGCAACTGGATCAGGACCTCACACAGTGCTCTATGGTACTGAAGACACCAGAAAAGTTTCGCTAACGGTTACCAACACCGCCGGTAATAATAAAAAAGAAATAGATTATATGGTTCATAGTTGTAATCTTGGTGTTGGAAATTCAACACCAAATTCAAAAAATAGTATCGTTTTTCCAAATCCCTCCACTGGAACATTCCATCTGTCAAAGGAATCAGATTGGAAGATTTATTCGGTTTTAGGAATTAAAATTAAAGAAGGATCAGGAAATGTGATTAATATATCTGAACATCCTTCAGGAGTTTATTTCATTAAAAATGCTGAAACTAATAAAGCAATTCGTATTGTGAAAAAGTAGCTCACACTTATCATCGAAAAATAAAAAGCAGAACAAATAGTAAAATATTTTGTTCTGCTTTTTTATGTTAAAAAAGCAATTATTGACATTTGCTTTTTGCCTGTTGCAATGTTTAATCTTAATTGTTTTTTAACTAAGCTCTAAATAAAGCGTATTTATTATAGTCATATAAGACCTTATCGTAAGGTACAACTAAAGAAGCAATTTTTTCTGATGAAGCGTCAAACTTGATACCGTTATATTTTCTGAACAAATAAATTTCCTTTAAGCAATTAGATAAACTCTGATGTATTTCAGAAGTAAATAACGGCAGTTGATTATTGCCAACCAATAAATCTATTTGGTAATTAGAACTGCTTTTAGAAAGATTATTACCAATGATCCTAATCTTGAATGATGTAGAAACCCCATTTTGTTTTCCCTGATACTGTACTACCATAATATTAAATTTTATAAGTGGATAATTTAGAAATAAATATTTTCAATTTTTTAATTGTTGAATTCATGATTAAAGTTATAAAAAAAAAAGAAACCTCAATAATAACGGTATTAAATTATATTTTTTTTAGAAAGTTTTTTTTCACAAATTTTTAATTAAATTTGAAGAACTAATTATAAAAACCTCATATTATGGAAATTAACCCTTTTGCATTATTGGCATCTGCTCTAGTAACACTTGTTATTGGTTTTATCTGGTACAATCCAAAAGTTTTTGGAAATGTCTGGATGAGAGAGAATAATTTAACTCAGGAAGAACTTCGAAAAGGAAATATGCTTAAAATTTTCGGGCTAACCTATATCTTTTCCCTGATGATCACGATGATCGAAATGGGATTAACAATACATCAATCTGGCGCTGTTGGTATGGTTGGCGGACCACCTTTAATTGAAAGTGCAAAACCATCATTTAATGCTTTTATGGCTGATTACGGAATGGCTTACAGAACCTTTAAACACGGTGCACTGCATGGCTTTATGTCTGGTTTGTTTTTTGCTTTCCCAATTTTTGGAATTACTGGATTGTTTGAAAAAAAATCATGGAAGTATATCTTCGTTAACGCTGGATATTGGATTGTAACTCTGACTCTGATGGGAGGAATTATTTGCCAATTTGCCTAAATTTATAGATAACCCGTTTGATTTCATCAAAAGGGTTATCTTAATAATAACTTAAACAAGTCAGTTTTTTATAAATATTATCTAATTTTGAAAAAATTAGCTTACACATTTGAATACAACTTATTCTTTCGAAATATACAATAGCGCATCTTTATTACCTTTAGGATGGAATGCACTTGCTGTTCAGAATATCTTTTTGACACGGGAATATCTCGGAGTATTGGAAAATTCTTCTCCAATAAACATGATTTGTCATTTTATTGGTCTTTTTGAAGAAAACCAACTTGTTGGGATTGTTGTAACCCAATTTTTATTTGCAGAAAAATTGCAATCTTTTGGTGAACGTGATAAATGCTTAAAAACTTCTGTTCGGAATTTTGCCTTTAAAAATTTCGCATCGCACGTTTTGTTCGTTGGCAACAATATGCTCACCGGACAAAATGCATGGTCTTTCAACAAAGGCATCAATAAATCAAAGGCAATTAAAACAGTCCATAAAGCAATTAATCAGCTTAAAAATGATTTGAAAGAGAAAGGTAAAAAAGTACACATTACCAGTATAAAAGATTTTACAGAAACTGAAATTAAGCCATTACAATCTGAATTTAAAAACAATTTTACGTTTTCAACACAGCCTAATATGGTTTTTGAAATTAATAAAAATTGGGAATCAGAACAGGATTATATTAATGCTTTATCTAAAAAATACCGCGATCAGTATAAACGTGCCAGAAAAAAATCAGACGGTATTGTAAAACAAAAAATGTCTTTATCTGATATTAAAAACTACGAAGATGTTATTTACGATTTATATTTTCATGTGGCTAAAAATGCCCCTTTTAATACTTTTTTCCTGGCACGTAATCATTTTAGCTTTTTTAAGGAGATAATGAAAGATGACTTTTTGCTCTATGGGTATTTTTTAAATGGAGAATTGATAGGTTTTAACACGCTTATCAAAAATGGAAATGTAATGGACACCTATTTTCTCGGTTACAACGAAAATATACAACGCGAAAAAATGCTGTATTTAAATATGCTTTACGACATAATTGCCTATTCAATTAATCAGGGCTTTAAGGAAATTGTTTTTGCCAGAACAGCCCTTGAAATTAAAAGTTCTGTTGGAGCTAAACCCATAAAAATGTATGGATTAATTACGCATAGTAATTCTGTGATCAATCATAATATTCAAAAATTATTTGATTATCTGGAGCCTAAAACAGAATGGCAGGAACGAAATCCATTTAAATAAATACCAATTACGGCACTGCTATTTTCATTTGTTTATGTAAAATATGTATTTCTAATGAAGTTTGCGCTCCACAATACTCCCCATCAATTTGAAAATTAACAGGGTAATTTGTTTTGATTTCAGCCTTATCCGTTGAAATAATTATAATATCATCTGAATCTATAGGCATATTTCCCGTAATAATTTTTCCGAGTAATAATATGTCGAGACTTTTTAAAATTACCAATTCGAATTTCCCATCATTCATAGCGCCATTTGGATTGATGGTAACACCTGTTCCATATTTTTGGGAATTGGCAATTACAACTATCCTGGCAGTATGTTCAACAGTCTCATTATTTGCGGTAATAGTTGCAATAAAAGGGTCATTAGAATCTGCCAGAGTTGTATAGGCCTGCAACGCATAACCCCAAAAACCCCTCAGATTGCTTTCTTCATAATTCTTGACCAAATCTGCATTGATGCCAATATCACTTAAGTGAATACTTTTCTTGCCATTGATGCAAATCATATCCATTTCTATGTAATGATTCAAAAAAGCAATTTTCAAATTTTCTTCAATCGTTTTTGGCAAATTTAAATCAACAGACAATCCATTTGCAGAACCCGCCGGCAGAATACCAATAATTACATCATGGGTTTCCATGGCTTCAGCAACCATTTTTATGGTTCCGTCCCCTCCTGCTACGACAATTCGCTCCGGAACATGTTGGTTGTAGAGTTTTTTTAACTCTGCTGAATCACTATTTCCTGTTGTTTCATACACATACAAATTGAAGTGATTATTATCAGCATACTCCTCTACGGCTTCAGTCAAATCTGATTTATCTAAATCGCCCGAAATCGGGTTTACAACAAAAATGATATTCTTTTTCAAAATTTTATCTTTAAAAATCGATTAAAATAATTAATTTACAGTTTCTATAAAAGTACACAATTAATGAAACCAATTTTACAATTATATAGGGGTTATGCGAACGAGCAGGAATTAATCGTAATGGGTCATGTTTTTAAAAATGATTATGATTATGATTTTCAGAAGAAAAGCTTTAAAAATGCCACTTCGATAGTCAATCTTTTTCAGATAAAAACTATCAAAAATTTTGATGTTTACCTTAAACTTGGTGACTCCGAAATTCATACCAAGACTCTTAATGATGGTTATTTTAAATTTTGTATACCCCTGGAAAAGGCATTTAATTTTGGATGGATGGAATATGAAGTAAGTATAAAATATGAAAATGAAATAATTACCTCTACAGCTAGCTTTATAAGACCTCACAATGGCAACGTGGGCATCATATCAGACATTGATGATACGTTTTTGATTTCTCATACCCGGAATGTATTTAAAAAAATGTACATTCTTTTGTTTAAAAATGTAAATGACAGAAAGGTTTTCAAGGATGTTGTTCCGCATTATCAGGCTTTGAATTCTGCCGGAAGAAACAATAAGGATGAACAGAATGCCTTTTTTTATATTTCGAGCAGCGAATGGAATCTTTACCGCTTTATTGTAAAATTTACCAAAATCCATCAGCTGCCAAGAGCTGTTATTTTATTAAAAGATATTAAGACGGGAATTGCAGATTTTTTTATGAGCGGAAGAGGAAATCATAATCACAAATTTGATAAAATAAAACATGTGTTAGAATTTTATCCTAATCTTAAATATGTTTTATTGGGAGATGATTCGCAACATGATCCTTTTTTATACGAGCAAATATGTAAAATATTCCCGGTAACCGTAAAAGCGGTTTATATCAGGCAGACAGGCAAATACCCAAAGGAAAACATAAAGGAAATTTTGAAAAACCTTGAAAATCTGGAAGTTTCTGTTTGTTATTTTAAAGAAAGCAGTGAAGCGATTATGCACTCAAAATCAATCGGAATCATAAACTAATTTTCTTTTTCTGAATGATTATTATCCGTGCACTAATAAAATCTAATTGAAACCGTATTCCCAGCCCGGATTGAAGAGAAAAGCCCGGAGCTAAAAGAACAGAATTTCCTGTTGTAAAAAAGCGACTGGAAGAAGCTCTTTTTGCAACATTGGAAAAACTGTTCTTTTAGTGAGGACTTTAAACAGAAAGCCGGATCAGCTCCCAAAAATTATTTATACGCTGAAATTATCTATTTCTTCCTGAACAATTTCCCAGTCGAGCAGCAATTGATCCAGGTCGGCTTTCTTTTTATTGTATGCGGTAAAAAAAGAAGCGTCTTCGATATGTTTGTCATAATTAGAAGCCAGCATCTTGTCGTCGTGCTGAATATCTTTTTCTAGCTGTTTGATTTGGCTTTCAATTTTGCTTAATCTATTTTGCAGAGATTTTCCTTTTTTCTGATCTTCATATGAAGTTTTGTTACTTTCTTTTGGCGTAATAGCTTTGGCAATATCCTTTTTCTCGACTTCCCGCATGTTTTCTAAATTGCGCTGTTCTAAGAAATAGTTGATATCGCCTAAATATTCTTTTATTTTTTGATCCTTGAATTCATATACTAAATTCGACATGCCTTGCAGGAAATCCCTATCGTGAGACACAAGCAATAACGTTCCTCCAAATTTTTGAAGAGCAGCCTTTAAAACGTTCTTAGATTTAATATCCAAGTGATTCGTTGGCTCATCCATCAATAACACATTGATTGGCTGCAGTAATAACTTACAAAGTGCCAAACGGTTACGCTCACCACCGGAAAGCACTTTTACTTTTTTCTCCACATCGTCCCCACGAAATAAAAATGAACCCAGCATATCACGAACTTTAGAACGATTCGTATCCATAGCGGCATCTTCCATAGTTTGCAACAATGTAATTTCCCCATCAAGATATTCAGCCTGATTTTGTGCAAAATATCCTAATTGTACATTATGCCCCAATTTGATAGTTCCACTATATTCAAATTCATCTACGATTGCTTTGATAAAAGTTGATTTTCCCTGACCATTCTGCCCTACAAAAGCAATTTTACTTCCCCGTTCTACCAATAGATTAATGTCTTTCAGTATTATTTTATCACCATATGCCTTCGTTACGTTTTCAGCTTCTACAACTACCCGGCCTGGCTCTTTTGAAACTGGAAAAGATATATTCATTACCGAATTGTCATCTTCGTCAACTTCGATTCTTTCTACTTTATCTAATTTTTTAATCAACGATTGCGCCATTGAAGCTTTGGAAGCTTTTGCGCGGAATTTCTCTATTAATTTTTCTGTTTCTTCAATTTTCTTAGCCTGATTTTTTTGAGTTGCCAATTGTTTCTCACGAATTTCGTGACGCAATTCTAAATATTCTGAATAAGGCTTATTGAAATCATATGCTTTTCCTAAAGAAATTTCGATTGTACGGTTAGTAACATTATCCAGAAACATCTTATCATGCGATACGATTACGACAACTCCCGGATAGTTACGTAAAAAACTTTCCAGCCATATTATACTCTCAATATCAAGGTGATTTGTGGGCTCATCCAGCAGTAATATGTCGTTTGACTGTAGTAAAAGCTTAGCCAATTCGATACGCATTCTCCATCCTCCTGAAAAAGTTTCGGTCTGATTATTGAAAACTTCTCTCTTGAAACCTAATCCCATTAGAATTTTCTCCGTATCTCCCACATAATTATAGCCTCCTAAAAGTTCAAAACGATGTGTGTAATCGGATAAATCTTCGATGATCTGGCTGTATTCTTCACTTTCATAATCGGTTCTTGTAACCAACTGATGATTGATTTGTTCTAATTTTTTTTCTACAATTTTAATATCCGTAAAGGCCTCGTAAGCTTCTTCAAGAACGGTTCTTCCTTGTTCAAAATCGATATCCTGACGCAGGAAAC
>NZ_JBDTTP010000110.1:0-10209 GCF_039930565.1 Flavobacterium sp. | reverse complement strand
ATGTGAAGCGATAACTGACCGTGTTTTTCTGAAAAGATAAAACTTAAGTCGAATTGGCTCACCTTTCTCTGATATCCTTTATAGTGTTTTAAAATCAGATCTTGTATCTGGAAGTTATCCGATTCAAATAAATCGTTTTGATTTTGCAATACTACCAAGACATCAAAAAGAGCAGATCTGCCTGTATCTCTTCCTAAACCTAATTCTTCTACCAGATTATCCAATGGATATTCCTGATGAGAATACGCCCCTAATAAAGTCTGTTTTTGAATTGCCAATAACTCTTCAAAACTTACTGCTGCATCAAAACTGGTGCGAATGGCTATCGTATTCAAATATAATCCAACCTGATTTTCTAAATCACTATGTTCTCTTCCTGCTATGGGTGTCCCTACAATAATATCCCTGGTATTGGTATATCTCGAAAGTAAACCGTTGATTCCCGACATTAAAACCATGAATAGTGTAGCATCATTGTTTTCTGAAAACAATTTCAAAGCTGAAGTTGCTCGTTTGGAGAAATCATAGGTAACTGAATCTCCATTATAGGTCTTAACTTTTGGTCTCATTTTGCTTGCTGGAAGTTCCAATACCGGAATCGTTCCGCTAAAAATATTTAACCAATACTCTTCTGCTATTTTTAATTTAGCCAGCTTGTTTTCACTCCTGATCCAGGAGGCATAATCTTTATACTGAATAGTAAGATCCGGCAAACTATTATTTTTAGCCTGAACCAGATTATCGTAAATTGTTATTAATTCTTTGGTTAATAAACCCATAGACCAGCCGTCACCAATAATATGATGCATGTTAAAAATCAAAATATGGTGATCTGTTGCTAATTTTATTAAATGTAAACGTATTAAAGGAGCTTCTTCTAAATTAAACTGATGTTTGTAACTCTCATCTACTCTTTTTTCTACTGTTTGCTGTTGATTTTCTTCTGTACTATAATCAAAATAATCCATTTTAAAATCGACTGCTGAAGCCTCGACAATAAATTGACGTACTTCTCCCTGTTCATTTCGTTTGAAAAAGGTTCTTAAAATTTCATGTCTGGAAATAACTTTCTTAAAGGCTTCTGTTAAGTTTCCGACATTCAGAATTCCCTGCAGTTCAAAAGAGCCAGGAATATTATATGCCTGATTACCGCCTTCAAACTGACTTAATATCCATAATCGATGTTGCGACGATGTTAAAACATAATTCTCCTGAGTTTCTGCTTTGGGTATTGCAGTAAAAGCCGAGGTTTCTAATCTGGATATAATTCCTGAAACGGTAGGATTCAAAAACACTTCTTTTACACTTATTTGATATCCGAGACTTCGATTAATTTTATTTACCAGTAAAGTGACTTTTAAACTATGTCCGCCTAATTCAAAAAAATTATCTGTAACTCCTATTGTTTCAATTCCTAATAATTCTTCCCAAATGGCCACTAACTCTTTTTCTAAAATTGTTGCAGGTGCAACATATTTTTGCTGAACAATATCATCACTACCAACTGGTGGCAATGCTTTCTTGTCGACTTTTCCATGAGGAGTGAGCGGAATAGAATCTATTTGAACTAAATAATCCGGTATCATATAATCTGGTAAATTATGAGCCAGTTTAGAACGGAGTTCTTGCTTATCTATGCGTTCTTCTCCAACCAAGTAAGCAACAATCATTTGCTCCCCTCCAATATTTTGGATCACAGCTAAAGATTGATCAATGTTATTTTGAGATGAGATACTGTGTTCTATTTCCCCTAATTCTATACGATGTCCTCTAACTTTTACCTGATCGTCATTACGTCCCAAAAATTCTATACTGCCATCTGGAAGCCACCTTCCTAAATCACCGGTTTTATATAATTTCGCTCCCGCTGTAAAAGGATTAGGAACAAATTTTTCTGAGGTTAAACCTTTGTTATTTAAATATCCTCTGGAAAGTCCGGAGCCAGAAATGTACAATTCTCCAAAAACGCCAATTGGTTTTAATGCCAGATCATCTGATAAAATATATACTTCTGAACCTTTTAATGGTTTTCCTATAGAAATCATATTTTTTTGTACATGATTTTTATTCACCTTACCCATTGTAGCACTAATTGTTGCTTCTGTCGGGCCATATTTATTATAAAAATCGGCAATTTTTATCATTTTTTCGGCCAATTTTTTAGAACACATTTCTCCTGCTGACACTATTCTTCGCAGCGATTTACAAGACGAAAGAGGATCTAAATATCCCAAATAACTTGGAGTGCAATGCAAATGGGTTATAGCCTGTTCCTGCAAAACATTTACAAAATCAGATGGATCAATGATACACTCTTTTGATACTCCTATTAGTGATGCTCCGTTGAATAAGGCTAAAAAGATTTGCTCCATAGAGGCATCAAAAGCCGTATTTGAAAACTGTATGACCCGTTCTGAACTGTCAAACTCAAAAACTTTGGTTTGATTTGCAATATAATTTACTAAACTGTGGTGTTCAATCATCACTCCTTTTGGCTTGCCTGTTGAACCTGAAGTATATATTACATACATTAAGTTATTTGGTGCGAGAGAAATTTCAGGTAAGGTAATGTTGTAATCATCCTGATTGGCGATAAAATGCATGATCAAATCGTCGTCAATTACTACTTTACAGTTTGTATCTTGTTCAATATAAGCAATTCGTTGTTCCGGATAACCTGGATCTACAGGAACATAGGCGCCTCCGGCTTTTAAAACAGCCAACAATGCAATATAAATCCACTCACTTCGCTCTAATTTTACTGTGATTAAATCCTCAATTTTAACATCAAAATTGTTTAATAAATAATGGGCTAACTGATTTGAAATCCTATCTAATTCTTTGTATGTCAAGCATCTGTTTTCGAATACAATCGCAATAGCATTCGGTGTTTTGGCAGCTTGCCCGCTAAATACAGAAACGGCTGTTTTGTTTGTAATTGAATTTGTTTTTTTAGGATTGAAACCGTGTAGCAACATCTCTTTTTCAGATGCTGGCAGGTACTCTATTCCGGCTAAGGATTGAGCAGGGTTTTCGACAAGTTCATCCAGAATTTTAAGATATACGGATAAAACACGCTCCATGGTAGCATGTTTAAAAATATCAGCATTATAATCCCATTCTACAGAAATTCTTCTGTCTGGCTTATTATCTGCTACATAATCTGTTTGTTCGTATACGGTATTCACGACAACACTAATGTCAAATCGTGATGTTTTATTATGCCCTTTTAAAATTTCTATTTCTGCATCGAGCAAAGACATACTCTGAATTGGAACATTGACAAAACTGAACATGTACTGAAATAATGGATTAAGATTTAAACCTCGTTCCGGATTTATTCTTTCTACTACTTTACCAAAAGGAGTATCATCATAAGCATAGGCGTCAAGACAAGTTGCTTTTACCTGATGAAGAATATCGAGTAAGGAATCTTTACTGCTAAAAGTTGTTCTCAGTGCAATTGTATTGACAATCATACCTAAAACCTCCTGAAATTCTTTATAGCGTCTGTTTGCAACGGCAGTTCCTACGCATACATCTGTCTGATTACTAAATTGGTATAGCGCTATTTTAAAAGCCGTAAGCATTGTAATGTACAAGGACACATCTTGTTTTTCAGAAAATTGTCGTAGTTTTTCAGAGAAATCCAATGAAAAAACATGCTCTATTGTAGCGCCTTTTTTTACAGAAGTTTCTGATCTTTCGTAATCTAAAGCAATTAATGATTCGTTTGAGAAACCTTCAAATTTATGATCCCAATATGCTAATTTCTCCTGAAGAATTTCCTCGGTAAAACTATTTTTTTCCCAATACGCATAATCTTTAAAGGTAACTTCGGGATTTTTTACCTCAAAATCCGGATCTATTTGCAATTCATTATACACATCAACAAAATCTCTGAATAAAATTCCCTGTGTCCATCCATCTAAAATTAAATGATGCTCACAAAATATTAGTACACTTTCCTGGTTTGAGAATTTCAAAAAATCTACTCTAAAAAGAGGCCCTTCTTCTATATTAAAAGCGCGGCTTTCTATTTTTTCCAAAGATTGCGCAATTACTTTTTCTTTATTCTCTTCGCTTACAAAAGTACAATCGATCACCGGAATGGTATAAGCATACGGAGAAAGTATTTTTTGATAAGGCGCTCCATCCTGATTTACAAAAACAGTTCGCAATATTTCATGTTTGGCTATTAGTTTCGAAAATGTTTTTTCGAGTGTAGCGACTTCTACATGCCCATTGAGTTTCATTGCCCGGGATACATGATAAGATGTATCTGTAGGATCTAATTGATTAAGAAACCACAATCTATCTTGTGAGAAAGACAAAGGATACAATTCTTGTTGGGGAGCGATTATATTTTGAGTTTTTTTCTTTCCTAAAGATGGTACTAACTCGCTTATTTCTTTAATAGTAGGAAATTTATAGAAATCTTTTAATGGCAATTCAATTCCTTTTTGATCTCTCAAACTGCTAATAAATTGGTTCGCCAATAAGGAATGTCCGCCGAGTTCAAAAAAGCTCACCGTAACATCAACCTGATCGAGTCTTAACAATTCCTGCCAGATGGCAGCAATTTCTTTTTCCTGTTCTGTTGTGGGCAGTTGAACTGCTTCTTTGATATTTATGATTTTAGGTTCCGGTAAACTTTTTATGTCTATTTTTCCGTTAGAAATTAAAGGAATTGCATCTATGATTACAAAATGAGTCGGGATCATAAACTCCGGCAAATGGTTTTTTAAATCAAATACTAAGGAAGATATATTGATAAAAGATTCGTTTGCCACTAAATAAGCAACAAGAATTGGCATACCGTCAATCTCTTTTATGCAGACATAACTATCTACAACGTATGCATTTACCTTTTGTATGGCGTGTTCAATTTCGCCTATTTCAATGCGATAACCTTTATAGCTAAGCTGACTATCTTTTCTGCCATAAAAAATTAAGTTATTATCACTACTCCACTTTCCGAGATCACCTGTTTTATAAATACGTTCTCCATTTATGTTTACAAATGCATTATCCGTTAATTCTTTTTTATTCAAATAAGAAACTGCCAGGCCTGCACCAGAAAGTCCAATCTCTCCTATCGCCCCCTTAGGTAATATTCTCGAACCGTCTAAAAGATACACACCTCTGTTTGTAATAGGTTTTCCTATCGGAAATACGGTATCTGTCTTACTCACTTTATAATAGGTGGCGCAAACTGTACTTTCTGTAGGTCCATAAGTATTATAAATATCATGAGTATCCAGTAGTTGATCTACCTGATGCGGTTTTAGAGTATCTCCTCCACTAATAACGGTTTTGAAATTGAGGTGATAGTTTTTATGATTATCATTTAGATATTGTAAAACAAAAGGATTGGTACTTAACAGAGTAACTCCAAATCGTTCACAATCTTCAAAAAGTGCATTAAAATCTTTAGTTTCAGAGGCAATTACCAGGTTACCCCCTACAGAGAGAATCGGAAAAATCTCTTCTATAGAAGTATCAAAAGCGGTAGAGGCCTGTTGCAGTACAACATCTTTTTCACTTAAATTAAAATAAGTACTAAATGTCAGGATATAATCGTATAAAGATCGATGGTTGATCACAACGCCTTTAGGATTTCCTGTTGAGCCAGAAGTGTAGATAATGTAAGCTTCATCCTGAGGTTCTGCAACAACAGGTGTATATGCTGCTGATGCGTACTCTTCTAAAATGAGATCAATATTACATTCTTTTTCTGCTACAATCGAATTAGAAAAAGAGTCTGTTAAGATAAAATCCAGCTCAGCATCATTTATAATATATTGTTTTCGTTCATCTGGATAGGCATCATCAATAGGTACATAAACAGCACCAGTTTTGAATGTAGCCAGAATACCAATAATGCTTTTTTCTGATCTGGAGAGCATGACTCCGACTTTATCCCCCTTTTTTATACCCTTAATTTGCAGATAAGATGCTACTGTGGTTGAAAATACATCAAGCGAATCATAGGTTAAAAAATTTGTTTGAGAAGAAACAGCGGTTTTCGATGTATAATTAGCCAGCGATGTTTTCCAAAGATTTAAAAAAGTTTCTTCGGGTCTTTTTAATACAAGTCCTTTTGAAATGGTTTCAATTTCTTTTAATTGCTCTTTGCTCGATATTTCAATCTCTGCTAAAGTAATGTCTTTACTATCTTTTAATTGAGTTAACACTTTTTTGAAAGAGAGGATAAGCTGATTGGCTTCCAATTTTGAAACATATTTTTCATTGATATCAAATCTAAAGCTAAGATGTCCGTTTATATCCTCAAAAACATGTATAGAGATAGGATCATCTTCACTATCATTTGATAAAGGATGTATGCTGGCATTATTACCTGCAAATTCAGATTCATAATGCATACGCTCATACGACAATCTCACATCATATAACTTTGAAGTGGACTGGTGAAGGTTTCGCAATATATCGGCCTGTTGAAAACGTTGATGTCTGTAGCAGGTAAAGAGTGTTGCTTTTATTTCTTTGATGAAATCGCTTAAAGATGAATCGGATTCTAAAAGAAGTTTTAGTGGCAACATACTTAAAAATGGACCAAAAGTGCGTTTCTCATTTGCATTTTTTCGGTTTAAAATAGGCATGCCTAAGTTCACTTCTTTTCTATTATAATACTTGGACAAAACAATAGAAAAACAGCCTATTAATAGATGAAAAATGCCTAGTTTTTCTTTATTTGCAAAATCCCATAATTCTTTATTTTCAAATTCAGAAAGTGTCATTTCTACATGGCAATGACCTGTAGATCTGTTATTACCGGGATAAATTAAAGATGGTAATTCTGTATAACGTTCCAGCCAAAAGTTTTTATCTGTATCAAAATCACCGGAGTTTCTATAGGTATTTTCTAATGCTATAAAATCTTCATAAGACATTTTGTTTTTTTCTATACACAAATCATCATAAGCCAGGTCTGTACCCAATTGCTCATAAATTCTTTTTACTTTATTATACAATAACTGAAACGAGAAACCGTCAGATATAATATGATGAAGCTTTGAATACCAAATATAAGATTCAGGTGCTATTTTAATAAGCCAAATTTTATAAAGCTGTTTATCCTGTTCTATATTGAACGGAATTATAAAATCATCAGCTATCATTTGAATTGCTTTGGACTCGTTTGATTCTTCTATATAAGAAAGAGCTGTATTTGCTTCTGCATCCTCAAGACTATAGACCGGAAATCCACTCTTCTCTTCAAAAACAAAAGAAAAGATATCATTCTCTTTAATCAGAATATCAAATGCTGTTTTAAAACGCTCAACATCTACACTTCCATTAATAAATGCATAGCCGCCAATATTATATTTTGGAGAATCACTCTCTAAAATCTGATCAAGCCATATATATTTCTGTACGCTAGTGACATTATTTTTCATCTCTGTATTTTTTTATAATTTGTATAAACATTCGGTAACAGATTTTGTTATTATAATTGTTGTTGTTGCATTAGAATAATCCATGATAAAAACTTTTTATATTGGATATAAAAAAAATTAACGCTGTACGGCTATATTGTATAAGTAGACTTTAAATACAGCGACATCAACTCAATGATTTTTTTAAATAAAACTGAAAACTATTTTTGAAAATTTTTAGAATCATTAGACAAGAAACACAAAACGAAGGATCTAAAATTTATTCTGTAATTTACCAGAACCTCCAAGCCTGATCTTATTTTTATTATGGTAAATTTGGGAACAGGATATAGCTGCGCTGTAACCAGTCACATGTTTAGTTATTAAAAGGCAAATTTGATAATGGTGATTTTGGTGATTTTCAAAAAAAAAATTCTAGCTTTTCCAAAACTTTAGACAAGAAATTCGTTTTTTTAGAATTATTGATAAACAAGTACTTACTAAATAAAACCAGTTAACTTGTTTCACTGGAGTAAACTTACAATACAGAATTTTATTTCTTACTACACCAAAGTGTAGTTACTATTGATACAGTCAAATACTACCCAATTGTGTAGTTGATAGTTCTAGGCTGAAAGTCCAAAAGCTTCTGATGGCGCAACTAAATTTTTATTCTCGTTATAAAAATCAATTAGTCCATGGTAAGACATTGATACCGGGATGGTCTCAGAACCTAAATATTCAATTGATTTTCCAACAACTTTGGCTCTAATGCCCATTAATTGTAAAACTCTAAGCAGTTTGGCATCTATCTCTGCAAAAGCGATATTATCCTTGTTGGCACAAACCGGGGCGATGGCACAAACCAATAGTTTTTTTAGCAAATTGATATCACGTGTTCCTTTTTTGATAGCAAAACGTCCAATGTGCCATATTTCATTAATGGAATTCCCTTCTGTACACATGAAAGGATCGATATCAAACATTTTTTGAATTGGTAACGGTTTGATAAAATCCCATTTTAGAACTCTGATGGTGCCTATTAATTCATCAAGATCATTTTTGAAAATGAATATTTTTGAATTCTTTAAGAATTCCATTTCTTCCTGATAAACAGATTCAATATCATTTTGATATGAACTTGAATATACCTCGTTGGCATGATGATTGAAATTCTCAGTCACTACAAATTTTGACATATGGAAAATCTCATTTTGACTGATAGTCGGCAGGTGGTTTATTTTGGTTATCATGGTAGTTTATTTTTTCCAAAACTATGACCACAATAACCTCGAAATATTACACAAAATACTAGTTGTCAACAAACTAAAAAAATACTACCCTTTAGTGTAGGTAGTAAAAATCCTATTGTTAAGAAAATAATGGTTAAAAAAATACAATTGAAAGCCTTATTTAAATGAAGTTAAATTCATATAGATTTAAAAAATAATTAACAGTATATCTGCAATTTTTCCTATATTCACGCCGTAGTAAAAATATTAGGATATGGTAATTGAAAACGACTTTTTTTCATCTAACAATACAGTGCAAAAAATTTCTGAAGATGAAGCACTTAAACTGGCCAATTATTTAGAACTTGTCAAAGCGTTTGCCAGAACAACTTACAGCAGTATCTACATTATAGATTACGAAAAAAAAGGATTTGAATATGTCTCTGAAAACCCACTTTTTCTGTGTGGCCATACACCGGAAGAGGTGCAGGAACTGGGCTATGCCTTTTACTTTAAGTATGTAATAAAAGAAGATCTGGACTTACTCTTGAAGATTAATACGATAGGATTTGATTTCTATCAAAATATTCCCCTGGAAGAGCGAATATATCATACTATTTCATATGATTTTCGGTTGAAGAATCCGAGTGGAAAAACCTTTTTGGTCAATCAAAAACTGACTCCCGTTTTTTTAACCAATGACGGTAAAATCTGGAAGTCAATTTGTATCATTTCACTTTCCTCAGAACTGCAGTCCGGGAACATTAAAATTTATAAAAAAGGAGAAAATAAAATCTTTAACTATGACCTGGAAGGAGATTTTTGGAAAACATCTGAAAAGATAGTACTTACCAGCCGTGAAAAAGAGGTTTTGCAATATTCTATTAGAGGATTTACGATTGCCAACATGGCCGAGAGCATGTTTGTCTCGGCAGATACAATCAAATTTCATAAAAGAAAACTGTTCACTAAATTGGGTGTGGGAAATATTGCCGAAGCAATAGCGTACGCTACTAGCAACAAATTAATTTGATAATTGTGGATTAAAAATACCCACTCCTTTTGGTTCAAATCCTTCCGATTTTGAAACATTAGTGGCACACTTCATTTTGAAATAGATTATAAATATTAAGAAATGTAGTATATAAGGTTCTAATCTCTCTTCCCAATTAAAAGGGAAAGAAGTAAAATGCAGTTTTTCTCGCATCTATATTACAACAACTTTAAATGTACTTTGGAGCTTTTTTGGTTATGTTGCATCTGCCAAAATCAAATATAAGAATTTAAGTAATTTAATAGTTAGGACGCCAATTTACATAATGATTTAAACATAGTTATCCCTGTTCTAACCATCTGATTCTTTCTAAGCATATTGCACAACTTCAATTCCGCTAAATGTTCGTCTGGCTGATTCAAAACTTTTAAAGCCCAATCAGTTTTGATAAAACGATAATCCTGTTCTACAATATTGCTGAGATATTTACACTGCCGGATTTTAATCTTTGAGAATGAACGTTTGTTATAGACTTTGATAGCTGCAGTATTAGAACCACTTTTATCAATGTTTATTACTCTTG
>NZ_JBDTTP010000109.1:0-10224 GCF_039930565.1 Flavobacterium sp. | reverse complement strand
CTTTATTTATTTTAGAAGCAGGAATCCAATTTAGATTTTTTTGATAGTGATATATTTTATTTTCTTCTAAAGGTTCCATAATCATCAAATAAATCCATTCGTTATCCAGTAATTTTTTTAGGTTTTCGTTTCTAGAAAGAATATCAGTTACTCTTTCTAATGGCGCTTGAATCAGTACTGATAATCGCAAGGGTTGATGGTACATTTCTTTGTCTGATTGCATTAGAGATTGTAGTGGAAGCCCCATTTTGATGTCGCCTCCATTTCCTTGCACGACTCCAAATTTACCGGTGATATTATGCGTTATTTTCGAACCTCCTCCAAAAACCTCATTATCAACTGTCGAAAAGTAATAATGATTGTTTATCCATTGTGTCACTACCATCGGTCCTTGCATAATACCTTCAAGTGCTGTTCCTTTTGTATCCGTTTCCCAATTATACGAGTTTAAAAAACAACGTCCTTCCAGATTATGATTTTTAGTTAAAGTTCTTGGTCCGACTATAAATCCTGCATTTTTTGCCAATCCCCATTCCGGTCTCGTTTCTCCCCAGTCATTCGCTTTTTTATGCGAATGAGCTACACTATTTTTTGCAATGCCTAGACGTTCTTGCGTAGCAGTTTCTTGGGCTTTTGCTAAATTCAGTTTCAATTTTTCTACCCTTTTTTTATTTAAATCTGGAACTTCAGCATCAAACAAAACAATTTCATCTGTAGTCGTGTTGTGTTCTCCTCCAATAAAAGTAGTAGTCTCAGGAATTAGAATGTTATAATTTTCATACAGAGACTTTCTAACTTCAGGCAAATTGGCTAGTTTGGCTAACATTCTGGCATTATTTCTCCCCGGACTTGCTGCGCATGCTCCACAGTCTAAACTCGAGCCAAAAGCATTGTTAGCGGAGTGACTGCCGTGACCAATGAAGGCAATAATTGTCGCAAATTCCTGCCATCCCATAATATCAAAAGCCGATTTTACAATGGTGACTTTTTCTGCTAGTGGAATATCTAGATCGTTATTTTCATGATTACAGCTACTTTTAATTTCTGGCGTGCAAATAGCTTCATGATTTGTTGAATTCTTTTGATTCACTCGGTATAAATAGTCAGGGATAATTGTTCTTGCTATTAAAGACATTCCGTAAAAAACGCCTGAGCCTTCTACATACCCAAAGGCTGAAGGAAGCATGTTTTTCATTCTTTTTAGAAAATATTCTTTGAAGTTTAAAACTTCGTTCTTTTTTTTGTATTCCTGTAGTTTTGCAGTAGTATCTTTTTGTGACACTTCGGAAACTTTATACGCCGAGTTTACAATTGGCGGACAGGCTTTACGGACTATTCCATCATTTATATTTTCATAATCCATTGCAATTCCAAAAAAACCTGCGTAACCAAATGTTTCGTAATTACCTTTGTTCTCTACATTTCTTCGAATTAATTCAGACCTTGTATCAATACAAAAAACCATTTGAGCGTCTGGAATTTGTTTTTCATTATCAGTTTTAGCCGCAATTATCTGCTGGCTTTCTAGCATTTTTGCGAGTCTACTTTGGAAACTTTTTTCCCATGCTTTTAACCAAATATAATGTAGTTTTGGTGTATTAGAATTTGGAGAAACACTAGTTTTTTCGGGTTCAATAACTGCATTTATTTTTTGAGCAATCCAAAGTCGTACTCCTAAATAATCTTGCTTATTTATAGGATACGCTTCTTGCCATTGCGAGTTGGAGTTACTTCTGTGATTGATATATCCGGTCCAACCTGGTAATGCTGCTAAATGAAAGGTGCATATTTTAGTGAATTGTTCTTCGCCGTATTTTTCTAATACTTCATTTAAAACTTCTATACTGGCTTTTGGAATTTCTGTCAAAGCCGTTTTTGGAATATCAGTGTCATAAATGGCTAATTTTCGCCATGCACCATAAAAACCTTCACTTTTATTAGGCATTTCCCATTCTGCCAAACCTTCGTCCATAAATGTAGCAAGCCATTTCGCTAAAATGTTATCTAGTTTATTATTAGTATTTATTTGAATGGTTTTTTTATGCAATTCCATTTGTTGTAAATATTCTTCTGGAGAAGCTAATAGTTGATTTTCTTTCAATAAAGCAACAAGTATATTTTCCTTAATTTCTCCTTTTTCCCAAGCCTGACGAAATAATGTCGTTTCGGGATACACATTGGCGTTAAGCAATTTTTCGGCTTGTTGTATTGCTTCTTCAAACGGCATTTGCTCATAACCTGCTAAAGGATTTGAAGTAACGAAGGAATATAATGGCCAAGTTTTTCCGATAACTTGTGATGCTTCTGCTATACTTTTTTGAATAATTGGATTCATTATATTTATTTAGATTTAAACATTAATACCGTTCTTTTGGATGGTTGTGTACTATTCAATAATTTCACATATAGACTTGGATACTTGCGATAGATTCCTAATTTCATTATAAAAAACCCTACTAGAAATACAACTCCAAACCCTATTTCTATGAAAGAAAGCGACATAGGAACATCTGTCATTGGCATATCGTGCATGAGAGTTGTAACTCCTTTGTACATAAAAGCGTAGGTTACTATTCCTGACAAAAACACTAGTGGTGGTACTACAATTTTTTGTAAAATGCTTAAGCTTTTTTCTTTAATTATATTGTAAGTTACCTGACCAACAGTTATAGCAACTATAAGAGTTAAAAAAATCCCACTGTTCATTTCCGTTCCTTTTCCAGTTAAATAAGCGAATATAAAGGCGGCTAGAACTCCAAAGAACAATACGACAACCCCTTGCAAAGGTTTTATTTTGACTTCTACTGGTTTAGATGGTTTGGCATACCCCACTTCTTCTCCTGCTGATAGGAATAAATACGCTTTGTAAAATCCGTGAAGAATTAAGTGAACCACGGCTGCATTAAAAAACCCTAAGCCACATTGCATAATCATAAAACCCATTTGGGCAATCGTCGAACAGGCTAGTTTTTGTTTCACATTTACTTGTAAAAGTTTGGCAAATTGTGCAATTATTGCCGTTAATCCACCGATTACGAATAGAATGATCAGTGTGTTTGAGGCAAATAATACGGTTGAGAATAGTGTTAATAAAATTCCAGAACCGTTTACAAATCCTGCATGCATCAAGGCCGAAGCTGGTGTCGGTGCTGTCATTGCGGAAAGAAGCCAACGGTGAAAAGGATATATCGCCGACTGAATTATGGCTGCAGTTATAATGCACAAACCTGACAATAAAGTGATGTTTTGTGGCAAACTATTAACCTTAACAAGAAGATCACTCAAAGTAAAGTCTCCCGTTTGAAAAGCTAATACTAACACTCCCGCACTTAGAAAAAAACTTCCTGCTGCAAAATAACGAAGTGCAAATTTTGATGCTTCTCTTGCTTCGCCCCATCTCGAATCTACTCCAATTAATTGGGACATGAAAACTCCCATTAAAAACCAAGTCGTTAATAAAAGAGCGACATGATTTGCCATTACAAAAACCATAATTGATAATGTAAAGCCTAATGCTAGTATGGAGAATTTAGTGTGGTATTTAAATCCTTTCAAATAATTTTTAGAGTAATTGCTAATTAACGCACTAAAAAAACTTACAAGTGTCCAGATGAGTACTGTGAAGCCATTAATTTTCAGCATATTTCCGTACTGCCATTCGGGAACATTTGGATAATAGTAAATTACATAAGCCAAATTACCTATAAACAATACACCTAAGAAATAGGAAATTAGGGTGTTTATGAATTGGTTATTTTTAGGTGTCATTTTTTAAATTTTATAATTGAATTTATACTAAACTGATTTCAATAATTCCATTTATAGCTATTGTTTTATTAGAACCTTTAGCCTTCTCAATAAATGCTTTGGTTACTTTTTTTTCGTTTTCAAGTTGTTTAATCCGGTCTTCTATTTCCTCGGGGTTGTTTTTGTGGTTTTGCTCCCATTTTTGAAGTCTTTGTTTATGATGAAAATTTATCTTTTCGTCAATCAAAGCCATCATAACATCTGAAGCTTCAGAAGCAGTAAACGCTCCTTTTACCAATTGAATTGTTTGCATCATTTTCTCCGTTTTTGTTAATTCATTTGTGTCCATAATTTCTTTTTTAATGATTAAACTTTTATTCTGGCACAAAGGTTGTTTCTTTTATTCATAAATTTTTATTTATATTTGTTATGCGATACATAAATAATTTTTATGAACTATACTTTACACCAACTACAGATATTTTTGAAGATTTGTCAGTTAAAAAGCATTACCAAAGCTTCAGAAGAATTACATCTTACGCAACCGGCGGTGTCTATACAGTTAAAGAATTTTCAGGATCAATTTCCCATTCCATTAACAGAAGTAGTAGGAAGAAAACTGTATGTTACGGAGTTTGGAAAAGAAATAGCCCAAGCAGCTGAGAAAATAGTAGAGGAAGTAAATGCTATTAATTACAAAACTTTAAACTATCAAGGCGAACTTTCAGGGAGATTAAAACTTTCAATTGTCTCTACAGGTAAATATGTAATGCCTTATTTTCTGTCCGAATTTATAAGATTAAATCCTGGTGTAGAACTTATTATTGATGTAACCAATAAATCGAGAGTTATAGAAAGTCTAGAATTGAATGAAGTCGATTTTGCATTGGTATCTGTTTTACCAAAAAAATTAAAAGTCAAAAATATCGAGCTGATGCAAAACAGTCTCTATTTTATTGGAAGCAGTCAGTTGAATTTTAAAAACCCTGATGACAAAAAAAATATATTCGAAAACACATCTATAATATACAGAGAACAAGGTTCAGCAACCCGAACTGCAATGGAAAAATTTATTACTACTAATAAGTTTTCTGTTCAAAAAAAGATTGAATTAATGTCAAATGAAGCGGTGAAACAAGCAGTGCTTTCTGGATTGGGCTGTTCTATTATGCCTTTGATTGGAATAAAAAATGATTTGAAAAATAATGATTTGCAAATTATACCCGTAAAAGGACTTCCAATTAGTACTACTTGGAATTTGATATGGCTTGAATCAAAAAAATTATCTCCTGTAGCGAATGCTTATCTTGATTTTTTAAAATTTAAAAAAGAAGAAATTATAAATAAAGACTTTTCATGGATAGCCAAATATTGATTCTTAATTATTTTAAAAAAATTCAATAAACAAAAAATAAATCTTAGAGTATCTCAATTTTTTTTAAAATAATATCCCAAAAATCATCTTTTGGATGTCGTAGTATTTCAATCAAACGAAGAACTTGTTAAGAAGTATTTTTTCCTTTAAAAAAACATAAAAAATACTTCTCCTAAGCGAAACAAAATTGAAATCAAAATCTATTAATTATTACGATTTTGTTTAAATATGTTAAATATTTTAACTTAAAAACGGGATTTTATCCCGTAATAAAGGTAAATTTGCAAATTATTAAAAAAACAACAAAATACATAAACGCTGTTTGATTTAAAAAAAGTATTGTCTTTTGTCACTATTGCTGCTTGTATAAACAAGCTGCAACAGTTTACTAGGTAAAAACACAAATGTTTGGGTATCGTATAAAACAAAATATAGCAATTGACTACAATATAACTTTTTTTACTTTTGAACTTCGATTATAATTACAAGCAATTTCTTTAGTTATACCAATTACAATTAAAAAAATAAAAAATGAGTAAGACATTATTTGACAAAGTATGGGATTCACATGTAGTGCGTAAAATTGAAGATGGACCGGATGTGTTTTTTATTGATCGTCATTTCATTCACGAAGTTACGAGTCCTGTTGCCTTTTTAGGATTAAAAGCCCGAGGCGTTTCGGTTTTATACCCTGAACGTACTTTTGCAACTGCAGATCACAATACACCAACAATAAACCAACATTTACCAGTTGAAGATGCTTTATCGGCGAATCAGTTGAAAGCACTTGAAGACAATGCCAATGAATACGGAATTTCGCACTGGGGATTAGGTCACATAAAAAACGGAATTGTACACGTAGTGGGTCCTGAAAACGGAATTACTTTGCCAGGTGCTACGATTGTTTGTGGAGATTCTCACACCTCTACTCACGGTGCTTTTGGTGCAATTGCTTTTGGTATTGGAACTTCTGAGGTTGAGATGGTGCTTTCTACACAATGTATTATGCAGCCAAAACCAAAGAAAATGCGTATCAACGTAAATGGTGAATTAAGCAAAGGTGTTGGCCCTAAAGATGTTGCTCTTTATATTATTGCTCAATTGACTACTTCGGGAGGTACAGGATATTTTGTTGAATATGCCGGTGATGTTTTCGAAAACATGACTATGGAAGGCCGCATGACAGTTTGTAACCTAAGTATCGAAATGGGTGCCCGTGGTGGAATGATTGCTCCTGACCAAAAAACATTTGATTTTCTTGAAGGAAGATTATACGCTCCAAAAGGCGAAGCCTGGACTAAATCAGTTGAATACTGGAAAACTTTAAAAACCGATGCTGATGCTGTTTTTGATGCTGAATTAAACATCAAAGCTTCAGATATTGAACCAATGATTACTTATGGTACTAACCCGGGGATGGGAATTGGTATTACAAAACATATTCCAAACGCCAATCAGGTTGAAGGTGGTGCCGAAACATACAAAAAATCTCTTGCTTACATGGGCTTCCATGAAGACGACGTGATGATTGGAAAACCAATTGATTATGTTTTCCTGGGAAGTTGTACAAACGGACGTATTGAAGATTTTAGAGCTTTTACAGAAATTGTAAAAGGAAGAAAAAAAGCAAATAATGTTACCGCCTGGTTAGTTCCGGGTTCTCACGTTGTGGAAGCTCAGATTAAAGAAGAAGGTTTATTGGATATTTTGACAGAAGCCGGTTTCGTATTACGTCAGCCTGGTTGTTCTGCTTGTCTGGCCATGAATGATGATAAGGTTCCTGCCGGAAAATACGCAGTGAGTACATCAAACAGAAACTTTGAAGGCCGTCAGGGACCTGGTTCAAGAACGCTTCTTGCAAGTCCAATTATGGCAGCAGCAGCAGCTGTTACTGGAAAATTGACAGATCCGAGAGAGCTGTTCTAGTCAATGACAATGGCAATAATAATTTCAAAAATTCAATAAAATTGCTTTTAGGTTTAACGTAGATTCTCATTTTTCAGAAAATCTAAAATCTAAAATTAAAAAATCTAAAATTAAAATGGCATACGATAAATTTAACATACTTACCAGCAGTGCAGTGCCACTGCCAATTGAGAACGTAGATACAGATCAAATCATTCCGGCACGTTTCTTAAAAGCGACAAAACGTGAAGGTTTTGGAGACAACCTTTTTAGAGACTGGAGATATAACGGAGACGATTCCCCAAAAGCTGATTTCGTTTTAAATGATTCAACCTATAGCGGAAAAATCTTGGTTGGCGGAAAAAACTTTGGTTCAGGATCTTCAAGAGAGCATGCTGCATGGGCCGTTTACGATTATGGTTTCAGAGCTGTAGTTTCAAGTTTCTTTGCTGATATCTTTAAAGGAAACTGTTTAAATATTGGTGTTTTGCCGGTTCAGGTTAGTCCTGAATTTGCTGACACTATCTTTAATGCAATCGAAGCTGATCCGAATACACAATTAGAAATCAACTTACCTAATCAGACTATTACTTTATTGTCAACTGGTCAGCAGGAATCTTTTGCTATTAACGGATACAAAAAAAACAATATGGTTAATGGCTTTGATGACATTGATTATTTGCAAAACATTAAGGAAGATATTGTCGCTTTTGCTGACAAACTCCCTTACTAAACACAACCAACTTAAATGCAGTTACGTAAGTTTCAACCTTAAAGTTGAGGCTTTGTAACTGCTTTTTACAATTTCATAAATTCGATTCGATAATTATCGAATCGCATAAAAGTTATATCATATTTAGAATGGAAAAAAGAAAAATTGAAATAATGGATACGACGCTTCGTGATGGTGAACAAACCTCGGGAGTATCTTTTTCTGCTGCAGAAAAATTAACCATTGCACAATTATTATTGGAAGAATTAAATATTGATAGAATCGAAGTTGCTTCAGCACGTGTAAGCGAAGGAGAATTTCAAGGAGTAAAAGGCATCATGTCCTGGGCTGAAGAAAAAGGATACAGTAACAGAATTGAAGTTTTGACTTTTGTTGACGGCGGCCTTTCTATTGAATGGATGAAAAAATCCGGCGCCAAAGTTCAGAATCTGTTAACGAAAGGATCCCTGAATCACCTGACACATCAATTAAAAAAAACTCCTGAACAGCATTTTTCTGAAATCGCCCAAACCATTTCATTAGCAATAGACAACAATATAGAAACCAATGTTTATCTGGAAGACTGGAGCAACGGGATGCGCAATTCTCCTGAATATGTGTTTGAATATTTAGATTTTTTAACAAAACAGCCTGTAAAAAGAATTTTGCTTCCGGACACTTTAGGCGTTTTAATTCCGACTCAAACTTTCGAATTTATTTCACAAATCACAACAAAATATCCCCATATTCATTTTGATTTTCATGCCCACAACGATTACGATCTAAGCGTTGCCAACGTGATGGAAGCCATAAAAGCGGGTATAAAAGGACTTCATGTAACGGTAAACGGAATGGGAGAACGAGCAGGAAATGCGCCGCTTGAGAGCACTGTTGCCGTAATAAATGATTATTTACCTGAAGTTAGTATCAACATTAAAGAAACCTCTTTATATTCCGTAAGTAAACTGGTAGAAACTTTTACCGGATACAGAATCCCTGCCAACAAACCTATTGTGGGAGATAATGTTTTTACCCAAACTGCCGGAATCCATGCTGACGGAGACAATAAAAACAATCTATATTTTAATGATTTACTTCCGGAACGTTTTGGAAGAAAACGTAAATATGCGCTTGGAAAAACTTCGGGAAAAGCCAATATAGAAAAAAATCTTCAGGAGTTAGGTTTGAAATTAAACCAGGAAGATTTGAAATTGGTTACCCAAAGAATAATTGAATTAGGCGATAAAAAAGAAACCGTTACCAAAGAAGATTTGCCATACATCATTTCAGATGTTTTGGACAGTCATACGTATGAAGATAAAATTATAATTGAATCCTACATATTAGTACACTCAAAAGGCATGAGGCCATCGACAACCTTGCTTTTAAAAATTGATGGAGAGATCATAGAAGAAAATGCCCAGGGTGACGGCCAGTTTGATGCTTTTATGAATGCCTTATCCAAAATATATAAAAGTAAAAAACTGACACTTCCAAAATTAATTGATTATGCTGTGCGAATTCCTCCCGGAAGCAGTTCTGATGCCTTATGTGAAACCATTATTACGTGGGTAAACAACGGAAAGGAATTTAAAACAAGAGGACTGGATTCAGATCAGACAGTTGCAGCTATCATTGCTACTCAAAAGATGCTGAATGTGATTGCGAATTAAAATTCAATTAAACTGGAATAATAATAATATAAATAGATAATAATATAAATAATATCAACAAATGAAATTTAACATAGCCCTTTTAGCCGGAGACGGAATCGGACCTGAAGTAATTAATGAAGCTGTAAAAGTATCAGATGCTATTGCAAAAAAATTCAATCACGAGATAACCTGGACACCAGCTCTAACCGGAGCATGTGCTATTGATGCAGTTGGAGTTCCTTATCCTGATGAAACTCATGAAATTTGTATGAAAGCTGATGCGGTATTATTCGGAGCAATCGGTCATCCAAAATATGATAATGATCCAAGCGCACCAGTTCGCCCAGAGCAGGGATTATTGTTGATGCGTAAAAAATTAGGTTTGTTTGCTAACGTTCGTCCAACGTTTACTTTCCCTTCTTTGATTGATAACTCTCCTTTAAAAAGAGAAAGAATAGAAGGAACTGATTTGGTTTTCTTAAGAGAATTAACGGGTGGAATCTATTTTGGAGAAAAAGGAAGACGAGACAACGGAGAAACTGCTTTTGATAATTGTGTTTATACCAGAGCCGAAGTTCAGCGTTTAGCTAAAAAAGGTTTTGAATTAGCGATGACTCGTTCTAAAAAATTATGTTGTGTAGACAAAGCAAACGTTTTGGAAACTTCACGTTTATGGAGAGAAACGGTTCAGGCAATGGAAAAAGAGTATCCTGAAGTTACCGTTTCTTACGAATTTGTTGATGCTGTTGCCATGCGTTTGGTACAATGGCCAAATTCTTATGATGTATTGATTACTGAAAACTTATTCGGAGATATTTTAACTGATGAAG
>NZ_JBDTTP010000108.1:0-10300 GCF_039930565.1 Flavobacterium sp. | reverse complement strand
ACCCAATATTTTTTAAAAGCCTGTCGGGTTTGACTCAACATTGTCTTTCAACGCTTTTATGATTTTGAGGAAGGAAGAATCACACTCGAACTCTAAAAAGATGGTTCTTTAAGATAGAATTGACAAACAAAACAAAAGTAAAACTTAAAACAAAAATCAAACTTAACTCCACAAAAAAAAGGCCCAAAACTTAGGTTTCATCCTTTTCTTCTAAATGTAAATGTTATTTTTAGGTTTTAAAATTAAATTCCTCCTTCAAACCTTCTTGTATTTCTTCCTTATTTTTAATTTTATTGTAAATTTTTAAAGCTTTTTTCTCTCCATTCTCATCATTGTTTTGTTGTGCAATCTTTAGCAGGCTCAAAGAATAATGTATATTAAAATTATCATCATTTTTAAACTTAGATGCGCATTCTTCAAAATGAAATACAGCCTCTACGTACTTTTTATTTAATGTTAAAAGTATTCCGTATAATAATTCAGTTTGGTTTTTAATTTCAGTATTTCTTTTACCGTACTTTTCAATTGAGATTTTAATATTTTCTAAACCTTTATCAACATCTCCGATCATTGGAGCGGTCAAAGCAAAACCATAATAACCTTCGGGATTATCAGGAAAAAATGTTATCATCTCACTGTATTTTTTCCTAGCCAGGTCAACCTTCCCCAGCATTAAACCAGTCATTGCTAAATTTTGTTTAAATTCTATTGACTTATTGTTTGCAAGACTATCTGCAATATGATAACATCCTATAGCCAGATCATATTTATTTTGTAATCGCAAAGTATATCCAGCCCAAAAATATGCATCGCATAGCGTTGAATCTTTTTTAACAATATCTAAAAAAATCCTTGTTGATACATTCTGATATTCTTTATATTGCAAACTTCTAAATCCTAAATCATAAAGTTCTAATATCTTAGCATCATTAGTTTCACAATATTTCTTTTGTCCCGCCATATAATTTTGGGCAAAAATCAAATTACAGATTAAAAAAGCTATTAATAAAAATACTTGTTTCTTCATTTGTTTTTAGTTTCTATTTTTTTGTAAAACTAATTATTTATCCAAGACGATTTTCTTTTTTTACAACAAAAAAAGGCACAAACCCAAAGTTTCATGCCTTTCAAATATATTATAAATTTATCTTAGAAAAATCTGCTATGCCAGCTATCAGCAGCAGGAACTTCCCAGGATTCGTTATATTCTTCAATATTGTTTACCAAGTTATTAAAAACTATTGTATTCTCAGAAACGGATTTATCTTTAACCATTTTTTTGAAATCAATTAATGGTTTGTGTGCAATATGTTCACCAAGTTTAAAAGTCACGTTCATTTTATCTAACAAATCAACATTGTACTTTTTCTCTAAGCTCTGAATAAATTCTACCGAACTATCAATAGAACAACCTGTAGCCGCTTGTACATCCTGATTTACAGCCAAAATAATAAATCGGTTATATTTCAATTGATAAGAAGCTTCCAGACTTGTTCCGTGTGCCGCCCATCCTTCGATGAAAGATTTTAAGTCAGCTTCTATTTCAGAAAATTCTTCCTCAGAAAATTTTCTGTTTGATTGGTAAATCCAAATTTTGGATTCACCGGGCAAATTTTCAAAAGGTATATACATTTTAATTAAAATTTTTATTTTGTTTGTTTCAGATTCAGAATTAAAAAGCTTTAGTTTTAAGCTTAGGTTTGCTAAAGATCTTGTGCATTAGCAATTAATTCCGCAATATCCATGACTTTCACCTGTCCTTCTTTTTCCTTGTGTTTGATACCATCCGTTAGCATCGTATTACAAAAAGGACAGCCTGCCGCAATAATATCGGGTTGTGTTTCAAGAGCATCTTCCGTTCTTTCAATGTTAACCTCTTTATTTCCAGGCTCGGCATCTTTAAACATTTGGGCTCCTCCAGCTCCACAACACAAACCATTAGCTTTAGAACGTTTCATTTCGACTAATTCAACATCCAGTTTCTGAATTAAATCCCTTGGTGCTTGATAAACATTATTGGCTCTTCCTAAATAACAAGGGTCATGAAAAGTAATTTTTTTCCCTTTAAACTGACCGCCTTCAACGGTTAATCTTCCATCATCAATTAATGATTTTAAAAATTCTGTATGGTGAATTACATCATATTTCCCTCCCAGTTCAGGATATTCGTTTTTTAAGGTATTAAAACAATGCGGACAGGCCGTAACAATTTTTTTAGCTTCATACGCATTCAGAACCTCAATATTCATCATGGCCTGCATTTGAAACAAAAACTCATTTCCTGCCCTTTTTGCAGGATCTCCGGTACAGCTCTCTTCTGTACCTAAAACTGCAAAAGAAACATTCGTGCGATTTAATATACGCACAAATGCTTTTGTAATTTTCTTAGCCCTATCATCAAAACTTCCAGCACAACCGACCCAAAACAACACTTCTGGCTGTTTTCCTTCGGCAAGCATTTCTGCCATTGTTGGTACCACTAAACTTTCTGACATATCTTGTTGTTGATTTTATTAATCGATATTTAGTAAAACAGTTAAATGATTAAATAAGTAACTGATTAACTATAATTTTAATTTTCGTTTTTCCAATTCAATCTGTCCTGCTGATTGTATTGCCACGGAGCGCCATTGTTTTCAATATTCGTCATCATTGCATTTAGCGACATTGGAGCCGCACTTTGTTCCATTACCAAATAACGGCGCATATCCATAATAATAGACAGCGGACTAATATTTACAGGGCATTCCTCTACACAGGCGTTACAAGATGTACAAGCCCATAATTCTTCAGGGGTAATATAATCGTTTAGCAATGTTTTATTATCAGGAACAAAAACACCTTTATTAGCGTCAATATTTTTTCCTACTTCCTGAAGACGATCCCTTGTATCCATCATGATTTTACGTGGAGAAAGTTTCTTTCCTGTAATATTAGCAGGACACGCAGAAGTACAGCGGCCACACTCTGTACAAGTGTAGGCATTTAACAATTGCACCCAGTTTAAATCCTGTACATCACTTGCACCAAATTTGCCCGGAACAGCTGTTTCATCAACAGGAGCTGCAGCAAACGGATCGGCATTGGGGTCCATCATCAGCTTAACCTCTTTTGTAACTGACGCTAAATTATCAAATTTGCCCTTTAGATTTAAATCGGCAAAATAGGTATTTGGGAACGCTAAAAGAATGTGTAAATGTTTTGAAAAATATAAATAGTTCATAAAAATCAAAATTCCTGTAATGTGCAACCACCAAAAAGCTTCTGACAACAACATAACCAATTGATTCGACATGCCATTAAAAATGGGTGCTATAAATTGGCTAATGGGAAAACTTCCGGCTTTTATAAAATGAGAATAGCCTCCGGAAACATTTTGCAAATGCAGATCAGAAGCATTCATTAATAAAAATAAGGTCATCAAAACCATTTCAAAATACAAAATGTAATTAGCATCACTTTTAGGAAATCCCTTTAAATCCGGATTAATAAAACGTTTTAACCTTATGATATTTCTTCTGATCCAAAAAGCAGATACAGCAACTAAAACAAGTAGTGCCAATATTTCGAATGATCCAATTAAAACATCATAAACAGAACCCAAATATTCAGCAAAAATTCTATGGGTTCCAAACAAACCGTCAATGATAATTTCAAGCAGCTCAATATTAATAATAATAAAACCTGCGTAAACTACGATATGCAATATTCCCGCAACTGGACGTTTAACCATTTTAGACTGTCCAAGAGCAATCATTGCCATATTTGCCCAACGTGCCTGAGGATTATCCTTCCTATCTATATCAACACCCAAATTAATATTGCGAATGATTTTTTTTACACTGGATGCAAAAAAACCAAAACCAAAAATAAGAAGTATAGCAAATAAAATATTATCTAAATAACTCATGCCTATTATTTTTTAGGAGTCGAATTTCCGTCTTCAGTTGGTGCTACATAAGGTTTATTTTTCTTCCCAAAAACCGAGACATTCACATACCTCGTTGGATTCAGGCGCACATCCTGCAATAACAATTCAAGTTCTCTTGAAGTTTTGGCTAAATTATTATACAATGCGTCATCATTCAATAGTTTTCCGGCAGTTCCTTTACCTGAATTTAAATTACTCATAAGACCATCAACTTTAGCCAGAGTCTGATTTAGGTTTCTAACAGTTTTACCTAAATCAGCTTTGTTTAAAGAATCTGATATTTTATTGAAGTTACTTGACATTTTGTTAAAGTTGGTCACTACTCCGTTTATCTGAGTCTTATTGGCATCTAAAATATTATTGATACTACTTCCAGCCTTATGAAACTGTTCCATGGTCTGACTAAGTTCTGCCAACGTTTTCTTGATATCTTGCTGTCCCTTTTTATCCAAAACATTATTTAATCCGGCAACCAGTACATCAATGCTGACAAGCATTTTTTCAAGTTTTTGCTGTATTGGCTCAATTTTACCTCCTAAAGATTCAGTTAATCCCAATTCTACATTTGACTCCAGGGTTTGTCCATCAATTGCCAAGTCTTTATCTGAAAGATTGGGAATAATTTTTATTTGTTTTCCACCAATCAGACTCGGAGAATATAACGATGCCTGACTTGTTTTTGAAATTGGAAAATCTGTTTTTAATTGAAGTTCGACCAATAATTTTCCAGTTGTCTGATCGATTGTTATTTTAGTTACTTTTCCAATTGCAAGTCCATTTAAGGTTACTGGTGCTGATTGTGCCAAATCTTCAACATTATCGTATTCAACATATAATGTTTGATAATTTGTAAAAAGATCTTTGCCTTTTAAAAAACTGTAGCCCCAAATAAATAATAAAATTGATGCGATGACTAATATTGCCGTTTTGATTTCTCTTGTTAGTTTCAAAATTCTAAGTGTTTGTACAAAATTAATATAAATATTCGAACTTGTGGCTATTATTTAACAGCGTCCTGAATATTGATTTTCTCACCGTCTTTGATTGCAATCAGGTACGAAGCACCATATCCTTTGCTTTTGGCTTCTTGCAAATACTTTTTAGCAGCTTCATAATCTGAAGTTTCCTGATAGAAATATTTGTAAATATTATTTTCATAAATCATGGATATATTTTTTAAACCTTTAAAATTTTTCGGTTCTAAAGGTGTCTTTTTTATGCTTGCAATTAATTGTACTTTATAGAAAGTCCCTTTTGGAGCTGCTTTCACCACTGTTGCGGTTACAGTTGCCTTTGGTTTTACAGGCGTCGAAGTATCTTTTACAGGTTTTCTATCATCAGCTTCAGAAGTGCCATTCCCAAAATATTCTCTTTTATAACTTAAAATTGCCTGCGCAATAGCTTTGGCAATATCATCTTGTCCTTCTTCAGAATTTAAAATATTACCTTCTGTAGGATTCGAGATAAAACCCGTTTCTACTAACACTCTTGGCATATAAGCTTTATGCAATACCATAAATGGAGCTTGCTTTACCCCACCTTGTCTTAACTTTTTCCCCAGTTTTTCAAAATTATCTTCAATTTTGCTGGCCAGTGAAATACTATTATCTAAATATTCTTCCTGCATTAAAGTTATTCCGATCATTGATTCAGGTGAATTGGGATCAAAACCTTCATATTTACGCTTATAATCCTTTTCTAATGTAATAACAGAGTTTTCCTTTTTTGCTGCTTCCAGATTGGATGCCACTTTACTTAAACCCATCACATATGTTTCGGTCCCGTCGGCTACGGTATTTTTGTTAGCATTACAATGAATAGAAACAAAAATATTTGAATTCGCCCGGTTTGCAATATTGGCTCTTTCTACCAAATCAATAAAAACATCGGTTTTTCGTGTATAAATAACATCTACATTTGGGTTAAGCTCTAATATTTTACCAACTTTTAAAACAATTGCCAAAGCAATATTTTTTTCAATACGTCCGCTGTAAACAGCTCCAAAATCATGATCTCCATGTCCTGCATCAAGAGTAACCTTAAAAACATTCGACTGGCTGTAAGTACAAAATGAAATTGTCGTTAGAAAAAAACTAAAAACTAGCCTAGTTTTGTTAAAAATATTCATAAATCTAAAAGTTAATTTTAATAAAATACTGCAGTTATAATTTTTACAATTGATTATTTTTGCCAAAAAATTATATGTAAGTTTGACATGTCAAAAAACAAGCCATACTTTTACAAAAATAGCATTTAAACCTTTGCATACAAACTTATTTAATATCGTTTTATTATCATTTTTCCTTACACTTGGATGTAGCGATTTATATTCACAAGATATAAAAACACAAAAAAACACCTTACCAACTGTAAAACAAACAGATAAATCTTTATCTATCATGAAAGATACTGTAAAATCAGTAACTGACACGATAAAAAGAGATAGTATTAAACCAAAAAAAAGTTTTTTGGATGGAAAAGTGAAATATGTCGCTAAGGATTATGCTAAAATTGATCAGAAAAGAAAAAGAATTACCCTTTATAATGAAGCAGAGCTTTATTATAAAGATGTAGAACTGAAATCAGGGATTATTGTACTTGATTATGAAAAAGACGAAGTATATGCCGGACGAATAAAAGATTCACTTGGAGTTTTGTACCAATATCCAAATTTCAAACAAGGTGCGAGCGAAGTACAACCTGATTCAATTCGTTTTAATTTTAAAACAAAAAAAGCCTTAATTTATAATTCAAGGACTGAACAGGGAGAGTTTAGGATAAAAGCGGCTATAACAAAGAAAGAAAATGATTCGGTTTATTATTTAAAAAATGTGCGTTTCACTACTTCTTCAGATGTTGATAATCCTGAATATTATTTTCAAACAACGAAAGCAAAATTTGTTCCTGGAAAAAAAGTGATTGTTAGCTTAACCAATATGGTTATTGCTGATGTTCCAACTCCAATAGCCTTGCCCTATGCTTATTTCCCAATGAGCAAGGAAGAAAGTGTTTCAGGCATTATCCTTCCAAGTTATAACGACTCCAATACAAGAGGGTTTTCATTACAAAACGGTGGTTATTATTTTGCATTGACCGATAATTATGATCTAACCGTTTTGGGAGATTATTATACTAACGGAAGTTATGCCATGCGATTTGAATCTTCTTATGCTAAAAAATACAAATACAGAGGCAATGTAAATGTGCGTTATGAGAACTTAATTTCCAGTGAACGAGGTTATCCTGATTACTCTAAACAAAAGATTTATAATATTCAATGGTCTCATTCCAAAGATTCCAAATCGAATCCTAATTCAAGTTTTTCTGCTTCGGTAAATATGGGTAGTAGTAAATATTTCAAACAATCTATTAATCAGGTTAATGTTGGATCAAGTTTAAACAATACGCTAAGCTCTTCTATTTCCTATAACAAAACTTTTAATACAGTACCGCAAGCCAGAATTTCTTTAACAGCAACACATTCTCAGAACACACAAACAGAAGTTATTAATATGACACTTCCGTCCTTACAAGCAAGTATTGATCGTGTATATCCGTTTGTTGGAAAAGACGGAGTAAAGAAAGGGTTAATTAAAAACATCAATCTACAATATAATTTAAGCGGGAAAAATAGTTTTGTTACCACTGACTCCTTATTTTTTAAGCCCCAAATGTTTAAAGATGCCGAAATTGGTATGCAGCACAGCATCCCAATTAGTACAAACTTTAAAATATTCAAATATTTTAGTGCCAGCACATCTGCCAATTATCAGGAAACATGGGTAACTAAAACAATAGATCGAACTTATGATCAGGACATTAATAAAGTGGTTGACAATACTGTTAATGGTTTTGATGCATTTAGAACATACAATTTTAGTTCAAGTTTAGGAACAACCGTTTATGGCACCTTTAAATTCGGGGAAAATAAAAAAATACAAGCTATACGACACGTAATGAGACCATCTGTATCCTATTCTTATACGCCCAGTTTTGAAAAATATTATGACACTTATGCAATCGATGCATCGGGAACAACAATGAAAGACTATACAAGATTCGAAGGAAGTATTTATGGCGCTCCGGGAAGACAAAATTCTAATATAATAGGTTTTGACCTGAGTAATACTTTTGAAGCAAAAATGACAGACAATGACAGCACAAAAACAGAACCTAAAAAAGTAATGCTTCTTAATAATTTAAACTTAGGCACAAGCTATAATTTTAATGCTGACGGAAAAACAACTTTTGCTTTTGAACCAGTTCGTGTAAGCGGCGGAACGCAATTGTTTGAAAACAAAATGAATGTTAATTTTGCTGCCACATTAAATCCTTATGCTATCGATAACTCCGGACAGCAAATTAATGTTTTTAATATTAATAATGGCGGCAGCTTATTTAGAATGACGAGTGCCAATATGACTTTGAATTATTCTTTTTCAAACAAGAATAAAAAAGATGACAAAAACGAACAAAGTGAAAGAAATGGAGGACGAAGCGATGATTTATTTGGCACTAATACCGAATTAAATGATACCCGAAAAAGTCAGTTTGATGAAGAAGATAGCGAAAATGTAATTACGGAATTCTTCAATTCCAAACTCCCCTGGGATATGACAATGGCTTATTCGCTAACCTACTCTAATGCCAAACGTGAAAATAAAATTACCGGAAATTCTATCATGATTTCTGCTAACATGGATATTACACCTAAATGGAAAGGAGGAATTTCTACTGGTTATGACTTTGTACAAAAAGGGGTTACTTTTACACAATTGCGTTTTGAAAGGGATTTATTAAGCTGGAGAATGGCTTTTAACTGGTCACCATTTGGGGAATATTCCAACTGGAATTTCTTTATCGGAATTAAATCCGGAATCCTTAGCGATATAAAATGGGAAAAACGAAGTGTTTCTAATAGATAAACTTACTATAAATCAATCCTATGAAAAAAATAATTTTTACTGAAAAAGCACCTGCTCCTATTGGCCCGTATAATCAGGCTGTATTGTCAGGAAATACACTTTATGCATCTGGACAGATTGCAATAAATCCAACTTCAGGAGAATTGGTTACAAATAACATAAGTGATGAAACAACCCAGGTTATGCAAAATATTGCCGCTATTTTAGAAGCTGCAGAAATGACTTTTGAAAACGTTGTAAAAGCTACTATTTTTATAATGGACATGAATAACTTTGGAGCAATCAATACAATATACGGATCCTATTTTAATGAAAAAACCGCTCCAGCGCGTGAAACGGTTCAGGTGGCATGTCTGCCTAAAAATGTTAATGTTGAGATTTCTATAATTGCAGTGCAATAGGTGTAACCTTGTCACTAAATTTTAAAATTAAAATCAATATGCTCTGCTTATCTATCTAAAAAGCAGAGAATTGTAGTATTAAAATAGGGGCATTTCTCGTGAATTAGCTTCTAATAATTATTATGCCGTTGCTTTATCATTTGTTGCATTTGACAACTGATTACTATTTAATCCAGCAAAATTAAATTTTATTTATTCGCAACATGATAAGCGATAAGACCATCAATTGGACGTCGTAAAACGTTACCCAGCTTAAGTTCGTATTTATCAAATGTTTCCTGTAATTCATCTTTAAGGTAAAAAGCAATAGAACCAACAAAATGCACTGGTACATCTTTGCAATTATCAAATTGTTTAATATAGTTTTTAACGAAAGATTTCATTCCTTTAAAAATGATTTTTCTGCAAAAATCAGAATCTTTATGCTGAATCAAAAACTTGGCGAAAGTTGCCAGATAGGCATTCGGATTGGGCTCTTTATATAATTTATTTTTAATAAAATCAGGGTCCAAATTATATTCTTTCTCAAATGCAATAGCCAGTTCCTGAGGCATCTTATTAAAATAGTATTTTCTGATTAATTCTTTACCGAATACATTTCCACTACAATCATCCATAACTATGTACCCTAATGATTGTACTTTTTGATGTAATACTGTACCATCAAAATAACTGCAGTTAGAACCCGTTCCCAAAATACTTACAATAGCTTGCTCACCTTTTGGAGTTGTAGCATATACAGCAGCATAAGTATCTTCATGAACCTCAATAATTGCATTTGAAAAATATTCCTGAAATATTTGAGATAAAGCAAATTTCATTCTTTCAGTTCCACAACCTGCACCATAAAAATACAAATGTGTAGCTTCTTTTTTATTTTGCAAAATATCAAAACGATCATTTAATCTCTCAATAATTTCAGGTCCTTCAAGGATTTCTGGATTAAGTCCCAAAGTTTGTGTTGTAAATAATACTTTTCCGTTATCATCAATTGCAATCCAATCGGCTTTTGTAGATCCACTATCAACTATTAATTTCATTTT
>NZ_JBDTTP010000107.1:0-10568 GCF_039930565.1 Flavobacterium sp. | reverse complement strand
AAAAAATCGAAATCGGTGGTTTTGAAATTTTAGAAGGTGCTTTCGTTGGATCTTATGTTCACGTTAACAAAATTGCTGCATTAACTGCAATTTCTGCTGCAATTCCTAATGCTGACGTTTTAACTAAAGATGTTTCTATGCAAGTTGCTTCTATGGGAGCTGATACATTATCTTACAAAGATTTTGATCCAGCTTTCGTTGCTTCTGAACTTGCTGCTCGTATTGCTATAATCGAAAAAGAAAATGAAGAAGCAAAACGTTTAGGAAAAACTTTAAAAAATGTTCCTAAATATATTTCTTTCTCTCAATTAACTGAAGAAGTTATAAAACAAGCTGAAGAAGATGCTAAAGCGGAATTAAAAGCAGAAGGCAAACCAGAACAAATTTGGGATAAAATTATTCCAGGAAAAGTTCAACGTTTCATTTCTGATAATACTACTTTAGATCAGGAGAAAGCTTTATTGGATCAAAACTTCATTAAAGACGACAGTAAAAAAGTAAGTGATTATGTTAAAGGATTCAATGTTGAAATTACAGGTTTCAAAAGAGTTACTTTAGGTTAATATTATTTAAAAACAAAAACCCGACATTATTAATTGTCGGGTTTTTTATTTGAACGCATTATCCTTATTTCTTTTTATCTACAATTGGAAAGTTTCTGGCACGCATTAAAGCATCAGATTTAGGAGATCTTCCCCTAAAGTTTTCATAAGCTTTCTCCTGATCTATAGTGTTTCCTACACTAAAAACAGTATCATAAAGACGTTTTGCCACTTCCTTATCATAAGGTCCTTTACCTTCAGTAAAAGCTTCCCAGGCATCTGCATTAATAACATCTGCCCATAAGTAACTATAATAACCCGCTGAATATCCATCACCAGAAAAAATATGACCAAATTGGGGAATTCTGTGACGCATTACAATTTCAGAAGGCATATGGAGCGCATCTAAAGTTTCTTTTTCAAATTTATGAGGATCAATTTTCGTAGTCGCTAAATGCAGTTTCATATCGATTAAGGAACTTGAAATAGTTTCTACAGTAGCAAAACCTTCGCTAAAATTTGCTGCTCTTTCAATTCTGTCTACTAAAGCCTGAGGTAATGGCTGACCTGTTTTATAATGCAAAGCAAACTTATTCAAGACTTCTGGAGTACCAAGCCAATGCTCTAACAATTGAGACGGGAACTCAACATAATCTCTCGCCACAGAAGTTCCTGCTAAACTTGGATAAGTCACATTTGAGCATAATCCGTGAAGCGCATGTCCGAACTCATGAAACAAAGTTGATGCATCTTCCCAGGAAATTAAAATTGGTTCGTTTGCAGTACCTTTTATAAAATTACAGTTATTTGATACTATTGTCAGAACATCACTATCTAATTTTTGTTGGTTACGGTATGCATTCATCCAGGCTCCTGAACGTTTTCCTGCACGTGCATATGGATCAAAATACCATAAGCCCACCACTTTTCCGGTTAACTTATTACTTACTTCCCAAACACGTACATCTGGATGGTAAACTGGCATATCTGTAATTTGTTTAAAACTTAAATTGAATAATTCTCCGGCAACCCAAAACATTCCTTCACGTAAGTTTTCTAATTGTAAATATGGCTTAACCTCGTTTTGATCTAAATCATATTTTGCCTTTCTAACTTTCTCAGCATAATAACGGTAATCCCAAGCCTGAATTTTAAATTTACCTCCTTCTGCATCTACAATCTTTTGCATTTCAGCAACATCTTCATGTACTTTTTTTACTGCTGGCTCCCAAACCGACATCATTAAATCCAATGTTTTTTGAGGATCTTTTGCCATTTTATTGGATAAACTCCAGTGCGCAAAAGTTGGAAAACCAAGTAATTTAGCTTTTTGGGTTCTTAATTCTAAAATAGAAACCAAAGTGACATTGTTATCATTAGGGTTTCCATTATCTCCTCTTTTTACAAAAATATCAAATGCTTTTTCTCTTAAATCTCTACGAGTAGAAAAAGTCAAAAAAGGCTCAATTGAAGAACGTGTGTTGGCAATACACCCTAAAGCATCAATTTTTCTTTGCTTTGCTTCTGCAATAGCAGCATTTTTTACTTCATTTGGCAAACCGTCAAAATCAGCTTCTGTTTTTAATGCAACATATTGATTTTGCTCTTCTGCTAATAAATTTTGGCTGAAAAGGGTAAAAAGCGATGCAAGTTCTTTATTTACACCCGCTACTTTCTCTTTGTCCTTATCGTTTAATTTTGCTCCCTGACGTACAAGATTAGTATAATACAACCAAATTAAACGTTGTTGTTCGCTAGTTAATTTTTTACTTTCTTTAGAATTATAAAGCGTTTCAACTCTGGTAAATAATTTTTTATTCTGATTAATCTTATCACTAAACTCAGAGAATTTAGGAGACATTTCCCTATCGATAGTGCTAAACTCCGGACTGCTTAAGTTTGATCTGTAAATTCCGTAAACAGTAGAAACTCTCTCCATTGTTTCTCCCGAACGCTCTAAAGCAGCAATTGTATTATCAAAAGTTGGCGGTTTCTGATTATTAGCAATAGCATCAACTTCATTTAATTTTTCCTGAATACCAAATTCAATTGCCGGTTTAAAATCTGAAACTCTATATTCATTAAAAGCAGGTACACCTCCATAAGGTCCTGTCCATTTTTTAAGCAAAGGATTATCATCCTTGTTTTGTGCGTTTATCGCAAAAAAAGTTGTTCCCATAAGAAAAATTGAGATTAATTTTTTCATATTATTATTTTGAATTAGTAATACTTCAAAAGTATCCAAAATTTACGAATCGCAGGTAAGTTTTAACATTCGCAAAAGTTCTTCTATGGTATTTTACTCCAATAAGAAAACGGATTATTTTAAGAAAATCCAATACAATAAGCTTACAAAATTTTAAATTATAAACGAAAATCATATTATTCTATTCTATATTTGTTTGGTAAAACATTAAATCTGTTCCCATTGAAAAAACTACTTTTTATTTTATTATTGATAACTTCATTTGTTGAGGCACAAAACAAAAGTTTATTTTGGGAAATATCAGGTAACGGCCTAACTAAAAACTCGTATTTATATGGTACAATGCACGTTAATGATAAAGTTTCTTTTCATTTATCGGACTCGTTTTTCAAAAATCTTTTAGGGTCTGATATTGTTGCTAATGAGAGTAATCCTGAGACATGGACCGATTTGAATGATCTGATGAAAAACAATAACGATTATAATCTGTATACAAAATTTTATACCGAATTCTATTTGTTTCCAACTACAAAAGAAAATATCAAAACCATTTTTAATAACGATAATGCACGTTTTTTTAGAAGCATGTTGTCTGGTGTGGAGGGTGAACAAGCCGATTATCAGGAAAACACAGTTCTTGATATGTTTATATTTCAAACCGGAAAAAAATACAAAAAACAAATTGCAGGACTTGAAAATGCCAGAGAGTCTATGTTATCTATTCTTCAATTAGGCGAGGAAGATGCAAAACCTAAGGAAGAAAACAGACTTACCCTATCTAAAATTTTAAAAAACAGAAACCCCAACGAAGCACTTAAGGAATATTACCGGGAAAAAGATATTATTATGCTGGATTCTATTTATAAATTGATGTTTTCAAAAAAAGCACATGATGCCCTTATTGTAAACCGAAATAAAATAATGTCTAACAGCATAGATTCCATTGCTAAAACCGGAAGTCTTTTTTCAGCTGTTGGTGCAGCACATCTTGCTGGAAATGATGGTATGATTGAACTTTTAAGACGTAAAGGTTATATTCTAAAACCTATAATAGATACTTTTACGGATAATGGAAAAAATCAAAAGAAAAAAATTGAAGCTTATTTCCCAAATCCAAATTTTGTTACTTCCCACACTAAAGACAAAATGGTACAAATGCCATTGTATAAAAATATAATAGAAGAAAATGAAATTTTAGGATCTCCTGATTTCACAAATGGAGGTGCTATCACAATAAAAAGAATTCCGCTAAATTATTTCCTTAAAGACAGGGACATGATCTATAACGCGAAGTCATTGGACAGTTTATTTTTTGAAAAAATAGCAGGGGATATTATCGATAAAAAATATTTCGAGCAGCCTAATTATTCCGGATATGACATAAAAAACATCACAAAAACGGGTAATAGCCAGCATTCAAAATTTTATATAACTCCTTTAGAAATCATTTCTGTTTCTATGACAGGACCTGCAAATTATGTTCGCCAATATGAAAATGAAGTTTTTGATAATATTAAAATAAAAGGGTTTAAAAATGAATGGGAGAAAATAAAGCCCAGCAAGGGCGGATTTGAAATTGAAATTCCATCTTTTAATTTTGTCTTTGGAAACAATGTTGAAAAACCAACAAACATTGATATTCAGGCATATGACAATCAGGAAAAAGGCTATTATTTTTTAAAGGAAAAAACCCTGAACGACACGGACATATTAGAGAAATCCGAGTACGAACACAAACAGCTTCATTACCAATTTTATTTGCAACAGGATCAGGATTCTACAGATACTCATTATAATAAATCCGGAAACTATTTCATTTCTTCCTCTATTATTGGAAAAAGGAATATCAGATTGAAAACAGTTATTAGCGGAAATAAATATTATTTATTAGGAACTGTAAACGTGTCCAAAACAAACACAGACCGATACTTTAACTCATTTTTAATACTGCCTTTTGATTATAGATCAAAATCGAAAATGCTAATCGATTCAACATCCAACTACAAAATAGAGATTCCGGAAAAAGAAAATGAGAATTTGTTTTTAAACCTAAAAATAAAACAATATGAGGCAAAAAACACTTTTAAGGAAGTAAGCCAATATCAGGTTTTTAAGTCGGAAAGTGGCAGGGAAGTAAATTTAGAATATCATAAATATCACAAATATGAGCTTGATTTATCAATTGATTCAATTCAAAAAAAGTTTAAAAAGGTATTTTTAAAACAATTTGAAAACAGCTTTGATGAAGATTTTTATGATCAAGGCGAAGATGAAGCGTATGGTAATCCTAACTCATTATTAAATATAGAATTGTATCAGAAAAAAGGATTTTCAAAATCACTTTGGAATAAAATTTTATCTGAAAAAAAGGAAAATTATGAATTTTTAAGTGAAAGCATACTATTTAACAACGACCAAAACAGTTACATCATTAATGCAACTGTTTCTAAACCTAATGTTATTCAGTCGATTAAATATAAAGCACTTTATAAAAACAATTCCTATTATTTATTAAGTACGCTTGTAGAGAAAAATTATAAAAACGATGACTCCTTTATAGAGAATGCTTTTAGTTCGTTAGCTTTAGCTAAAAATATAAAAAATAATTCTCCTGAAGATAAAATCAAACTTTTTATAGCAGATGCAAAAAATGCAAAAGATACTATACGCTACTCTGCCTTAAAATCTATAAACAATTTGAATATAACAAAGCATGATTTTGAAGATGTTACGAATTTTATAAATACCTTTAATTTTAAAGAAAATGAAACGGATGCAATTTCTGCGCTTTTAGATAAAATAGGTAAAATTAATGATGACAGAGTTATTCCCTTTCTTGAAAATTATTATAAAAAAGGATCTACAAAAACAGAGGTCCAAATTAGTATTTTAAAAAGTCTTTCTCTACAAAAATCTAAATCAGCATACAAAAAAATTAATGAATTGCTTGAATATGACTTGCCCATTTCTGACAATCAATATGAAATAACCAGTCTTTTTTATTCATTTGAAAGTGATCCTGAAAACAGCAAGGAATTATTCCCTGAGATTTTTCAATATTACAGCATAAAAGAGTACAATAAACCTATAATTAATTTCTGTAATTTATTATTGGAGAAAAAATTAATCTCTGTCAAAAAGATAAAAGAATTTAAGAAAATAATTATAACAAATACTAAACTCGAATACAAAAGAGTAGCCAGCTGGAATCAAAAAAACAAAGCAGATGATGATCTTGAAGGAACTGAAGAAATAATTACTTCTTATGCAGAACCTACTGAATCAGTAGCCGATCTAATAAATTACACTAACTTAATCTATAATTACACTGACGATAATACCGTAAAAGAAGTAATTAAAAAAATAAAAAATCTTGATATTCCCGAGTTAAATATAGAATTGGCAAGATTAGGAATTATTCACAACAAATTAAGTATTACAGAAATTGAAGCATTTTTGAGTGACTCAAAAACACAATTTGCAACTGTCAATTTGTTATTGAATCAAAATAAAAAAGAACTCCTGCATTTTACAGATGATGAAATCTCAAAAGCTGCTGTTATAAATTTTCAAAATCTTTCAAAAAATGATTCTATTCATTTACAGCAAAAGAAAATAATTGAAAAAAATGGATATGAAATCTCTTTTTATTTTTATACAATCAAAACAAAAAATGCAGCAATTGACTCCGACAAAAATCAATTATACACTGTTGCCTTTATAAATGAAAATAAAAAAATAAATCCGTTGGCTTTTAAAGTATTTAATGTACTTTCTATAGAAGATGAAGAGGATTTAGAAAAAAAATATCAATTGATTATTAATGAATTCCTAAACGAAAATCATCCAAGGGCAAGCTTCGGAAAAGAAAAAACCGCAAATGAAACAATCCTTTATGAAGGATATTAAGTAATTTCGGCTTAAATTAACTCAGATAATCTGAATCCATATAATAAGTTTATGTTTAAAACCAAAAGAGAAATCGTATTTGTAATTCTTGCCGGAATTTTTATCACTAATGCCGTTGTGGCCGAGCTTATTGGCGGAAAACTGATTCTGATTGGTCCCTTTGTAATGAGTATTGGTATTTTGCCATGGCCAGTAGTTTTCCTGACAACAGATTTAATCAATGAATATTTTGGAGAAAAAGGAGTCAAAAAACTTTCTGTAATTACTGCATGCCTGATTACTTACGCCTTTTTAATATTGTCTATGGCGATAATAATCCCCGCAGCAAAAGGAATAAGTCCAGTCAATGATGAGCAGTTTCAGGCTGTTTTTGGACAAAGTATGTGGATTATTGTTGGAAGTATAATTGCTTTTATGGTTTCGCAGCTTATTGACGTTACTATTTTTTGGTTTTTTAAAAAAAGAACAGGAAATAAAAAAATATGGCTGAGGACAACCGGATCCACTATAATTTCACAATTATTTGATTCGTTCATCGTACTGGGAATTGCTTTTTGGCTTCCCGGAAAAATTGATTTTGATACTTTCCTGTCATCCGCATTGGTTGGGTATACTTTTAAACTTTCAATTGCAATTGTTTTGACACCTTTAATTTATTTGGGTCATTATTTGATCAAAAAATATTTAAATGAGCACACATCTGTCGTCGATTAAGATTATCTTAACGTCATGAAAAAAATAGGGATAATCATATTACTTTCAATAACTTACTTCTTTTTAGGCTGTGGCAATGACGCAAAAAAACAACCTAAAAGAGAAATGATAGCCTCTGTAAATAAATTAAAACCAGCTTCTGAAAAGAAATTTAAAATAAGTCCTTTAGAAAAATCAGGGATAAAAAACTTCGAAAAAAATTCCAATCCTTATAAAAAAAATAATTTTTCGCTGAACAAAGAAACAGAAGACAGACCCGAAACCCAAAATCTACACACTGATTCAGAAAATAATCAAGTAGCGGAAAAGGAACCAAATAAGAGTTTAATGACATTTGATAATTTAAAAAAAATACTTTCTAACAGTGAAATTGGAGACACTTTTACCCAAAAAGAACTAACTCAAAACTTTGAAATTCCAAGAGAAGCTGTCAAAATCGTTAAAAGTATTACAAAAACCGCTGAAGATGAAATTGCGGTAAAATGGAAATCTACCTGGCTTCTGGAAAAAGTATCTGATGCTAAGTTTAAAGATGGTGTTATGAAAATCACCTTTAAAGCCAATAAGTTATACACTTCCGGAACCGCAATCGGAATCAAATATGAGAAAAAAATCTACAATAATCTGATTATAGTAGGCTCTTCTGCATACATACCAAGTGTAAAAGGATACAGCTGGCAAATTGGTAAATAAATGCAAAACGAAAACGTAATACGCTGCAGCTGGTGTACATCAAGCGATTTATACAAAAAATACCATGACGAAGAATGGGGTGTTCCCGTTTATAATGACCCTACCCTATTCGAATTTCTAATTCTGGAAACTTTTCAGGCAGGCCTTAGCTGGATTACGATTTTAAACAAGAGAGAAAATTTCAGAATCGCTTTTGATTATTTCGACTATAAAAAAATTGCTAATTATTCTGAAGGCAAAATTGAAGAATTGATGCAAAATACCGGAATTATCCGCAACAGACTTAAAATAAAAGCAGCCGTTTCAAATGCACAGGCATTTATAAAAATTCAGGAAGAGTTTGGAAGTTTCTCCAATTACATTTGGAAATTTTCTAACGGAAAACCCATCGTAAACAATCCCAAAACCTCAAAAGATGTTCCGGCCACTACTCCACTTTCGGACGAAATCAGTAAAGATTTAAAAAAAAGAACCTTTAAATTCGTTGGCTCAACAGTAATTTACGCACACATGCAAGCCACCGGAATGGTTAATGATCACGCCGAAGACTGCTGGACACGAACAAAATAAAATCAGTTTTTTAGTCTCAAATTTAACGACAGTTTTCAGTTTTTTCACAACTTGAAACCTGAAACCTGAACTTTTTAAACAAAATTATCTATATTTGCTTCACACTTTAGGGGTGTCTGCTAATAAGCAGGCTGAGATTTTACCCTCTGAACCTGATCTAGTTCATACTAGCGTAGGGAAAAGTAAGATGACTTCTGCGCGCATTTATGCGTTTTTGTAGCCATTCCTAAAGTATAACTATATACTAAATTTCAAAAGGAATGGAACTAAAAATCAACCAACAAATCAAACAATTCAATGCCGAATCGCTAAGCGTTCAGTCATTGCTTGATCTCGAAATTCCCAACAAACAAAACGGAATTGCCGTTGCCATTAACAACACCGTTGTTCCAAAAATAAACTGGAGCCAACACTTTATATCCGAAACCGACGAAATTTTAATTATTTCTGCCACACAAGGAGGATAATTTGGCTGCACTAAACGGGCTATCCGTTACAAGTCCGCAGTCGTCAACCACAAAAACATAGTCATAACAAAGCTTCCGCTGGTCGCTTTTTTATTCCTTGTTTTCTACCGTTTCCTGCTTTACGGGCTTTACACTCCTATCCCTGGCAGAAACCGATTAACTGGAAATTTAAAATTTCAATCAAATAACAATAGCAACTTCAAAACAAATCAGTAATGAACAAAGAAGAACAAATATCCAGAACTCCTTTCCCTAATTCCAAAAAAATATACATCAACGGAGAAATTCATCCCATAAAAGTAGCTATGCGCGAGGTTATTCTTAGCGAAACCAAATTATCAAACGGAGGAATCGAAAAAAATCCGCCAGTAACGGTGTACGATACTTCGGGAGCTTACACAGATCCTAATATTGAAATAGACATTAGAAAAGGACTTCCGCGATTACGAGAAAACTGGATTTTAGAACGAAACGATGTCGAAGTTTTATCTGAAATAAGTTCTGATTACGGACAAACCCGATTGAAAGATGAAAGTTTAGATCATCTTAGATTTGAATATTTACACCAACCCAAAAGAGCTAAAAAAGGAAATAACGTAACGCAATTATACTACGCCAAACAAGGCATCATTACCCCCGAAATGGAATATATTGCCATCCGTGAAAATCAAAGAATTGAATTAATAAACCAGCAAACCAAAGCTATGCAATGCCAACACTCAGGTCATAGTTTTGGAGCCAACACACCAAAAAGCAAAATCACTCCGGAATTCGTACGTAGCGAGGTTGCCTGCGGAAGAGCCATTATTCCCAACAATATCAACCATCCCGAAAGTGAACCCATGATTGTTGGGAGAAATTTCCTTGTCAAAATAAATGCCAATATTGGGAACAGCGCCGTGACTTCAAGCATTGAAGAAGAAGTTGAAAAAGCCGTTTGGGCTTGCCGCTGGGGAGCTGACACGATTATGGATTTATCTACAGGAAAAAACATTCACGAAACAAGGGAATGGATTATCCGTAATTCTCCGGTTCCAATTGGTACCGTTCCGATTTACCAGGCTTTGGAAAAAGTAAAAGGAGTCGCTGAAGATTTAACCTGGGAAATTTTTCGCGATACTTTAATTGAACAGGCAGAGCAAGGTGTTTCGTATTTTACAATTCATGCCGGTGTTTTATTGCGTTACATTCACTTAACTGCTGATCGTGTTACCGGAATCGTTTCGCGCGGTGGATCGATTATGGCAAAATGGTGCTTGTTTCATCATAAAGAAAACTTTTTATACACACATTTTGAGGAAATCTGCGAAATCATGAAACAGTATGATGTTGCTTTTTCTTTGGGCGATGGTTTACGTCCTGGCTCGATTGCCGATGCCAACGATGCTGCTCAATTCGCCGAACTCGAAACATTAGGAGAACTGACAAAAATTGCCTGGAAACATGATGTGCAGGTTTTTATTGAAG
>NZ_JBDTTP010000106.1:0-10804 GCF_039930565.1 Flavobacterium sp. | reverse complement strand
AGAAAGCTCTTTAGTTGCTTGTTTGGACCCGGGTTCGATTCCCGGCGACTCCACATTAAAAAACCGTATTAAGCTGTATCAAAAGCTTTTTACGGTTTTTATTTTTATAAATATTTGAATTGAGCAAAGAGGGTTTAATAATTCGTACTCATTAACATTTGCCATTTACTTCAGATCAATCAATTGCATTTTATTATCTGAATTTCGTTTAAAAGTTCCAATTACTGAACTCTTATTGTGTAAATCTAAATCTAATTGAGTGCAAAAAGTATTACAATCTATTTCAATTTGGTTTAGCAGTTTGTAACCAGAATTTGTAGTAACAAAATTTTGTCCATTTATTTTTAAATCAACATCAAAGGGAGTTTCATTATTTACTTCCTGAGTTGATTTTACCTCTAATAAGATATATCTTAATGAACTGCCATCGGCAGGAGGGTCTGTGATTTTTTCAACTCTGACAGAAAGATTATAAATTTTTCCGGGAACATAATTGAAACCTTCAATAGCATTGTAAAACCTGCTCCAGTTAGTTGTTCCAATAGCGTTATCTTCTTGTGCAAGTAAAGTCAAAACAGGACTCAAAGCTATACCTGTATTTTGATAATGATTAATTCGCATGTTAATAATTCGAGACGAATTTTCATCATCATTGGAACAAGACAATAAGGTTACAATTGTAATTAAAAGCAGAAATTGTTTTTTCATAATATTTATATTTTACTATACAGATGCAAAATTTATTAATTAGTTGCGTTATATTGGTAAAGAATGAAAATATGTTTAAGATTTTTTTTTTATTTTTCTTTTAAAACTATTGATATGAATTTCAATTATAAAACAATTTAAAATCTAATCTGAGTTTTCAAAAAAAGTATATCTTTAACCAACCCAAAAACCTAAAATAATGCAGGAAAACGACCAGGAAAATTTTAAAAGAGAACTCGGATTACTAGATGGAACCATGTTAGTTGTTGGTTCAATGATCGGCTCCGGAATATTTATCGTAAGTGCTGATATTGCCAGACAAGTAGGTTCAGCAGGATGGCTGACACTAATTTGGCTAATTTCAGGATTAATTACCATTATTGCTGCAGTGAGTTATGGTGAGTTAAGTGCCATGTTCCCAAAAGCAGGAGGTCAGTATGTTTATCTTAAAGAAGCATACAATAAATTAATTGCTTTTTTGTACGGATGGAGTTTTTTTGCCGTAATCCAGACGGGAACAATTGCTGCTGTAGGTGTGGCTTTTTCTAAGTTTGCCGCATACCTATATGAGCCATTAAGTGACGAAAACATATTGTTTGAATTAGGTTTTTTTAAATTGAATGCAGCACAGATTGTTTCTATTGTAACTATAATTTTACTCACGTACATAAATAGCCGTGGTGTAAAAAATGGAAAAACGCTTCAGACCGTTCTTACCATCATCAAAATATTGTCGTTGTTAGGTTTGATTGTTTTCGGATTAACGCTTGCCGCAAAAGCATCTGTTTGGGATGCCAATTGGGCAGATGCCTGGACACCTCGCTCATACGTACCTGATAGTAATTCATGGCTCCCAATTAGCGGAACAGCTCTAATTACTGGAATTTCGGCAGCAATGGTAGGTTCTTTATTCTCAAGTGACGCTTGGGTTGGAGTAACTTTTATTGCTGGAGAAATTAAAAACCCAAAACGTAATGTAGGTTTCAGCTTATTTTTAGGGACTTTTATCGTTACGATTATATATGTATTAACGAACCTCATGTATTTGGCAGTAATTCCGCTTGACGAAATTGCAACGGCAAAATCGGATAGGGTAGCAGTAGTAGCTTCTCAATATATTTTCGGTAATATCGGAACTTTGGTAATTGCCATTATGATTATGATTTCGACTTTTGCCTGTAACAACGGATTGATTATGGCGGGAGCAAGAGTATATTATACAATGGCTAAGGATGGTTTGTTTTTCAAGAAAGCGGCTGTGCTTAACGAGTTCAGTGTTCCTTCATGGGCTTTATGGGCTCAGTGTGTTTGGGCTTCAGCTTTATGCCTTACTGGAGAATATGGTGCGTTATTAGATTTTGTTATGATCATCGTTTTGATTTTTTACATCCTTACAATTTACGGAATTTTTATTTTGCGTAAAAAAATGCCGGATGCAGAAAGACCTTATAAAGCATTTGGATATCCTTTTTTACCAATGTTGTACATAATAATTGCATCGGCTATTTGTATATCATTGCTTTTTACAAAATTTGCAACTTGTGGTTGGGGAATTTTAATTATGCTTATAGGAATTCCGGTTTATTATTTAACAAAGCCGAAAGAAAATTAAAATTTGATTTCAAATTTAAGCTTAGTAAACTTTTGACAAATAACAAAAATGCCTTGTATTTCAGCAAGGCATTTTGTTTATATGTATTTATCAAATTAGTTGAAAATGATACTTTAAAAAGTTTTTACAAAACTCAATCCATATTGCTGACCGTTATAAAAAGGTGCAATCATAGAAGCTGAATTACTTTCAGAAGAGGATTTGAATACTTTTTTGGTGATATACGGATTCATCCAATACGCTAATTTTGTACTCAAAATTCCGATTCCGGCTCCGGCAGCGACATCGGTTAACCAATGACGATTGTTGTAAATTCTAAATAATCCGGTTCCGGTTGCAACGGCATAGCCAGCAATTCCGTACCAAATCGATTTATCTTTGTATTCCTGCCATAAAAACTCAGCTCCGGCAAAAGCAGTTGCAGTATGTCCGGACGGGAAAGAGTTATTAGAACTTCCGTCTGGTCGTTCTTCATGCACAATTGATTTTAAACCTAAAACTGTGGAAGCCATAATGACATAAGAAGTCGCAAATATTACTGAACGATCCCGCATATTATTCTTTCCTTTCACACCAAAAGCATTTAAAGCATAAACCGAAGCAGCAGGAGTATATTGTGAGAAATCATCAATTGTGATTTTTTCATCAATATCTTCAGTGACTTCATTCTTGATTTGTTGATTAAAACTTAAGAGCTGATCATTTTTAACTCCAATTGCGCCATATCCAATCAATACACCAGGAATAATTAATTGCTTGTAACTCAATCTTAAATGATGTGAAATGCTGTCAATTTTGATAATTGAATCATTTTGTTGTGAAGCAACAGAAAAAAAGTTGAAAAGGAATACCAGAGAAATAGTTTTGTAAAGCATCTTTCGTTTGTTATAAGCTGCAATAATAACGAATGTCTGATAGAACTATCTTACCTTAATACAACCTTAAGCGAATATTAATTTGTTGGTTTTAAATGAGATAGTTTGATTAATGCTGGCTAAATATTAGATTTTCAGCGAAAACCAAAAAGTGCTTCCCAATCCTAAATTACTTTCTACACCAACGCTTCCGTTCTGAGCTTCAATAAATTCTTTGCTGATTGCCAATCCCAATCCGGTTCCGGATTTTTGACTTCCCGGAACCTGAAAATATTTATCAAAAACTTTGTCTTGGTATCTTGTGTCAATTCCTTTTCCGGTGTCGATAACCTGAAATACAATTTGGTTATTTTCATTTTTTAATTGGATAATAATCGTGCTTTTTTCAGAAGAATAACGAATGGCATTCGATAAATAATTAATCAAAACCCAGCCAGTTTTTTCGCTGTCTGCTTTTACATCCTGAAGGTTTTCATCGGTATCAATGATAAGTTTTATTTGTTTTTGATCTGCCTGGACTTTTACAGCTTCTACAGCATAATTTACAATGTCATACGGATTGCTTTTTTCGATATTCAGCTGAATATTTCCCGTTTCCAACTGTGATAAGTTAAGTAATTCGCCTGTGATTTTCAACAATCGCTGACTGTCATCTTTAATGCTTTCAACCAATTGTTTCTGATCCTCGTTCATATCACCCGTTTTGGTATTTTCAAGCAATTGAAGACTTAATTTTATTGAAGCAATTGGTGTTTTTAATTCGTGTGAAACTGTGGCAATAAAATTGGTTTTAGCAAAATCAAGTTCTTTAAAAAGCGTAATATTTCGCAGGATTATTACATCGCCAATATTAATTTCCTTTTCTTCCCCTGTTGGAATTATGGTGATATTCAGAATTTCTTTTTCAAAATAACTTTCTTTTCCGTTTGCATAAATTTTAAGCGGCTTTTTTTTAGGCGCATCAGCATCATCTTTTAACATCAAAGAATGGATTAAATCATTTGACAAAGCCAGAGCAGAAGCCGATTTTGCTATAACATCTTCCAATTTCAAACCAATAATTTTTAAGGCTTCATCATTCGCAAACAAAATAATTCCTTCATTATCAAGTCCAATAATAGGATCGTGCATGTTGTTGATAAGCGTCTCCAGTCGTTTCTTTTCGAAAAACAATTTGTACAAATTACTATTATTATATTCCTGAAGTTTCTGCGCCATCGTATTGAATGAATTGGCTAAATCTGCATATTCGTTGTGGTTGGTAAAATGAACGCGTTCTGAATAATTTTTATTAGCAATCTCTTTGATGCTTTGTGTTAGTTCCTTGATTGGATTTGCAATATTATTGGGCAGATTAACAAGTAAATTAAAGGCAATCAAAAAACATAAAGTACCTACGATGGCAATAGAAAAATTGGCAGTTTCTGCTGTTTTTTTTGCAATATCGCTTTTCTGTTTTATGGCATCCAGATTCAATTTCATAATAGAAAAAATATTTTGCCTGATTTGCGCCTTTAAATTTTCATCAGCACTGTTATTTTCTAAAAGAGCAAAGCTTTTCTCCAGATTGGCAGTTGCTTCTTTTTCTCCAGGCTCGGTTACATTTTGCATTTGTTTTTTCAGAAATTCTTTAAAAACTGAAATGTTATTATCAGGGGTTGTTTTAATTCCATCCAAAGACAAAATCATATTTCGCGAATATTCCAATGTATTATAATTCTCTTTCAGAATATTCTCTGTATCTGCTTTTATTAAAAAAACAGAATAAGCACTCACTAAAGAGAGTATGATAATCATTAAAAATAACAATCCAACTCCCAGATTTAATTTAGTTTTAATTCTCATAATTTATGTTTTTTGAACCATATAAATTATATAAGATAATTTAAGGATTTGTATCAAGAAAAACTTTGCATCTTCGCTACTTTTGCGATCAAAAACTTCACTGAACTTTGCGTTTAGAGCTTACAACCATTCTAATTTAAATGAACTTACATAACTTATATGGTTTAAATATTTTTTTTAAGATAAAATAACAAGGTCAACATTCGATAAAGACAGCTTGTTTAATAGGCGCCTGAAAATTGTTGTAGACAAAATTACTTTAAATAAATTCAAATGCGGTTTCCCGATGCAGACGGTTGTAATATATTTTTCTTCAACAGCTATCAAAATCGCATCAGCAATATTTTTGTTCTCTAATTTAATTACTTCAGCGCCTAATTGTACTGCTAGCTTAAAGTTATTTATAAGATGCCGCTGTTTGTCTAAAGCAATTTTTGTACTGCTCTCTTGTGGAGTTTCTACATACAAAACATACCACGATCCGTTATAATAACTTGCGAGCCGTGCTGCTTTTCGAATCACAATTTTAGCCGTTTTATCATTACTGCTAATACACGCCAACAATTTTTCATGTCGTAAAGCATGCTGTTGAGGCACTTCATTTTCTACCTTTCTGACCACTTGGCTCGCCACTTCTTTCAAAGCCAGTTCGCGCAATTGCAGAATCTGATCCGATTTAAAAAAATTGGTCAAAGCAGTCTGAATCTTATCGGCCGTATAAATTTTTCCTTCTTTTAACCGAGCAATCAAATCCTCCGAAGTCAAATCGATATTCACGACTTCATCAGCAATTCGCAATACATTGTCCGGAATCCGTTCCTGAACATCAACGCCTGTAATTCGTTTTACATCTTCATTTAAACTTTCAATATGCTGAATATTAACCGCCGAAATTACATTAATTCCTGCTTCTAGAATCTCTAAAACATCTTGCCAGCGTTTTTCATTCTTGCTTCCTTCCACATTTGTATGCGCCAATTCATCAACAATAACCACTTCTGGTCTCAAGTTGATGATAGCCTGAACATCGAGTTCTTCGAGTTCTTTTCCTTTATAAAAAATGGTTCTCCTCGGAATCACAGGCAAACCAAACAATAATTCATGTGTTTCCTTTCGAAGATGCGTTTCTATGTAACCAATTTTCACATCAATTCCGTTCTTCAATAACGAATGTGCTTCCTGAAGCATTCGGTACGTTTTGCCCACACCGGCGCTCATCCCAATATAGACTTTAAACTTCCCTTTTCGTGATTTCTGAATTAAATCGAGAAAGTGCTGTGCATTATTTTCTTTTTCTTGTTCCATACTATTTAATGAAAAAATATTTTTAACACATAGAAACATAGATTTTATTTAAAAAATTAGACATTCCATTTTTCATAGGAGATTTAGAAAAGCTATGTGAAATAAAAATTTATCTATTTTTTTCTAATTTTAAAAAAAAACCAGAATCTATGTTTCTATGCGTTTAAATTTTTAAAGCTAAAAAGAAACCGCCAGCGAAGTCGTCACAAACGTATTCGTGTCCGTTGGAAGATTATTTTTTGTGAAAATTTCATCTTTACTCGAAAGATTTCTAGCTTCAACTCTAAACATTACATTATCAGTAACCAGATAATCAAAGTTAGCTGAAAATCCATAAGTTTTAAAACCATTTGGCGTTTCTCTCTCGATAATAACTCCTTTTTCATCACTGTAATATTCGCCTCTCGCCGCTAACTGAATCTTATCAGTTGGTTTGTATTGCAAAATCAAAACAGGCGAAAACCAAGTGTCATATTTGTTACTATTTTTAGCCGATTGTTGTGAACCTATATCAAAACCAGTTGTAACATTTGTTTTTTCTGTCACTTTAATTTGTCCGTAAAAGTTATTGAAATAGCGCCATTTTTTATCAATATCGGGTTGCTCATTTCCAGCGTAAGTACTCCAATTTAAAGTTAATCCATCCGAAGGTTTGTAAGTAATCTGAGTTCCAAAAGCAGGCGTTTGATTCCCGTCAATTTTCTGAATTCTCTGCCAGCCATTCAAATACATTCCTGCCAAATACCATTTTCCAGAATCAGAAGTGTATCCAACTTTTATACCCGTTTCATAATAAGGAGAGTTTTCAGCCAAAATACTTCTTGTCAAAGTTTGACAATCTTTTCCAATCGCACTTTCAAAACCAATATGCGAAGGCATAATTCCCGCATCAATCCATAAGTTTTTACTTTTCGAAATTTTCACACCAACATTAGCTTCATATACATTTTTCAACAAATCCTGCTCCGCCGACAAATTATATTGAGCATAAGTCCCAGCCATCAAAGCAAAATTTCCGCGAATATTTTCTTTGCTGTAATTCACTTTTGCCATACCTAAATTCAAATTTACTTCGTTAGCTGTATTGTAACTATAAAAAAATCCAGGGCGTGTATGATTGTCTGGTTTTCCAAAATCATAACTATAATAAACGTCTACATATCCAGAAAACGTAAACGGACTTTTAACTTCTTCTTGTGCGTGCAAATTGCTAAAACCGAAAGCGATTAAAGCGGTAAGTATTATTTTTTTCATTTTTTTGTCATTTCGAGGAACGAAGCAATCTCGTTCTCTAAATTAATTTATTTAGTGATTTTTTCAGGAGCTATTTACTTCGTCAGTTCGTTTCTATCGGGGCTAGGACTTTTAGGTCAATCATACCTAACAGGTTTTAAAAACCTGTTAGGATAAACTAAGAAACTTAGCCTCTTAGCAACTCAGCAACTTTTTTTTAAAGCTCATCCAAAGCAATATTCAAAGCCAGAACATTTATTTTTTCTGTTCCTAAACATCCCAAAAGAGGTTCTTGTTTTGTTTTTTCAATCAAAGCGATTACTTTTTCTTTATCAATGTTTCGAGTTTTAGCAATACGATTAACCTGAACATTTGCACCTTGAACAGAAATATTCGGGTCTAAACCACTTCCTGAAGCTGTTACTAAATCTGAAGGAACTTCACTGCGTTTTACAGTTGGGTTTTTCAATAAAAAAGTATCGATTCTTGTTTTTACTTCTGCTAAATAATCTGGATTGTTTGTTCCTTTATTACTTCCTCCAGAACCCGCCGCATTATAATCAACCGCCGATGGACGTGACCAGAAATATTTGTTATCTGTAAATTTCTGAGCCACATTAATATGATATGTTTTTCCTTTAGAAGTTACGATTTCACCTTTTCCATGGTTTGGAGCAAATTGTGCAATTCCGAGAATACTCAAAGTGTAAACTCCAGAGAAAAACACCGCGCAAAAAAGAGTTAATCTTAAAGCGATAATACTATTTGTTTTCATTTTTTTTGTCATTGCGAGGAACGAAGCAATCTCATCCTCAGATTTAATAATTCTTTATTCTATTTTCTTTGTTCTAATCTCTTTATTCTTTGTTCTTTATTCTTTGTTCTTTAATTCTTTGTTCTTTAATTCTTTGTTCTTTAATTCTTTATTCTATTTTCTATTTTACATAAATACTGCAACCAACATATCAATCAATTTGATACCAATAAACGGTACCAAAACACCGCCAAGGCCGTAGATAAATAAGTTTCTGCGTAACAATGCTGATGCTCCAATTGGTTTATAAGCAACCCCTTTTAGCGCAAGCGGAATTAAAAACGGTATAATAATCGCATTAAAAATCACCGCTGATAAAATCGCACTTTCAGGACTGTGTAAACCCATAATATTTAATCCTTGCAAAGCTGGAATCGCCGTAATAAACAAAGCTGGAATAATGGCAAAATACTTAGCAACGTCGTTCGCAATAGAGAAAGTTGTCAAAGTACCGCGAGTCATCAAAAGCTGTTTTCCGATTTCTACAATCTCGATTAGTTTTGTTGGGTCATTATCTAAATCGACCATATTTCCAGCTTCTTTCGCTGCTTGAGTTCCACTGTTCATTGCGACACCAACATTGGCTTGAGCCAAAGCCGGCGCATCATTCGTACCATCACCCATCATCGCAACTAATCTTCCCGAAGCTTGTTCTTTTTTGATGTAGTTCATTTTATCCTCTGGTTTTGCTTCAGCGATAAAATCATCTACACCGGCTGCTTCGGCAATAAATTTAGCTGTCAAAGGATTATCACCAGTCACCATAACCGTTTTGATTCCCATTTTGCGCAAGCGCTCAAAACGTTCTTTCATTCCGGTTTTAATGATGTCTTGTAATTCAATAACACCTTGAACCTGATTATTTTTGATAACCACTAAAGGAGTTCCTCCGTTGGATGAAATTGTGATTACTTGCTGTGCAGTATCTTCAGGAAAAACATTTCCTGCTTGTTGTGCAATATTCTTCGCAGCATCCTGAGCACCTTTTCTAATGTTGGTTCCGTCTTTCAAAACCACTCCAGAAGTTCTGGTTTCGGCGGTAAATTTGATTAAAGTTGCTCCTTCAATAGATAATTTATTGGCAACTTCTGCACCTGCCAATTCCAAAATACTTTTTCCTTCAGGAGTATCATCTGCCAAAGAACTCAAAACCGCAGATTGAATAAATTCTTCTTGCGAAATACCTTTTGTTGGGTAAAAACTGGTTGCTTTTCTATTTCCAATGGTGATAGTTCCTGTTTTATCCAAAAGCAAAACATCAATATCTCCAGCAGTTTCAACCGCTTTTCCAGATTTTGTAATTACGTTAGCACGCAAAGCTCTGTCCATTCCGGCAATTCCAATCGCTGATAATAAACCTCCAATTGTTGTTGGAATCAAACACACAAATAGCGAAATAAAAGCGGCAATCGTTATTGGAGTATTCGCATAATCAGCAAATGGTTTTAAGGTAACCGTTACAATAATAAATACTAATGTAAATCCAGCTAACAGAATAGTCAAAGCAATTTCGTTTGGTGTTTTTTGACGGCTTGCACCTTCAACCAAAGCAATCATTTTATCCAAGAAACTTTCACCAGGTTCAGAGATTACTTTTACTTTTATTTTATCTGATAAAACTTTTGTACCACCTGTTACAGATGATTTATCACCACCAGACTCTCTAATTACAGGAGCACTTTCACCCGTAATGGCGCTTTCGTCAATGGTTGCCAAACCTTCGATAATTTCACCATCGGTTGCGATAATATCTCCCGCTTCGCAAACAAAAACATCGCCTTTTTTTAGTTGAGCAGACGAAATGGTTTGTCCATTTTCTAGTTTTGCAGGGGTTTCTTCTCTGGTTTTTCTTAAACTATCCGCTTGTGCTTTTCCTCTTGCTTCCGCAATAGCTTCGGCAAAATTGGCAAAAAGCAAGGTTGCTAACAGAATTAAAAAGATGGTAAAATTGTAAGCAAAACTTCCTTGTGATTTTTCTCCGGCTAGTATCCAAAGACAAACAAAAAACATAACGAAGGTTCCAATCTCTACTGTAAACATAACAGGATTACGGAACATTATTTTAGGGTTTAGTTTGACGAAAGACTGTTTTAAAGCTTCGTTAACCAACTCTTTTTGAAATAAATTATTTTGAGTTGCACTCATGATGATTATACTATTTAATGAATTTAATTTAATGGTATTTTTTTAAAACACATAGAGACATAGTTTTAAAAACTTTAAAAAGGCATTTCATTTTTACATAAAACACATAGTCTATGTGAGAAAACTATAGTTTTCTTTAATTTTTCTTAATTCCCCAGAAAAAAATCTATGTTTCTATGTGTTAGAAAAAGACATTCCTATTATTCGTTTTATATTTTACTTCGCAGAAAAATATTCAGCAATTGGTCCTAATGTTAAAGCTGGGAA
>NZ_JBDTTP010000105.1:0-10887 GCF_039930565.1 Flavobacterium sp. | reverse complement strand
CTTGACCAATATCTAATCTTTTTTTATTCTCTTAAATAATTTCACCCAACGGGTTAAATTTTATAAAAAAAACAACCAACCCGGATTAATCAATCCGGGTTGGTTGTTTTTAACTCTTGTGTAATTTTTAAAATCTTTTCAGACAGGTTGCTCATCCAGATTAATTGTTCAATAACCAATTGTGCTTCCTGCATTTTAGCCTGACGCGTTTCTTTGTCAAGTTCTTCCTCTGCTGCTAAACGAGTAAAGTTTTTACGTTTCATTTCTTCAAATTGCAAAGTGACATCTTCTTTTTCAAAAAAAGTATCTGTTACAATTGTCTCGTTTCTTAAAATTGAAACGGCATTGTCCAGATTGGAAAGAATTGTTTTTATGATATAGTTGAATGATTCTGAAGCTGAAGTAGTTTGATGTAATTGAATGTAAGTAGATAAAGATGTTAATGAAGATAATAACGAATGGTTCAGCACTACTAATTTATTGACTTTTGGTAGTAATTTTTGCTTGGATTTGGGTTCCTGCATCATTCTTTGAAAAGAAGTCATCAAGTTCCCGATTTCAATAAATGTATGTTTTCTCGCTAATCTGTAGGAAGTTGTTACTTCGCCTTTTTTGTTGTAAAAATCTGCAATTTCCTTAAGGTATACCCGATTTGCCCTAATCGAATTTTCAATATGTATTGGAGTATTAATAAATTCCCACGCCGGCCATAGAAACTGATTTGCAATAAAAGCCAAAATAGCTCCGGCAAGGGAATCCAGAATTCGGAACTGAATTACTTCTACTATATCCGGGACCAGAATGCCATAAATAAAAACGACATACATGGTAACAAAAGTGGCGCTGATTTTATAATTTTTTTGAGCAAAAGATAATCCGAGAAGCATACAAATAATAGATAAAAGGCTTAATGCTACGTGATTTTGTACAATTGAAACGATTCCGAAAGCAAATAATCCGCCCAGAATAGTTCCAAAAATACGATTATAAGAGCGCTCTTTTGTTAAACCGTAACCCGGTCTCATGATTACGACTATTGTCAATAAAATCCAATACACATTTTGAAATGGAAGAAATTTGCCAATAATAAAACCAATTAAAATGGTAATGGTCAGTCGTAATGAATGCCTGAAAATTGAGGAAGAAAAACTTAGATTTTCAATCAGAGTTCGTAAAGGATAATATTGTGGTGTAAGGAACTTTTCTAATTCTTTATCCTTGTCTTTTAATTTATAAGATTGCAAGGCAAGTGAAAAGGCACGCTGTATGATTTTAATTTTACCAACCTGATTTTTAGCATATTTCAGCATATTGGTCAACATTAAAACACCTTCTGCGGCTTCTTCTTTTCCTAATGTTTTTTCATAATCAAAAATAGCGAATTCAAGTGCGTCAAGTTCATTTTTCAAATCATTCTTATCAATATATTTTGTGATATGATGTACATTTTTGGATAGCTTTTTTAAGGTTGAAGCCAGTTTATAGGCCACATTTTGATAGGTTCTTAAAACATTGGGATGTTTGTCGAATTTCTCATGCAGCTTACTATGGTCAAAAGAAGTATATAAAGCCAGTTCCTGAATTTCGACCAACGTGATAAAAACCAACAGCATTTTTCGGTTTTGACTGCTTCCTACAGTAATATTTTGGTTGCCAAATAACACTTCTCGTAAATCTTCATGAATCTGGTTGAGTTCAACCTGAATCATTAGTTGTTTTTCGATGATTTCTTTTCTGTCGGCTTCAGGGCTCCATAAATCGCCTCTTAATTTTAAATATTTTGCGGTTAATCGTATCCCATCGGCAATCTGAAGCTCAATATATTTATAAGGCTGAACAAAATGAAATAGCAGGGATACGATTAAATATAATATTCCTCCAATAAAAATATACGATGAATAATAAAGAGCTTCCATACCCTGATGCAAATGACCAAATGATAATGAAATTGATAGTAACGCCGAAAATGAAACTAAAGTTGCACGTTGTCCATATACCGAAATCATAGAACATAAAAAAAGTAATATTGCCAGAAAAGGATAGAATAAATAAGGAAATGGATATGCGAGATTTACCAGTAAATTTACTCCTGAAACAATGAATGAAGCGACTACCAATCCTTTTATCTTATGATTCAGAGTACTGGGAATATCACTTGGATATGTATAAAAAGCTCCAAGAGCAATAGTAAAACCAATTTCAAAATAGCCTAAAAAGTGTAAAGTCAAAACAGGAATGACTGATGCAATGGTTACTTTTGATGCGTTTAAAAATGAGGTGCTGTTGGTAAATTTAGCAATACGATCGAGCATATAAATTGGTTTACAAGCAAAGGTAAGAATTGTACGAATCAATTTGGCATAATTATAGCTTTGATTTTAAACAGGGTAAAAAATGCGAGATAATATGTTATTTAGAAATATTCATTGACTATTTTTTACTATTTTTGCGACCTGAATTAGCGTATTAAATTCAGCGTTTCAGTAGATAATTACATAAAATAATACAAATGATTTTACCAATTGTAGGATATGGTGATCCGGTTTTAAGAAAAGTAGGCGAGGCAATTACGCCAGAGTATCCAAGCTTAAAAGAGACAATAGCAAATATGTACGAGACGATGTACAATGCATACGGAGTTGGACTAGCAGCTCCTCAGGTTGGTATTGCCATTCGTTTGTTTGTTATCGATACGACTCCTTTTAGTGATGATGAAGATTTACCTTCTGATGAACAAAAAGATCTAAAAGGTTTTAAAAAGACTTTTATCAATGCCAAAATTATAAAAGAAGAAGGTGAGGAGTGGAGTTTTAATGAAGGATGCCTTAGCATTCCTGATGTAAGAGAAGATGTTTATAGAAAACCAACCGTTACTGTTGAATATTGTGAAGAAGATTTTGTAATGAAAACGGAAGTTTTTGACGGATTGATAGCAAGGGTTATTCAACATGAATATGACCATATTGAAGGAATATTATTTACGGATAAAATATCTTCTTTAAAAAAGCGACTGATTCAAAAGAAGCTAAGAAATATTACTGAAGGCAAAACATTTCAGGAGTACCGAATGAAATTTGCTGCTGCCAAAAAAGGAAGATAAATATAACAAAGAAATTCTTAATACAAATTTTAATAACATGAATTTAGAGAAAATTTTAGCCATTTCCGGAAAACCGGGACTATATGTATTGAAAGTTCAAACTCGTACAGGTTTTGTGGCAGAATCATTATTAGATGGAAAAAAAATCACAGTAAATTTAAAAAGTAATGTAAGTTTATTGTCAGAAATTTCAATTTACACTTACGAAGGAGAAAAACCATTAACAGAAGTGATGCAACGAATTGCTGTCAAGGAAAATAAGGGCCAGGCGATTTCTCATAAAGAAGACAATGCGAAATTAGCTGCTTATTTTAAGGAAATTTTACCGGAATACGATGAAGAGAGAGTATATCCTTCAGATATTAAAAAAATAGTAAACTGGTATAATATGCTTCAGGCAAAGGGACTTGTTACAGATGAAGCTCCGGCAGCAACGTCAACAACTGATGAAATTGCTGTAGAGGAACCAGTAAAAAAAGCTCCTGCCAAAAAAGCAAAAGCGAAAAAGGAAGAATAGTAGATTTTACTTCAAATATAATCCTGTTAAGATGTTTTCTTAACAGGATTTTTTACTTTTGCACTATTCGTTTACACTACAAAAAAACTTCAAAAATGAGCAAGGAAATTCAGCTTAAGGCTTTTGAAAGATTATTGATTATAATGGATGAATTGCGTGAACAATGTCCATGGGATAAAAAGCAGACATTACAGACATTGAGGCATTTAACCATAGAAGAAACTTATGAATTAGGTGACGCTATTTTAGATAATGACCTGAACGAAGTAAAAAAAGAACTAGGAGACTTATTGCTTCATATTGTTTTTTATGCCAAAATTGGAAGCGAAACAAATGATTTTGATATGGCAGATGTTTGTAATGAGATCTGTGAAAAACTTATCCATCGCCATCCCCACATTTATAGTGATACTATTGTAAAAGATGAGGAAGAAGTCAAACAAAATTGGGAAAAGTTAAAATTAAAAGAAGGTAAAAAATCTGTATTGGAAGGTGTTCCCAAAAGTTTACCGGCTTTAGTAAAAGCAAGCCGTATTCAGGATAAAGTGAAAGGTGTAGGATTTGACTGGGAAGAGCCACATCAGGTTTGGGATAAAGTTCAGGAAGAATTAGAAGAACTGCAGGTAGAAGTTAAGGCAGGTGATCAGGATAAAATTGAAGCAGAATTTGGTGATGTTTTGTTTTCTATGATTAATTATGCACGATTCCTAAATGTAAATCCTGAGGATGCTTTAGAGCGGACCAATAAAAAATTCATTAAACGTTTTCAGTATTTGGAAGGTAAAGCGGGAGAATTAGGAAAGCCATTAGCAGATATGACGCTGGCCGAAATGGATGTATTCTGGAACGAAGCTAAAAAGTTATAAAAAAAAGAGACTCGATATGAGCCTCTTTTCCGAATTAAATAACCAACAATTAAATAGAATCCTGAATTAATTTCAACCATTTTTTTGCAAATTCATGATCCTGATATGCACTAATTTGCTTAATACGATCGTCATCGAAATCATAAAACGGAATTGTAATTTTTTTAGATGTTTCTTTTTCCAGAAACTCAAAATCAATTTTCACTATTGAATCTGATCTTCCCTCAGTGATCACAAGTAATTTGCAGGAAGAAATAGTCTTTAAATCAACAAATGTAAATTCCTTTTGATTGTTGTTGAAATTCATCAAAATAAACTTCCTGTTTTTGGTGTCAATCGTAAGTGTTTTTTTATTTTGAGATTCTGTTAAATCGAATTCCTTGGGATTTGAAGGATTGAACTTCTTTTTTATCTCAAGAATTTTACTTTTGTTTACAGCATTCGTTCGGGCAGAAAAATAAATCGGAATGGCCACTATGATTGCAATCACAATGCCTATAATAGTTACAGATGTATCCATGTTTTTTAAATTTGATAATTAATGAAAAAGCAAACAGTCTCCAGATTGAAAACCATTTAATTGTTTAGAAGAAATAATTCTTCAGAATAATTTATGTATTAATTACCAAAAATAATGGAAAGGGTAGAGCAGTAGTGAGACCTCTTTGCTCTGAAGAAAATATTGATTAGAGAAATTTGATACTGATTTTACAACCTGATGCGATGGAATTAAGACCAATAGGTTACCCAACCATTTAACTAAATTTGGCTGGTTTGTTTTAATAGTTACAGCAAATTGATAACTGCTTTGCGGCTGTATAAAATCGGAAGTATCAACATAATTTTTTGAAAAATTCGTGTCCGATTTTTCAGTTTCAATTTTTTCTACAGCAATATTTTCTGCCTGTATGGCAAAAAAAGTGATGATCAAAAGTGAAATAAAAATAAAGGTTTTATGAATCCATTTCATGTTGGCAAATTTAGGTCATAAAACACAATTAAAGAAATTTAAAGTGCTAATTACTTCTTAAAAGTTCTCCTCAACTTTATAACTTGAGGAGAATATTTATTATTGTTGCATTTTGAAATAATAATCAGCAGAATGTTTTCCGCTTCCGTAAAAAAGAAAAAAGATACAAATTAAAAGTACGATTATGGCTAACAATAAATTTTCTGAGCGCATATATCCCATGAAATTAACTAAAACAGCACCAAACAGTATAGGCAACTGAGCAGCAATTGCCCAACGTGTCAATAAACCAAATACAATCATTACACCACCAATCATATGCGCCGGTGCTATGTAATGTAAGAGAAACATTCCACCTCCAAATTGATCAATAGGAGAAATTAATTCATGTAAATACTGAATGTTGGTAACGAATAAAATTCCTTTCATAAACAGAAAAGCACCCAATACAATACTTACTAAATCAATTGGTAAATAAGTGTGCGCATTGGCCCATTTATTTAAATTTTTTACATTTTCCATGATACTTAGTGATTAAGAATAATAACACTAAGTTACTAATTTTTAATGTAATATCTGTTTAAATTCCTTAAAATGAGAATTTTGTATTTTTTGTAATTGAATATTATGAATTAAAAAAAAACTAAACCTGAATAACACCCATATTAAATTGCTTTTGAATCGGAGAATGATTGGCCGCTTCGATACCCATAGAAATCCAGGTACGTGTTTCTAGCGGATCAATAATGGCATCAGTCCATAATCTTGAAGCTGCATAATACGGAGATGTTTGTTCGTCATAACGGGCTTTTATTTTATTAAATAATTCTGCTTCTTTGGCTTCGTCTATGATTTCTCCTTTCGCTTTAAGCGATGAAGCTTCAATCTGAGCCAGTACTTTTGCTGCCTGAGTCCCTCCCATAACAGCTAATTCAGCACTTGGCCATGCAAAAATTAATCTTGGATCATATGCTTTTCCACACATCGCATAATTTCCTGCACCATATGAATTACCTACAATCACGGTAAATTTTGGAACAACCGAATTACTAACGGCATTCACCATTTTTGCACCATCTTTTATGATTCCGCCATGTTCCGATTTAGATCCGACCATGAAACCAGTTACATCTTGTAGAAAAACCAATGGAATTTTTTTCTGATTGCAATTGGCTATAAAACGAGTTGCTTTATCAGCACTATCTGAGTATATAACCCCTCCAAACTGCATTTCGCCTTTTTTTGTTTTGACTACCTTTCTTTGATTAGCGACAATTCCAACTGCCCAACCGTCAATTCGGGCGTAACCTGTAATTATTGTTTGTCCGTAGCCCTCTTTATAGGCTTCAAACTCAGAATTGTCAACCAGACGATTGATGATTTCCATCATATCGTATTGCTCATTTCTGGCTTTTGGCAGAATTCCGTAGATGTCTTTGGGTTCTAAAGCAGGTTTTTCAGCTTTGATACGACTGTAGCCGGCTTTATCGTAATCACCAATTTTATCTACTATATTTTTTATTTTGTCTAAAGCATCTTTATCATCTTTAGCCTTATAATCTGTTACTCCTGAAATTTCACAATGTGTCGTAGCACCACCTAAAGTTTCATTGTCGATTGATTCTCCAATTGCCGCTTTGACCAAATAACTTCCCGCAAGAAAAATACTTCCGGTTTTATCTACAATTAAAGCTTCGTCGCTCATAATTGGAAGATAGGCTCCTCCGGCAACACAGCTTCCCATTACGGCGGCTATTTGAGTAATTCCCATACTGCTCATTTGCGCATTGTTTCTAAAAATTCGGCCAAAATGTTCTTTGTCCGGGAAAATTTCATCCTGAAGAGGTAAATAAACGCCGGCACTGTCTACCAAATAAATGATTGGCAATCTGTTTTCCATAGCGATTTCCTGTGCCCGAAGGTTTTTCTTTCCTGTTATCGGAAACCAGGCACCAGCTTTTACAGTTGCATCATTAGCAACAACGATGCATTGTTTTCCTCTGATATATCCTATTTTGATTACAACACCTCCGGAAGGGCATCCACCATGTTCCTGATACATTCCATCTCCAGCAAAACCACCAATTTCAATATTTTTAGAATTTTCATCCAATAAATAATCGATTCGCTCGCGCGCTGTCATTTTACCTTCTGTATGTAATTTTTCAATACGTTTTTCGCCTCCTCCTAATTTTACTTTTGCAAATTTTTGTTTTAGTTCTGAAAGTAAGAGTTTATTGTGATCTTCGTTTTTATTGAAGTTTAAATCCATAAGAAATTGATGTTTTTACAAAATAATGTTGGCTAATTTACAAAATCAATTGAAACCCGCATAATAAAATCATTATTCAGGTGTAATGAAAGTAACATCTGAAATCCTGATAATTTAAAGGAATAAAAATAATATTTTTAATGTAATGAAAATCTTTTTATTGATTTCACGAATTGATGTAAACGAAAAAACAGAAGATAATCTTCTGTTTTTTTATATTAATAATTGAAATTATTTTTTGGAATCACAAACCATTCTTTTCAAAATAGCCCATTGTTTTAATGCATCACGAGCTTCAACGGCAGGATATCCCAACATGGTTTTTCCTGCAGGAACATCTCCTGTAACTCCTGAACCAGCGCCAATAATCGAACCGTCACCTATATTAGTATGGTCTTTTATAGAAGCACTTCCTCCAATAATTACTCCATTTCCTAAAGTTACCGAACCAGCTAAACCGCTATTTCCTGCCATAATGCAGAATTTTCCAAGCTGGCTGTTGTGCCCAATCTGAACCAAATTATCAATTTTGCATCCGTCCCCTAAAACTGTTGAGCTGAATTTTCCGCGATCAACACAGGAATTGGCTCCAATTTCGACTCCATTTCCGATAATTACATTTCCGATTTGTGGAATTTTAACCAATCCTTTTTCTTTGCATGGACGAAATCCAAAACCATCAGCACCAATCGTTGCATTGGGATGAATAATGCAATCGCTACCGATATGACAACGTTCACGAACCACAGTTCCTGACCAAATAATAGTGTTTTTTCCAATAGTACATTCGTCGAGAATAGTAACATTTGGATAAATAGTAACATTTGCAGCAATCTCAACTTTTGGTCCAATATAACATCCGGCACCAATACGTGCACCGTCGGCAATAACAGCAGTATCGTCTATTGTTGCAGTTTTATGAATATTGGTATGGAATATAGGAGTAGGGGGAGCAAAAAGTGTAAGGATTTGAGACATCGCCAAATCGGCATTTTTTACTTTAATGAAAGCACGGTTTTCTCCGGGTTCAATAGAAATATCTTCATTAACGACTGCTACTGAAGCTTTTGAAGAGGACCATAATTTTTCATATTTTTTATTACCAATAAATGAAATTTCCGAAGCAGTTGCTTTTTCTAATTGTTCGGTTGCAGTTATACTTTGAGAAGTAGTGCCGTATATTACGCCATTAATCACTTCGTTAATTTCTTGAATTGAATAGGATTTCATTAATGAATAAATTGATTTAGGTTTAATTTTTGCCAAATAAAATCAATTTGAGTTGAATTACCTAATCTTATTTATAAGTTTTTAAATATTGTTTTAAATAATGGAACTAATACTCAAAAATCAACATTAAAAGCCCTAAAATATTAATGAGTTAATATTTTTTTGCATTTATACTGACTTTATGATTTTTGCCCGTTATCCTTTTTTTTAAAGATTAGTTTTAATTCCGTTTGTACTTATTTATCTATGGTATAATAAAAAAGCGATTCACTTTTTATATGCAAGGAATCGCTTTTTAATAATTATTTTACTCTTTAATTTTAGATAAAGAAATTGCGTTAATGCAATAACGTAAGCCGGTAGGCTCGGGACCGTCAGGAAAAACATGTCCTAAGTGCGCATCACAGGTACTGCAAACTACTTCAACGCGAATCATTCCGTATGTTTTATCCGCATGATAAGCAATAGCATTTTCTTTGATTGGTTGTGTAAAAGAAGGCCATCCGGTTCCTGATTCAAATTTTTCGTTTGCATCAAAAAGTAAAGTGCCACAACATTTACATTCATAGATTCCCGGATCGAATAAGCTGCAAAGCTCTGAGCTAAAAGATCTTTCTGTGCCTTTTAAACGTGTAACCTGAAATTCTTCAGGAGTTAAAAGCTGTTTCCATTCTTCTTGTGTTTTCTCAACTCTTTTTTCAGGAGTTGGATTTCCTTTATTGGTATACCGAATTATATCTGCCCATTTAATCATAATGCTCTATTTTAAAATGAAGTTGTCTTTTGAAATGAACCATTAAGATACTAAGAAAAATTAAGTTTTTGATCTTAATCTCATAATGGTTCAGATAAAATGTAATCAGATAGGAATTTATTCCTCTTCTTTTTGTCCCATCATCATTAAAAATGCTTTCAGGAAAGCATCAATATTTCCGTTCATAACGCCATCAACATCACTGGTTTCGTATCCTGTTCGGACATCTTTTACTAGCTTGTAAGGCTGCATTACATAATTACGTATTTGCGAGCCCCATTCGATTTTCATTTTTCCGGCTTCTATATCGGCACGTTGAGCTTGTTGCTTTTTCAACTCGATTTCGTACAACTGAGAACGCAGCATTTGCATGGCGCGTTGTCTGTTGTCTTGTTGAGAACGTGTTTCAGAACATTGAATTTGGATTCCGGTTGGTTTGTGTACCAATTGTACTTTAGTTTCTACTTTATTTACATTTTGTCCACCGGCTCCACTGGAACGGGAAGTTGTGATTTCGATATCAGCAGGATTAATGTCAATTTCGATACTGTCATCAACAAGGGGATAGACATAAACAGAAGCGAAAGAAGTATGACGTTTGGCATTACTGTCAAAAGGAGAGATTCGAACCAAACGATGCACGCCGTTTTCTCCTTTTAAATAGCCAAAAGAATAATCCCCTTCAAACTCTAAAGTCACGGTTTTGATTCCCGCGACCTCACCTGCCTGAAAGTTGAGTTCCTTTATTTTGAAACCATAACTTTCTCCCCACATCATGTACATTCTCATCAGCATTCCGGCCCAGTCACAACTTTCAGTTCCTCCGGCTCCGGCTGTAATCTGTACCACGGCACTAAGGCTGTCACCTTCATCAGAAAGCATGTTTTTGAACTCGATGTTCTCAATATGGGTCTGTGTTGTACTGTAATGTTCGTCTAATTCCTCTGCAGAAAGTTCCCCTTCTTTGTAAAAATCATAGGCAAGCTGCAGTTCATCAGTCAGTTCGATGGCTTTGTTGTAATCTTCAATCCATTTTTTTTTGTTTCGAAGGTTTTTTACAATTATTTCGGCTTCTTTAGCGTTATTCCAAAAGTCGGGAGCAAAAGTTTTTTCTTCTTCGTTGGAAATTTCAATTAGTTTGGCATCAACGTCAAAGATACCTCCTCAACGCACCAAGG
>NZ_JBDTTP010000104.1:0-10914 GCF_039930565.1 Flavobacterium sp. | reverse complement strand
AAATTCAATAAAATTTTAGATGCCCTTTTTGACAAATTAAGTTTGAGTAAAAAAGAAACTGAAATGATGCGTTTTTCAAACAGAATTGATTCTTTGTCTGAAAGCAATGATACCCGAAAACTTGACAACGAAAAGATTTTCTTAATGCGCAAGATCGAAGAAGTTCAAAATGAAATTTTTCAGTTAGAAAATAATATTCAATTTTTTGCCAATACTAAAAATGCAAAAAAAGAAAATTCAATTGTTCTTGAAGTCCGTAAAAATATTGCTGTTCACAAAGAAAGCCTGGAAGTTTGGAAAGAGAAACTAAAACAATTAAGAAATCTTAATCAGGAATAAAATTCAGTTAAATATTAAAAGGTGTAATGAGAATTTTCATTACACCTTTTTATTTACTGCATGCATCTTTATTTACTGCATGAATCAGCAGCTAAACACTTAAAAATATTCATTATATTTGATATGCTTCAAATTAAAGGAAATAAACTATATATTAATTTTAATAAATAATAATTATGAAATTTACAAGAAAAGCAAATGCAAAATGGCAGGGAACAGGCATGGAAGGCAAAGGAACAATAAGTACACAAAGTACAGCACTAGATAATGCACAATTATCATTTAAAACAAGATTTGCTGACGGAATTGGAACCAATCCGGAAGAACTTATTGGTGCCGCACATTCAGGTTGCTTTACCATGCAATTAAGCTTTCTGCTAAATGAAGAAGGATTCGTTGCCGATGATTTATCGACTGAAGCTTCCGTAAATTTTGAAGATGGTGCTATTGTTTCAATTCATTTAGATCTAAAAGGGAAAGTGCCTTCGATAACAGCTGAAAAATTCATGGAAATTGCTTCAAAAGCAAAAGAAATATGTCCTATTTCAAAATTATTAAATACAGAAATTACATTATCTGTTAATCTAATTTAATAGTAATCATCTTATTTCATTTGAATATAAAAAATATAAAAAAAAAGCTCCAATTGGAGCTTTTTTTTATTCAGATACTGTTTTACTTTTAACAACCAGTCTAAATCCTTCACCATGAATGTTTAAAATTTCAACATCCTCATCGGCTTTTAGATATTTTCTAAGTTTTGCAATGTAAACATCCATACTTCTTGAAGTAAAGTAATTGTCATCTCTCCAAATTTTAGTTAAAGCTAACTCTCTAGGCATCAAATCATTTTCATGCAAAATAAGCATTTTTAATAATTCATTTTCTTTTGGAGAGAGTTTTATCGGCTCATCCTTTTCAAAAGTTAAAAATCTAAGTTTAGAATTTAAGTGAAATTTACCTATATTAAACTCAAATTGTACTTGTTCTGCTTTTGTATCTGCAGATTTTCTTTGAATAATAGCTTTGATCTTCATTAATAAAACCTCTGAATCAAAAGGTTTATTAAGGTAATCATCAGCACCTGCTTTATATCCTTTTAACACGTCCTCTTTCATGGATTTTGCTGTTAAAAAAATAATAGGCACTTCACTATTTTTTTCTCTAATCTCTTTTGCTAATGTATAACCGTCTTTATAAGGCATCATTACATCAAGAATACATAAATCATATACGTCTTTCTTGAATTTCTCGAAGCCTTCCATACCGTTCTTTGCTAAAGTAACATCAAAGTCATTTAACATCAAATAATCTTTAAGAACTGCACCAAAATTGAGGTCATCTTCTACTAAAAGGATTCTTTTATTGATATTTTCCATATTTTAATTTATTAGTGGTATTTTTATTATGAAGGTACTACCCTTCCCTTTTTCACTTTCTACGTAAACCTGACCGTTATGATCTTCAACAATTCTTTTTACATAAGCAAGACCTAAGCCATGGCCTTTAACATTATGTATATCTCCTGTATGCTCCCTGTAAAACTTTTCAAAAACTCTCTTTTGAGCAATCTTACTCATTCCCAACCCATGATCTTTTATTTTTATCAGAATCATATCTTTAATATTTTCTGTAAAAATCTCTATCTTAGGAGAATCAGGGGAATATTTAATTGCATTTTCCAATATATTAACCAAAACATTTGTAAAGTGTACTTCATTGATAAGGCAAGTGGTTCTTGCGGCATTTAAATGTTTTACAACTGTACCGTGTTTATCTTCTAAAATTAAATTTACATGCTCAATTGCATCTTCAATTACATCATGTATTATAGTCGGTTCCTTAGTGATGTCAAGTTCTTTCTTTTCTAATTTAGAAATTCTAAGTACATTTTCAACCTGAGCATGCATACGCTTATTTTCATCTCGAATCATCTGCAGATATCGAAAAACTTTCTCTTTATCTTCAATAATTTTGGGATTTTTAATAGCATCCAGAGCTAAATTTATTGTAGCAATTGGAGTTTTAAATTCATGCGTCATATTATTAATGAAATCTGTTTTAATTTCAGAAATTTGTTTTTGACGTATCAATTGATTCAATGCACTTGTATAAGCAATAATTATAATCAGCGTAAAAATGATCGATAGTATAGTAATACTTACCAATTGCGACAATAAGAATTTCTTTTTATGAGGAAAAGTAACTAGCAATTCATATTTACTATTTCCTTCGTTATCAGCAAAAATTGGAATGGTATAGGTAGCATCTTTATCATAGTGAAACCCGTCCGATTTAATTTTTGTTGCGATTCCGCTACTATAAATGCCAAATTCAAATTTGGTTTTAACTTCATGCTCAACAAGCTCTTTGTTTAATAGATTTTTTAATTTCTCTTTTGAAATTCTTTCATCTATAGGTAATATAGAGGCATAATCTTTATAGGATATTTGTAATTGAGCCTTATTTAAAATATCTAAATTTCCGTCTTTTTCAATTTTTATATCAGGAATTGTACTTTGGTTTAGAGCTGTATTATCGATACTATTATTACTATTGTAAACTTCCGTTAACCTTTTAGAACTAAAGCTTTTAAATCTGTCTGAACTGAATTTTTTATTAAACAGGGAACCATTAAGGTCAAAATTTTCAGACGTTATACTATTTTTATATACTATAGTCTTATTAGTTTTAGTATTTCGCTGAACAAATAAAATTTCTAATAAATCTTCTTTTTGAGGAATCTTTCCTGTACTATCTTTTATATGATTAATTTTATCATAGAAACTATATTCTTCCTGCTGTTCTAATTTATCTGAAACATTACTGATTACCTGCGTAACGTGATACTTAAATTGTTCGTCATTATTTTCAAATGAAGAATTAAACCAATATACCTGAACCAGAATTATCCCAATTAAGGACAAACTCATAAGCAAAACAAGTATTCTAAAAAATATTTTATTCATCGAGACAAAATTAATATTTTAACAATATACTAAATAATACATTAACCAAATATTAACATTTAAGACTCATTTTGTTTAATATTTAAAATTTTAAGAATTTTAAGAACTTCTTCTTTGGCGATTTTAAGATTTTCATTAGGAATAACAAAATCACTTTTAGACTCACGTTCTTTGTCTTTCCATTGCATTTTGATACGGCTTAAAACCTGCTCAGTTGTTGTATTATCTCTTTTTACAACTCTGTCAATTCTGGTTTTTTCAGGTACCGATACGGTAATTACAATATCACAATCTTTGTAACGGCCACTCTCAAATAAAATTGCAGCCTCATAAACAACATATGAATATTCATTATGTTTTATCAGCCACTCATTAAAATCTTTTTTTACTGCCGGATGTATAATGCCATTTAATTTTGATAATTGATCTGGATCATTAAAAACTATAGCAGCTAATTTGGCTCTGTCTAATATTTCATTATCAAAAATAGCGTTACCAAAAACGTTTTTTATCTGATTGATAATATATTGTGTATTCATTATTTTCCTTGCCTCATCATCAGCAATATAAACAGGAAGGCCAAATTCCTTAAAAAAATTCGCAATAGTGGATTTTCCACTACCAATACCTCCAGTCAATCCTATAATTTTAGCCATTAAATTCTAAAAAACATATTAGGAAATGCTTCTTGCGGCTTTTTCCTTAAAACAATAATCTTAACAAATGATTCTATAAATCCAGTTCCGTATCCAAAAAATTGTTTCCAAACTGCAATAACAGAATAATAACCAATTTTTAAATTTTTATTCTTAATACTGGATGTAAGAAAAATTATTATGAAATATACGAAATATATTTGTAATAAAAAATCAAAATTGATAATTAATAGTAAAAAAGCTAATAATAAACCAAGTATAAAAATGGAAGGAAAGAAAAAAGTAATTTTATTATGCTCTGGATACCAACTATTTAAAATTGGTCTTGCTTTTCCAAATTTGTTTACCTGAACAGAAAATTTTTCCCAATCAATTCTTCTCTTATGATATACATACGCATTTTTGAATAATCTGGTTTCAAAACCAAGATTCCATAAGCGAATAGACAAATCAGGATCTTCACCTGGATGAATGTTCCCAAAACCATTTGAAGCCTGAAATGCTTTTTTGGATATCCCCATGTTAAAGCTACGAGGCTGGAATTTATTTATTTTTTCAGAACCTCCACGAATCCCACCTGTTGTCAAAAATGATGTCATCGCAAAATTGATAGCTTTTTGGATATCTGAAAAACTGTCTAATGCTTTGTCAGGACCTCCAAAACAATCTACATATTTTTCATTCAGTTCCTTTCTAACTTCGGTTAAGTATTGGGAAGGGATAATACAATCAGAATCAAAAATGATAAAATAATCTCCTCTGGCTTTGCGCATTCCAAAATTTCTTGAGTCGCCAGGGCCTGAATTTGTCTTAAAATAATAAGAAATATTTAATTTCCCCTGATAGTTCATTACTACATCTTTACATGGAATTGCCGATCCATCTTCAACAAGAACAATTTCAAATGCTTCGTTATAATCAGATTTCGCTAAGCTTTCCAACAATTCATCAACTTCATCAGGACGATTATACACGGGTATAATTAAGGAAAAAATCATAATAGAATATGAGTATTAAAGTGATAAGTATTTTAATTTTGCGCAAAGATATTCATAAAAAAACCATCAACTTTCAATTGATGGTTTTTTCTTTATATTTGTCTTGTATTTATTTGATACTCTCTATCTCTAAAACTTCCTCTGTTTCTGCTTTATAATCAACCCCATCAAATCCAAATCCGAATAAGTTGAGGAAATCATTTTTATATCCGGCTAAGTCACCAATTCCAGGTAACGTTTCAGTCGTTGCTTCTAACCAAAGTTTAGCTACTTTTGCCTGAACATCTTCACGCATTTCCCAATCATCGATTCTGATTCTTCCTTTATCGTCCAAAGGCACATCAGATCCATTATACAATTTGTCCTGAAATAAACGTTGGATTTGTTCAATACAACCTTCATGAATTCCTTCTTCTTTCATGATCTTATACAAAAGGGAAATATATAACGGAATAACAGGAATAGCAGAACTTGCCTGAGTCACCAATGCTTTATTTACAGAAACATAAGCTTTTCCCCCTACTGATTTCAAAGTGTCAGTTATAGAAAATGCAGTAGCTTCTAAATCATCTTTTGCACGACCAATTGTTCCCTTACGGTAAACTGCTTCAGTTAGTGATGGCCCAATGTAAGAATAAGCAACAGTTATTGCCCCTTCAGCTAATAAATTCTCAGCTTTTAACGCATCAATCCACATTGTCCAATCTTCACCCCCCATTACAGCTACAGTATTTTCAATATCTTCTTCATTAGCCGGAGCTATTGAAACCTCTGTAACATTACCTGTATGAAAATCTACTGTTTTATTTGTAAAAGTTTGTCCGATAGGTTTTAAAACTGAACGGTGTAAAACACCTGTAGTCGGATGCTGACGAACTGGTGAAGCTAAACTATAAATAATTAAATCAACCTTTTCTAAATCAGCTTTTATAAGATCTAAGGTTTGTCTTTTTATTTCGTTTGAAAAAGCATCTCCGTTGATACTTTTTGCATATAAACCTGCTTTGTGGGCTTCAGCCTCAAAAGCTGCTGAATTGTACCAGCCCGGAGAAGCAGTTTTTCCTTCAACTGGTGGTTTTTCAAAAAAAACACCAATAGTAGCTGCATCAGATCCGAAAGCGCTTGTTATTCTTGAAGCCAATCCGAAACCTGTAGATGCACCAATAACGAGTACTTTTTTTGCTCCATTAATTGGACCTTTTGATTTTATATATTCTATTTGATTTTTTACATTTTGTTCGCTTCCTTTTGGGTGAGCTGTCAAACAAATAAATCCTCTCATTCTAGGTTCTATAATCATCTTGTAAATTTATGGTATTAATTCAATTTCAGTTTTAATTTTTCAAAAATAGACATTTTATCCTTAACCCTTTTCATGTTTGTATTCATATTGTCTATAAAATTTGGGTTTAGCGCATTTTTGATAGCCAGTTTATAAAAATTATAAGCCTCAATATAGCGATTCTCATATTCTGCCATTCTTCCCAACTCACTATTAAAAGAAGAATGATCTACGTTTTCCAGATTTTTAAATGTAAAATCTATATGTTCTTTTGCTTCTGCATATCTTCCAATATCAATCAACAGATATGTGTAATTCAAATAAGGAGCAGGATATTTGGGTTCGAATTTCATAGCTAACTTATAATGATAAATCCCTTTATCATAATTACTTAGCTTGTTATAGTAAATCCATCCTAAATGATTATGGGCTTTTCCAAAATCAGGATATTGAGATAAGATTTCCTCCAGCATTTCTTTACCATCTGCAATATTTCCTTCAGTTATTAGCGAATCCGCCTTAATGAATTGATTTTCGTAGAAACTTAAACTTTCCATGGCTATATATCTTAATTTAATAATTGTTTTGCATGATTTAATGCCGCATCAGAAATATTGGACCCAGAAAGCATCTGAGCTATTTCTAATAGTCTTTCTTCCCTGGTTAACAGTTTTAGCTCTGATTGTGTATGATCGTCAATTGTGGATTTGAATACTTTAAAATGTGAATCACCTTTTGCCGCAATTTGTGGTAAATGTGTAATAGCGAATATTTGCATTTTCGTACTCATTTCTTTCATAATCTCGCCCATTCTGATAGCAATTTCTCCGGAAACTCCTGTATCAATTTCATCGAAAATTAAAGTTGGTAATTTTGAATATTGTGCCAAAATTGCTTTTACAGCCAACATAATACGAGACATTTCCCCGCCCGAAGCTACTTTTTTCAACAATCCGAAATCAGTTCCCTTATTTGCCGAGAACAAAAATTGTAATTCATCTTTTCCATTTTGAAAATAATTTTCAGAGGGTAAAAGTTCTATTTTGAAACGAACGTTCGGCATTCCCAGCGTTTCTAAAATCGAAATTAACTTATTGGATAAAACCGGAATTCCATTTGATCTGTTTTGATGAATAGCTGCAGAAAATTTATCTAATTCGATCGTTTTTTCTGCGATTGCTTTTGCTAATACAGTAATTTCTTCTTCAATATTGCCTAATTCTATAACTGCATTTTCTAAATCAGACTGAATCTGAATTAATTCATCAACCGAATTTACCTGATGTTTTTTTTGCAAATTGTAAACCAGTTGTAATTTCTGATTAGTTAACTCTAACTTTTCAGGATCATTTAATAATTTTTCAGAAGCATTTTGTAATTCTGCCGAAACATCATCGAATTCAATTGCAAGACTTGTTATTCTTTCAAATAAACTTTGATATTCCGGAGAAAAAGCTGTTATTTTTTGTAAGGATGTTTTTATTTCATTCAAATTATGAAACACACCAAATTGCTCTTCATTGGCAATTACCAAAGATTTATCTATTGATTCTTTTATAATTTCAACATTATTCAATTTTTCAAAATCAGATTCCAGCTCTTCCTGTTCTCCTGATTTTAATTTAGCTGCAATCAATTCGTTTAATAAAAATGTATTGTATTCCTGCTCTTTTCCTGAGTCGCTCTGCTTTTTAAGTAATCCGTTTAATTTTGATTTATCCGATTTGTATGTTTTTAATAACTTTTGATAAGAGTAGATACTATCAAAATTACCAGCTATGGCATCAATTATTTTAAACTGAACATTCTCATCAGACAACTCCTGAGTTTGCTGTTGTGAATGAATATCTATTAAAAACAAACTTAAATCCTGCAATTCCTGAAGATTTACCGGGCTGTCATTAATAAAGGCGCGCGATTTTCCTGAAGGTAAAATTTCTCTTCTGATGATTGTTTCATCTTCATAATCCAAATCATTTGCTTCAAAAAAGTCTTTAAGACCATATTTAGAAATTTCAAATTGTGCTTCGATGACACATTTTTCTTCTTTATTTTTTAAAGAAGTTAAATCGGCACGCTTCCCCAAAACCAGTCCTAAAGCACCTAAAATAATAGATTTTCCTGCTCCTGTTTCACCTGTAATTATAGAAAAACCTTTTGAAAAATCAATAGATAATTTTTCAATCAAAGCATAGTTTTTTATAGACAGTGAAGTAATCATATGGGTAAATATAAAATGTTAATGAAGAAAACAGATAGATTCTATTAAAATTTAATTTGTGTCCACTTGGCAGAATTTAAGGGCGAAACTCGATTTAAAGCATCGGTAAGATCTGTAATTGTAATCGTTGGACCCCCTGAAAATATAGAAACAATTTCATCTGATTTAGCGTCGAAAAAAACCCTTGTTAAAAAAGCATTTGGTTTGACAGAATTTACCTTAGTGATTAGTAATAATGAAGATTTTATCTTTTCTTTTGCTGTTTTTAAATCCTGATTCATTACATCCAGACCAGTGTGATAAGTAAATGATGTCTGACGTAAATCAGAATAGGTTGGTGACAATATATCATTAATTAAAAAATAACGGTTCTGTACACCATCAGATTGCGTCCATCCTTTTGATCCTCCCTGCTGGGCAAGATTGGCAATGCTTTGTGCCGTTTCAAAATTAGGATTCCCACCACCTAACACAAAAGTATCAGCATCCATTCCTAAAATCATATAGCTGTAAAAAGATACTACTGATATTAAATTAGATTCAAATGCCGTTGGATTGAATAATAAAGGTTCAAATTCAGTATATCTGAAATTAAAATCTTTATCATTAAAATTAAAAACAGGGGATGAATAAGTAGAGTTAAAAATTAATCTTGAAGACTGAATCTGTATAGTTCCTGAAAACTGATCTGAAGTATGTGAAGATAATGTTATGTAAATTGAACAGTTAATACGCTCATTTTGCTTAAGAACAGTACCTGTCCAATCCGTTTTATTTACAAATTCAGATAAGGAAGTCTGAAGTGTTTTATACACCTGCAGATTTGGAGTTGGCAATCTTTCTGCATTTATTGTTACTGTGCAATTTAACTGTTGTGCATTTGCAAAACCAAAAATTAAAAATATTATAATAGTAACTAATTTATTCATAAGTAGATGACATTTATAATTGTCATGAGTATGATTAATGATTGGCAAATTAAATCATTTCTTTTTTTCAAAATGTTCCAAAACCTTATTTAAAATATCCACAGCAACAGATTCTTTTGATTTCAATTCCATAGGTTCTATTTTAAAATTTTTATCAATAAAAGTTATTTTATTGGTTTCTTTTTTAAAACCTGCTCCTTCATCCTGTAAAGAATTTAAAACAATCAAATCTAAGTTTTTTTTCTGAATTTTCAACTTAGCATTTTCAATTTCGTTCTCAGTTTCTAAAGCAAATCCGATTAAAAACTGATTTTTTTTTATCGCGCCTAAAGATGCTAGAATATCTTTTGTTTTTTCAAGCTCAATGAAAAACTCTTCTGATGATTTTTTTATCTTCTGTAAAGCAACAACTTTTGGTCTGTAATCTGCAACGGCGGCAGCCGCAATCGCCACATCTACCTCATTGTAATACAAATGACATGCATCATACATTTCTTGTGCTGAAACTACATTTATAATTTCTACAGAAGCTTTTTTTGCTTTATAGTGTGTTGGTCCTGAAACTAAAATTACACTCGCTCCTAAATTAGCTGCAGTATTTGCAATATCAAAACCCATTTTTCCCGAAGAATGATTCCCAATAAAACGTACAGGATCTATTGCTTCGTATGTTGGTCCGGCGGTAATGAGTATTTTTTTTCCTCTTAATGGTAATTTACTTTCTAAATCAGCTTCTAGAAAAGCAATAATATTTTCTGGTTCAGCCATTCTGCCTTCGCCAGATAAACCACTTGCCAATTCACCATTTTCGGCAGGAATCATTATATTTCCAAATTGTTTTAAAGAATTAAAACTTGAGATTGTTGAAGGATGTTTATACATATCCAAATCCATTGCCGGAGCAAAATAAACAGGACATTTAGCTGATAAATAAGTAGCAATTAAAAGATTATTGCAATTACCTGCTGCCATTTTTGACAAGGTATTAGCTGTCGCCGGAGCAATCAACATTAAATCAGCCCAAAGTGCCAATTCTACATGATTATTCCATTCAGCATTCTCGTCATCCTCATTAAAAAAACTAGAATGTACCGGGTTTTTTGATAACGTAGATAAAGTTAACGGGGTTACAAAATCCTTAGAAGCAGGTGTCATGATCACCTGGACATGTGCACCTGCTTTTATAAAGAGTCGTACTAATGTGGCTGTTTTATACGCTGCAATTCCACCAGAAACTCCCAGTAAAATTTTTTTTCCGCTTAAAACTGACATTATACTATATTATTTGTTTGAACTTCTGTGGTAAGTTTTCCCATCTAACCATTCCTGAACAGCTAAAGCATGTGGCTTAGGCAATTTTTCATAGAATTTAGAAACTTCAATTTGTTCTTTATTTTCAAAAACTTCTTCAAGACTATCATTATAAGTAGCAAACTCTTCTAATTTCTCAGTTAATTCCTTTTTGATTTCAGAATTAATTTGATTTGCTCTTTTAGCCATAATGGTAATTGCTTCATACA
>NZ_JBDTTP010000103.1:0-11179 GCF_039930565.1 Flavobacterium sp. | reverse complement strand
TCAAAATTGTATTTTTACTTATAATTCCCAACTTTAGGTCTTTACAACCGATAACCTGATATGTTGTGAATTGCTTTCAAAATTGTATTTTTACTTATAATTCCCAACCTGTTAAAGTTATTCAGTATGCTCACGATGTTGTGAATTGCTTTCAAAATTGTATTTTTACTTATAATTCCCAACAAAAGTGTAGTTGATTTCCTCAATAGTTGAGTTGTGAATTGCTTTCAAAATTGTATTTTTACTTATAATTCCCAACACAGGAACTTTATTTAAAAAAGATAGTGACAGTTGTGAATTGCTTTCAAAATTGTATTTTTACTTATAATTCCCAACCTATAATTTATAGTATGTAGCTTCGTTTTAGTTGTGAATTGCTTTCAAAATTGTATTTTTACTTATAATTCCCAACTTGTTAATATTATTTAAGAGATCAAGGTGAGTTGTGAATTGCTTTCAAAATTGTATTTTTACTTATAATTCCCAACCAATGCTGTAAACGGGGTTAGACCTTTGGAGTTGTGAATTGCTTTCAAAATTGTATTTTTACTTATAATTCCCAACTGTAAATTGGATCTGTATTGGTCGGGTATCGTTGTGAATTGCTTTCAAAATTGTATTTTTACTTATAATTCCCAACCTGGATTACCTAATCTTTGTTGTGTTATACGTTGTGAATTGCTTTCAAAATTGTATTTTTACTTATAATTCCCAACTAATACGGGATGATTATATCCAACCGTTTCGTTGTGAATTGCTTTCAAAATTGTATTTTTACTTATAATTCCCAACATACCGCGAGTTAATCGTTTGATATGTTGGTAGTTATATGTTTGTTTTGGAATTAAAAAATAGATTCATGTCAGTATTGAGGTGCAGGTAGTTAGCTTGTTTTTCAATCCTAATTTTAGAAAAGTTCTAACTGTTGAGATGGTTTTTCTGCTTCCATAGGTTTCTTTCCATAAAATAGTTCCATCATTCCAAATTGTTTATCTGTGATTTGCATCACACCAATTTTGCCATGTTCAGGGAGATTGTTCTTTATTCTTTTGGTGTGCACTTCAGAGTTTTCCCTGCTGGCACAAAACCGCATGTAGATCGAAAATTGGAACATAGAAAAACCATCGTCCAATAATTTCTTACGAAATCCACTGGCAATTTTACGCTCTTTCCGCGTTTCGGTGGGCAGATCAAAAAAGACTAATATCCACAAACTTCTATATTGGTTTAATCGGGTGTAATGTTCGTCATACATAAACAGGGTATAAAATTTTCCTTGCTGTTCCTTCAAAACATTCGTGTAAGGAATGTGTAGTTCTACTCATTGCAACCATCAACGGACTATTCTTTCCGTCAATAAATACATCTATGCTGGCAATACTTAACAATTGTTTTTTAATATCAGTTGTCAATTCCTGGTACGAATCTTCGGTTTCCATAATGTGACACACAATCAGGTCAACGTATGGGCGATAGGGCTCCATAATATCATCGGCTAGGCAATAGGCATTATATTTATTGCGATGAAAGATTCCTAAAGTGGGTAACATTCCCGAACTGACAATTGCTCTTGCTGTAATGGCTCGCAGAATGGCATAACCATAATTCAATAAATTATTGGGAGGAATTCCTTTTTGTCCTCTAGTAAAATTTTCGATAGGTATGAGGTTTTGCCAATAAAAAACCGCCGCTCTGGATTCGTGATTGAGTGCATCTCCAGAAGTTACCTCTTTAGCCCATAATTCCATTTTTCGGCAGGGGATTCCTTTTTCTTTCAGTAACCCCGCTTGATTCATGATTTTGGCAGAAATGGTTTGTTGCCAAAGATTCTTTTTGAGTGGTACAGAAGCATTGATTTGGTTTTTAAAACGCTCAGATTGTTCTGTATGTCCGTTTAAAGGCATTAATAAACCAATGGGCAAATGATATTGGTCACAATTGATTAAGGCTACATTATTATTGGTCAGTTTTTCGAGCAAACCATTCGTAATTGTGATTTGTTGGTTTTCTAAAACGATAACACCAATATCTTCGATAGCCACGGTTTTGGTTTCTTCTTTTTTTGCGTCCTCTCCTTCGGGGAGGGCGGGGGAGGGGTTGGGGTAAGAGATTACTATTTGCTCATTTTTGGTGCTCAAATAAGCTGGGTTGCCGAAGAAAAGGGTTCTTTTTATCATAACTAATATTCGCCTAGTTGAACAATTTGACCTAAATGATTTATGCGAACTTTAATAATTCCTTCAAAATAAGGAAGACTTTTTATAGACTTATATGTTTTGTCTTTTAATTCTTTTACATCATTTATTGTTGTTTCTAAATGATGTCTGAATACATAATCTCTAATGGAAGCATTTCCATATTCTACTTTTGAAAATTTCTGAACACGAAACATATTAGGGCTAATCAAATGATAATTTTTTGGATTCAATAAATCTATTTCTTGTGGATTAAAACCATCCGAAGGGAAAATAAAATATTCGTTTTGTTTCATAGTAAATAAGAATTCCCATCCATTTTTGTGGTTTTTATTAACTATGGATAATTTTTCATTTTTTCTTACTACAGCTTCATAGAATGAAATTACTTCATCTTGCAAATTTCCTTTTTCATCTCTGTAAATGGCTACGTGATGATTGTTGCCTGTACTCACAAAATCAACAGGAATAGGATTTTCATTATCATCTAAAATTTCATTTCCAAAATGGTCTTTTTTGGTATGTAAAGATTGTGCATTGCTCACTCCGCTAATAGTAACCCGTTTTATAGCAATTCCTTTTTCCTTGTTTTGCCAAATCGGGTTTTCGTCAAGATTTGAAAATGCTTTTTTATGGTCATTTCCAAATTCTGTTAAACGGTTTTCAAGAATCGTTTTTAAGCCAATATCAATTACTTTGGCGATGCTTTTTAAATCTTTAAAGTTATCTGGAGTAATATCTTTTCGAATAGTATAATCAGGTTCTAACCAAACAATTTTTACTTTGTCAGGGACAACTATATTGTCTTTTAAACAAATATAAATAGGGGTTTTATTTAGCGCATTTTTTCCTGTAAACGCTTTTTTAGGATCATTATCATTTTCTGTCAATCGTTTCAAAAGCGCCTCTCGATAGTCTTTTTTTGCAACTTTCTGAATGTATTCTTCTGTGAAATTGTCATTTACTTTTTCTTCTTTTGTAATGTATTGTTGCAATTTTCCATAAACGGTTTCTTTGTGCAGTTGTCCACGAGGTGTCAATTGAATTTTTTGATTTGTTCCTCCACTTGTTTTAGTTACATTTTTATTTTTGGTAACTACTTTATTTTTTGCTTTATAGGAAATCAAAATACTTTCGAGTTGCTTTTTAGCTTCTTCTCTAAAGTTTGGTATTGGTTCGATAAATCGAAGTTTATTATTCTTATCCCTTTTTAAATATTTATTTTCAATGCCAATAATATCGTTTCCTTTCTTATCGGTATTTGTTCTGGCATTTAAGTTATTCAGATACTGAATATAAGCGGGTTTGGTAAAAGCAACAGTTATCGCATCCATAGCGTGATGACGATGGTCGTTTCGTTTCGTCCAATCTTTAATTTTGTATAAACGTTCTCCATTTTTACCTTCTTCAATATGAGTCAAACCCAATTTATCGTATTTATCCCAGTTGAGTTCTTTCATCACCTCCACCAATTCCCAATCGTCACGTAATTTATCGGTAATGCTTCCAATGGTTGCGGTTACATTTCTGGAAACTTCCAATAGAATTTCTTTGGCTTTTTTAGCAATATATTGTGTCTCTCTTAATTGGCGGTCAATAAATCCTTCGGGAATTTCATTGTCAGCCATTAAAAGCTTGTTTTGTTTTGTTCTGCTAATTTTTCCAAACAAGCTTTTTACTCTTTTTTCGAATTGGTCAAATTCTTCAGCAGATAATTTTTCCTGTAAAAAAGAGTAAGCTGTTTTATTACTTTTATCAATATTTAATTGACGTTCACAAATCGTTTTATTTGAAAAACTATCATCGAACAAACGTGATTTTGGAATAATATGCTCAATATCATATTCTTTAGAAAATAATTTTGAAGGTTCGATTGGTTTTCCTGTATAAAGTGAAATACCATCACACTCTTTCCAAAGTTTATAGCGAATAATATCATTTCTAGTTACTCTTGCTATTCCAAATTCAGTGTGTAATAATTTTCTAATTTGCTCATGTTCGGTAGTACTTTTGTTAATAGCTTTTGTCATTTCGCTACGCTGTTCGTTATTGTTTTTCAACTCACGAGCCAATTCTACCCGAATTTCATCTGGTTTTCCCATTGTCGGGTCTTTCATAATAGCATTAATCACATTAATCATCTGATTAAGGATTTTTTCTACCACAGGATTTCGCAAACTATTTTTCTTGAGTAATTCTAAAGTGTCTTTTAAAATTCTCTCATTATTTTGATCGGTTGTTAACGATGATGAATGATTGTAGCCAATTAATGTACAGGCCTTATCATAAATATGTCCATCCATCAAATGTGGTAATACTTTTTTGATGGCTTTGGCACTCAAACTACCATAATCGGCTTGTAGATTTATATTTAAAAGAAAAGGAATGTGATTTTCTTTGAAACCAAATTTAGTTTTTAAAGTTTCTTTTAATTTGTCATCATCTTCTGCTGAATATAGCAAATGCCATAATTGATAATAGGCTTGTTTGTCAAAATCATTGCCTTGAATGGTTGGGTTAAAATCAAGAATATCAGTGTTGATTTCTAAAGTTTCAAATATTGGAAATACTGCTTCTTTTATTTCTGAAGGTTTCATTTTAGTAAAATCCATTTCATATCCTTCAACTTCAAGTATTTTTTCAAATGCTTTGAAAAGTGAAGTATTGGTTCTGTTGCCTTCTATTTTTTTGAAATTAACAGTATGAGTTCCTTTCTTTAAATCACAAAAAGTTAATAGTTGAGCATCGGTCATACTTTCTTTAAACAATAATTCTTGAGCAATAATTTGTTTTAAGTCTTCACCCAAAAGGAACGGCTCTTTTGTAGTTTCGTTTTTAACAACAATATTGTTTAAATTCTGCCAAATTCTAAACTCTTGAAACAAAGGAGATGATTTTGGAATGGCTTTATGTCCTTTTTCAAATTCGCAAAAACTAACTAAATGCTTTTGAGACTTCAATTTTCGTTGGTAGAAAATCGTAATGTCTCTTACTTCTGATTTTAGTTTGTCATTTAATTCGGGATGAAATTTCGATTGTGTCTCCCAAATTTTTTCAAATTCATCTAAATAATCTTGGCGGTAAAAAACCTGATTTTTTAGTTTCGCGTGTACATTTTGCTCCAGCTGTTTGTATTGAAATTGACCCACAGTTTCCTGATTAAAATACAATTCCTTGCTTCGGTCACTAATAGTACCAAGATAACCACTAGATTGATTAATCTGGTTATTGATTTCGGTAATAATAAAAGCTAAAATTTTTAAATCGAGTTCTTTTGTCAAAGCTTCATTTCTCCATTGGTAATGCTGTAATTTGGTTTCTTCGCGAGTTCCTTTATTTTCGGCAAGAGGAATATTCAATGTTTTTGAAAAATGTTGAGAAGTTGCTGTTCTTGGCTTACCCTGAATATCTTCCAATAATTTTTCATTCATCTGCTCTGGATGAAATTGATTTTGAAAACGTATTATCTTTTCTACTTCCTTCTGCAAATCCGAACGATAAAAATCAGGAACAAATTTTCCGCCTTTCGATAAGGAATTATAAACCCATTGTCCAGGCGTTAGATTGTTTTCGAAAATCTCTTTGGCAATTTTCATTCCGTCTATAGCATCACCTTCTTCGGCAGTTTTTGCTTTTCGACTGCTTTTATAACCTCTTTTTTTATTTAGCATCAATAAAACTTGAACTAACTCTTCTTTGGTAACCGCTTCTGTTGCTGATTTTGCTCTTAATTGATACGATGAAAAAGTGGTTTGCTTTCCAGTTTCAGCATAAACATAATTAGATGTAATAAAATTGATTTCTCTAAAAATTTGTAATAAAGTATTACGTCTTTGTTTAAAACGTTGTAAACTTCTTCTTGCTCCACGTTTTAAAGTTCGGTCTGCATTAATAGATATAGTATTTCCCTTTTTAAAATCAGCTTCTTCGTCTGTGGTAAGAGGAACAATCCGAACTCCAGTATTTATAATGGATGAGGTTTCATTATCATTATCTGCTTCATTAATAAATGCCCATCCAATCGATGTTGTCCCCAAATCCAATCCTAATATCTTCTTCATTTCTAACTATATTTTACAATGATTTTTCTCGTTATATAAATTGATCACGAAATTTAAGCAAAAGATAATTAATTGATTTACGGAAAACCATAATTAAGAAATAGAGATTTTGTTGTATTATTGCAATACAATTTTGAAGCAATTCACAATAAGGATTATTCCGTTGTGAAAACATTTAAGGCGGGGAGACTCGCCTTTTTCTATGGGATTTTTTTAAATGTTTCACGAAAACCAAAAAACCAATATAAAACAGTGAGCTAAAACATTCAAAGCGGCCTCAAAAGGGTCATTTTTTTTATCCTTATTATTTTAAGGTATTATAATATTTGCCTAAAAATTATTTTGAATATTCTACTAAAAACGAGAACACAAAAAAATAAAATTTATGTCTTAGTCTGTTTCGCAAACACAAAAAGCCTGAGAATCTAGATTCTCAGGCTTTTTGTGTTTTAAGTGAACTCCTTGGTACACAATTCGAACCTTTTGCTTTCAAATTTTAAACCATCTAAAAAAGAGGTTTGAATATAAAGCATTTGATTTTTAAACTTCTTAATATGGGGCAAATAGATATAAAAATAAATCTCTTATGTAAACCCGCACAAATGGTGCGAGTAAAACCATCCTCAATGTTTACATTTAATTGCTTAACAATTATTCTTTATCTATTATTTTCTCATTTCTATAAAAGAGGCAAAAAAACAGTAATAATTTTGAGGTTATTCATTTTCTTGCCCTCTTTCAAATATTTAAAGTTGTTATTTCATTGAAACAATTACAAATTCACTTCTTCTGTTTAACTGATGTTCTGCTTCAGTACAAGTTACACTATCTGAACAGTTATTGATCAATTGACTTTCGCCATATCCTTTTCCAGTTAATCTATTTTTAGCAATTCCGTTTTTAACCAACCATTGTATAGTAGATTTTGCTCTTCGGTCAGATAAAGCAATATTGTATTTTGCAGTTTGACGACTGTCAGTATGTGAACGAACATCGATTTTCATCTTAGGATATTGGTTCATAACCGCTACAATTTTTTCTAGTTGGAATGTTGCTTCTTTTGTAATAAATGATTTATCTAAATCAAAATAAATAATAGGAATTTCTAATGTTTTCGCTAAATCAGTTCCAACTTCAATGGTTTTTATTCTTTTATCTAAAGCTACTACCAGATTTGTTTTTCCAGCAGTTTGTGGGATTGAAATAGCAGTTTCCTTCGTTTCATAATCTTGTTTTTCGGCTCTTACATAATATGATTTTCCACAATTTACCTCAAAAACATAACTACCATCAGATCCTGTTGTCATCTGTCCTAATACTTGAAATTGTGCATCCAGTAAAGTTACTCTGCTATCTGCCAAAATAATATTGGTTTCAGCATCAACAACAGTTCCAGTTAAAGATTGCTCGCAAACTAACTTTTTGTTTTCTAAAAATTTATAAATATCATCATAACCATTTCCGCCTTCTCTATTAGAAGAGAAAAAACCAATTCTGTTTTCATTATTAATGATAAAAGCAAAATCATCTTGCCCGGTATTAACAGGAGCTCCAACGTTTTGAACTGCTCCAAAACTGTTATCAACATTCAATTTAGTTACAAAAATGTCAAGTCCGCCTAAACCAGGTCTTCCGTCGGTTGTAAAATAAAGTTCATTGTCTCCAGAAATGAAAGGAAATGTTTCTCTTCCTTCAGTATTAATTGCTGTCCCAAGATTTTGTGGTGTTCCAAAACTTCCATCCTCATTAATTGTTACACTAAACAAATCCGATTGTCCCAAAGTTCCTGGCATGTCTGAAGCAAAATACAGTTTTTTTTCATCTACGCTTAAAGCAGGATGGGCAACACTGTACTGATCACTATTGAATGGTAACTCCGTAAGATTGGTCCATTTATCATCAATAAAATCTGCTTTGTACAATTTTAATAGAGTAATTTTTTTATCATCTTTACCTCTTTTTCCTTTTAAAAAATTGTTTCGGGTAAAATACATGGTTTTACCATCTTTTGTGAAAACCGGAGTAGATTCATTGAACTTAGAATTAATTTTTCTGTCGAAACGTTCTGGTTCTCCAATTGTTCCATCTTGCTTTAATTCTGCAGAATATAAATTGGTAAATGATTTATTGGTCCATTTAAAAATTTTTCTAGAAACTGCTCCCGTATCTCTTGCTGAAGCAAAAACTACTTTATTATTTAAAAAAGCACTCCCGTAATCTGAATATTTTGAATTTATGCCAGCATTTGTTATTTCAAAACGACCAGAATTTAATTTAATTTGTTCGAGATAATCCTTATTGCTTTCAAATAACAAACCTCTTTTATCTGTTTTTACCAGCGTATTGAAAGTCTCCAGCATTTGATCTGCTTTTACATAATTTTCAGCCGCCTTCAAAGTTTGTACATATCGGTAATAATATTCAGGTTCTTGTTGAGTATTAATAGCAAAAAGAGCATCATACCATTTTAAAGCTTTTACTAATTCCCCATTAAAATAGTATGCATTTCCTAACCTTTGGAGCATTTTTTCATCTGCATATCCTTTTTCAGCAACTTTCTCATAAGTGGCAATGGCATCAATATATGAATATTCATTATAATTCTTTTCAGCTTTCGTCAAGGGTTTCTTTTGTGCGGTTGCATTTATTGCCAATAGTACAATAAAACCTATATAAAGTATTTTTTTAATTTTCATAATGGAAGGATTAGAAGAATCTAGGAGAGGTTAACTGTCCATATTTGTTTAAGAATTCGAAACGTAAAAATATTTCGTGTGATCCTGAATTGTAATTGTTTAAATTCGTTGTTTCACGATCGTATGCATAGCCCAAAAACAATCCATCAGTAATCTGAAAACCCGCCATAGCGCTCAAAGCAGCACTCCATCTGTAAGCAACTCCCACTGTAAATTTATCATTGAATAAGAAATTAGCAGAAACATCAACTTGTAAAGGAGACCCTTCGACCATTTTGGTTAAAAGTGCAGGTTTAAATTTTATGTATTCATAGCTATCTAAATTGAATACATAACCAGCCATCAGGTAATAGTTCATTTTTTCTTTAAAAACAGCAACATCATTATCACTATAACGGTTTGTTTCTAAAAAATTAGGAATAGAAAAACCGATGTAAGCTTTGTCAGAATGGAAAAATAATCCTGCTCCAATATTAGGCGAAAATTTACTATTGAAATCTTGTAATTGTGGATCACCTTGATCTTCGGGGGTCAATTTATTAATATCAAGATTAAACAAATTCGCTGTAGCTTTTACACCAAAAGAAAGTTTAAAATTTTCTGAAGTAGGAATGGTATATGACAAATCTGCTGACAACGTATTTTCGTTAGTAGGTCCAATTTTATCATTTATTAAAGAAACACCCAGTCCAAGATTGCTATTTGCTATTGGTGTATTTACTGAAAAACTGCTGGTTTCCGGAGCGCCATCTAATCCAACCCATTGTGTACGATACAGTCCGAAGATACTCAATGCTCCTCGGGAACCTGCGTAGGCAGGATTTATATTAATAGTATTGTACATATATTGTGTGAACTGCGCATCTTGTTGCGCAAACAATGCGCTTGAAAAAAACAGAAAAAACAGAGTAATTTTTTTCATAATTTTTATTTTTAAAAATTGGCTTAGCTTATTTCACTAAGCCATTTCAATTTGTTTTAACTATTTCTTAGTAAGATATAAATAACCAGCTTTTTGATGTGCATTAGAATCATTGTCTTTGTATTTTAAAACATAGAAATACGTTCCAGTAGGCAAGCCTTCATTTTTATCTATTGTTGTTCTTCCATCAGAGTAACCTCTAAAAACGTTACCAGAGGAATTGTAACCATTTGTTTCGAAAACTTTAACTCCCCAGCGGTTGTAAACTTCTACAGTATTATTTGGAAAATTTTCAATTCCTACAATAGAGAAATAGTCATTTTTTCCATCTCCATCAGGTGTTATTACATTATGAATAACAATATCTCCAGCTGTAGGAACTTCTTTAACTCTTGCTAAAGTAAATACGCCATATCCATCAACATTTAATACTGTTGTTGCTGTTTTATTTGTAACATCTACGGCAACTTCTCCTTCATCGACCCAAAGATTTTGCACAGCGTTCCAACGAACAATATGAATAGCACTTTCAGGTGCAGTCACAACGGCTGTAGGTGTCGTAGTGTTTTCATCCCAGCTTAGTGTTAATATAATATCTGAATTTCCGCCAGTTTTTTCAACTGTCCAATATTCCTTGTTATCAATTAAACTGATTGTTTCAGGGCGATTCGCATGTGGGTACAGTGGATTAGAATCTTCAAAAAAATATTTCGCCGTGAAATTGCTTGCCGTTTCAGAAGGTGCTGAAATCGCAGCAAATCGATATAATTCTTTATCTCCTATTGGATATTGAAATTCAGTAGTTCCGTTTTTCTTAACTTTTCCGTCCACATGGCTTTCATTGTGTGTATTGGTATGTGTTGCTTTATTTTCAAACACCATCAATCCACCAAAGTCATCATCATTGACAATACCTTTAAAAAAATCTGAATTACCTGTGACTCTAATTTCTCCATATAATTGGAAAGCAGGTTGGGCATTGGCATTATTAAAAAGTAAATGATTAAACTCACTTGGTCTAACACCTGTTATTTTTTGGGTAAGAAAACCTTCAAATCTTGTATACCCATTATTAGAAGTGTTGAAAGTTGTAATTCCGTCGTTATTAAAATTAGCACGAAGCAAAACTTCGCCATCATTTTTATATCCTCCCGTAGCAGTATTGTTAAAATCTGAAACGATAGTCATTAACGTATTTGGACTCACATATAATGTTCCCGTATTAGTAGTTTGCCCTTGTGAGAAAACCGAAACCGAAAATAAGAAAAAAACAATATTTGTTATTTTATTTTTCATGTTGGTAAG
>NZ_JBDTTP010000102.1:0-11204 GCF_039930565.1 Flavobacterium sp. | reverse complement strand
TACGTTGGTGAAAACGCAGAGTTTGAACGCCAGATGCTTTCCGGAGAATTAGAAGTTGAATTGACGCCACAAGGAACTCTGGCCGAACGTTGCAGGGCAGCACAAGCCGGAATCCCAGCTTTCTTTACACCCGCAGGTTACGGAACCGAAGTCGCCGAAGGGAAAGAAGTCCGTGAATTCAATGGTAAAATGCATATTATGGAAGAAGCGTTCAAAGCTGAGTTTGCGATTGTAAAGGCGTGGAAAGGTGATGAAGCCGGGAATCTTATATTTAGGGGAACCGCCAGAAACTTCAATGCCTGTATGGCCGGAGCCGCAAAAATAACGATTGCTGAGGTGGAAGAATTAGTTCCGGTTGGGACTTTAGATCCCAATCAGATTCATATTCCAGGAATAATGGTACAGCGTATTTTTCAAGGGGAGAAGTTTGAAAAACGTATTGAACAGCGAACAGTAAGACAGAAAGCCTAATTAGATAATGAAATAATTTGTCAATTAGATAATTATATTGCTTACGTTCAGCAGTGCATTATCAAATTATCTGATTGGCACATTAAAAAAAATTGACACATTGATTTTATGTTAACAAAAGAAGATATTGCAAAACGAATTGCGAAAGAAGTAAAAGACAGGTATTTTGTGAATCTGGGTATCGGAATTCCGACTTTGGTTGCGAATTATGTTCGGGAAGATATTTCAGTTGAATTTCAGAGCGAGAACGGTGTTTTGGGCATGGGACCTTTTCCTTTTGCCGGAGAAGAAGATGCCGATATCATCAATGCCGGAAAACAAACGATAACTACGCTTCCCGGAGCGAGTTTCTTTGACTCCGCTTTTAGTTTCGGGATGATTCGAAGCCAAAAAGTAGATTTGACGATTTTAGGTGCGATGGAAGTTTCTGAAAATGGCGATATCGCCAACTGGAAAATTCCCGGCAAAATGGTAAAAGGAATGGGTGGCGCTATGGATTTGGTGGCTTCCGCCGAAAATATCATCGTAGCCATGATGCACGTCAACAAAGCGGGAGAATCAAAAATCCTGAAAAAATGTACTTTACCATTAACCGGCGTTGGCTGCGTTAAAAAGGTCGTTACAGAGTTGGCAGTTCTAGAAGTGACTGAAAAAGGTTTTAAGCTCTTAGAACGTGCTCCAGGTGTTTCTGTGGAACATATAATTGCTTCAACGGAAGCTGATTTAATTATTGAAGGGGAAATCCCGGAAATGGATATCAAATAATTTCTTTTTTATGTAATTATCAAAGCTGGCTTAATGAGCCGGCTTTTTTTGTGGGATATATTTAAAAATCAGCATTTTTATTATAAAACAGTTATAAAAATACTATTATAAAGTATTTTGTAATTCAAACATTCTATAATTCTTATCATTTTTGTAAAATTCTTAATAACTGTTAAATAAAAGCGTATTTAAAATAAAAAGTGTTGTATTTAATCGATTAAAGGTAAATTTTATCGATTAAATAACAAAATTGAAATACTTTTACTAAAATTTAAAGTATTTCCCTACATGGGATATTTTAATCCATTATCAATTTAAACCCCTTTTATTTATGGAAAAAAAATTACCAAAAATTGTCACTACGTCAATTGTTGTGCTCACATTTTCTTTAACTGCATTTTCGCAGGTAACAGACAAACGCATAAGTCAGAAAAATTTATCTGAAAACGGACTTCCAAGTTTAATCACTTTTAGTGCTCAGTCAACCTACAAAGATTCTGATTTTAATGCCGTTTTTAAGGAACAATTAGGTTTAAAAGACAATCAGTCTTTTGCGAAAATTAAAACAGAAACTGACCGTGAAGGTTTTACTCATGAAAAATTTCAATTGTATGAACAAGGTATTAAAGTAGAATTTGCAAATTATACATTACATTCAAAAAACGGTAAACTTGCTTCAATGAATGGCGAATTTTACAATATAAAAAATGCAGCCGTAAAGCCAAAAATTTCAGCACAGGAGGCTTTTAACAAAGCCGTTATGCATACAGGTGCCAAAAAATATCTTTGGGATTCTCCTGAAGATGCTAAGGCAATGGGCTATGAGAAGCCTGAAGGAGAGTTGGTTTTTTTGCCTGATATGGAAACTCAGGGAACAGAAAGAACTACTGATAAGGTTAATTTAGCATATAAATTTGATATTTATGCGACATACCCACTAAGCCGCGGTGATTTGTATATAGATGCCACAACGGGAGAAGTATTGTTTTATAATGCAACTATAAAACATCTTGGAGAGTTTAGCCATGGAAATTCAAAAGCTGTGGATGCAGCATCTAAAAAAGAGAATGTTAATTTAAAAACGACTATTGTAGCAGCAAACGCAGCAACCCGTTACAGCGGAACTCAAACAATTCAGACAACATTAAGCGGATCTTCTTATATTTTGCTAGACGGAACGCGCGGAAATGGAATTCAGACCTACAATTCTGCGAAAACAGCAACATATCCAACAACAAATTTTACAGATGGTGACAATAACTGGACTGCTGCTGAATATAACAACACAAATAAAGACAATGGGGCACTTGATGCACATTGGGGAGCCGAAATGACATACGATTATTGGTCGGCTGTACATGGCAGAAACAGTTATGATAATGGCGGCGCTAAAATTAAAAGTTATGTACACTATAATTTAATTGCAGCCGGATATCCTGACAATAACAATGCTTTCTGGAACGGGAGTGTTATGACTTATGGCGACGGAAGCGGAACAGGAGTATTTGATATCCTGACAGCAATGGATGTTGCCGGACATGAAATAGGTCATGCTATTTGTACGTATACTGCAAATCTGGCATATCAAAAAGAATCGGGAGCGATGAACGAAGCTTTTTCTGATATCTGGGGAGCTTGTATCGAATATCGTGCAGCGCCTACAAAATCTACCTGGTTAATTGGTGAAGACATTGAAAAAAGATCAAATCATTTAGCTTTACGTTCTATGAGTGATCCGAACTCTGAAGGACAGCCCGATACTTATGGCGGAACCTATTGGGTAAACGCAAACTGTACGCCAACAAGAAACAATGATTATTGTGGGGTTCATACAAACTCAGGCGTATTAAATCACTGGTTTTATATCCTGTCTACAGGTAAATCAGGTACAAATGACCTTGGAAATGCGTATAATGTTGCCGGAATAACAATAGACAAAGCGGCTAAAATTGCTTATCGTCTGGAAAGCGTTTATTTAACAGCCAATTCAACTTATGCAAATGCCAGAACTTCAGGAATACAGTCAGCTATTGACTTATACGGAGCAGGTTCTGCTGAAGTTATTGCAACAACTAATGCTTTTTACGCAGTAGGTGTTGGAGCAGCTTATACCGGAGGATCGAGTGATACAACAGCACCATCAGTGCCGACTGCGTTAGCAGCTTCAGGAACTACAGGAACAACAACTACTCTTTCCTGGACAGCTTCAACAGATAATGTTACCGTTACCGGATATGATATTTACCAAGGAACAACTTTAAAAGGTTCGTCTACAACTACAACTTATACTGTTACAGGATTAACTGCTTCAACCGCTTATACGTTTTCTGTAAAAGCAAAAGATGCCGCAGGAAATGTTTCCTCATCAAGCAGTACAGTAAATGTTACTACACTTGCGGGTACACTAACCTATTGTACTTCAAAAGGAAATAGCGCAACGGAGGAAAGAATTGGGAAAGTTGTTTTTGGTACTATTAGCAATACTTCTACCGCAACAACTGGTTATGAAAATTTCACATCAGTTTCTACTAATGCAAGCAGAGGAACTGCTTATACTATTACGATTACTCCGACATGGGCTTCTTCAGTATATAGTGAAGGCTATGCTGTGTTTATTGATTATAATAAAGATGGTGATTTTGCTGATTCAGGCGAAACAGTCTGGACAAAAACAGCTTCAACAGCTACTCCGGTTACAGGATCGATCACTATTCCTGCAACGGCAACTTTAGGAACGACAACAGTAAGAATTTCTATGAAATATAATGGAATTCCAACTGCGTGCGAGTCTTTCTCTTATGGACAAGTAGAAGATTATTCAATAAACATTACTGCTGCAGGAACAGTAGTTGTTAATGAATTGATTGCTGATACAGATAACTCAAATTCTGAAATAACGTTATATCCAAATCCGGTTGAAAAGGAATTGAATATTTCATCATTTGAGCAAAAGGGTTCTAGTTTTAAAATTACAAATGCATTAGGTCAGCAGGTAAGTTCAGGTCAATTATCTGAAAGTCCAATTGATGTAAGTAAATTAAATACCGGAATCTATATTATCGAATTGAATAGCGGTCAAAGAAGAGTGGCGAAAAAGTTTATAAAGAAATAATTTCAGTTTAATATACAATATAAAACCGCCTTATGGGCGGTTTTTATCATTTAAAAATATTTCAAAGCCCTTAAGCTTAAAAACTATAAATTCTCAAAGAAATCATTTCCTTTATCATCCGTAATAATAAAAGCAGGGAAATCTTTTACAGTAATTTTTCGAACCGCTTCCATTCCTAATTCTTCAAAATCAACCACTTCTACTTTTAAAATATTGTCTTGCGCCAAAATAGCCGCCGGACCTCCGATAGAACCCAAATAGAATCCGCCATATTTGTTGCAGGCATCTGTAACTTGTTTGGTACGGTTTCCTTTAGCCAGCATGATCATACTTCCGCCATGTTTCTGGAATTCATCCACATAAACGTCCATGCGTCCTGCTGTAGTTGGTCCAAAACTTCCTGAAGCCATTCCCTCCGGAGTTTTCGCAGGTCCTGCATAATAAACAGGGTGATTTTTAAAGTATTCCGGCATTGGTTTTCCTGCTTCCAGCATTTCCATGATTTTGGCGTGTGCAATATCACGGGCTACAATCACGGTTCCGTTTAGTTTTAAGCGGGTTTTGATTGGATATTGAGTTAGTTTTGCCAGCATATCCGCCATTGGCATATTCAAATCGATTTCAACCGGAGCTTCTAAATGCGGAGCTGTTTCCGGTAAAAACTGTTTCGGATTCACTTCTAGCTGCTCAACGAAGATTCCGTCTTTTGTAATTTTTCCTTTGATATTTCTGTCGGCAGAACAGGAAACACCCAATCCAACGGGACAGGAAGCCGCATGACGGGGCAAACGGATTACACGAACATCATGGGTAAAATATTTACCTCCAAACTGAGCGCCAATGGCACTTTCCTGGCAAATTTGCTGAACTTTTTGTTCCCACTCGATATCACGAAATGCCTGACCCGACATATTTCCGGTAGTTGGCAAATTATCATAATATCCGGCCGATGCTTTTTTAACAGCACTTAGGTTCGCTTCCGCAGAAGTTCCTCCAATGACCAAAGCCAGGTGATAAGGCGGACAAGCCGAAGTTCCTAAATCTTTTATTTTCGCACGAACAAAAGCATCCATTGATTTTTCGTTCAGTAGTGATTTTGTTTGTTGGTATAAGTAGGTTTTATTAGCAGATCCACCGCCTTTTGCCATAAATAAAAACTCATAGGATGTTCCTTTTTTAGCATAAATATCAATTTGCGCCGGAAGATTCGAACCCGAATTTTTCTCTTCAAACATCGAAATCGGAACAATCTGTGAATAACGTAAATTACGTTTTTGGTAAGTGTTGAAAATTCCTCTGCTTAACCATTCAGCATCATCGACACCTGTATAGATGCTTTCGCCTTTTTTTGCCATTACGATTGCCGTTCCGGTATCCTGGCAGCTTGGTAATTGACCTTCGGCAGCAACCGAAGCATTCTGAAGTAAATTATAAGCCACAAAACGATCATTGTCTGTTGCTTCAGGATCATCCAGAATTTTCCTTAATTTTTGTAAATGTGACGTTCTCAACATGAACGAAACATCGGTTAAAGCTTCTTCAGCCAATAATTCCAAGCCTTTTGGATCAACGGTTAAAATTTCACGTTCTCCAAATTGTTCCACTTTTACAAAATCTGAGGTAATTTTGCGGTATTGCGTTTCATCCTTTAAAATAGGGTAAGGATCCTGGTATATAAAATCAATCATTTATTTGTTTTTGGCAAAGTTAAAAATTATTTACCTAAGAAAGAATTTGAATTATAGGCGTTTCTAAGTTTATTGTTGGTTATGAAATTCATCAAAACGCATCTTTTTTTCAAAATAAGGTTTGTCTTTTGCCGAAAGTATTTTTTTCCCCCATTGATTGCCTTTTAATGAAAATGAAACAGAGTCAGAGTATTTTAAAATTCCCGAATCTTCAGAATCATCATCTCCAGGTTCAAATGAAACAGTTTTACAATAGAAAATTTTAGGATCTTTAGAATTATCAGTCATAAATTCTGTCCAGTTCCCCCAACCGCTGTCTGACATCGATTGCCATTGATGAACGAGCTGTAAATCATTGTTTTCTACATAATATAAATAATTATCAAAAACATAACCACAGGCCGGATATCCGAAATCAATTTTTAGAAATGATGAATTTTCAGATGCATCATTCAAACCATAGGATCCGCTCCATTCAGAACCTTTTTGATATCCTGAGATAATTATTTTTGAAGACGCTATTTTGTTTTTATTCTGATAAAAATCAAGCCTGAATTTAGAGGTGATGATGCTGTCATTATCTGCTTTTTGTTCAGTAAGATGTACGAGAATATGAGTAATGGCCGCTTTTTTATCTTCCGAAAACAGAATTGTATCTGTCCGCAAAACACTTTCTTCAACTTCTTTTGTATTGGCTTTAACTTGTTTAGGAGCTTCAATAGCATCAAAACCTGAAGTCTGAGCTATTTTTTGTTCTTTTTGGCAGCCCGCAAGAATTAATAAGATGAAAAGATATTGTAGTTTCATAGCATTATATTAAATTTTCGAAGATGTATTTTTCTTCAAATTGTACTTTGAATTTCTCTAAAAATTGTAAATATTCTTCTTTAAAGGTTTGTTTTTTTATGATGTTCTTCTTGATTAGCAATATATTTATAAACTGCATCAATTTGTGATTGTCCCTAAGAAAATGCGCCATAACCTTCTTGCCTTTCAAATTTTGAATGGGTTAAATTATGATCATTAATATATTTTGATGATTTTGTTTTTACGGCCTTCATCAATTCCGAAATAGAAATGATTGGTTCAGTCCCACCAGACAATGAACATGATCTTCGACACCATTTACAATAATGGTTTTGCAGCCAGTTTCGTTAATTAAGTTTCCAATTACACCATGTAATTTTGATTTCCATTGTTTATCAATTATAGCTTCACGATATTTCACAGCAAAGACAAATTGTATATAGATTTGATGATAGAGTGTTTGCCATTTAATAGTCTTTGTAATATCAACCGTTACTACGGAACTCAGAAGAAGGTGAATCAATATTATTCAACGGATTGAAATCCATTGCTACAAAATAATCCATTCCTACGGAATTTTCAAAATGTATAAAAAGAGTCATCCGGCTCGCCCCATATTGTAGGGCTGGATTTCAATCCAGTTATCAGAATCCGTTTATATAAAAGAGCCATTGGCTCGACCGATATTGTAGGGTTGGATTTTAATCCAGTTTAATCAAAAATTAAAAAAACCAGGTAGCCACAAAAATTGCAGTAATCACACAAATCAGATCTACCAAAAGCATCGTGCCTAATGCATAACGGGTATTTTTGATGTTAACTGAGCCAAAGTAAACCGCAATTACATAAAAAGTACTTTCGGCACTGCATTGGAAAATACTGCTCAGTCTTGCCGTTAAGGAATCTGCTCCGAAAGTATTCATCGAATCAATCAAAAATCCACGGGATCCTGCAGAACTGAACGGACGAAGCATCGCTACCGGTAAAGCATTTGTGATTTCCTTGCTCACGCCCATATTGGAGAAAACAAACGCAATTCCGTTACTTATAATCTCGAATAAACCACTGTTTCTGAATAAGGAAATAGCAACCAACATTCCCAAAACATAAGGAAAAATAGTAACACCGGTTTTAACGCCGTTGTTTGCACCGACAACAAAAGTGTCGAAAGGTGTAGTATTCGCATCGATAAATTTCTGTTCGTTTTTAAAAGCAAAAATTAAGGTAAAGGCAATAATTGCAATCAATATCAGTCCGGAAAGGTTCGAAGTAAAGTAATTTTTTCCAATAATATCCAAATGATTTACATACATCAGCAATCCAACAATACCAGCAATTAGTCCCATTAAGACAATTAAAAGCGAGGCACTTTTAAAATTGATTTTTTGCTTGATTCCCACAATTAAGAAAGCGGCAATAGTACCAATAAAAGAGGTAATGATGCAAGGCAGCATCACATCGGCAGGATTAGTTGCATTAGCAGCGGCACGATAGCCAATAATAGAAGTAGCAATTAAGGTTAGACCAGACGCATGAAGACACATAAACATAATCTGGGCATCACTGGCTTTGTCTTTGTCGGGATTTATTTCCTGTAAACTTTCCATGGCTTTCAGTCCAAATGGAGTCGCAGCAGAATCTAATCCCAGGAAATTGGCGGCAAAGTTCAAAGTCATATACGATATCGAAGGATGGTTTTTAGGAATACTCGGGAATACTTTAACAAATACCGGACTTAATACTTTTGCTAATTTTCCGGAGGCTCCCGAAATGATTAAAAGTTCCATTAATCCACAGAAAAAAGCCAAATAGGCAATAAGGGGCAGAATTAAATCGACTAAAGTACTTTTACAGGTTGGCAATAAACCATCAGATTTTTGAACACCACTGTAAATTTTAACGGTTTTGCTTTTGTAAACATAAGTTGTATCAGAATTCAGCGTATCACGATTGATAATCATTGTTTGACCTTCTGTTTTTTTAATACTATCCCTGATGAAAACAGGAAGTTCATCGATGTATTTTTCAGATATTAAAATAGGATCGTCTTTCTTGCCATTTATTACAGAATCAATAGTGTAAGTGTTGGCAGTAAATAAACTGACGACAATAAAAACAATCGAAGAAATAAAAATGACTAACCAAAATCTACTTAATACCATAATATTAATTTTTTGTAAATGTAATTATTTTTAAAGAAAATAATAAACCGCAGATTCGTAGATTATAAATTAAATAATCTGCCAATCTGCGGTCAATGTTTTTCTATTCGTTAATGTGTACTTATACTTTTAATTTTTTCCATAAATAGGAATAATATAAAGCATAAAACTTAGCTCTTTGCTCGTTTGTTGAAGAACCGCCATGTCCGCCTTCAGTATTTTCGTAATAGTAGATTTTATTACCCATTTCAATCATTTTAGCAGCCATTTTTCTGGCATGACCAGGATGGACACGGTCATCTTTTGTTGAAGTCATAAAAAACACTTCCGGGTATTTGGTGTCTTTATTTACGTTTTGATAAGGTGAATATTTTTTAATAAAATCCCAATCACTGGTGTCAGGATCTCCATATTCTCCCATCCAGCTTGCTCCGGCCAATAATTTGTTATAACGTTTCATATCTAATAGCGGAACCTGACATACAACAGCATTGTATAAATCAGGACGCTGAGTAAATGCAACCCCCATAAGCAATCCGCCATTACTGCCTCCTATAATACCTAAATGATGAGAGGATGTAATTTTTTTTGCAATTAAATCTTCGGCAATTCCATGAAAATCATTGTAGATATTTTGCCTTTTTTCTTTCAGTCCTGCCTGATGCCATTTTGGTCCAAATTCTCCACCACCTCTAATGTTTGCTAATACAAAAACACCTCCTTTATCTAACCAGGCTTGTCCGATAACGCCAGAATAAAAGGGTTGTTCTGAAACTTCAAATCCACCATAAGCGTTAAGTAAGGTTGGGTTATTTCCGTCGTATTTAATATCTTTTGCCGCAACCAAAAAATATGGAATCATTTCTCCGTCTTTCGATTTCATTTTAAATTGTTCCACTTTGTACTTGCTGCCATCAAAATATGCCGAAAGTGATTTTACTTTTTGAACCTTATTGTTTTTTGCATTAGCACTAAATAAAGAAGTAGGAGTGAGGAAATTTTGATAATTAAAATAATAATCGTCACTGAATTCGTCTGTTGCTGCGATTTCAATTGTTCCAAATTCTGGAGCATTAATTGTAGTTCTGTTCCATTTTCCATCTGTGAAAGAATAGGAATAAAGCTCACTTTTTACATTGTTTAAAATATTCAGTAACAAAAAGTTTTTGGTGCTTGAAATTTCTGCAATACTGCTGTAAGCATCCGGTTCATAAACAAGCTGCAAGTCTTTTTCACCTTTTAGTAAAGAAGTAAAATTGACGCTGATAGCAGAACCTTGTTTATAGGTTGTACCATTAACAGTCCAATCTGATTTTAAATTGATTATTGCCTGATTATTTAATATCGCACTAAAATTAGCATCATCAGGAATATCCAGTTTTACCAATTTATCGTTAAGCATTACAAAAGATTTTGAAGAGTAAAATGTTTCTGCTTTTCCAATAAAGAGATAACTCTTTTCACCATCTCGAATTAAGTATCCATTATCTGAAACATCGGTAACGTCACCTTCAAATATTGTTTTTGCTTCAGATAATTTAGTTCCTCTTTTCCATAACTTAACAACTCTTGGATAACCGGAAGAGGTCATACTTCCTTCTCCAAAATCGGTTCCGACAATTAAGGTATTTACATCAAAGTAACTAACGCTATTTTTAGATTCAGGAAGTGAAAATCCATTTGGAATAAATTTTTTGGTAACTGCATCGAATTCTTTTACTTCAACAGCATCACCACCACCATTTGAAAGACTTACTAAAAAGCGGTCATATTTTGGGTATAAACCTTGTGCTCCTTTATAAACCCATTTAATATTATCTTGTTTGCTCAAAGCATCAATGTCTAAAAGTGTTTCCCAGACAGGTTTTTTAGTATAGTAACTTTTCTTTGTTGTTCTGCGCCAAATCCCTCTGATATGCTCGTTATCTTGCCAAAAATTATAAATATAATTTCCATAAATTCCCGGATAAGCAATCTTATCTGTATCGTTTAATACAGCCAAACTTTTAGTGAATATATCTTGATATTCACTTTGATTAGTAAGAACTTCTAATGTGGCTTTGTTTTCTTTTTCAACAAAATCCAATGCTTTTTTTCCGTCAACTTCTTCTAACCATAAATAAGGATCATCCTGAGCTGTCATATTGTAGATGTTAGTAAAGAGAAATAAAAATGCAATTATTGATTTTTTCATTATTA
>NZ_JBDTTP010000101.1:0-11512 GCF_039930565.1 Flavobacterium sp. | reverse complement strand
AAGGAACTGATTATTTGATTATGCGCGAAGATGATATTCTTGCAATCATCTAAAAAAACATAGGTCTCAAGAATTAAGTATTAGGGAAACCTGAAACAAATAAACATTAAACAAAATAAAAATGGCAAAAGATATAAAATTTGATATTGAAGCACGTGACGGATTAAAACGTGGTGTTGATGCATTGGCAAATGCTGTAAAAGTAACTCTTGGACCAAAAGGTCGTAACGTAATTATCGGAAAATCATTTGGTGGACCAACAGTTACTAAAGATGGTGTTTCTGTTGCAAAAGAAATCGAATTAAAAGACCCATTAGAAAATATGGGCGCGCAAATGGTTAAAGAAGTAGCTTCTAAAACTAATGATTTAGCGGGAGACGGAACTACAACTGCCACCGTTTTAGCTCAGGCAATCGTAAAAGAAGGTTTGAAAAACGTTGCAGCAGGTGCAAATCCTATGGATTTGAAACGCGGTATCGATAAAGCTGTTGAAGCTATCGTTGCCGATTTGGCTAAACAAGCTAAAGTGGTTGGAAGCGATTCTGATAAAATCAAACAAATTGCTTCTATCTCTGCAAACAATGACGAAGTTATTGGCGATTTGATTGCTACTGCTTTCGCGAAAGTGGGCAAAGAAGGTGTAATTACTGTTGAAGAAGCAAAAGGAACTGATACTTACGTTGATGTTGTTGAAGGAATGCAGTTTGACAGAGGGTATCTTTCTCCTTATTTTGTTACAAATCCAGAGAAAATGGAAGTGGAATTAGACTCTCCATATATCTTATTATATGATAAAAAAGTATCTTCTTTAAAAGAATTACTTCCTGTTTTAGAACCAGTTGCTCAATCAGGTAAACCATTATTGATTATTGCTGAAGATGTTGACGGAGAAGCTTTGTCTACTTTAGTTGTAAACAAATTAAGAGGTGCTCTTAAAATTGCTGCTGTAAAAGCGCCTGGTTTTGGAGACAGACGAAAAGCAATGTTAGAAGATATCGCTATCTTAACTGGTGGAACTGTAATTTCTGAAGAAAGAGGTTACACGTTAGAAAATACTACTATCGAAATGTTAGGAACTGCAAAAAGAGTTTCTATCGACAAAGACAATACTACAATTGTAAGTGGTGCTGGTGAAGCTGATATTATCAAAAACAGAGTAAACCAAATTAAAGGTCAGATGGAAACTACAACATCTGATTATGATAAAGAAAAATTGCAGGAGCGTTTGGCTAAATTAGCCGGTGGTGTTGCTGTTCTTTATGTTGGTGCTGCTTCTGAAGTAGAAATGAAAGAGAAAAAAGACAGAGTAGATGACGCATTACACGCAACTCGTGCTGCTGTTGAAGAAGGAATTGTTGCTGGTGGAGGTGTTGCTTTATTAAGAGCAAAAGCTGCTTTGGCTGACATTAAAGCTGATAACGCAGACGAGGCAACAGGAATTCAGATTGTGTCCCGCGCTATTGAATCTCCATTAAGAACTATTGTTGAAAATGCAGGCCTTGAAGGTTCTGTCGTAGTCGCTAAAGTTTCTGAAGGTTCTGGAGATTTTGGATACAATGCCAAAACTGATGAATATGTAGACATGCTTGCTGCCGGAATTATCGATCCTAAAAAAGTAACTCGTGTAGCGTTAGAAAATGCTGCTTCTGTTGCCGGAATGATTCTTACTACAGAATGTGCCTTAATTGATATTAAAGAAGAAAACGGAGGCGGTATGCCAATGGGCGGTGGTATGCCGGGAATGATGTAATCGTTCTTTTCTTAAAATAAAAAACGCCAAATAGAAATTTCTATTTGGCGTTTTTTTATTTATCTCTAATTTTACATTAATCAGAAGATTCGACAATTAAAAACCTGTCGAAACAGAAACTGTTTTCCATTGCTCCAATTCTTTTTGAACTTCAGCAATTTTTACATTTGCCATATCGTAAGCATCTTGTCCCACAAATAAATGCAATGCAGGATTTTCTTCCTCACTCATTTTGATTAAGGCTGTAGCAAATTTTACAGGGTCTCCAGGCTGATTTTCATTAATACTATCTTTGTGAGCAACTTCTGATTCCCTAACTGCTTTATACTCTGCAATTGGACTCTGAGGCAATAATAAAGAACTGTCTTTTAAAAAATCGGTTCTGAAATAACCCGGATAAACCAAAGTGACATTCACTCCAAATTCTTTAACCTCAACAGCTAATGATTCGGTTAAACCGGCAACGGCAAATTTTGTAGAACAATAAATTCCCCAACCCGGAAAACCACCATTATAGCCTCCGATTGAAGCGATATTAAAAATATGACCTGATTTATTGGCACGCATGTACGGCATCGTATTTCTGATCACATTCAATAATCCGAAAACATTTACTTCATAGTTTTTTCTGGATTCTGCGTCAGTTAGTTCTTCAAGTGAACCTAATAAACCATAACCTGCATTGTTCACCAAAACATCAATGGTTTTAAAATGACTTATTGCCACTTCAATTGCATTTTTAACGCTTTGTTCGTTCGTTAAATCCATTTCTAATGGAAGAAAATATTCAGAAGGATTTCCTAATTCTTTAATTAGGGCACTTTCAGTTCGTGATGTTGCGGCTACTTTTTTTCCTTCAGCCAATAATTTTTTTGCCAATTCTAATCCAAGTCCTTTTGAAGCACCTGTGATAAACCAAACTTTGTTATTTTCCATGATTTTAATTTTTACATTTAATTATGGTACAAAGGTATCAGCGAAGTACTTGCAAAAACTTAAAGCAATCAAACGAGAAGTTACGAAAATCAAACAATTTCTGTCATTCGATAGTTTTTAGGTGAAACCTGAACATTTTTCTTAAAGAAATTAATAAAATGGGATAATTCATCAAAGCCCAGACACCATGCAATTTCATTAATATTCCAATTGGTTTGTTTGAGCAGAATCATGGCTTCCTGAACAATTCTTTCCGTAATAATCTGCGAAGTTGTTTTTCCGGTAGTTCCTTTTAATGCTTTATTTAAATGGTTGACATGTACGTTTAATTGACTGGCAAATTCAGATGGTGAACGAAAATTAACTTGCTGGGATATGGATTCGATAGGAAACTGGCGCTCTAACAACTCCATAAATAAAGATGAAATCCTTATTGTGGCGTTTGATTTACTGTATAATGAAGTAGTTACAGTCTGCGTTTTCAGCGCCAGATGAATAATTTCAAAAACAAGATTTCGAAGTACATCATATTTAAAAGCATAATCAGAATTGATTTCGTCAAACATTCTTAAATAAACCACTTTTAAAGATTCAGCTAATTCCATTGAAATCGGAACAATCGGATTTCCGCCCGGCTGAAATAAAGGATATTCTTTTAAATTCCCATATTGACTAAAAAAAGCATCTGTAAAAATACAGAAAAACCCGGTTTGGTTTTCATCCAATTGTTCCCAATTGTAGGGAATTTGCGGATTTGCAAAAAACAACGCCTGATCATCAAAGGATACAATTTTATCTGCATAATACACTTTGTTTTTTCCTATAATAAGACTGATTTTATAAAAGTCTTTTCTGGTGTAAGGAAATGGTTTACAGATACTACCAACAAAATCATCTAATTTAAAAACATTAAAATGTCCAATTTCTCTTTTAAGATTTTTGGGCATTCCGTTTACTTTAATTGTGTAAAAATCTTCTAAGGTTTCTGTGAGTTTCATTTGTCAAAGTTACGAAAATCAAATTAATTAGATAATGTGGCAATTAGATAATTAGATAATAATTAAGCGTAATCTATAGAATTTTCTAATTTTCTAATTGGCACATTGACACATTAAGAAACCACTTTGTACGTAGGATCCTCAATAACATTGACATTAATAACGCCGTCAGCATTTTTAAGAAGGGTTCTGCAATCGGCACTCAGATGTTTCAGTTCGATTGTTTTGTTTAACAGACTGTACTTTTTGGTTAAATTATTCAGGGCTTCAATGGCTGACATATCGGCAACACGACTTTCCTTAAAATCTATTATTACATGATTTGGATCGTTTTGAATATCAAACTTTTCCATAAAAGTAGCAATTGAACCAAAAAATAACGGTCCGTAAATCTGGTAGTGCTTCACTCCTTCTTCATCAGTAAAATGTCGTGCACGGATTCTTTTGGCACTTTCCCAGGCAAAAACCAAAGCGGAAATAATTACCCCTATCAAAACTGCCAAAGCCAGATTATGCAATACAATTGTAATTACCGCAACCAGAATTCCAACAAAAATATCGTGTCTTGGCATTTTATTAATCACCCTGAAACTTGCCCATTCAAAAGTGGTGATCGCTACCATCATCATCACGCCCACCAAAGCCGCCATGGGTAATTTTCCAATTACGGGTGCTCCGAAAAGGATAATCAATAAAATGGTCAATGCGGCAATTATTCCTGAAAGCCGGGCTCTTGAACCTGCATCTAAATTCACCAAAGTCTGAGCAATCATTGGACATCCGCCCATTCCGTAGAAAAACCCATTTAAGATATTCGAACTTCCCTGCGCAATACATTCTCTGTTACTGTTGCCACGCGTTCCGGTAATTTCATCGACTAAATTCAGTGTAAGCAAACCTTCGGTCAAACCAACAGCTGCCACAATTACGGAATAGGGAAATATCACTTTTAAGGTTTCAAACGAAATTGGAATATCTGGAATATGAAATGGAGGAAATCCGCCCTGAACCGAGGCTATATCCTCCACCGTTTTGGTTTCGATATTGAACACAATAACCAATGCAAAGACAAGCATTATCGCCACTAAAGAGGCCGGAACTGCTTTTGTAATTTTCGGAAAAACCAAAACAATCGCAACTGTAAGCGCTACCAAACCAAGCATAATATACAAGGGTGTTCCGTGTAACCATGAAACCTGACCGTTAATTATCGTTTTAAACTGCTCCAGCTGTGACATGAAAATCACAACCGCCAATCCGTTTACAAAACCAAACATGACGGGCTGCGGCACTAATCGAATAAATTTTCCGAGTTTAAAAAGTCCAATGCCGATTTGCACTATTCCACCTAAAGCAACGGCTGCAAAAACGTATTCTATTCCGTGTGATTTCATCAAGGCGATTAAAACAATTACGGTTGCTCCTGCTCCGCCGGAAATCATTCCGGGTCTTCCTCCGAAAATGGCCGTTACCAAACCTGCAATAAAAGCGGCATACAAACCAACCAAAGGCGGAAATCCAGCCAAAATAGCAAACGACAAAGATTCTGGAATCATGGTCATCGCTACGGTTAAACCGGCTAAAATTTCGTTTTTGTAATTGACTTTTTGAGTGAAGTCAAAGAGTTGGAATGCTTTTTTCATAGAGCACAAATTTAAAAAAATAATGTGCATAAATGTGAGGAAATATTTCTTTCAAAAAATGATTGCCTGAAAAATGATTTTGAGCAAAAAAAGCCAATAATATCAATTAAACTACTCGTTTTTTTGTCTTTTACATTAAAACAGGTATAATTACTTGTTGCTCCGCTTTTATTTATAGCTACACTTGTTGGGAATAATATTTTATATGTGATTATGATTTTCCGTAAAGAGGGGAATTATATAATATGCATATTTGTTTTGAGATGATGGAATTCAACAACGTAACATTATAAAATTATGGAAGCAGATTTACGACTTAAATTAGAGCAATTACATCAAAGAGTTGACTCCTTAAAAGATCAGATCAATACGGAAGAAGCGACTAAAAATGCATTTGTGATGCCCTTTATTCAAATTTTAGGATTTGATATTTTTAATCCAACTGAAGTTATTCCAGAATTTATATGTGATATCGGGACCAAAAAAGGAGAGAAAATAGATTATGTAATCAAGAAAGATGGAGAGCCAATTTTAATTATTGAATGTAAACATTGGAAAGAGAATGCGGATGCGCACAATTCACAACTTCACAGATATTATCATGTTTCAAAATCCCGCTTTGGTGTTTTAACCAACGGTCATACTTATAATTTTTATGCAGATTTGGAGAAACCAAACATAATGGATGAAAAGCCATTTTTTACATTGGATTTGGCCAATATTTCTGATTCCAGTTTAAAAATCCTTGAAAATTTCACTAAACAAAGTTATAATTTAGAGAATATTTTAGATTCTGCAGAAGCATTAAAATACATTAAGGCAATACGTAATGAATTTGAAATAGAATTGCAAAATCCTTCTGACGAAATAGTAAAACTTCTGGTGAATAGATTTTTTAATAAACCATTAACTGCAACCCGTTTAATTGCGTTTAAAGAATATACTAAAAAGGCATTTTCAAATTCTATAAATGAATCTATAAATTTCAGGCTCAAAAACGCATTGAATATTAATGAAACTATTCCATCTAAGGAGAAAACCAAAATATCCTCTGTTGATGAAGATGTCGAAGCTCCAAAATTCATAACTACAGAAGAAGAAATTGAAGGTTCGCAAATTATCAAAGCAATATTGAGAGAAGTAATTCCAGCAAACAGGATCTTTTTTAGAGATACACAATCCTATTTCGGAATTTTATTAGATGATAATAATAGAAAACCGCTCTGCAGATTGCACTTTAATTCTTCGAATAAATATGTTGAATTATTCCATAACGGAAAAGATAATGGCGAAAAACAAGCACTGCAAAGCCTTGATGATATTTATAAATTCAAGCAGGAGTTACTTTCTACTATAAAAAATTATGAGTGACAACTACGTAGAAAGTATATGGCTTTATTTGTCTTGAGATAATAAAATAGATTGTGAATTAAATATCAATGACCCAAACTAATTAAAACACTTCCAACATGAAAAAAATTCTATATTTTTTAATTATTACATTAATTATTAGTTGCAAGCAAAAGGAACAAACTGAGGATATGATAGAATTGAATACTCCAGTTTTGAAAACAAAAACAGTGGATAAAATTATTTTAAAAAATTTTACTTATGAAGATATTTCCAGATATGCCATAGCTTCTATAATGGGACAATCTGCGAAAATAATTAAAGTTACAAAAAAAGATGAAATTTATATTTTATCATATATTCGAAAGTCAGATAAGCAAAAATTTGATTACAAAATGAAAGTTGAAGGAAATAAAATTCTATGGGCAAATCTAGATGGAAGATGGAGAAATTCAGAATATGATGAAAAAATAACTTTTATAGAGAAAGAAAATAATATAAATATAATTCAAACTTTTGAAGATAACTCTCAAGACATACAAGAATTTATAAAAGGTGATTAAAATCGATATCTGCAAAACCTATAACTGTTTGAAAAATTTACAAATTTTGTGCTAACTAACTTAAAATACATGTATTCAATAACTGAAAAAGAAAAAGATTTCTTAAATCAAAAAACTAAAGTATTAACATCTGAAAATATAAAAGAATTTAGCGACAGAGAATTATTAGAAAAGCAGACGCTTTATTTAAAAAATATTATAAAAAGTAATGATACCATTAAACTAAATATACAGTTTTGGTTTTATACCGGACTCATAGGTGGTGCAATACTTTTTTTATTTCTACTTAATTCTAATCGTTGATTTAAATAATAACAAAATTACAAATGAAAAAACTACTACTTAGCCTTACACTTTTATTCAGTTTTGCTAGCTTTGGACAAACCATAAACGGAATTCCTATTAAAGATTTAGATGTCCAATATTTACAAATTATAGGGACTTCAAAAATGCTGTCTTCAAAACTTACAATTGCAATAGATATTGGACAAAGAACTAAATTGTTTTCAAGTAATACTGACGCAACACTTTTAAAAGATGAAAATGGAGAGGGTATAATATTCAATTCTATGATAGATGCTTTAAACTTCATGTCAGCAAACGGATACAATTTTGTTACAGCAAATATTATAACTGTAGGCGGACAAAATGTTTATCATTATTTAATGGTAAAAAAAGTTTAAATATAATTGTGTGCCTTTAATTTAAAAAAACCAACCAACCTTAACTTACGCAATATTCTCCAATCCCCCAGGAAATGGTCTATACGCATAATAATGCAGGACTTCTTCAATTGCTATTTTTAGCGCTTCGTTTACGGGCAATAAATTAACTCCCATTCGGAGATCGATTTGAGCTAGGCGCATGTAATAATCGGTAAAAACAGGAACTTGTTTTCCGTTGTTGATGGCTTGTTCTGCTGCTGTAAAGTTTTCTGTTTGTTCTTCTTTTATGATTTTGCAGGTAGCTAATCGCAGTTTTCCGAATTTGTCCGTTGTTGCTCCGTAACCAAAAAGCCGGCAGATTAATCCACGGTAACGGTAATTGCTGCAGCTTCCGTTATGTTTTTCCAAAACTGAAAGCGGGCGGTATAAAAAACAGTTTTTTGTTGTAACATTCCTTAATTGTGCTAAGGCTTCTTCGGCTTTTCCATTCAAAAATAAATGAAATGCCCAAGGCAAAAATTCTAAAGGAGAAGCTTCAATATTAGGTGTAGAACAGCATTTTCCACAACCGGCATTACAAAACAAATGCGTCTCATTTTGGAAATTCCTGATTTCAATTTCAAGAAGATCAAACAATGCTTCAACCAGCCGAACCTTATGTTCTATTGACATCTCTTTTTTGGTAAGGTAGTCTAATTGGAATGGCTAAGATGAGAACAGTGCTTTTATTGTGAAGAGTTTGTGCTAAGAAGTTTTTGAGCTTCTAAAAAAAGCAATAGCACCAGTTGACCACAAAGCCAGGAAAATCAAAACAGGCTGAAAAACCAATCTTATCAAACGCGCCTGATCTGTGTCTAATCCGAAAGCACTTGTTCCGTTAACGTATTGCGCGATGTTACCCGGAAATACCATTACATAAAATAGAGCCAGTGCGATTCCGATTTGTACTTTATAGCGGGTTATGAAAATCATACCAATGCCCAATGCAATTTCTACAATTCCGGAAAGGATAACGACAAGATCTTTATCCAAAGGAATCCAATTCGGAACTTGTGCCTGAAAATCGACTCTCTGGAAAGTAAAATGGCCAATTGCCGCTGTGATCATAAAAAGTCCTAATCCTATTCTGAAGAAATTTTGAGCTTTTGTCGTTTTATTATTTTCCATAACTGATACTAATTTAAATTTGAAATAAGCTACATCAAATTTACGATATTAACATTTTTAAATCTTTCAAATTTACTGTGTAATGGTTGTTTAATATCCATGCAAAGTTTCGCTTCTGCTTAACAATCAGTAATAAAAAACAATCCCATATACATTTCAAATAAATTGCAAGTACTTTCCTAACGTCTGATTTTCATATAGTAAAGATTACGATATAAAAGTCTTGTTAAATTAATTTTATTGTTTTTTTGAAAGAAGTTATGCTGTAAAAACGTTAATTATTCGTTGATTTTTATAGATTTGTAAATCTATATTTTCTCACTTCATTTAGGAAGGAACAATTAAATCTAAAGACAATGAAATCTTTTACTTCAATATTTTTATTTTTACTGTTTGTTTATTCAACATCCTACTCACAACTGAGTTCGGATCAGATATTTGAAAGTTTTAAACAAGGAGAACGTACTAATTGTTCTTCCATTGCTTTTATTAAGGCATCCATGAATATCTATGGATTAGATCTTTTTGTAAATGAAAAAATAAATGACAATTTATATAAAATCACATTAAAGAATAATGCATCGTTTACTCTAAAAAGAGAGGAAATAGAGAAAGCACAATTTTCTGCTGATTTTGTATATATCAAAGATAATTGTGAGAGTGAAAGAATAACAGACTACGCAATACTCACATACGCCGTAATGGCAAAATACAGGCAAATTATTGACAAGGAGGAAACCTTTGATAAAGCGTTGGCAGATTTAGAAGATGGAGGTGTTTATACCCCAACCATATATAAATATTTAGGATTTGAAAAAGGCAAACAAATCTTAAAATTAAAGAGACAGGAAGGTAATAATTTTTGTGGGGTTGTTGCCTATTCAACATCACATGCCGTTTTTATTTGTGAAGAATTCATGGACTACTACGGAAACAGAAAAAGTATCTGGCTTGAATATCCAGGACGTTTCAGAATAATTAAGTCTTAAAACCTAAGTCCTGACTGATTTAATAATTTTCAATATCGGCAAAACTATAACTAAACTTTAATAGCAATACCACTTTAGAATCAAATTTAGGGTGGTATTTTTACGTTTTTAGAAATACCAGAAAAATAAGCATCAGATATATGATACGAGAAAACTATATTCCCTTTAACAAGGAGTTTTTACTCGAACAACAAACAACCTGCTTCTCTGAAAACGAAAAGGCAGCCAGCTTTAAAAAGCTTTTTGATATTATCGAACATTACTATCATTATGAAGCTTTTACCCTAAATCGCAACCTAAAACAGCATTATGCCGCATTTGATCCTGATTTAAGCCAGAGAGAGCGGAAAAGTTATAGTAGCAAAAGTAATTTTCAGGTTTTTAAAGAAACCCTTCTTACCGTTTTAGAGCAAAGTAATTATCATCGTTTAGACCAGAAAACCGTAGAAAAATCATTCAAAAATTCTGATTTAATTGGGCTTAAGCTTTCCATAGATTTTAATGCTTTTAAAGATTATGAATTCTATGTTCGCGGTCATCATAAGGCAAAAGAATCGGTAAGGAAATATTATTTCTGGAAGAAAGAAATTGAAATTGAATATTACGATCGCGTTATGATTTATCTTAATTATAACGAAGCCGATTATCTCGACACCAAGAAAGTCAGATTAGGAAAGATGCCAATTGATCCGGGTACTATTGCTTTAAAAATATTCAAGCGTGTTCCTAAAAACGACATCGAAACTATTTTTCCGAATGCGGTTCCTAAAATGTCATTGAAAGATAAAATGCTGCTTTGGGTACCGGGAATTTTTGGTGGCGTATCGTTGCTAAGTGCCAAAGTGATTCCGGCGTTGCTCAACATGTATGAAGCTTACCAAACAGGCGAAACTATCGATTTGCTGAATAGCAAAACATCATTAAATCAGGGCTTAATAGCTTTGGGAATATTGGCTGCTTATTGCTTTCGCCAATACAATAATTTTATAAACAAGAAAATCAAGTATTCTAAAATACTTTCGGACAGTCTGTATTTTAAAAATTTGGGAAACAACAGTGGTGCTTTTTATTCGTTGCTCAATTCATCTGAGGAAGAAATCCTGAAGGAAACAATTCTGGCATATTTCTTTTTATATAAAACACCTCATTTAACCGCTGTGGAACTAGACAACCAAATTGAATCGTGGTTTAAGACTCATCTCAATACAGAACTTGATTTTGATGTAAGCGATGCATTATTGAAATTAAAAAACATTGGTCTTGGGATTGAAAATAATGGAAAGTGGGAAGTTGCAGCGTTAGATCAGTCTCTTATTATAATTGATGTATTATGGGATAGTGTTTTTGATTATAATCAGCAATAATTTTTGAAACCGAGTGCCCTAGCCCAGATGGCAGCCTACCGTGTGGACACATCTAAGAATAATTGCCATCCTTCCATTATTGCTGCA
>NZ_JBDTTP010000100.1:0-11839 GCF_039930565.1 Flavobacterium sp. | reverse complement strand
GCATTTGTTGGTAAAGCCTTGATACTATCGCTATGGCTCATCCAAACCTGGCTGTTTTCTGAAACTCCGTTAAAGAAAACTTCATTCTCTTTAATATAAGATAAATTGGCTCTTCCGTACTCTCTGGTGTTCGAAGCCGCTACTTCACCACCGCTAAAATGCGCTAAGTATTGTGCTCCGTAACAAACTGCCAACATGGGAAGCTTGCCCCGAATTTGAGATAAATCAGGGTGTGGAGCATCTTCTCCGCGAACAGAAAAAGGGCTTCCTCCCAAAATTACGGCTTTATAAGGTGATAAATCACTAGGAAAGTGATTGTAAGGGAAAATTTCGCAGAATATATTTAATTCGCGAACTCTACGCGCAATAAGCTGAGTATATTGCGATCCGAAATCTAAAATAAGTACGTTGTGTTGCATGCGCAAAAATACTTTTTATATTCGAAAATGAAAAATCGGAACAATGAAAAAAAATATTTTTTTTCATTGTTCCGATTTAGGTTCCATGTTAACAACTGTAAAAGTTCAAAAAATATAAAAACTCCAAGAACTTTGCCATTATTTTTCGAAAAATTTATAAACGATAATTAAAAGCCAAATCTTAAAAAAAACAGAAAAAACCTAGTTCTTTTTTATTAAATTTATAGTAGAGAATTAAATGTTTCCTACTTTCTTCTATGAAATTAGTATTTACTTCTCACTAAAACCAACATGACCAAAAGTATACCACAAAAATTATTAATTCAAAAATTTAATCGATGAGTAAAATAGTTGCAGAACAATTAGTTGACATGTTGGTAGAAGCCGGAGTAAAAAGAGTGTACGCCGTTACCGGTGATAGTTTAAATCATTTTAATGATGCGATAAGAAGAAATGGAAAAATAAAATGGATTCATGTTCGCCATGAAGAAGTGGGCGCTTATGCAGCAGCAGCAGAAGCCGAATTAGATGGTTTTGCTGTCTGCGCCGGAAGTTGCGGTCCGGGGCATGTTCATTTAATTAATGGTTTGTATGATGCCCACAAATCTCACGTTCCATTATTAGCCATTGCCTCAACAATAAATACAGGTGAAATGGGAATGGATTATTTTCAGGAAACTAACACTATTAAACTTTTTGACGATTGCAGTTGTTACAATCAAATGATTATGACTGCAGAACAAGCTCCTCGAATTATACAAACAGCAATTCAACATGCATTAGGCAAAAAAGGTGTTGCTGTTATTGGACTACCCGGTGATGTATCTCAATTAAAAGCGGTTGAAAGCAATATTTCTACTCAGTATTTTCATTGTAATCCAGTTATTCGACCTTCTGATTCCGAATTACAACAATTAGCGAAAGCTATAAATGAGAGCACAAAAATCACTTTATTCTGCGGAATTGGAGCTGATAAGGCACACGATCAGGTAGTACAATTATCACATCATATCAAAGCTCCTGTTGGATATTCTTTTCGTGGAAAAATGAATATCCAGCCTAATAATCCAAACGAAATAGGAATGACAGGTTTGCTCGGTCAGCCCTCTGCTTATCATAGCATGCACGAGTCGCACTTGGTTTTATTATTAGGAACTGATTTTCCTTATGATAAATTCATGCCTTCAGATAACAAAATCATTCAGATAGACACAAGTACCGAACGTTTAGGTAGAAGAGCCAATCTCTACATGGGATTATGTGGCAATGTTGCGGATACTATTGAAGCTTTATTACCATTGCTGGAAGCCAAAACAGATGATAGTTTTTTACAAGCGCAACTTAAATTATATGCGAGTGTAAAAGAAAACATGAACACTTACATTGATGATAATGGCGGAGAAGACACTATTCAGCCTGAATATGTTGCACATATCATAGATAAATTGGCTACTAAAGATGCCATTTTTACGGTAGATACCGGAATGAGTTGTGTTTGGGGAGCACGTTTTATAAAAGGTACCGGAGAGCGCAAAATGCTAGGTTCGTTCAATCACGGATCGATGGCAAATGCAATGCCGATGGCTATTGGTGCAGCTCTTGCTCATCCCGAGAAACAAGTTATTGCCATGTGTGGCGATGGAGGTTTATCGATGTTATTGGGAGATTTAGCAACAATTCACCAATATAACATCCCAATTAAAATTATTGTTTTCAACAATCGTGCTTTGGGTATGGTAAAACTTGAAATGGAAGTTAGTGGATTACCTGATAATGAAACCGATATGGTCAATCCGGACTTCGGTCTAATTGCTCAGGCAATGGGTTTTCAGGGCGTAAATGTTCATAAGCCGGAAGAAGTTGAGGGAGCAATTGAAAATGCATTTCGCCATAACGGACCTTTTTTAATAAATGTATTTACTAATCCAAATGCACTGGCAATGCCTCCAAAAGTAGAATGGGAACAAGTTATTGGTATGGCAAAATCAATGACCAGATTAATGCTTGGTGGTAAAATGGAAGAAGTTTTAGACACCATTAAGTCTAATTATAAACACTTAAAAGAAGGATTGTAGAATGGTCTTTTTAATTTAAAATTTTATAACAACACAAGGTTCAGAGTTTAAAAGTATAAAAACTTTTTGCTTTGAACCTTACGTTATTCTTTTGTAACAATAATCGAAGCTTTAAAACCTGCTGCAAGATTGTTCCAGTAATCATTGGTTATTAAAGTTCCTTTGTCATCGAAAACCTGAATTTCGGCAGTATTTCCTCCCAATGAACCTATATTTAATGCTTCAAAATCCAATTTATTGAAACCATCTGAAAGTATAATTTTGACTTGCTTGAAATTGCTCTCTAAAAACAATTGGTTTTGGATTACAATGTCATTCGAAGAAACCTTGACCAAATCGCCATCTATGGCTCCAAAATCTCTGAATTTTACAATGAAATAAGCGGATTTGGTTTTAAATTCTCCCAAAGAAATATTCTTCTTTACCAATTCTCCTCTGCCTTCTTTTAGTCCAGCATCTTTCAAAGCTTTATCTAAATCTTTTTCCATTTTTCCAACATAACGATCGCCCGGATTGGCAAAATCATTCTCTGTTGACATGGTAAACTTGCTTTTTTCTTCCCCAATCTGAAATTTAGATTTTGTAGTTATACTGGTATTGTCAAAAACGTTGGGCGTCTTAATATTTGGGATATCTGTATTTTCTGCTTGTGGATCTTTGACTTCCGGAGCTGGTATTTTTTTAGGCTTGGCGCTAAACTTCGGAGAAGGAATAGATTTAAAACCCGAGTTGAATTCTCCCTGAGCAGAAGCTGCCAGGACAGTAAAAAACAATATGAAAAATAAAATATGCTTCATTGAAAAAGTATTATCGAATCGGCTTTTAAAATTTTATAAAATCAATACTATAGTATGGCAAAAATAGCATAATTTAATTAGTGACTATGACTTTATGACTTTTATAACAATATATTAGGCTAATTTTTGGAATCAAAAAACCTGCCAAAAAAATTAGTTTAAAAATCCCTGAAAAAAAAAGCATTGTAAAGTTCTCCTAAAAAAAATTTCATTTCTTTGATAGTTAACAACTTATTCATACCTTGAATCTCTAAATTTATTTTATCTTAAAACTCAAAAAAAATGGATTATATCGACTATTATAAAATATTAGAGATAACCAAATCAGCTACTGAAACTGAAATCAAAAAGGCATATCGAAAACTGGCCAGGAAATACCATCCTGATTTAAATCCGAATGATAAGGAAGCTGAGAAAAAATTCAAAGAAATAAACGAAGCCAATGAAGTTTTAAGCAATCCTGAAAATCGTAAAAAATACGATAAGTATGGAAAAGACTGGCAACATGCTGATGAATTTGAAAAATCCGGTTACAATCCGAATCAACAGCAATACTCCGGACAGTCACAAGGTAATCAGGAATTTTCAGGTTTTGGAGAAAGTGATTTCTCAGACTTCTTTAATTCAATGTATGGTTCCGGAAGAAGTTCTAAAAGTCAGTCTAAATACCGGGGTCAGGATTTTAATGCCGAATTACAGTTAGATTTAGCTTCGGCTTATACAACACATAAACAGAGTCTGACAGTTAATGGCAAAAACATCCGAATCACAATTCCAGCCGGAGTAGAAAACGGTCAAATTATAAAAATTCCAGGACATGGCGGCTCTGGCGCAAACGGTGGACCAAATGGAGACTTATACATTACTTTTTTAATTGAAAACAATTCTGATTTTAAAAGAGAAGGCAATAATTTGTATGCAGATGCAGACCTTGATTTATTTACTGCTGTTTTAGGAGGCGAAACTTACGTAAACACTTTTGATGGAAAAGTAAAAATAAAAGTTCCGGCTGAAACGCAAACCGGAACAAAAGTTAAATTAAAGGGGAAAGGATTTCCGGTGTATAAAAAAGAAAATCAGTTTGGTGATTTATTTATCACCTATAAATTAAAAACCCCAACCCAATTATCAGAAAAAGAAAAAGAATTATTTCAGGAATTATCTAAAATAAGAAATCATGAATAGCAAAAACTTAATTCAGATAAAACAATTTTGTCTGCACCACGAAATTGAAAATACCTTTATAACAGAACTGAATAATTATGGTCTGGTTGAAATTATTATTTTAGACGAAGATGAATATCTACAACCCGAAAAATTACCGACAGTAGAAAAAATGATAAGGATGCATTACGATCTCAAAATAAATCTTGAAGGAATTGATGCTATCTATCACTTGTTGAACAAAATTGAGGTTTTACAACAAAATCTTAATACAGCCCAAAATAAACTTCGCCTTTTTGAACACTACCAAATATAATAAATTTATAAAAAAATCCACTCAAAATATCACAAAAAAGAGTGAATTACAGCATGATTTCAAATAATTTCCTCTCTTTTTGATGGCATATTTTATAAATTGCAGCGTAATTTAATTAACCTGAATTTGTTTAAAATTTTATAAAACAATTCAATAAAACTGAGAAATGAAAAGAGAAAATATCTTAACAGGATCACCGTGGGAAGACAAAATGGGATATTGTCGTGCCGTAAGAATTGGCAATATTATTGAAGTTTCGGGCACTGTGGCTATTGTTGATGGCGAAAAAGTAAAAGCCGATGATGCTTATGCACAAACTTACAATATTCTGCAACGTATTGAAAAAGTACTAGAAGATTTGAATGTTGGAATGAAAGATGTGATCAGAACCCGAATTTTTACTACAGATATTTCTACTTTTGAAGAAGTTGCCAGAGCACACGCAGCTTTTTTTAAGGATGTAAAACCAACAACCGGTTTTTATGAAATCAGCAAACTTGTTGCTCCTGAGTATTTGGTTGAAATCGAATTTACAGCTGTTGTACAGGAATAATTTTTGCCACGAATTTCATTGCTTTTTTTCTTTCTATTATCTAAGAAAATTACCCGAATTGAAAATTTCACAGACAAGAACTTTTAAAACTCGTTTTAATTAGTGAAATTCGTGGCAAACTTCTCTTGATGAATTTTAAAAAACTAAAAGATATATTTCTGGCAATTTTCAAATGGGTTTCCATTTGTGTTTTAATTGGCTTTTTTTCAGGATCTGCATCAGCTTTCTTTTTAGTTTCACTGGAATTTGTTACACAATTTAGAATTCAGCACGATTGGATCATCTGGTTTTTACCGATTGGCGGATTATTAATTGGATTCTTTTATTATTATTGGGGGGAATCTGTTGTAAAAGGCAATAACTTATTGCTGGAAGAGTACGAAAATCCCAAAGAAGTAATTCCTTTTAAAATGGCTCCCTTAGTTCTTTTAGGAACTTTACTTACACACTTATTTGGCGGTTCCGCCGGACGCGAAGGAACTGCCGTACAAATGGGAGTCGCTATTGCAGACCAATTTACCAAAATCTTCAATTTAAATAATTCCGAAAGGAAAACTCTGATCATACTTGGAATCAGTTCAGGATTCGCGTCCGTTTTTGGAACACCTTTAGCCGGTGCTATTTTTGCTCTGGAGGTTGTATATTTTAGTAAAATCAATTTCAAAAGCATTGTTTTATCTTTATTAGTAGCTTTTGCTGCTTACTTTACTGTTGAACTTTGGCAGGTAAAACATACACATTATAGCATCTCAGTTGTTCCTGAATTTAGCTTGATTACTCTTTTTTATACAAGTATTATTGGAATCTTATCCGGTTTAGCAGCCTTGCTTTTTTCCAGAAGTACTCATTTTTGGAGTTCCTTTTTTTCAAAAACTATTAATTTTCCACCATTACGACCTTTTATTGGCGGAATCATTTTAGCAATTGCTATTGCAGGTTTTGGTTTTACAAAATTTTCCGGTTTGGGTGTTCCTGTAATTGTAGATTCTTTTTCAAATGCAAGTCCCTGGTATGATTTTTTGCTTAAAATTTTATTTACCGGATTTACCTTAGGTGCCGGGTTTAAAGGCGGAGAAGTAACCCCGTTATTTTTTGTGGGTGCTGCTTTGGGAAGTGCTTTATCGCTTATTATCCCAATGCCTATTGCATTTTTAGCTGGCCTCGGATTTGTAGCCGTATTTTCCGGAGCAACTCACACTCCTATCGCCTGCACTATTATGGGAATGGAATTATTTGGAATTGGGCCTGGAATTTTCCTTGCCATTGCTTGTACAATTGCTTATTTTTCTTCAGGTTCAGTCGGAATTTATAAATCACAAATTGTTAAAGGCGCCAAATATAAATTGTATCAGAAATTACAAAGAAAAGAGTTAGAGAATTTGTAATCACTAAAAGTGTGTTAATCTCTAAAATGATTTCAGCATTACATTAAAAAAATGTAAATTCGCACACTATGAAAATACAAGATATTCAGGCAATACAGTTGTTGCTTGCTACACCAAAGAAAATTGCAATAATTCCCCATAGAGGACCAGATGGTGATGCCATGGGCTCTACCTTGGCACTATATCATTTTTTATTAAAAAACAATCATCAGCCTACAGTAATAGCTCCAAATGATTTTCCTGATTTCCTAGCCTGGATTCCTGGTTCTGAAACTGTAAAAATCTTTGAAAAAGACCCTCAAAACTGTACCAAAATATTAGAAGAAGCGGAGCTGATTTTTACACTTGACTTTAATGCTTTGCATCGCACTGGTGAAATGGAACATACTTTAGCTAAGATGACTGCACCGTTTATTATGATCGATCATCATCAAAAACCGGATGATTATGCAGCTTACACTTACTCTGATACTTCTTTTGGTTCTACTTGTGAAATGATTTATAATTTTATTTTGTTTTTAAATAAAAAAGAAGATATTGACAAAACCATTGCGACTTGTATTTATACAGGAATATTAACCGATTCAGGTTCGTTTCGTTTTCCTAAAACTACAGGAAACACACATCGTATAGTGGCAGAATTAATTGACTTAGGTGTAGAAAATACTGAAATCCCGGTTTTATTGTTTGATAATAGTTCGTACAGCCGTTTACAATTATTGGGATGTGCTTTGCAGAATATGAAAATTTTAGCGGAACATAAAACTTCTTATACTTCGTTAACTCAAGAAGAGCTGGATTCTTTTAATTACGTTAAAGGTGATACAGAAGGAATCGTTAATTACGGATTGAGTATAAAAGATATTGTTTTTTCAGCTATTTTTATAGAAAATAGAGATGAGAATGTTATCAAAATATCCTTTCGATCTCAAGTCGGATTCGATGTAAATAAGTTTGCCAGAGATCATTTTAACGGTGGAGGACACACAAATGCCGCTGGAGGAAGATCAGAAGTTTCAATGGGAGAAACAATTAAAAAATTTGAAGATTTAGTAATTAAACTAAAAATATAATTCAATATGAGCTATTTAAAATTAGGCATTTTTGCATTGCTTTTTACTGTTCTATCTGCTAGTTGTAAACATCATGAAGAAGCCCGAAAACCTATCTCTCAAGCTTCTGGTACGTTTATGAAAAAATCAGCCGACAGAAACAAAAAACTGGTTGCTAACGAAGAAGATGTTATTAAAAAAATAATCAAAAACAATCCAAAAGTAAAATATTATGCCACCAGAAAAGGATATTGGCTATCTTATGATGAACGCAACCCAACTGATACTCAAACACCTAAAAAAGGAGACATCGCTTATTTTAATTTAGAAATAAAAGACATTAAAGGTAAAATTATATACTCTGAAGCTGACTTAGGCCCACAAACCTATTACATTGATAAACAAGACATTATGATAGGATTGCGTGATGGTATCAAACTGATGCATAAAAATGAAACGGTAACGTTCTTGTTTCCGTCACACATAGCTTATGGCTATCATGGAGACAACAAGAAAATCGGCACAAATGAACCGTTAATGTGTACTGTTACTCTTCGTAATTTTATAAAAGATCCATCAGTTGCAACATCTACAGCATCTGAAACAACTAAGCCAGTTGAAAAAATTGCAACTCCAGCAAATACGGCAAAAACTATTACTGAACAAACTTCAAAACCAATAACTCAAACAAAAAAAGACACAATAAACCCATAAAAAATATTGTAAAATGAAAAAAAACATTCTATTATTACTATTAGCCGTTTCTTCAATATATTCCTGCAAAGATGAACACAGCAATTTACCTGATGGACTTTATGCGGATATTGAAACAAATAAAGGTCATATTATTGTTGAACTGGATTATAAAAAAGCCCCAATAACTGTTGCAAATTTTGTAACCTTAGCTGAAGGAAAAAATGAATTTATAACCGATGAAAATCTTAAAAAGAAACCTTTTTTTGACGGATTAAAATTCCATAGAGTTATTGAAGATTTCATGATTCAGACTGGAGATCCTTTAGGGACAGGATCTGGAGATACTGGATATAAATTTAAAGATGAAATTACCGATTTGAAATTTGACAAACCTGGTGTTTTGGCAATGGCTAACAACGGACCTGGCACAAACAGCAGTCAATTTTTCATTACACATGTTGAAACTCCTTGGCTAGATGGAAAACACACCATTTTTGGTCATGTAGTTGAAAAAGGTCAGGAAGTTGTAAACCAAGTTAAGCAGGATGATGAATTAATTTCTATAAAGATTATACGAAACGGTGATGCCGCTAAGAAATTTGATGCTGTAAAAGTATTTAATGATTATTTTTCTGAAATAGCTAAAGAAAGAAGCAAATATGCAGATGTTCAAAAAGAAAAAGTTGCTTACTATGCATCATTAAAACCAAAAGCAATAAAAACTTCAACTGGTTTAGAATATGTAATTACTGAAAAGGGATCTGAAAAAAAACCAACTCCTGGAACTCAAATATACATTCACTATGCTGGTTTTTTAGAAGATGGTACTTTATTTGATTCAAGTTTAGAAGATATCAATAAAGCATTTGGAAAATATGATATTGCCCGAGGAGAAGCAAAAGGATATCAACCTATTCCATTTCAAGCAGGACGTAAAGACGGAATGATACCCGGGTTCATAGAAGGGATCGAAAAACTTTCTTTTGGAGATAAAGCAGTTCTTTTTATACCATCACATTTAGCATACGGGCAAGCCGGAGCAAATGGAGTAATTCCACCAAACTCAAATATTATTTTCGAAATTCAGTTATTAGAAAAGCCATAATAATATATTAAAAAACATATATAGACTTAAATTCGGATACAATGAAATTTAAATTTTTATTTTTATTTTGCCTAGCAATACTTAACAGCCAAGCGCAAACTTCCAAAAAAACTACTGTAAAAACAAAAGCAGCCACAAAAATATCTGCCGTTAAAAAAAATCCTGCAGAAGGAATTTTTGCTACTATATCTACAACTAAAGGTGATATTATTTTATCATTAGAATATATAAAAGCACCTGTAACCGTGGCTAACTTTATTTCTTTGGCAGAAGGTAAAAACCCTAATGTCAAAGTGGAAAAACTTAAAGGTAAACCATTCTATGACGGATTAAAATTTCATAGGGTTATTAATGATTTTATGATTCAGGGAGGTGATCCTGACGGAACTGGTTCTGGAGGCCCTGGATTTTCTTTTAAAGATGAATTTGTTCCTGAATTAGTATTTAACAAGGGAGGTATTTTGGCAATGGCCAATTCCGGTCCGGCTACTAATGGAAGTCAATTTTTTATAACCCATAAAGAAACTCCATGGTTAAACGGAAAACATACTATTTTTGGTCATGTAATCTCCGGAATGGACAATGTCAATAAAATTGTTCAGGGTGATATTATAACAAAAATAACCATTGCAAGAAAAGGTATTTTAGCCAAAAAATTTGATGCTGCAAAAGTTATAACTGAAGATGCAAAAAAAGAAGAAGCAAAAAAAGGTGAAAGTAAAAAAGTAATTACTGCTAAAGCAGCCTATTTTGCCGATGCTAAAGCTACTGCTACTACAACCGAATCGGGCTTGAAATATAAAATAACTCAAAAAGGTTCAGGTGTAAAACCAGCTGACGGAACTACTTTCTATTTTCATTATGCTGGTTATTTTGAAGATGGGAATCTTTTTGATAGCAGTATGTCTAGTGTTGCAAAAACTTATGGTAAATATGATGCTAATCGTGATACTCAAAAAGGGTATCAGGCATTTCCATTTGTAGCAGGCAAAAAAGAAGGTATGATTCCAGGATTTCTTGAAGCATTGAATTTAATGTCAGATGGAGAAAAAGCAATTTTTTTCCTTCCTCCTAATTTAGCTTATGGAGAAAATGGAGCGGGCGGTGTGATTCCACCAAATGCAACACTCGTATTTGAAATTGAGACTTATGATAATCAACCTTTGATAAAGTAATTCTAAAGCTTTATATTATAAATCCTGTAGGTTATGCCTTCAGGATTTTTTTTAATTGTTTTTTATTACATTTGGTTACCTATAAATCTAATCTTAAATAATGTACTATGAAAAAAACTATTTTTTTAACTTTAATTATTTTTGTTTCAACATTATTACATGTTTCATGTTCGAATAGCGATGAAATCACAAATCAAACTGATGTAACAGTAATTGGAATTTCTGTAGCAATTGATGCAGTTAATGAAATGGACATTAGTACAGGTTTAAATATAACATCCTCCAGTACACCAACTGCTAAACAAGCTTAATCTCCCGCCGGCGTCTGTGCAACAATTGCAGTACAAGGAACAGCATATCCCAAAATTTTCACAGTGGATTATGGTACCACAGGCTGTACTGACAATCAAATTACAAGAAAAGGAAAATTGATAATAACAATATCTGGTCCGATAATTAATACCGGAAGTAAGATGATCATTCAAAGGCAAGATTATTCTGTTAATGGATCAAAATTAGAGGGAATTATTGAATATACAAATACCACAACAATTGAAACAGTTCCAAAGTGGAGTAAAAAAATTACAAATGGAAAACTTACTGATTTGGCAGGAAGAGTCTATACAAATTCTGGAATGCACACAATAAATCAAATTGCTGGTATTGATACTCCTTATGTATTAACGGATAATATTTACGAAATGAAAGAAGGGACTCATACTGTAACTTCTGAAAAAGAATCACTTACTTTGATTGTTCTGGAAACTTTAGTTAAAAAATACTCATGCGGATTCATATCAAAAGGAAAATTAAATGTTCAAGGTGGTGCTTTAAACGGTGTAATTGATTATGGAAATAACGATTGTGATACTAAATACACTTACACTCATGAAAACGGATCATTTTTTTTGTCAAATATGTAGAATTAAAAATTTCTATAACAATAAATCCTCACTTCAGTGAAGATTTATTGTTTCAAATGGTAAAGACTTTAAAATATAATCTTCTATTATTGATTATAAGATGTAAAATTTCTGGTACGACCATTCTCGAGACAAATGGACTCAAAACCAGAAAGAAAGAAAGAAAGAAAGAAAGAAAG
>NZ_JBDTTP010000099.1:0-12080 GCF_039930565.1 Flavobacterium sp. | reverse complement strand
CCTATTTCTTTAAAATAATCGACTTGTTTAACCAAATCCTGCTGAATTTCCCAAATTGCGCCCTGAAGTACTTCCGGAGAGGTTACAAACATATTGGCAGGATAAATGGTCAGTTTTTTAAATTTTTCAATGACGTTTGAAGTTTTTGTTTCAAACGACTCAATTTCTTCAATTTCATCTCCGAAAAAATGAATTCGATAAGCATCATCGGCATAACTCGGATACACTTCCACAATATCGCCTTTAATCCTGAAAGTGCCAGGATTAAAATCCGCCTCTGTTCTGGAATATAAGCTCTGCACCAGACTGTGCAATAATTTGGTCCTGGAAATTACCTGCCCCCTTTCAATAGCAATAACATTTTTCTGAAATTCTACAGGATTTCCAATACCGTACAAACAAGAGACAGAAGCAACAACTAAAATATCGCGTCGCCCTGAAAGTAAAGAAGATGTAGTACTTAAACGCATTTTTTCCAACTCTTCATTGATGGATAAATCCTTTTCAATAAAAACACCTGTTACCGGCATAAAAGCTTCCGGCTGATAATAGTCGTAATAAGAAACAAAATATTCTACGGCATTATTCGGAAAAAACTGTTTGAATTCCGAATATAACTGTGCTGCCAGCGTTTTGTTGTGGGCCAAAACCAAAGTCGGTTTTTGTACTTCCTGAATAACATTAGCTACCGTAAATGTTTTACCGGAACCCGTAACACCTAATAAAGTCTGATACTTTTCGCCATCTGTGATACCCTGAACTAATTTTTCAATAGCTTGCGGCTGATCACCTTTTGGACTGTACTCTGAGGAAACTTTAAAATTCATTTTGACTGATGAAAAATTTAGTTTTGTAAAGATACAAAGTTTGAATTCTATAAAATATAGTATGCCAAGAATTTAAGTTATTACTAATCTAAAAAATTAACAATAGCTTCATTTACAATTTTTGCCTGATCTATAGTCAGGAAATGTCCTGCATCTTTTATCATTTTAGTCTTACTGTTTGGCAGAAACTCTTTTGCTTTCACAAGACTTTCATCAGAGTTAATAACATCCTGATCGCCAATAAGTACCAGGATAGGATTTTTTATAGACTTTAATTCTTCATTAGAAAAAGGCGTCATCTTTAACATGCTGGAATTTGATTTTGCATATTTATTCGCCAGATAAAATTGTCTTTTATAAACAGGACTGATTTTTTCCGGATGCGTAGAAAAAGTTTTTAATGTCTTTCCGAATTTTTTCTCACTTGGAAAAAGCTTCAACATTAAAGCGGATGAAGATTTTCCCATTTTATCGATAAATTTAAAAGTTTGGGCCGGACTCAACAATACTATTTTATCAATTGAATTGTTTTTTTGAGCTGCTAATAAAGTAGCAATCCATCCCCCGCGGGAAGCGGCAACAATATCAAAGTTTTTTAATTTATAGTAATTAAAAACTTCATTATAAAAAAGTACAATTTCTTCTTTTGAAAGCGGCTTTGATCTTAGTGTCGATTTTCCGGGTTCCATTAAAAAATCGATGGCATAGATACGATGATTTTTAGCCATGGACTTGATATTTGGAAACCACATTGTTGAACTGGCATCCATACCATGCAACAGAACGAGATCTTTTCCGTTTTTTGGTCCTGCCAATACAACATGTGCAGTTCCAAAACTAGTTTTTATATTTTCTTCCGTGTAAGGAATATCCCAAAGTTTTAAAGCTTTATCGTAAGAACTCAGGTAAGACTGTTTTTCTTTTTTTGTGTGAAAAACGTAATCATCAAATTTTGCTTTCTTAGAAGATGAACAACTAAAAAGTAAAAACAAAAGCATGAATTTAAGTAGAAATTTTGTCATAATAGTAAAATTCGATTTTGTTTTAAAGATACTTTGAATAACACGATCAAATGTATCAAAACTTCAATTTAAACTATCATAATTACAATTTTGAAATCGCAAAATATTTAAATTTTCCATGTTTTTTGCTGTGCTTCGCTTAGGAAAGTCCATGCTACAATACGGCTTGTTTTTTGTCCCTGTGCCATATCAATTGTTTTTATCGAAGCTGCGTTTACTTTATTTAAGGTTTTATAAATACTGGATAAATTTTCTCTTTTTGAAACCAGTGTCGTAAACCATAAGCACTGCATGGGAAATTTGGCACTTTCGTAAATCATTTGGGTTACAAATCCAATCTCTCCGCCTTCACACCATAATTCGGCATTATGACCTCCAAAATTTAAAACAGGGTTTGTTTTTTTCTTTTCGTTTGGATTTAGATTTGAGACTTTACGCACAGTGCTTTGGTTGGCGTCTTCGGCAGAAGCATGAAAAGGCGGATTACACATCGTGAAAGTAAAACGATCTTCGGGGGTGATAATATTTTTGAAAATAAAACGCGATTCGGTTTGTTGCTGCAGACTTATGGCATCAATCAATTTTGGATTCGCTTCGATAATCTTACTGCAGTTTTCAATTGCTATTTCATCAATGTCCGTACCTACAAAACTCCAGTCATAAATTGCATTTCCTAAAATTGGGTAAATACAATTGGCTCCGGTTCCTATATCCAAACCTAAAACTGAAGAACCCTGAGGAATCTCTCCTCCGTTTGAATCAGCCAGTAAATCAGCTAAATAATGAATATAATCTGTTCTTCCGGGAATTGGCGGACAAAGGTAATTTTTAGGAATATCCCAATTTTGAATATCGTAATACGTTTGCAGTAAAGCCTTGTTAAGCAATTTTACAGAAACAGGATTACTAAAATCAACGGTTTCTATTCCGTGAATATTTATCGCAACATGTGCTTTTAATTCGGGACAATTTGCAATAAGAAGTTCGAAATCATAACGGGAACGATGAAGATTTCGGGGATGCAAATTGGTTTTTTCGGAATTGTCTGTTGTTTTCATTTTGTAAATTTCCGTGCAAAGATAGTCATTCCTTTTCCGGAAAACGAACTTATGAAACCTAAAGCCCTAGCCCTGATGGAAGCAGCATCCTTTTGTGCCGGTGTTCGGCATAAAAGATAGAGTGGATAGCAGGAAATAGCTTCTTGAAATTCAAATGGCAATGTCAAAATTTAATTTCAAAAATCAATTCAAAAAATATCTAAAAGGAAAATTAATCCATGCATTCCATTAGCAGCAAATCACCACTTTTGTGGGTTATAGTAACGATTCCGTCGTTGGCTACGGAGTTACTGCTTCCGGTTCTGTAGCCCATTGTCAGGGTATCATTTTGCAGTGGATAAGTTAAATTCCCTGAATCAATACCATTTACAACACCAATGGGAATCAGGGAAATTGGCGTTTTTGCCGTGTACCACTTTTCGAATTTATTGGGCAATAGAAATATTTTGGAATGGTCGTCGAGAATTACAATTTTAAGCAAATCACGGTACCGAACAATGTTGGTAAGATTAGTTATGGTGTGATCAGCTCGCTTTCCGGTGGCCCAAACCACATTTACGGCAGGAATTTTACGGTCGATCAGGTAATCGAAAGCCTTTTCTAAATCGGTTTTGTTTTGATCAGGCGCATACACGATTTCAATAGGATATTGTGATGTTTTATAAATTTCCGGGTCAAAACCGCGATCAAAATCTCCCAAAAGTACATCTACTTTTATATCTAACTCAATTACTCTTTCTATCGCAGAATCCAGTACGATAACCAATGGTGACCATTCGAGCAATTGTCCTAATAATTCAGGATTACAGGCGGCTCCGTTGGCAATAATTAATGCGGGTTCCTGATCGTCTCGAACTATATGATGTGATGACATTTTAATGTTTTGATAGATTGCAAATGTACGAAAGAAAGGGATTTTTGAATGATGATTAACGATTTTGATTTCAGATTGCAAAAGTAATTTTAAATCTGCATTCTAAATCATTGATGAGGAATCTTAAATAATGAATCGCCGGTGATAATTAATCTGCCCTAAATGATATGCCAAATGTGTGGAAAGATGAACGAGAAAAAAACCCGTTGTCATTTCTTTTTCGAAAACAATTTGGGGATAAATGTTTTCTAAATCAGCTTCAACTATAGAATTCAGTGCATTATTAACAACCAGAATAGTGGCTTCAATTTTGTTTATCAATTCGGATTTAGGGATATTTTTAAGCGAAAATTCGAGTTCGCGATTTCTGATGTATCCGGTTTTACCAATTTCAGCTCCAATAAAAGTATTTAGATTTCCAATTAAATGCAGGCAAAGATTCCCGGCTGAATTAGAAATATTTTTATCAATTACCCAAAGCTGACTTTCGGATTGATACGATTCGATTTCAAATTTCAATTTATTAAGATCCCGGTTAAAAAGCGATTTTAGTGTTTCGATTACCATATTTCTACTTAAACGTTATTTTTTATTGGAATCCAGAGTTCCTCTTCAGAATCAGCGTCGTCTTTTTTATACTTTTCACACATTACGGCAAAATGTGGCCTTTCATCAACTTGGTATCCGGAATTTGGCAGCCATTGCGTAAAAATTGCCTGATAGGTTTTGTCTGCCTGCGTTGCCGGGCCTTTATGTATAAAAACGGCATATTTTCCTGTTGGAATAATCAAAGTTTCCATACCTGAAGGAATTTCGTTGAAATCTGAAACTTCAACTCCTGCCCATTTTTGGAAAATTTTGCCTGGATTAAAATTATCAAAATAACCAACAGGAAAAACTTCAAGAGAATATAAATTTGAGTCTGTCGAACTTTTGATTTCTTTTCGAACAGGCATAAAACTGCTCCATAACTGAAACGTTTTATTTTCAATATAGGACATAGGAATTGACTTTCCAATAATTTTTTTCTCCTTTATAGTTTCAATTCTGGCTTTCATCAGGAAATCAATTATTCAATTATATATTTCTCTGTTACTGTTTCGCTTAGCGCAAAATAGCCCAATGGATAATTCGCCTTGTCGGTTGTATTAATAATATTTCCTTTGACTGTTGCAGGAGGAGACTGAAAAGGTCCTCCAACATTACTTCCGGCAATGCTTACCAGAATACTCATGTAGTTGTAATATTGTTTTGAGATTCCATAGTGCGTTAATTCTACTTTGTCACCGACTTCTAATTCATCATCATCTGAAACACTGAAAAATTCATTTCCCTGAAAAAACTTATCTTCATCCACATAATAATTAGAGGTAACCTTATTTGAATACACATATTTGTACATATAATAATTGTTGACAGCAGCAGGATCATTATAATACGCCCTGATTTCTATGTCTTTTCCTGTAAAACCACCTTCATTGTTTTGCTCGACACGCGTTATTGGAGCTACAGCCTTTAATGTTTCGCTGGCTGAATACGTATTTCCGCCATTTACAACTGTTAAAGTATAGGTTTCGTCTATTACTGGTTTAAAGTTATTACAAACGTAACGTCCCGTATTGGGAACCTCAACAAAATTGAATTGTTCTCCTCCACTATTTTTAACAAAAATTGTTGCTCCGGAAACTACCGGGATTTCATCCTCAAAATAACCAGTTGTAGTTGTCAATTTTATGGTTTGCTGTACGCCAGTTGTACCTTTTTGCCAGTTAATTGATGCTTCAATCACCAGTTTTGGAGGAGCGGTATCCAAATCAACATCAACTACTTCTTCACAGCTTGTGAAGAAAAGTGATATAAAAAATACGATTAATAAGATTGCTTTTTTCATGATATGTTTTTTATTTCCTGTTCGAAGAAAATCATTTTAAAATTTAAAATTATAACTGACAGCCGGAACGATTCCGAAAATAGAAGTTTTTACAGCTTCATTATTACCAGTATCTACATTTTGACGGAAATTCATTGAAGCAGCATTCTGGCGATTGTATAAATTGTAAATACTGAAAACCCATTCGCCTTTCCAGTTTCTGTCTTTATTTCTTCTTGGAGTTAAAGTGGCCGATACATCCAGATGATGATAAGCCGGCAATCTATGCTCATTTCTTAAACCATAACTTGGCACGGTTATTCCAAGATATTCGTATTGTCCGTTAGGATACGTAACCGGCTGCCCGGACTGTAAGGCGAAATTTGCTCCAAAAGACCACTTTTCATTTAAATTATAAGCAGATGTAATGGCCAGATTATGCGTTTTATCATACGCTGAACTATACCAATTCCCGTTATTGATTCCTATTTCTTCCGGAGTTTTTCCGGGCGTTTGCTGTTCTGATTTTGATAGCGTGTAGGAAATCCATCCATTAAATTTACCTTCGTTTTTCTTTACCATAATTTCTAAACCATACGCCCGCATCTGTCCGTTTAAAATAACCTGTTCAATAGCATCATTGGCAATTAAATCGGCACCGTCAATATAATCCAGTCGGTTTTGAATTTCTTTGTAATAGGTTTCCACTTCAAGTGAATAGGCCCCATCATTGATATTTCTGAAATAACCTAAAGCGACCTGATCTGCAATTTGAGGTTTGATATAATTGTCACTAGGCATCCAGATATCTAGAGGTGTAGGTGAAGATGTATTGGAGACCAACTGAAGATATTGTGACATTCTGTTATAACTGGCTTTTATTGCCTGATCGTCATTTAACTGATAAGAGGCAGAAAATCTTGGCTCTAAGTTGTCATAACTTTTAACAACCTTGTTTTTCCCATAAAATTCCGTTGAAATTGGTGTCCCTTTCTCGTAAATCTGTAAATCCGAATTAAAAACGACTGCATTGTTATTTTCGTATAAGTTGATATTCGATTCACCTAAACGATAAAACAAACTGTATCGCAATCCGTATGAAATGGTTAATTTTTTAGAAAGCTGATTTTCGGCCTCGATGTAAACAGCAGGTTCAAAAGCATATTTTTTGTCCAATTGATCCGGATTGATTCCGGATTCATCATTGGAAGGTTTGATTGTTCCCGGATTGAATTCATAATAAATTCCGTTTAGACCATAATTCAATTTGAATTTATCCGAAATATAGTTTTTGAAATCGTATTTGATATTATAATTCCTGATTCCGGAATCCCATTTGAAACCTATAAAATCCAAATCAAGACCGTAATAATAGTCGCTGTAAATCAATGATAAATTCGAAAATAACTTATCCGTGTACAGGTGATTCCAACGTAAATTTAAAGTCGAATTTCCGTAGATATTTGTAAAACTTTTGTTCAGGCTAAAAACATCACGACCAAAGTACCCGGATAGAAACAAACTGTTATTATCATTTAGTTTATAACTCAATTTGGTATTTAAATCATAGAAATAAGCTGAATTGTCTTTTTGGTCCTCAGAGAATTTTAAAAATAAATGTGCGTAAGAAGCCCTTCCGCCAATCAAAAAGGAACCTTTATCTTTTACCAATGGACCTTCAGCCAAAATTCGGCTTGAAATTAATCCAATTCCGCCATTTACATGAAACTCTTTACTGTTTCCGTCTTTCTGGTAAATATCTAACACTGACGAAGCTCTTCCTCCATAGCGTGCCGGTATTCCTCCTTTGTATAATTTCAAATCTTTTATGGCATCGGGATTAAACACCGAGAAAAATCCGAAAACGTGAGAGGAATTAAAAATATTGGCTTCATCCAATAAAATAAGATTCTGATCTGCACCACCTCCCCGAACATTAAATCCCGAAGCACCTTCTCCTGCATTTGTAACTCCCGGCAAAAGCAAAATTGATTTCAAAATATCAACTTCTCCCAAAACAACCGGCATTTTTTTGATAGTTGAAATTGAGAGTTTATTGGCACTCATTTCAGGAGATTTTATATTTATCTTTCCTTTGTTATCTGTAATTATAACTTCCTGAAGTTCTTCTCCTCCTTCATTTAAAGCTAAATTATTTTTAGTGTTTTGGGTTAAAACAATTGTTTTTTGAATAGTCTGGTAGCCTACATAACTAATTTCAACCAGATGCTCTCCAGCAGGAAGCGTAAGGGAATAAAAACCATATTCGTTCGTAGTTGCCCCAACTTTTAAGGCGGGAACATAGATGTTGACACCTATAAGGGTTTCGTTATTTTTATAGTCGGTTATGGTACCGCTTAGGGTAAATTTTTCCTGAGAAAATGAAGTTAATGTCGTAAGAACAAGAATGATAAACGTGCCAAAATTTTTTGAAATCATCGTCTGGATTTTGAGATACATAGTTAACAATTGTAAGTAAATATTGTTGTATTACAATTGTTAAAAATGAGTTAAGAATTTTTTATCTTTTTTATGATAAAAATAGTTGTCTTAACGTTCCAAATTCAAAACCTTCCTCCTTGTTTTGAACAGATTATCCTCTGATTCGATTTTGCGTAATGACTCCTTTTAATTTTATTTTTAAATCCTCTCCGGTATCGTAAATCATTTGTTCATTATTAGGAAAAGGAACTGCTCTCCTATTAAAATTAGGAAGATAACTTTCGTCGCAGGCGTTTTTATCTCCTTTGTAAGTAGCATAAAGCGATTCGAAAACATACTCGCTGGATAACTGAAACGACTGCATCAATTGATTATCCCTTGCATTGATGTAATCAATCTTCGCCAAAATCTGACAGGATTTGAATTGTTTGTACTCGTAAATATTAATTTGGATATTTTTTAAATTATCGACTTTTATCGGGCGGCCCAAACTGTCTTTTACAGCATTCCCTCTTGAATCCAAAAGGTTTTTGACACCATCCTTGATTTGTTTTTCCTTACTGAATTCCTTCTCTTTAATTTGTTCCGGTGAAATTATTATTTCCCTGAAATTAACAACAAGATTGTAATCGTATGAAATGTTTTTTTGTTTTGCATTGTGATAAACCGTCCACTTATCATTTAAACCATAGGTACTAAAATCTAATAAATCATCCTGAAGACGTTTAGGAATTACTAAATTCGTTTGGTTTTTGGCATACACATTCACAAAATCAGTTCCTTTAAACTGTGCATCTTCCATCAGTTTTTTGACATTTTTATAGCCCGGATTTATCTTTTCCAGATAAGCCAGGTCATCATACGCTTTTCTGTAATCTTCCTTGATTTTTGATTTTAGCAGCACTCCCGCATTATCATACAAATATTTTGATAAGGCTGTTTTGCTTTCAATAATCCTGTCAGCATAACTCTCGAAAGCAAAGGTGGCGTTTTTGCCTTGCTTAATTAATTTCAATGGCAGCAGGGGACGAATTTTTTCCTGACGGTCATTCAATCCTAAATAGGTATTGTAAACACGTTCAAAATTAGCCGGATTCGCTTCTTTAACCAGCATATCTACATCCCTCAAATCTCTTTCTTTCGCCTTTGCGAAAGCTTCTTCCAGTAAATACACATAATCCTGTTTGCCCTTCGAATCTTTATTAGTTCGTAATGACTCGACCGATTTGTTTATGGCACCATCATAATCACCGCCGCTGATCATGGACTCGGTCGACTTTACGCCACAGGAAAAAATTAAAAAAACAAGTAAAACAGATAAAGTAATTTTTTGCATCCTGAATTGATTTAGAGGTGTAAATATATATTTTTTAACTAAAAAATCTCATCCTATTTTAAATAAGATGATATTTTTTTTGAGAAAGTATAATGGCTGTGGATAGAATTAAAAAAAGGAAAATTAATATTTTAGTCCTCTTGTTTTGCTTAATGTGCATTTTGTAAGGATAACAAAAATGTAAAAGATATTTTAATTACTTCGTATATTCCAAAAACTAATTTTACGCCTTGTTTCAAAACCAAGTTTTTTATAAAGTACAATCGCATTAATATTACTTTCTACAACATGTAAAAAAGGTTTTTTTTGCTGATCAAAAATCTTATTTACAATATGTGTAATCAATTGCTTTGCATATCCTTTTCCGGTATAATCCGGATGCGTAATAATCGCACTGACTTCTGTAAACTCATTCATACGCATTCTTTCTCCGGCAACGGCTATTAATTGCTTATTCTTAAAAATGCCGTAATAATCTCCCAATAAAAAAGTCTTATTTTTAAAATAGCCTGGCTGAATCAAATTTACTAAATCGTACAAAGCTTCATTGTGATTGTTTGTCAATTTAACAATTTCACCATTAATTGGTAATTGAATTTTTTCATGAATAATCATTTGAAGGCAGACTAATTCTTTCGCAATTTCTAAAAAATCAGGTATTTTAGGCTTTTCACCAACAATAAAGAAATTTTCCGTTAATGACGAATATTTATCACAGGCCTCTTCTGTATTTTCCAATTTTGTAAAACCTCCAAAAGGACAATAATAAGGATTGTAAAACTTAATACCGCCAAAGTTAACAGCAAATTCCTGATGGGTTTCTGATAATGAATTCCAAACCGGATTGTCCAATTTATATTCTTCTATGGATTTCATTGTATTTGTTTATATCTGATGTCCATTTTGTTATTTGAGAAACTTATATTATTTATTTTACACTGAATCAGAAAAATATAGCATTATTCTTTATTGCAAAACAGCATCAACTTTAGCTTCAGAATTTTCCCTGATCGGACTGTCAGCATGAAAACTCCAGATAATCAGAAATTTTCCTTTTGCAACATATTCCTCCGGATGCTCTTCAGACGGCTGACCTTCTTTTCCCCACAACATACCCTGCAAAAACCTTTCGCCTTTAAATCTGTTTTCAAATTCAAAATACATGATGGAGCCACTATCTTTTTTGCTCTTAAAACTTTGAATTGCCTTGCTTTTTACCTTTCCAACAATATTAGTGTAGGTTTCAATATCATTATAAAAAGTACAGGCCTGAGGTGAAACACAGTTATTTCCATCGCTTAAAGTATAGGTTTTTGGAATTTCTTTACCCTTTAGTTTTAAATCAGTAATCGTCTGACTGAAAATAGTAGTAGTCAATAACATAAATAATACCGACAGGGAAATCGTAATTTTCATGATTTTTGGGGTTTAGTTTTTTCGTTATTAGCGAAGGTTATATGATATGACGTGATGTGTTATTATTTTTTTACCAATTCTACCCTTCTGTTTTGTGCTTTACCTTCTTCTGAATTATTCTCCGCAATTGGATTGCTTTGCCCAAAACCTTCAGAAACCAGGCGTTTCGAATCAATACCGCTTTTTTCCAGTTCTGTTTCTACCGTTTTTGCCCTTTTTTTGGAAAGATCCAGATTGTGTGTTGCATCACCTGTGTTATCGGTATAACCATTAATAGCAATTTTCATTGTCTTATCAGCGGTCAATGCTTTCGCAATTTCAGCTACGGCTTCTTTACCATCTGCTTTTAGTGTCGCTTTATCGGTATCGAAATTGATGTGCAGAACCGCTTTGCCTTTATCCTTTAAATCTTTTTGGATTTGGTCGGATTTTAATAACGTTATGGTTTGCTTTAATGGCGCTTTTTGCAGGATCTGAAGCTGACCGCTGGCACTATTACCTGCAATCTGTATGTAAATATCATCACCATTAGCTCTGCGAATTAGATAAGTCCTGACAGGATCGTTCCAATAATCAAGTGAGCCTTCTTCACCAAAATAAGTGGCCTGCTCCTTTACTCTTTCTAATTCTTCACTAGCAACTTTTCCGTCAAAAATCTTAACGCCGCCTATGGAAGTTATTGCCTCATCATAGCTTTTTAGAAAATAGGGCAAAGACCAGCTTTCTTCACTTTCTTCTGCTACAACAATATAACTTTTCCATACTTTTCCTTCTATTGGTGTCATAACTCCATTGATAGGAAAAAACAGCATATCAAAACTTCTTTTAATCGCTTTGTTTTGTTCTTCCACCCCTTTTGGTAAGCTAAAGAATGGAAATTCGCCCAACTCTTTATCTGAAACCGGAACGGAATTAATATCAAATGTACCTGAATTATTATCCGGTTGTTTGTCATCCGGAATTTCGGTTTGCAGACTGTCTTGATTGTTTTCTTGCTGTTTTTCAGCCTTATTGTTACAAGAAATGACAAGTAAGGCCAATCCTGCGATAACTAATTTTGTTCCTGAATTTTTCATACGATATATTATTTTATTTTATGCTGCTTTTAAAATGCCTGTCAACTTACAAAAATCAGCACTTGCTAACTTGCGTTTCTTGATATTTCTATGTTGTATTGTAAATAACCCGTTGGGTGAAATTAATTGATTTGAATTTTGATATTATTAATTGGTCTG
>NZ_JBDTTP010000098.1:0-12193 GCF_039930565.1 Flavobacterium sp. | reverse complement strand
CAGCAATAATGGAAGGATGGCAATTATTCTTAGATGTGTCCACACGGTAGGCTTCTGTCGGGGCTAATTACAAACATTCGGCTTCTTTTAAACATTTAAAAAAAAACATCATAAAAAAACGGCTTTTGAATTTATCAAAAGCCGTTTTTTTATTCTTCATCTTGTTCTTTCTCGATAGCATCCTTGTAATCCGGATACAAAAATTTATTATAAGGAAATCTGGTAATATGAATTTGTCTTACGGCTTCATAAACCCTTTCTCTAAATTCCTCAAAATTCTCTTTATTGGTAGCCGAAATAAATAGTGCATTATCTTCGCCTAAACGATGCATCCATGTTGCTTTCCATTCATCAAGTGTATAATGTCTGGGTGTTTTCTCAGTCATTAAATCATCTTCATCAATGGTCAGGTGTTTGTAGGTATCAATTTTATTGAAAACCATAATAACTGGTTTTTCATGTGCCTTGATATCCTGTAAAGTCTGATTTACAGATGCAATATGATCTTCGAATTCAGGGTGTGAAATATCCACAATATGTAATAACAAATCAGCTTCACGAACTTCATCCAGTGTACTCTTAAAAGAATCTACCAATTGTGTTGGCAATTTTCTGATAAAACCTACCGTATCAGAAAGTAAAAAAGGCAAATTTTTAATCACTACCTTTCTAACAGTTGTATCTAAGGTTGCAAATAATTTATTTTCAACAAAAACATCGCTTTTGCCAACTGCATTCATCAAGGTTGATTTTCCAACATTGGTATATCCTACAAGGGCAACACGTACCATTGCTCCGCGATTACTACGTTGAACACCCATTTGTTTGTCAATGGTTTTGATTTTATCTTTTAATAACGAAATTCGGTCACGAACGATACGTCTGTCGGTTTCAATTTCCGTTTCACCAGGACCACGCATACCAATACCTCCTTTTTGACGCTCAAGGTGTGTCCACATTCCAGAGAGCCTAGGTAACAAATACTGGCACTGCGCCAATTCAACCTGCGTTCTCGCATAAGATGTTTCTGCTCTTTGTGCAAAAATATCAAGTATAAGATGCGTTCTGTCTAAGATTTTGCAATCTATAATTTTTGAAATATTTTTTTGTTGTGAAGGCGAAAGCTCATCATCAAAAATCAAGGTAGAAATATCATTCTCCTTTACAAAAAGATTGATTTCTTCAATTTTCCCAGTTCCAACAAAAGTTTTCGGATTTGGGCGTTCCATTTTTTGTGAAAAGCGTTTGATTACTTCACCTCCTGCGGTAAATGTCAAAAACTCCAGTTCGTCCAGATATTCGTTAAGTTTCTCCTCACTTTGATTTTGAGTTACAATACCAACAATGGCTGTTTTCTCAAAATTGATAACTTCTTTTTCTAACATAGCTTTGAATAAGATGCAAATTTAATCATTTGTAAAGTAGGTTTTCTTATAGAATTCATTTTTTAAATTATTAATGTTTCATCTTTAAAAAAAGGATTAAGAATTATCAGATTTTAGTTGATAATTCTTAATCCCAAGATCTGAAAGAGAAATTTTGTTATTCGTAAATAAAAGATTTTTCAGTTTTCACAATTCCGTTTTCTTCAATTTGGGAACAAGAGATTGGATAATCTAACTTATTGTATTTATACTTTTTAGAAACAGCAACCAATGCGGTTGAAGATGGGCTGAAATTCATTTCATTATTATAAGAAATGGATTCAAAACTAAATTCATCTTCATGATAGGAAATCATTGGAACTATTACTTTATAATTGTCACCAAATAAACTTTGAACAATTAATGCATTAACAGATTTTTTATCATCATATGTATATGTTTTGGATATTTTATCTCCAACCAAACCCTTATGTTTTACAACATTATCATTGACATATACATATTCAATTTTGCCAATTATTGCTTTGCTTTTATCCCTTGAAGTGCGTCTGACGACTATACCATTTTCTACAAGATATTCAATATCATCAACTAGATTTTGATGATTCGTACTTTTTTTAGTTGCTACCTTTATCCTTGCTCCGTCATAACCAAATGTTACTACTTTTGTAATATAATCAGGGCCTTCTTGGTATTTTTTTATAAATTTTGTAATCTGGTTATCTGCATCATAAGTATAGTTTACGACTTCTTTCCAGTCGCTTCCTATTTTATCTTTAACAGTCATATCCAATAATCCTCTGGTATTGTAAAAGAAATGCTGAATAACATCTGAAGTGGTAATGGTTTCTATTTTACCGTCCTTAAACAAAAAGGTTTTATTTACGATTTCACCATCTTTAGAGTTTTGGTAATTTGTTTTTATAACATTAATTTGTTTTAATCGCACAGGACTTTCCTGACTGTGCAATAAACCGGTAGAAATCATTGCAATAATAGCAAAAAAGTAGATTTTTTTCATATGTTTTAATTGATTTGGGAACACCAAAATACAAAATTCTGGCAAATTCTAACAATTTAACAAATGAAAAACGCAATAATTATATTTTTAATGTTTTTTATACTGATAATCAATGCATTATCATTTTGTTTATGTAGTTATTTTTCTCCAAACAATTTCACATCATCCACCATAAATGCTCCATTTAGCGTTTTATCTTTTCCTGACCCCAAATATTTAAAAGCAATATTAATATTTCCAGTATAAGAAGATAAATCGATTCCTCCTGAACTGATGAATTCGCGTATAGGTGTGGAAAGTGATGCAACTTTAGCATCTAATTTTATCCAGGTTGCCTTGGTTAAATTTGATCCATCAAAATTGGTTGAAATGTAAATTTCCAATGTATTCAAAGGCGAATCAACTTTCAAGTCATGTTGTGCACTCCTAAAAGACAGCACCGTATTTTTATAATCGGTTAAATTAATTTTAGGAGTAATGAGCCAGGCAATATTTTGGGCAGCTGTCGTGCTTGTGGTATTAAACTCAGCATATCCGTTTCCGGCAGTAACCATACTTCTCCATAATTTTGATGCCTTTTCTACTACATTACTCCAGCCTGGTAATGCAAAATTAATATTGTTGGTAACGGATTGAAAATCCTGGATAAAAAAAGGAATATTTGTTTTTCCACCCATTGCAACGTCTTTTTCTGAACGTGCCATTAACTGATAATCGGAACCATATTTGGTTAAAATTCCACGGACTTTTCCGCTTCCTTCAGGAACCAAACTTGCCGAAAAATCTGCAAAACTGCTGGTCCTGAAAATAATTTGATTTCCGGATTTATCCCTTAAATTCCAATTAGTAGCCCCTCCAACATTATTGGCTTCTTCAAAATAATGACGTCCAAGGGCCGATTCAGTAAATTGAACGTCAGATAATTCAATTAGAGTATTTAGGTTGCTTTCATTTAAAGCTTCTTCAATAGTAACCTGATTGACTAATTTATTTTCCTCAACCATAGTACACGAAGCATGTAATACTTTTTTATAATCATTTTGAGAAATCCTCCCTACAGAAGCTGCTCCTGAATTACCTTCATACAGACTTCCAATCCGCATTCCACCATAAAATAAATCGGTAAACTGATCTTTTAATTTGATATAAACTTTATTTCCAACACGATAATCGACATACGTATTGGTTGCATCTACCGAAACGCTAAATCCAATCGCTGGGTTGTTTTCAGTCGCCAAAGTCTGAAAATATATAGTCTTGAAAAAATTTCCATTTTCATCACTTGAAACTACATAAGCTTCAATAACGTCATCATAAACATATTTTGTTGCAGTTATAGTAGCGGTTTTTAGAACTTCTTCCACATTTCTGTTTATAGTAAAATCAGGCTGTGTACATTCTAATTTCGGAATTGTAATATCGTCATTACAATTGCAAAAAAGTAATATAAACAATAAGGCAAATAGGCTTTTATAATTGTTTTTCATTAAAAATAATTTTATAAATTGATAGTCATGTTTATGAAATAAGTTCTTCCGTAACCATAGAAATATTTGGAGCCAAAAGAAGGCGTCCCGCTGGAAACATCCTGATCTAACTCCCTGAAGTTTGAATTTCTGGTCTGTTCAAAACCACCTGTTTTATATTTAAAATCAAGGACATTATTGACACTGGCAAAAAGGCCAATTGTTTTATTATAAATACGCCAGGATTTTCCGCCTGTTACATTTAGTAAGGAAACGGGATTTAATTTTTCTTGCTTTAGCAACACTTTTGCTCGTTCTTCTGATGCTTCAGGAAAATTGAACCCGCTTGCAGGATTTATATAAAAACGGGATGTTCTTGAAATCGGAGATACATCGACATAACTATTGGTTATGTAATTGATATTAGCAGAAATCCACCAGAATTCAGGATCACGATATTCTATTCCACATGATAAAGCCTGTTGCGGCATTCCGGGCTGTTTGTAATTTTTAAGAAGGGAAGAACCAAAATCAAAAGTTGTTCCGGTATTGGAAATAGCTGCATTTGCATCATTGGTAATTGTAACATTTGGATTGCTATTATAAGTGTAATTACCATAAGCAACAGATAAACTGCTTTTAAATGTTGATGAAATCTGATATTCCAGACTTAACTCAGCACCCACGTTTTTCTTGTCTAAATTCATCAGGGTCTGACTTACAAATGCGTCGGTATTGTCGTAGCCGGCACCATTGTCAAAAATTCCTTCGGCATAAAAAAAGGATGTTTCGGTCGTGTTTTTTATGATTGCGTAATAACCCGTAATTCGCATTTTTAGTTTTGGGGAATGGTAAACATAATTCACATCGGCAGCACTAATGTTTTCATTTTCGATTCCATTTACAATTGAATTGTTCAATCTTGAATTAGAAAAAGTATTTCGAAGTGATGGGGCTTTGTTAAGATGCATTCCGCTGAAAAACAGCCATTGCTTTCCTGAAATTTTATAGGTAAAGCCACCTTTGAACCCAAAATTTTCAAAATTAACTTTTTGGCTTCTGCCTGAAGAAGTATTTGGATAAATCCCGTTTTGATACAAACCTTCTCTTTGGTATTTTGAAGTTGAAAAGGAATTTCCCAAATAAAAATCGACTTTCCTGTAAGCAAATTTAAACTGTGAAAATGCATCTGTTGTTGTGGCATAATAATTAAAATTATAACCATACGTATCGCCAACTTTTACTTTCCGGTCAGGATTTTTTAAATCGGATTGGGATTGGTCTCCTTTATAAAAGGAATCGATATCCTCAAAATAACTGCCACCTAATAAATCAAGAAGATTTTGAAAATTATGAGATTTTAAGTTTTTAAAAAGTATGCCTCCACTAAAAAATATATTTTCTGTGAGTGATGTGTTGAAGTTGGAATTAAAAGCAAAAGTTTTATCATCAGTTCTGTCTTCGTAGAGCACATAATGGCTTTTTGAAGCTTCATATCCCGTAATAATTCTCTCAGAATTAACGACGGCTTTTTGATTCGTACTGTACATTTCATCCCAATCTATTTGTGAATTTTCTAAAAATAACACCCTGCTCTTTGCTGCATTTTCATAATCAGGTGTAAACTCTCCTGAAAACTCTCCTTTGTCTGCTCCATAAAGTGAACTGAAATAACTGGGTAATTTCCTGTAATAGGCAGGGTCAGGACTGTCTGCATTTTGATAATCAATATTGCTGTTGCCCACTTTTCCAAATTGGTACATTGCACCAGAATTTAGAATGGAACGGTCATTAATTTTAAAATAATGATTAAGCATAAATAAAGGTTCTTCAATGGTTTTGACTCTGGCATTACGTTTTTCTCCGTTTTGAAAACCCCAGTAGGAATTGTATTTTTCGGATTTAAGTACGGTCACTTCATCTGTATTTGGGGAATTTTTACCACGTGAATTTGGCGTGTAGAATCCTGTAAAATTTAAGGAATGCCTGGGATTTAATTTCTTTTCTAAACTTATGAAAAACGAATTTGCATCATAATCTGTACCTTCAAAATGGCCTTCATCTGCCCATCGTTTTCCTGCTGAAATAACATATGCCCAACCAGAACGATCCATTCCTGATGCATAAGTTACCATTGTTCTCCAGTTGTAATTGGTATTCGTTCCTGAAAGAGACATTCTGGTTCCTTTTCTATAGGCCGATGCCCGGGTGAAAATTTGCTGGGTTCCTAAAATGCCTCCGAAAGTATAATCAGAAGGAGCAGCGCCAATTGAAAATTCCTGATTTCTGAGCACATCATTTAATCCTCCCCAATTATTCCATTGCGGTCTGCCATCAAAAATTTTATTCATTTTCATGCCATTCAACATCATCGATGCATTTTCACTCTCCAATCCACGGACACTAAATCTGGCCTGCCCCCAATTGAATGCAGCTGCTTGTAAAAATGCATCTTTTGAAGATTGTAAAAGTCCGGAAGTATTTTCCGAAGAACTGTTGTCATCTTCCAAATCACTTTCTAAAATTGTTATTAAAGCGGCGGGAACTTCATCTGAAAAATCTTCTTCAAGTTGTAATATGCCAAGATTTACTTTTTGTCCAAAGTTTACAGTTACTTTTAATAACAGGTCCTTATATCCCTGACTATGTAGCAAAACCAATTGTTCACCGCTTATTGTGCACTGGAGGTCGAAACTTCCATCAGTCTTTGTGAGTTGTGTGATGTTAGAATTTTGAATACTAACTACACTATTTTTTATGGGAATTTGTGTTTTGCCATCAATCACCTTTCCTGAAATAGTAGTTTGCTGTTGGGCAGAAGTGATTATTGAAATTAGAAAAAGTATGAAAATCAGATGTTTTTTTAGCATGGAAAAAGCCGCATTTGTTTAAAAAAATTCCCCTTTTCTTTTCGAGGAAAAGGGGATTAATTAATATGTTCCTGACTAGTGGTTCTGAGTTCAGAAGTACTAATCAAAAAATCAAATCGGATTTGGAAAAGATGTTTGAAAATAATTTAGTGGTATTCCAGATTTTCAAACATAATACAATAAGTAATTATAAGTATGAATTGTATTACAAATGTAGTACAAAATACTTTATAAGCTACTCTTTCTTGTTGAAAATTTACATTCTGTTTTGATTTACTTCAATTAACTGAAGCAGAGGATATAATTGTGTTTTTTTTCTGAAATAACTTGTTATAGTGATGATGAAATCAATAATTAATTAGCTGATATGTTAATTTTCGAGACCATAAAAGCGATCAGTATGCCAAAAATTCCAATAAAAGCAAATGAAAATTGAAGTCCAAAGGTTTCTGCAATGTAACCAATTATAGGCGGACCCATTAAAAAGCCAAGAAAGCTGATGCTGGAAACAATAGTCAGGGCTTCACCCGGAGATACTGTCGAATTTTTTCCCGCAATACTATAAACAGTAGGAACGATAGTCGAAACTCCCAAACCCACTACCATAAAAGCTATTGTACAGGGTATGATGTAAGGAAAGATAACAGAAGTAAAGAGACCAACAGAAATCATACACCCACTGATTTGCATAACACGCTGTCTGCCAAACTTGTTATTCATTTTATCGCCTATGAATCGCCCGCCAGACATCATAATCATAAATGATGTATATCCCAGAATAACTAATGCTCCAGGAGCTTTTACTATTTCCTTAAAATATATCCCGCTCCAGTCAAACATTACGCCTTCACTTGCCATACTGCAAAATCCTATTACACCAAGCCATAATAGAGTGATATCAGGTCGTGTAAATAAGCTTTTGCTTTCTTTTTTTATCTTTATTTTTTCTTTGGCTTTAATTAAAAACTTAAAATTAAATCCAATCATTATAAAAACAACCGCTGTTATGATAAGAAAATGATGATAGGGCACTAATTTTAATGCCAATATTCCTAATCCAACCAAAGCTCCTGTGAAACCGGCAAAACTCCACATGCCATGAAAAGAAGAAAGGATATTTTTTTTGAAAAGAGTTTCCGTATAAACACCTTGTGTATTGACAGCAATATTAGCTAAGTTACCAAAAATGCCAAATACAAAAAGCCCTAACGAAAGCTGTAAAGCTGTTGTTGCCAGTCCTAAATTAGTCAGACTAAGCACATACATTATTAAGGAGAAAACTAAAACACGATGGCTTCCAAACTTAGTAACCATTTTACCTGAAAATGGCATGATAATTAATTGTCCAACTGGCAAAGCAAAAAGAATGGAACCTAATTGCCCTTCTGATAAGTGCAATGCTGTTTTTATATCCGGGATTCTGCTCGCCCAGGTGGCGAAACTTAAACCCATTGCAAAATAAAACATTCCAACCGCAAAACGAATTCGGTTTAAATACGAAGCTTTTGCCTCTCTGTATTTTTTTTTGATTTTTCCTTTTGTCTGGAATAGTGATAATGGATTGAAATTTAGCACAGATACGTTTTTAAAGTTCAGTTAAAAACAAAAGTACTAAAAAGCATCTTTCAACACTAATTAGTACTTTGGCAAACATCAGATACAACGTTATTGTTTATAAATTAATGATTTTTTTATGAGTATTACTGGCAATAGCAGCTTCAATAATCTGCATTACTTTTATACCATCCTGGGCGGTAACAGGTTCGGTTTTGTCATTTATGATCGAATCGTAAACACCGTCAAAAAATTCAAAATAATTGCCCTGAAGGGTTTTAATTTTTTCACGAACTGGGTTTCCATCAATTTCAGTATGTAAAATTCCTTGTAATTCGTCTGGTTCGGTTCCCCAGTTTTCACGATTTGGTTTTTTCCCAACCTTCAATTCATCTTCCTGAACATCACCGCGAGGTTTTAAGACAGAACCTTTTTTTCCGTGAATGGTATACGCTGGATTTGCTTCTCTCACAAAAAAACTGGATTTTAAACGTACTCTTACATCTTCGTAAATCAATAACAAATCGATCCAGTCATCGACTAGTGAGTTTTCGCGAGTGATTCGAATATCTGCAAAAACACCTTTTGGAGATCCAAATAAGCAAACCGCCTGATCGATTAAATGCGGACCTAAATCTTTCAGGATTCCGGCGCCATCATTTACAGTTTCCTTGTGAAGCTTTGGACTCAATTCAGGATTATATCTGTCAAAATGAAATTCGGCTTCGACCAAATCTCCCAAAACCCCTTCGTTAATTACTTTCTGAATAGTTTTAAAATCACTGTCCCAACGTCTGTTTTGAAAAACTATTAGTTTTACACCTTTTTCTTTAGCGATTTTGTCTAATTCTTCAGCTTGAGCGACAGTAGTTGTAAAGGCTTTTTCGACTACGGCATGTTTTCCTGCCAGCAAAACTTTTTTTGCATAATCGTAATGTGTATCAACAGGAGTGTTAACGATTACCAAATCAACATCATCGGCTAATAATTCCTCTAAAGAAGCATAACTTTTTACGGATGGGTAATCTTCATGGATTAATTTTTTGCTTCTTTCCCAGGAACCTAATAATTCAAATCCCGGATGAAGATCTAAAAAAGGAGCGTGAAAAATTTTTCCCGACATCCCATATGATAATAGTGAAGTTTTTATTTTTTGCATTTTATTTAGTTGTAAATTATCGTGTTTTGGCTCTTTCATATTGTTTTGGCCATTGGATTTCGTCATTTAATTCTCTGGCAAAATCCAAAGCTAAATTAGGGTTTCTTAGTGATTCCCTGGCAAATAAAATCAAATCGGCCTGACCATTGCTAACAATTTCTTCGGCTTGCTTTGCTTCAGTAATTAAACCCACAGCACCCGTTAAGATCTGAGTTTCTTTTTTGATTTTCTCCGAAAATGGAACCTGATAGCCTGGCCCCACCGGAATTTGCTGATGCGAAACAAGTCCGCCTGACGAAACATCAATTAAATCAACTCCTTTTTCTTTTAGGATTGCGGAGAGTTTTACGGATTCTTCCGGATTCCATCCGCCATCTGCCCAGTCTGTTGCTGAAATACGAACAAACAAAGGCAGATCTGATGGCCATTCTAATTGTACAGCCTCTAAAATTTCTAACGTAAATCGGATTCGGTTTTCGAAGCTTCCTCCGTATTGATCCGTTCTTTCATTTGTTAATGGTGACAAAAACTGGTGCAATAAATATCCGTGTGCAGCGTGAATTTCCAAAACCTGATATCCTGCTTCAACAGCTCTTTTTGTTGCAGCCTTAAAATCTGAAATTACTTTTTGAATACCAATTTCATCTAATGCTACAGGAAGATAAGGCTCGTTTTCATGGTACGGAATAGCACTTGGAGCAAAAGTTGTCCATCCAATATTTGATTTGTCTAATTTTTTATTTCCCAGCCAGGGTTCAGAAACACTTGCTTTTCGCCCGGCATGAGCCAATTGAATTCCGGGAACAGAATTTTGTGAAACGATAAATTCATTGATTGTTTTTAGTTTTTCAATGTGTTCGTCTTTCCAGATTCCTAAATCTGCCGGAGAAATTCGGCCTTCCGGAGAAACGGCTGAGGCTTCCTGAATGATCAGGCCTGCTCCGCCAGTAGCACGGCTTCCTAAATGAACCAGATGCCAGTCGTTTGCAAATCCGTCAACGGAAGAATATTGGCACATAGGCGAAATAACAATTCTGTTTTTTAAAATAATGTTTTTTATCGTAAGAGGAGAAAATAATAGTGAAGCCATATAATGTAACTTTTAATGATTTTGTACTACCAATGTAATGATAGGCCTTAAAAAGTAAAGTTAAAATATCTTGTTAAAGGAGAAATCTAAATTGTATTAATTAACAAACATTTAAAACCTTATGTGCTATATTGCGCCATCAAATTAAAATAGAAACGTTACTTTTGTGCGTTAAAATTACGAACTAAAAATACAAAATGGATATAGTTATCAAGCTCTCTCAATTTTTATTGAGTTTATCATTACTTATTATTCTTCACGAATTAGGGCATTTTATTCCTGCAAAATTATTTAAAACCAGAGTCGAAAAATTTTATTTGTTTTTTGATGTGAAATATTCATTGTTAAAAAAGAAAATCGGTGAAACAGAATACGGAATCGGATGGCTTCCGCTTGGAGGTTATGTGAAAATCTCCGGAATGATCGACGAAAGTATGGACAAGGAACAAATGGCCTTGCCTCCACAGCCTTGGGAGTTTCGTTCTAAACCGGCATGGCAGCGTTTAATTATTATGTTGGGTGGTGTTACGGTAAACTTTATATTGGCGTTTATTATTTATATCGGAATGGCATTTGTTTACGGAGATACTTATGTAGCAAATGCCGACTTGAAAGATGGTATTTGGGTAACCAATCCGGCAATTGAAAAAACAGGTATTCAAACCGGGGATAAAATTCTTTCTGTAAACGGTAAGAAAATGGATCGTTATGATGATATTTCTAAAAATTTATTTTTGGCAAGTGAGGTTAGTATTGAGAGAAATAATGAAATAAAAACCATTAAATTCCCTATCAACATTATTAATCAAATTAGTAATTCCGGAGCTAAACGAACTTTAGTCGAATTGAGAATTCCATTTGTTGTTAGGGGATTTGAAAAAAATTCTCCAAATACTAAAGTTTTACAAACTGCTGATATAATAACGCATGTCAACGGTGCTCCTGTTCAATATGCAGACCAAGTTGTATCACAATTTAAAAAATTTAGTGGAAAAATTGTTCCAGTGACAATAAAGAGAGGGGATAAGGTCATTCAGACAACTTTAAAATTCAACAAAGAATCCAAGTCTGGAGTAGCTTATGCCTTGGGATTGCCTTACTCTAATCTGGAAAAATTGAATCTTTATAAAATTAATCGTGAGCAATATAGTTTTGCAGAATCTATTCCAATTGGAATTAAAACAGGTGCAAATGGATTAGTTGATTATGGGAATAGTCTGAAAACTATATTTAATCCTAAAACAGAAGCGTATAAAGAAGTAGGTGGTTTTGCGGCTATTTTTAACATTTTTCCGAATACCTGGAGTTGGGAATCTTTCTGGTCAATCACCGCTTTACTCTCAATTATGTTAGGCGTAATGAATTTACTGCCAATTCCGGCACTAGACGGAGGCCATGTAATGTTTTTATTGTATGAAATAATCAGTGGCAGAAAACCGAGCGATAAATTCCTTGAAAATGCACAAATGGTTGGTTTCTTTATACTTATCGCACTGCTTTTGTTTGCTAACGGTAATGACATATACAAAGCCATTGTAGGCAAATAAAAATAATTTTTAAAAAGAGTCAAAATATTTTTGGGAAATTAAAAATTCAACTATATTTGCACTCGCGAAAAAGAGCAACACCTTCCTTCTTAGCTCAGTTG
>NZ_JBDTTP010000097.1:0-12280 GCF_039930565.1 Flavobacterium sp. | reverse complement strand
TATTGTAAGTTATTGTATTTACAGGAGCATTCGTCTTTTTTAAATCCATGACTTTTTTTTATTTAGTAAATTTTTGTAAATCAGTTTCAACTCTGGCATACATTTCGTCTGCCTGTTTTTTATATTTTGTAGCGCTATTAAACTTAACCAGGTTATTGTAAGATACCTTGGCAACATTCAAACGTTCTTCCATTTTTGAAGGAATACTATTAATTGCCAATTGATAGGCAGAATCATATTTGTAAAACAAAGCGTCTTCCTTGAAAGGAGTACCCGGAAAATCAGCAATAAAATTATCAAAGGCAACTAATGCGGATTTGTAATCTGAAATAGTATTATATCCTTTTGCATTTTCATATGCTTTCTTCTCTAATTTGCCATTTAATATTTTAACTGCCTCATTTGCCTGAGCAACATATTCAGAATTAGGATAATTATCAATAAAAGCCTGTAATTTATCTAGTGCTTTTACTGTATCTGTTTGATCCAAACTATAAACAGGTGATAATTTTGAATAGCTGTAAGCGCCTAGAAAAGCAGCTTCCTGTACCTTTTCACTGCGGGGATATCCAGAAACAAAACTTTCAAACTGATAACCGGCCAAATAATATTGATGTGTTTTATAATAAGATTGTGAAAACATATAAAAAAGTTTTTCTGCCTGAGGCTTACCTCTGTATGTAGGAGCCAATTGTTCAAAAAGACGAATTGCCTTATTGTATTTACCAGCCTCATACATTTTTGTGGCTATCTCGAACTTTGCAGCTATATCTTCATTTTTTAATGCTTTCTGGTAATCACTACAAGAATAAAAAAGGACAATAACAATTAATAGGGATACTATTTTTTTCATTTTCTTACTTTTATTATGATTTTTTTGAGAATATTCAAATCAAAATCACACCGAAGTTTCGGTGGCAAATTTAGTTATTAATTTAGCGATTACAAAATATTTTTTGGATAATAAAATAGCGTTAATGCTGCTCTGCTTTAATACTGTTTTTGACAAATTCACTAAGTCTACCAGCTAATGAATCATCTACAGCTACCAATGGTAAACGAACAGTATTGTCAGCAATACCAAGGGTTTGAAAGATTTGCTTAATTCCTGCAGGATTACCCTGTTCAAAAATCATATCCATGCAATCCGATAAAAAATACTGCGTTTTAAATGCTTCGTTTACTTTTCTGTTCAATCCTAAACGAATCATTTCTGAAAATTCCTTCGGAAAACCTTGCCCAATTACCGAAATTACTCCAGCTCCGCCAGCCAGAACAATTGGCAAAGCAATCATATCATCACCTGAAATTACAAGAAAATCTTTTGGGGCATTTTTAATTAATTTCAAGGCCTGTGCCATATCTCCGGCAGCTTCTTTAATTGCTACAATATTACTGAACTCCTCAGCTAATCTAATTACAGTTGATGGCAGCATATTACTGGAAGTTCTGCCAGGTACATTATATAAAATCACCGGAATTGGAGACGACTGAGCAATAGCTTTAAAATGTTGGTAAATTCCTTCCTGCGTTGGTTTATTATAGTATGGAGAAACTGAAAGAATTGCATCAAAGGCAGAAAAATCCCTTGTTTTTAATTCCTCAACAATCTGCATTGTATTGTTACCTCCAACTCCAAGCACCAAAGGTAATCTTCCGTTGTTAGTTTCAATTACTGCATTAATTACTGATTCTTTTTCTGATGGTGTCAGAGTAGCATTTTCTGCCGTAGTACCCATTACAACCAGATATTCAACTCCCCCATCTATTGAAAAGTTGACAATTCGCTGTAATGCTTCAAAATCAATTGAGAAATCTTTTTTAAATGGGGTTACGAGTGCAACACCAGTTCCTATTAATGATTGCATATTTTAATTTATATTTTTATTTTATTTTTTTCAAATATTTAAAAAGTTCGAATACAAAAAGGTTATAATTTTCTAAATCAGTATTAATCATCCACCTGTTTAATCTTTTATCTACTGACGAAAATCCTACTTTAAATTTAGCTTTTGACTGAGCTGTAACCATCATCAAAATAGAATTCTCGAAATTATAATAACTTATTAATAAGTCAAATTCTGTTTCTATGAACTCATTTAAAAAAGTTTCCCTAATATGTCCCTTCCAATCAATGTGTGTTTTTCCAAAAGTGGGAAATGAATATATCATTTCCTTATTAAATTTATTTTTGTAAACGACAATCCTGATGTCTTTGTCAGCAATTCCATGTGATGTTAATTCATTAATCAATTCTTTCGAATGACTAAATTTATCTTCATCAATTAATAATCCGATTGTTTTTATATCTTTATTAAAGACTTCGTTTTTGACATTATCCAAGTTATTTTTTAATGATTTTTTTACAAAAAACTCCTGTATATGATTTAAAAACATAGTACTTTTACTAATTACAAAATTAATTATTTAAGTTGCATTTAAGATGGCAAAACTAAAAAAGTATAACGGATTTTTAAAACTTTTTGTTATATTCTTAACATTTTTTTTTATATTTTCCTGTAGTCAGAAAAATTATAATTTGACAAAGATAGAAGGAAAACAACTTGCTGTAACGGAAAAAGATGCAGAAAATCAAACAATTAAAAACTTCATTAAACCTTATCGCGATCATATTAATAAGGATTTAGACAGCGTTCTTGCGTATTCTCCTGAAACTCTCGATAAAAGCATGGGAAAATGGCAGACTACAATTGGAAATCTAATTGCTGATGCCTGTGTGCAACAAGGAAATCTTGTTTTCAAAATACGGGAGAAAAAAGATATTGATTTTTGTATTTTAAACTACGGGGGTATAAGAGCAATTTTACCAAAAGGAAATGTTACTACCAGAACTGCTTTCGAAATTATGCCTTTTGAAAATAACCTGGTTGTAGTGGCATTAAAAGGTAATCAAATTCCTGAAATAACTTCCTATATTATTAAGGTACAGAAAGCACAACCCTTATCCGGTCTGACTTTTACAATTTCAAAAGATAAGACCGCTAAAAATATTTTAATTCAGGGAAAACCTCTTGACCTGAACAAATTATATTATGTAGCAACAAATGATTATCTGGCGAATGGCGGCGATTACATGACATTTTTCGCTAAAAATTTTCAGAAATTTGATTTGAATTATAAGCTCCGAAATGTCCTGATTGATTATTTTAAAGAAGTTGATACGATTCCGATACTGAGAGATATCAGAATTACAGAAGAGTAAACAATTCAAAAAACACAGGCATTCCTGCAAAAACATATAACAATGAAAAGAAGAGAATTTATCGAAAAAACTGCTGCAACTACTGCCCTGTTAAGTTTGGGTTTATCATTAAGCAGTTTTGAAAAAAGTGATATTAAACACTTGACAATTCTGCATACTAATGACGTTCACAGTCATATTGACCCATTTCGGGCTGATGATCCCCGTAATCCTAATAAAGGCGGCGTATCTAGAAGGGCGGCTCTTATAGAATTTATTCGTCAGGAAAATCCAAACGTTTTATTATTAGATGCAGGAGATATTTTCCAGGGAACTCCCTACTTTAATTATTATGGAGGAGAATTGGAATTTAAGTTGATGAGCATGATGAAATATGATGCTTCAACCATTGGAAATCATGATTTTGATAATGGTCTGGATGGCTTGTACGCACAAATGCCACATGCCACTTTTGAATTTATAAATGCTAATTATGACTTCAAAAATACGGTTATGAATGGTCTTGTAAAGCCGTATAAAATTTTCAATAAAAACGGGATAAAAGTCGGCGTTTTTGGCTTAGGGATTGAACTTGCCGGATTGGTAGACAAGCAAATGTATAAGGAAACGGTTTATAATAATCCTGTAGAAATAGCACAAGACATGACGCAATTACTAAAAAATCAAGAAAAATGCGATTTAGTCATTTGTCTTTCACATTTAGGTTATAAATACAAAGATGATGAAGCAAGAATTAGTGATTTAAAATTGGCCGAATTAACCCAGGATATTGATTTAATTATTGGCGGACATACTCATACTTTTTTAGACAAACCTACAGTAGTAAAAAATAAAGCAGGAGAAAATGTACTTATCAATCAGGTAGGCTGCTATGGAATAAATTTGGGCAGGATAGATTTTTATTTTGACAATAACAAATCTCATACAAACCAAGGCAAATCCATTATTGTGTAATCAACATTTAATGAAAAGTCCTAAAAAAAAAAATTGCATTTGATTATAAGAATTTTAAAATGTATTTTTAGCCACAAAAAAATTTATGCCCCTTTTTCGAACATTAATACTATATTTTCTCTTTATACCTTTTTATAGTTTCAGTGCTATTGGTGAAAATAAAATTTTATCTAAAAAAGAAATAACTGCCTTACTTTATACGGCAAAAGAATATCTGGACAAAGGGAATTTTGAGAAATCATTAATTCTATCACGAAAAACTTTAAAATATTCTATTCTTTTAAAAAACAATAACTTAGTTGCAAATTCATACAATATAATCGGTGCTAATTTTGATGAACTATATGAGTCCGAAAAGGCTTTGTTTTATTATAAAAAGTGTTTGATTTATGCTGAAAAAACTGAGAATGATCCTTTAATTAAGCAAATTTATAACAACTTAGGAAACATTTATTGTTTTGATAAGAGAGAATATGAAAAAGGAATAAGTTACTATATAAGATCATTACATTACAGCAAAACCAGTAATGATAATGTACAGACTTTTTTTACTAAGCTTAATATTGCGTGGGCTTATTTTGATATTAAAAATTATAAAGAAGGTTTGCCCTATTTAAAATTTCTTAATAAGCATCATCCAAAATTGGGAGACGAAACGACACTAGTTACTTTAAATATGCTTAACGGAATGTACAATAAGCATATTAATAATAATGCAAATGCTCATTTCTATTTTAAAGAAGCAATTAAAAATGGGAAAAAAAACAGCCAAAAAACGGACCTGTCTTATGCATATCAGGAGTATTCAAAATTTTTATCAAAGATAGGTGATTATAAAAATGCGTATGCGAATTTAAACTCCTATAATACCTTAACGAATGAAATTACTATTGAAGGAGAAGTTAAAAAAGCAAATTTAGCTGGAATAAATCTTGAAATTGATGAATATAAAAGAGAGATTGATAAAATAGAATTACAAAGTAAACAAAAAGAAAAATTATTTCATTCAGAAAAACAAAGAAATAAAAAAATCATTACAATAATGCTCTCTTTATTCATTGTGAGTATTATTTTATTTTACTTTTTTTATCAAAACACGAAACTGAAACAAAAAAACAGAATTAAAAATATTCAGAATAAAATACATCAAAATATAATTAATGCCAGTATTGACGGCCAGGAAAATGAGAGAAAAAAAATTGCCTTATTTTTGCATGATACCATAAGTGCCTCATTATCTTCGGCAGGAATGCATCTTAATGTTTTTTTATCACAGCATAGTGTAGTGACAGATGAAATTATAAAAACAAAATTCATATTAGACGAAACACATGATAAAGTAAGGGATTTGTCTCATGATCTGCTTCCTACTTTATTAGTGCGTTTTGGATTATTATATGCCTTGGATGATTTATGCGAAAAAAACTCGAATTCTACTTTGCATTTTGAATATCTAAATAGTATTTCAATCAAAAACAGATACAATGAAAAATTTGAAACAAGGATATATTTTATTATTTCAGAACTTTTAAATAATATAATCAAACATAGCCAGGCTAATAAGGCACAAGTCGTATTAACAGAAAACACAGATGGATTACATATTCAGATAAATGATAATGGAAAAGGATTTGATATTAACGAATTTAATTTTGTCGAAGGTTTTGGGCTTAATCAAATTAAAGCCCGAATAAATAATATGAATGGTCATATTGATGTAAAATCGAAAAAAAACCAGGGAACTTCAATAAAAATAAGAGTTCCCATTTAAACTTATGCTCTTTTTTCTATTTCTATAATTTCAAGATCTTTTATTTTATCCCTGTCAATTACAAAACGCAGCATGGTCCTTACCTGATGAAAACCACTCTTACCCGCAGCACCGGGATTCATGTGCAGTAAATTATTTTTTTTATCAAATATTACTTTTAAGATATGAGAGTGTCCGCAAATAAATAATTTTGGCGGATTTAATTTCATTTCTTCTTTTATATTAGGATTGTATTTACCTGGGTAGCCGCCAATATGTGTAATCCAAACTGAGACATCCTCGCATATAAACCGATTATGCAACGGAAATTCCAGTCTCGCTTTTGCATCATCAATATTGCCATAAACACATCGCAACGGTTTCAGTTTTTTAATAGTATCCGTAACATTCAAATCACCAATATCACCTGCATGCCAGACTTCGTCTGCCTGTAAAACATATTTTAAAATAGTATCATCAATATGACTATGCGTATCAGAAAGCAGGAGGATTTTTTTCATAAAAAGTTATATTTTCTTTTGATGTAAAGGTACAAAGGTTTTATCAAAAGGAATTCCGGGCATTTTTTGTATTTATAAAAAATCCGATCTGCTTTCGCAAATCGGATTTTTTAATTGCATTTAAAATTTTGTCAGTAATTTATTTTTTAAGATTTTTAATTTCTTTAGAATCTTTAGTATCCATCATTTCCATTAGTTTTAATCCTAACAAACCACTGATAGAGCCCTCAGATCCCGCATTACCGGAAATCAAAACATCTGGGATTACCTTGATATTTCCTTTACCGATTTCTTCGGTAACCTTATATCTTGTAAAGTTGTCACCACCCATTGCACTAACCTGCAATTGATAAGATTCAGCGGTTGATTTACCAATTGCCATGATTTTTTCTGCTTCTGCCAAACCTGTTTTTGAAATTCTTTCTGCTTCAGCGCTTGCGTTTAATTTTGTTGCTTCGGCCTGTGCTCCTGCCCTTGCTTTTGTTGCTTCAGCTTCTGCATTGGCACGCATTTTTGTAGCCTCTGCTTCTGCGTTTACATTTAATTTTAAACTTGTTGCATCACCCTCTGCTTTTTTTACCGTTGCATCAGCTGTTCTTTGGGCAATTTCTACACTTTGCGAGGCACGCACGATTTCTTTCTGCATATCTGCAATTGCAGTTTCTTTCTCCATCCCCTGACGTTGCTCTTGTGCCATTTTTTGGGTCTGATAGGTTTTTTGTTCTTCTTCGGCCAGTTTTCTGTCTGTCAAAGTTTTCATCAATGAATCCGGCGGAACTATATCTCCAATTAAAGTATCTACAGCATTCACATTGTATTCATCAAGAACTACTTTAATATGATTTTTAGCAGATTCCTGACGTTCTTTTCTTGTACTTAAAAATGAAATGACATCGCTTTCCTGAGCCGAGTTTCTAAAATAGTTACCAATGGTAGGCTCCAAAACCTGAGAAACCAGATTGGTCATGCTTCCAAAACGGGCAATAACTTTTGGCGCTTCATTTGCCGGAACATGAATAATCTGTGATACATCAAGATTAAAAGGAAAACCATCCTGAGAACGAACCGTAATGGTCGATAAATTATGATCTAAATTGTGAGATTCGCTCCGTGCATCAGCCCAATTCAGTACCAGATTGGTGGTTGGAACAGATTCCAGTTTAGTCGTATATTTATTCAAAGCATATTTTCCAGGTCCCAGAGGTTCCATCCAGACACCTCGTTGTCCTTTTGATACAATGTTTCCATGTTTGAAATGCTCACCGGTTACATCCAATCCGTCTTCACCAATATATGAAATAACAACACCCACATATCCGATAGGCACATCTGTCATTGGATTTTGCTCAATTTGAATTGCCCAGGTATTAATATAATAAGAACCTGCCAATATTACTTGTGGCTGTAAACCTCTGTTTCCGCCAAGATTAAGAAACTCGTCACAATCCTGAAAATTATTGTGTCCTTCTACATATTTACCTGCAATCTGTCCAATCGGTATAGGTTCGCCGTCAAGAGCTGTCACGATACCAATCATGTTCTCAAAAATCTTGATTTGATCTACAATTACGATTTCAAAAAGAAACGTATTAATACGATATGAGCCCGTTGTAATAAAAGCAGTCTGACGCCCTTTTTGCCCGCCATTATCCAGGAAAGCCTGAGCATCCTGAAAGTTGTCACTGATTACTTTTCGCGCTAGAATTCGTCCTGTTGGAATCTCTTTTCCGTCCTTGCTTAAAACAAGTCCTATTTTACCTTCTGGTACAATAGTAAAACTTGTCATGTCAATAGAATATTGCCAAATCCACATCGCCCAGTACAAACCCGGAGCAAGTGTTTGTGCCTGATAACCAGCTTCGCCTTTTGTTGCAATAATACGACTATCAGGAAGTGACTTATCTGCCCCAAACAAAACGAATTTTTTGGTGACCAAACCAATTTTATCCTCTGGAACCATGACCATCCCAAAGAAAACCCGTAAAATAAATTTGTAAAACAAGATAGAAAATACAATTAGTAAAATCCACCAGTAAGAAGTAATTTCATTCATAATTTTTGATATTTAGACTACAAACATAAATCAAATACTTCCTGTTAAAATGAAATGTTTTTAAAATTAACGTTTGATAATTTCAAGTCAGAAAACTTAAAATTTAATTGATTTTATATCGTTGGAATTGTCAATTTCTGACACGATTTTTTGGTGTATTAACTATGATTGGTATTTTGCGTTTTAACAGTTCTTTTAGAAGATGAAAAGATTAGGGAAGCAATTTTCTAATGGTTCCTATCCGCAAAATATAGACAGCCCTTATTAAAAATATTTTAATACCCAAAGTTAGACGCATCCTAGACGTCACTACAATAAAACGCTTTAAAACTTACCTTTGTACCTTTGCTGTTTGAGTCCATAAAGAAAAAAATCTTTGTACCTTTGCCACTCTGAACCTTTGAAACTTTATTTTGAGATATTTTATTCAATTTGCTTATAACGGAACCCATTATCACGGCTGGCAATTTCAGCCCAACGCTTGCACCGTTCAGGAAACTTTAAACAAAGGTCTTTCTGTTTTATTGAATTCCTCTATCAATGCAATGGGTGCAGGAAGGACAGATACAGGTGTTCATGCAAGGGAAATGTTCGCTCATTTTGATTTTGAAAATTTAATCGATATTCCAAATTTAATCCATAAACTCAATTCGTATTTACCTAAGGATATTGCTGTTTTTGATATTATTTTGGTTGGAGATGAAGCGCATTGTCGATTTGATGCCACTAAAAGAACGTACGAATACCATATCAATACGGTTAAGGATCCATTTCTGGAACAATTGAGCTGGTACTTTAATCAGAAATTAGATGTAGCTTTGATGAATGAAGCCGCCAAAATTTTACTGAATCATACGAATTTTCAATGTTTTTCTAAAGTACATACAGCTGTAAATACTTTTGACTGCACGGTTTTTGATGCGTATTGGAAAAGTGAAAACAATACATTAATTTTTACGATTTCGGCGAACCGGTTTTTGAGAAATATGGTTCGTTCCATTGTGGGTACTTTGGTAAACATTGGTTTGCACAAGATTTCGCTTGAAGATTTTGAAAACATCATTGCCAGTAAAAGCAGGGAGAAAGCCGGTTTTTCGGTTCCGGCATATGGATTATATTTAACTAAAATTGATTACAAATACATTATAAAATAGCCCTGATTGAAGTGGAAATCCTTTTTATTTTTTCTTTAAAAATAAAAAGATTGAAACGTAAAGCAGGAATAAGCTCCTAAAATAAATGAAAGCAAAAGCATTTGATACCGGATTATTCAAACGTATTCTAAAATATACAAAACCCTATAAATGGCGTTATTACGGCGTTATTATTTTTGCTGTTTCACTTTCTGTTTTTGCGGCACTTCGTCCCTATTTATTGAAACAAACTGTTGATGGCTATATCAAAACGCATGATAAACAGGGTTTATTGATGTACATTATTTTAATGGGAATCGTTCTGCTGATGGAAGTGTTTTCTCAGTTTTATTTTGTTTTTTGGGCCAACTGGCTTGGTCAGGATATTGTGAAAGATATTCGAAATAAACTCTTTAAACATATTCTGAGCTTTAGAATGAAGTATTTTGATTTGGTTCCGGTTGGACAGTTGGTAACCAGATCTGTATCTGATATTGAATCGATAGCCCGTATTTTCAGTCAGGGATTGTTTATGATTATCAGTGATCTGATGAAAATGCTGGTGGTATTGATTTTTATGTTTTACATGAACTGGAAACTAACCTGGATTGTGATCGTAGCGATGCCAATTCTGGTTTACATTACCCGTATTTTTCAGCGTAAAATGCAGGTAGCTTTTGAAGAAGTCCGTAATCAGATTTCGAACATGAACTCCTTTGTTCAGGAGCGTGTAACCGGAATGAAAATTGTCCAGCTTTTTAATCGTGAGAAAATAGAAGCGGAAAACTTTAAAAACATAAACAATAAGCACAGGGTAGCCTGGATCAAAACAATTTTATACAACTCGATCTTTTTTCCTATTGCCGATATTATTTCGTCTATTACTTTAGGATTAGTAGTGGTTTACGGCGGATTTAAAATTTTGAACGGAGATAATTTTACCACTTTTGGTGATTTATTTTCTTACACCATGTTTATTGCGATGCTTTTTAATCCGTTGCGACAGATTGCGGATAAATTTAATGAGATGCAATTAGGAATGATTGCTGCCAATCGGGTTTTTGATATTATTGATACTCAGGATCATATTCAGGACACAGGTACCCTGGAAGCTCCCATATTTGAAGGTAGTATAGAATTTAAAGATGTTCGTTTTAGTTATATTCCGGAAGAAGAAGTGATTAAAGGAATTAATTTATCTGTTGATAAAAGTCAGACAATTGCTATTGTAGGTTCTACCGGAGCCGGAAAATCAACCATTATTAATTTACTGAATCGTTTTTACGAAATTAACAGCGGTACCATTTTTATTGATGGACACAATATTGAAAACTACACTTTAGCGTCTTTAAGAAAACAAATTGCTGTAGTTTTGCAGGATGTATTTTTATTTGCCGATACGATTTATAATAATATCACCTTAAATAATCCTGAAATTACACGTGAACAAGTTCTAAATGCGGCCAAAAAAATTGGTGTACATGATTTTATTATGAGTTTGCCTGATAATTATGATTTTGATGTAAAAGAAAGAGGCGTTATGCTTTCGTCAGGTCAGCGTCAGTTAATTGCATTTTTACGCTCCTACGTAAGCAATCCGAGTATTCTGATTTTGGATGAAGCTACATCCTCAATTGATACTTATTCTGAAGAATTAATTCAGCGGGCTACTGAAACTATAACCAAAGGCAGGACTTCTATCATCATAGCACACAGATTGGCTACAATTGTTAATGCCGATAAAATTGTTGTAATGGATAAAGGTTTAATTGTAGAAGAGGGAACGCATCAGGAATTATTAAATAAGACTGAAGGTTATTATAAGAATTTATACGATTCGCAATTTTCTGTAGCCAACTAAAACTAAAAAAATCAGAACTTACTTTTCGAAAAGTTAAAACTGTGTTAGCATAATCCTAAAATATCAATGAAATCAATACTTTAGACTGTTTTTAATTTTAATTGCGTATATTAGAGCATCTAAATTCAGATTCAAATGCCACAAATTAGAATTTATCCCAACGAACAATTCAAAGAGATTGAAGTGCAACCGTCCATGCAGCTTCGCTATGCCATTTCGAACAAAGGCCGACTGGTCAGTTTTTCTGATGAAATAAAAAATGGGCGTATTTTAAAAGGAAGCCTTAGTGATGGTTATCCTACATTTAAGTTTAAAATAAAAAAAGAAGGTAAAATTATCAATAAGCACTTTTTCTTTTACAAATTGGTGGCGCAATATTTTATCCCCAAACTCTCGGACGAACAAACCTATGTACTTCATTTGGACTATGTGAGAAATAATGATGATGTAAGCAATTTGCGATGGGCGACCAGAGCTGAAATGATAGCGCACAGCCGTAAGAGTCCACATGTAATTCAGGCCAGGAAGAATTTAATTGAACACAACATAAAAGCGGATGGCAGAAAATTAACTACTACCAAAGTCATGTTAATCAAAAAAATGCTCGCCAGACCCGAACAAAAAACACGCCTGAAAATGATAGCCAAACAATTTGGAGTCAGCGAAATGCAAATCAGAAGAATTGCAAGTGGCGAAAACTGGGGACATATTAAGATTTGATTGTGATGGTTGATGGTTGATGGTTGATGGTTGATGGTTGATGGTTGATGGTTGATGGTTGATGG
>NZ_JBDTTP010000096.1:0-12585 GCF_039930565.1 Flavobacterium sp. | reverse complement strand
ATGCCATGAAGGCATTGTCTAACGTTGCGATTCTTCAGTTATTAAAGAACATGGGGTCTGGCTTAGATACGGTATCAATTCAGGAGGTTCAGTTAGGGCTTCATGCTGGCTATGAACCGGAACGGATTTTCTTTACACCAAACGGTGTTTCGTTAGAAGAAATTGAAGAAGTTGCCGCAATGGGCGTACAAATCAATATCGACAATTTATCAATTTTAGAGCAATTCGGAACAAAACATCCGCATATACCAGTATGTATTCGTATCAATCCGCACGTAATGGCGGGAGGAAATGCCAATATTTCTGTTGGGCATATCGATAGTAAATTCGGAATTTCTGTACATCAGATTCCGCATATATTGCGAATTGTCGAAAATACAAAAATGCATATTGTAGGTATTCACATGCACACAGGATCTGATATTTTAGATATCGAAGTATTCCTGTATGCTGCTGAAATCTTGTTTGATACAGCAAAACACTTCAAAGAATTAGAATTTTTGGATTTCGGAAGCGGTTTTAAAGTACCTTATAAAAAAGACGATATCGAAACAGACATAGAAGAATTAGGTAAAAAATTATCAAAAAGATTCAACTCTTTCTGTTCAGAATATGGTAAAGATTTAACGTTGATTTTCGAACCGGGAAAATTCCTTGTGAGCGAAGCCGGATTCTTTTTGGCAAAAGTAAACGTCGTAAAACAAACTACTTCGACTGTTTTTGCCGGAATCGATAGTGGATTCAACCACTTAATCCGTCCGATGTTTTATGGTTCTCAGCACCATATCGAAAATATCTCCAATCCAAAAGGAAAAGAGCGTTTTTACTCCGTAGTAGGATACATTTGCGAGACCGATACCTTTGCCAACAACCGCAGAATACAGGAAATTACAGAAGGCGATATTTTAGCGTTCAGAAACGCAGGAGCCTATTGTTTTTCAATGGCATCCAACTACAATTCAAGATACAAACCAGCTGAGGTTTTATGGATGAACGGACAGGGAATCTTAATCCGTCAACATGAAACATTCGAAGATTTGCTTAAAAATCAAATTTCGTTGCCACAGGAAATTGCTGCAACAGTTTAAAAATAAAAAAAAGAGAATATCAATGCTAAAATCCTGTTTCTTAATTGAAATGGGATTTTTTTTATTTAAGTTTCACGCAGATTGTGCAGATTTAAAAAAGATTTTTCACAATCTTGTCATCCTTGATGGAGGAAGACACGAACGATAGCGAACTGGCGCAGCAATCTTCACAAAGTAACCACAAAGCATAGCAACCTGAAACTTTAAACCTGAAACCTTTTTTTCTTGGTCGTGTCCCTCCGGGTCGGGCTTTCGGCTATATCTTTTATTCCGCTCCACTTCATAAAAGGCTCTATCCCTCACGCTATTGGTTTCATAAGTGTCATTTGTAATTTAATTTCTAAAAACACGTATAAATACTTGGTGTTAAGTTTTTAATTATTGTTACACTTGTTGGAAATGAAATTAATAGATTATGGATTTCCGTAAAGTTTGTAATGATAAAAATGAAACATTTGTAGAATAATTGAATTCTAAATCACTAAGAAAAACAACATTATGAAAAAAACACTAACTATTGTATTAATCCTGTTTTATATTATTTCATACTCCCAAAAAGAAAATGTAGAATCTTCAACAAGACAATTTATAGATAAGGCGCAATTTACCAGAATTAATAAAGATTGGAATACTACAGCTGAATTCAAATCCGGAATTGGTGAAATAGTTAACTTTTATCCTATAGAGGTTATTGATCTAAAAGCAGGAACAAAAGTAAATGCTTTACAAATAGACATGTATATAAAAAATCCTGATACATACAAAACAGCTTGGATTGGAATCGATGAAATTGAAGAATTTATAAATTTTGTGGAAGACAATGTTATTCCAAACCTTGATTTAAAACTTAAAGACAAATCTTCAGAATTTATTTTCAAGGCAAAAGAAATGACTATGTATTATTTTGTTATTGAAAAGACTAGAAGAATCACCATAAAATTGAATAGTTATGATAATGACAAAATTTTAAACTATACTTTTTGGACTGAAACGCAAGTTGATAAAATTCCTAAATTATTGACTGTCTTAAAGAAAATTAAATAAGTTTAGCCAAACGTAATGGCATTAACCTAACAAAAAAGAGAACTTATTGAGCCATTTTTATGGCTTGTATAAATAAGTTAGGCGAAACTATAATATAAAACTATAAAAATAAATTATAAATGAGAGAAGATTTAAAAATACGTGTTTTAGAAACTGCTAAAATTAAAGCAAGAAGTTTAGGTTATAATTTAACATCTGTCGCAGAAGAAGATTTAAAAAGCTTTATCGACAATGGTATTGATAGAATGACAACATCTGAATATTTATCAAACTCTGATAATCTTAGAGCATTAAATAATGTTGAAATTTTAATCGAAAGGATGTATTCTGACGCTAGATCAAGATCTATAAATGAAAGTTTAGATTACAAAAGTTTTTCAAATGCAAGAGCAAGTATTTGTCCTTTATGGCCATTTTGTTAAATCATGAAAACAAACGAACAAAAAGCTTTTGATTTTGCAGCAGACACAACAAAGCAACTAATAACTTTAGCAACAGGTATAATTACATTAACAACTACTTTTTCAAAAGATATTATTGGAGCATCTGAATTATCTAATTCAAGCTTAATTTTTTGGTCTTGGGGTCTTTTTATTTTTTCAATTATTTGTGGTATTTGGACTTTAATGGCTTTGACAGGAAATTTACAGCCTATGAAAAAGAAAACAAATGAAAAAGAAAAAACAGAAAATGAAAAAGTTGAAGAAATAATAACTGAAGAATGTGAAATCAACATTAATACTAACAATGTAAAAATCCCTTCTGTTGTTCAAATTCTGTCTTTTATTGTAGCACTAATTTTTACAGTTCTTTTTGGAGTTAATTCTATCAAAAATTCAAATAAAAAAAATGATAGTAACGAAGAATCTATAGAAGTAATAAAAAAAACAGAATACCAAATAGTTGAACCAAAGAAAATAGAAAAATTAACGTTCAAACGAGAATAGCAGCTCCTAACACTTGCTACAAGAGATTTGGGCATTTGGCTAAATTTGAAAGAGGTCTTGTATGTGGCATGTTTAGGCAAATCCGAAAACAAGGCTTAATTTAATCCCAAAGGCCCGTTAGGCACAAGTGTACCGCAGAAACGACTACCACGGACAGTAAAAGGGCGACAATGGAAAACATAAAAAAAGACTTTGAATTGAATATAAGCACAGAAACTGCTTTTCTTTTTGATATGGACGGAACATTAGTTGACACGGACTTTGCAAACTTCTTATCTTATCAAGAAGCGATACAATCAGTTATTAAAAGTGAAAATGAAATTCAATATAATCCGAATGAAAGATTTAATCGTGCCACTCTTATCAAAGTAGTTCCAAATTTGATCAAAGAACAATTGGCGGAAATTATCCAACAAAAAGAGAAAAATTATAAAAATTATTTAACTCAAACAAAACTGAATACATCAGTTTCCAACATTCTACTTCAATATTCAAAAACGAATAAAACTGTGTTAGTTACAAATTGCCGAGAAGACAGAGCTGTTTTGACATTAGAATATCACAATCTTACTGATAAATTTAGCCATTTATTTTTTAAGCAAATTAATAACAATGGAAAAAGATTAAACAAATATAAAAATGCAATAAACAGTTTGAGCCTATCGGCTCAAACTGTTATTGTTTTTGAAAATGAAACAGCTGAAATTGATGATGCAATTCTTGCAGGAATTTCGATTAATAATATTTTTATTCTATAAAATTATGACACCATTTACAATTGCACAAAACAATTATTTGACACAAAACATTCAAGCATTTTATCATACTGATTTTGGTGGAACTCAACTTCCGAATAACCCAAATTTTCTTTATAAGTTAAAAAATGACCCGCATCATAATTGGCCCAATTCTCGACTTCAAGAAGCTCAACAAGAATTTTTAAGAATATTACTTTTTGACCTTCCCGAAGTATTTCGTCAAATTAATAAAAATCCTCTAATGGTTTGTGTTGTCCCGAGAGCAAAAGCTGAAAACACCTACAATCCAAATCAATTGCTTTTTAAGGCAACTGTTAGAATTGCTTTAAATCGTTTAGGTAATAATTTTACAGATGGCACTAATTTTATTGAACGGCACACAAACACAAAGACTACACATATTAGACAAGCAATGGATGGATTTATTAATGATGGCTCAAATCCATATGTGGGAATTACAAATGCAACTTGTCATATTTCTAATGAGGCTATTGGTAAAGATATTTTATTAATTGACGATATTTACACCAGAACTGTAAATATTGATGAAGACGCAATTCAATCATTAATAGACAAAGGTGCTAATTCGGTTTCATTTTATGCAATAGGTAAAACCGTTTTAAATCATTAAATAGAATTAAAATGAAGTATACAGATAACGCAATCAATATCATCACTGCAAAAACCTATAAAGGTATTGGTAGAGCTTGGATAAATAAAATGTTAAAAGGCAATGAAAGTGTTGACATAATTGTTTCATTAATAAATAATAGTTCAAAGCAAGATGAATTAATCACAATTGATGATTTTGAGTTCAATAAAAATAAAATAATAAACCAAATAGAAATTTTCCAAGAAAGTTGCGATGGACTTGTTGCAATTGGAGATAAAAATTTCCCAAATTACAGAGGAACTGTAAAAGAAAGTGAGCGACCTATTTTTCTTTTTTACAAAGGTGATATAAGCCTTTTAAATATTGAAAATTGTTGTATTACTGTTATTGGATTGCTTAATCCAGATGAAAAAATAGAAATTAGAGAACAAAAAATAATTGCAGAAATTGTAAAAAAAGACATTATAATTGTAAGTGGTTTAGCATTTGGTTGCGATAGTATAGCTCATAAACAAGCACTTAATGGAGGAAAAACTATTGCAGTTTTGCCAGGCCCACTAAATAATATTATGCCAGCAAAAAATAAAAGTTTAGCATTTGAAATAGTCGAAGAAGGTGGGCTTTTAATAACTGAATATTATGACCAACAAAAATCTGCAATGGATTTAAGCAGTCGCTACAAAGACCGAGATAGATTACAAGCATTATTTTGTGACGCTATTATTTTAGCAGCAAGTTACGCTCAAGATACAGCAGAACGATGGAAAATGTTTGGGCAAAAATTTGATAGCGGAGCAAGATTAGCTATGGGATTCGCAAAAGATTATAATATCCCAAGAGCAGTAATGTATGACCAAAAACTTGACATAGATAATCCTATGTTTGACTTAAATAGACAATTAATAACTGAACAAAAAAACATTACAATTCTCACACAAAAAAGTTTGGAAGACTTAATTAATAAAGTGAAATCAAAATACGAAACCATTAACAAAAAAGACGCTTTTCAATCAGATTTATTTGATTAAAAAAATAGGGTGGAAAAAACACCTGCTCCCCGCTGCGCAAAGTCTTCAGACTTTGCGCAATTTTAAAATCGTGTTGCAATCCGTAAAACTCTCAAAAGTCTCCTGACTTTTAACTATAAAAATAATAATTTATGAAAAAATATATTTCAGCATTTTGTATAATCTCTATTTTGATTTCATGTGGACATAAACTTGGCCCAAAGGTCGAAAATGCGGTAAATATTTTGAGTAGAGAAACTTCAATAAATACGATTTGGCCACAGGGAAACGAAGATTTCAAAAATTTGCTAAAATTTGCCACAATAGAAGACTTAGTATATCTAACCGAAAATGAAAATGCGTATGTCAGATATTATTCTTTTATAGGATTGAGAGAAAAAAATTATCCAAAAATAAAAGAGATATTCTATAAGTTTCAAAATGATTTTGAAGGTGTATCAACAAACAATGGAGCTTGTCTAAGAGGAATAACCTCGCTCAACGATTTGATATTTTATGAACTCAATCCAGAATATTACAAGTGCAAATATGGATTTACTCAAAAAGAATTTGATAAAATTGCTAAAGAACGATATGATAAAATTGTTGGCGATAAATAAACAAAAAAGCGTTAGTAGTGGGAAGTTAGTTAAGAACAATACTAAAAACTAATAACGAGGATTTGCACTCTGCATACGCATAAAAAAAATCATTATATTTCTAATCCATTTTTAAACTTTTATAAAAAAATGAAAAGAGAAAATTCAATTGATATAGTGCGAGGAATTGTAATGATTATTATTGCATTAGACCACGTTCGTGATTTGATGCATATTGATTCTATTACCCAAAAATAGGTAAACCCGATAACGAATATTTGCAATCCATACCATCTCTAAGAAGTTGTTTTTAACTATGTTTTTTATTAGAAAATAAAAATTCAATTGTCGTTAAGTTTGATAATTTCATCATTCCGTATAAAAAAGGTATTTAAATTTTCAGAATATAATAACCAGACAAAAGCCGGACTCAGAACAGTAAAAATTTACCCTCATGAAAAAATGCTTCTTTGCTTTACTATGTTGTTTTCAACTTTCTTTTTCGCAAAATACGGAACACTTAGATGTAGTTTTAAAACAGCTTAAATTTAAAAAAAGTGAAATAGATCTGGAACATTTTAATGAAAAAATATTGCCGTACGATAAACAGAAAAGTGTGCTGGTAATTCCTAAATATGCTTCTGAAGTTACTGTTGATTACTTTGTATTAGATGCTTATATTGTTGTAGTTGATAATTCGACCGGAAAAATAATCTGTAAATTTGTGGAGCCAAATGCCTGGACTTCAGATGCTGTAATGTTAACGAGTGTTTCAATTGATACAGGTTTGTATGTTTTAAATAAAACTACGAGAGCATTTGGAGTTAGAGTGTCTTATACCGGAAGCAGCAGACCCAATCCTTTTAGTGAAACTAATTTATCATTGTATATTATTGATAAAAGTTCCTTGAAACCCGTACTTAAAAATTATACAACTTCACGATCTAACGGAGAATGGGATACCAATTGCGCGGGAGAATTTGAAGACAGTAATTCAACTTTTGAAATTGACAAAATTCAAAATCATAATTTTAACACTATTATAGTGAAAACTAAAAAGGTTACCACTATAAGCACTCCTACAAATGACGATTGTGTTACTAAAGAAACTATTAAAAAGGAAAATTCAAAATTACTTTTTAATGGCAAAGAATATAAAGAAACGAGATAGGATCTTGTCTTAAAATAGGTGTATACAACGCGTAACAAAATTAAAAGTTTGCATTGACTAAATAATTACCTGATTTTATAATTAAATACTTTCGAATATTTTCCCGTGCGAACGTCTCTGACTTCGCACTTTTTTATTGGATAGTATTTTATTGTGAAGCAGGACGATTCTGAAGTCGAAATATAAAAAGCCAAATGATTGGACAAAAGAACTTCACCAAACATAGGAGCTTTTTAGTAATATAAAGGGAATGTTTTTTATTAATTTATAGCTAAAATTAAAAAAAGGATAAACTATCGCCAAAAATAAAACGTATCTTTAAGTTAGAAGAAACTTTTGAGGCGCACCGATTGATGAAAATATCCTTGCGTTGCAAAAATGGTTGATTTACTTAAAAGAAAAAAATATTTTTAGAATGAGATCACAATCCTACACCATACATTCAGATGATGAAGCTGAACATACCAACTATCAATTTTTAAAAGATGTCCTTGACGGGCTGCACCAGGAACCGAAACACCTGCAGTCTAAATATTTTTATGATAAAAAGGGTGATGCTCTTTTTCAGGAAATAATGGCGATGCCGGAATATTATCTTACCAGATGTGAGATGGATGTTTTTCAGAACAAAACTAACGAACTGGCAAGTAGTATCATGGAGGATACAAGTCCATTTGATCTTGTGGAACTTGGTGCCGGTGATGCTTCAAAATCGATGCATCTGTTACAGCATCTTAAAAATGCCAAAGCCGATTTCAAATACATGCCAATAGATATTTCAGGCAATATACTGTCTGTTTTGAATGAAAAAATTCAGGAAAACATTCCAAATCTTGATATAACCCTTTTGGAAGGCGATTATTTTGATATGCTGAAAAAAACTTCTAAGCTGTCTGCGCGCAGGAAAGTCGTTTTGTTTTTGGGAAGTAATATCGGAAATATGGAACTTGATGAAGCTTCGGGTTTCTGTAATAAATTGCGAAAAAATCTCAACAAGGGTGATATAGTTTTAGTAGGTTTTGATCTGAAAAAAGATCCAAAAATCATCCTGAATGCTTATAATGACCCGAAAGGAATTACAGCTTCATTTAATCTTAATTTGCTTAAACGAATCAACAACGAACTCAAGGCAGATTTTAATTTAGAACAATTTGAACATTTTCAAAATTATGACCCGTTAACCGGTGCCTGTAGAAGCTATTTGGTAAGCCTTGAAAATCAGGAAGTAACTATTGACGGGCAGTCGTTTTATTTTAAAAATAATGAAGTTATATACATGGAGGTTTCGCAAAAATTTTCGATAACTGATATGGAGGAAATGGCAGTTAATTCCGGTTTTAAAACTGTAAATACCATTTATGACAGCAAAGAATGGTTTGCTGATACTTTTTGGATTGCTGACTAACCATAATAATTTTATGAAAGAACTTAAGTCGATGGAAGATAATAATGAGCATTATTTAGAACAGTATAAAAAAATACGGGCACATTCAGAAACAATTTGCAGGCCACTGGAAATCGAAGATTATGTGGTACAGCCCATTGTAGATGTAAGTCCGCCAAAATGGCATTTGGGACATACAACATGGTTTTTTGAAACTTTTATTCTAAGCCCGAATTTTAAAGAGTATAAAGAATACAATTATCAATACAATTTTGTTTTTAACAGTTATTACGAAACTGTGGGTGCAAGAGTAGTTCGTACAGACCGGGGAAATCTAAGCCGTCCCTCTGTTGCGGATGTTTACAGCTACCGCGCTTACGTTGATAGGCAGATGGAGATTTTTCTCCAAAGTGAAGGTTTGAACAGTACAGTTATTGCTTTGTTGGAATTAGGTTTAAATCACGAACAGCAGCATCAGGAATTATTATTATCTGATATAAAATATATTCTGGGACATAATCCGCTTTTCCCACCCTACAGCAGTAACGAGGTGTTTGAAAAAATGGAATATCAGCGTAACGGATTTACAGCAATGCCGGAAGGTATATATGAAATAGGTTTTGAAGGAGATGGATTTAGCTTTGATAATGAGTTGTCAAGGCATAAAAAATATTTAGAAGCCTACGAAATATCGAATACTTTGGTAACGAATGCAGATTACCTGAGTTTTATAGAACAGGGTGGTTATTCAGATTTTAGGTATTGGCATTCAGAAGGCTGGGAGTGGGTAAGCATTCACAATGCAAAATCACCTCTTTACTGGCATTTTATAGATGGAAAATGGATGTATTACACACTAAACGGATTAATGGAAATTGATCCTCTGCAATCAGTCTGCCATATTAATTTTTACGAAGCCTCCGCCTATGCTTCATGGAAGGGAATGCGTCTGCCGACAGAAGAAGAATGGGAGGCAGCATCCCAATTTTTTGACTGGGGAGAACGCTGGGAATGGACAGGAAGTGCTTATCTGCCGTATCCGGGTTATAAAAAAGAGCCTGGAGCAATTGGCGAGTACAATGGTAAATTTATGGTGAACCAGATGGTTCTTCGGGGAGCTTCTGCTGCAACTCCAAAAGAGCACAGCCGAAAAACGTACCGCAATTTTTTTCATCCGAGACTTCAATGGCAGTTTACAGGAATACGCCTTGTGAAATAATAATATTTTTGAATTTTATCACTAAGCTGTAAAGACATTAAATTCTATTTAAAAGGTCCCCGGCTTTGAAAGTAAAATATAGAATAGAATTTTTATGAAATATAATTTTGATCGTATCATCAACAGGAAAAATACAGATTCTATTAAATGGGACGCATTACCCAATTCTGATATTTTACCGATGTGGGTAGCGGATATGGATTTTAAGACTGCGCCTGAGATAATTGAAGCCCTGCAGGGCAGGGTCGAACACGGAATATATGGATACACGCAGATTCCGGAACAATTTTATATTTCGATACTAAAATGGTGGAAAAAAAGGCATGATCTGCTAATTGAAAAAGAACAGATATTACCTCTTACTGGTGTAATTCCTGCAATATCGGCTGCTATTAGACTGCTTACAGCTAAGGGTGATAAAATCATCATACAGCCTCCGGTTTATAATCATTTTTACAGTACAATACGGAATTGCGAACGGGAAGCCATAGAAAATAATCTGCTGTATGCTGACGGAATTTATACAATTGATTTTGAGGATTTAGAAAGAAAAGCAGCCGACCCAAAAACAAAACTCTTGCTTATCAGTAATCCACACAATCCGGTGGGAAGAGTCTGGGCAAAAGAAGAGTTGATGCATATTGCCCTAATCTGCGAAAAACACAATGTAATTGTTTTGTCGGATGAAATTCATTCTGATATCGTATTTACAGGACAAAAACATATTCCATTTGCAGCTATTGATGCTGCAGCATCACTCCATTCAATCACATTCGGATCAGCCAGTAAAAGTTTTAATCTTGCAGGACTGCAGGTCGGTTACCTCTTTACAAAAAATGCGGAATATTTTGATGGAATCAAATCACTACTTAATAAGCAGGAAATGGAACTTTTGAGTCCGTTTGCTATTGAGGCACTTATTGCAGCGTACGATAAAGGGGAAGAATGGCTGGAAGCCTTAAACCGCTATCTTTATGATAATTATAATATTCTGAAACAATTTATAGAATTACAATTGCCAGCTATTCAGGTGGTACCGCTTCAGGCAACTTATTTAGTCTGGCTGGACTGCAGCTCCCTACAATTATCGTCAGATGAGATTGCCAAAATAGCCCTTGAAAACCAGCGGTTATGGATAAATTCCGGCAGTATGTATGGAAATGCAGGGAATGGATTTCTGCGGATTAATATTGCTTGTCCAAAGAGTATGCTTCTGGAAGGACTCGAAAGACTGAAAAAGGTGTTAAAATAGTATCTTATAAAAGTCTCCGAAGAAAAAGAAACAAAATCAAAAAGTAGTTTTGAAAATCGAAAACGCAATTAAAACTTTATTTTGGGAAAGAAAAGAAATTATACCTTAGCCGGAAAAATCCAGTCACTAATTCCGTAAAGTGCACAAACCTTTTAAAATAAAAAGCAATATATAATTTCCAATGAAAAAAAGATTACTCTTATTTTTGACATTTATTACTATTTCTACAGTCGTAAATGCTCAAAACGAAATCAAATTTAAAAATGATAGCGTAAAACAGTTTATCGATAAAACATTATTAGTCATCCATGATAATGCTTTAAATAAAGATAAAATAAACTGGCAGAGATTAAGGACAGAGGTTTATGAGAAAACAAAAGAGGCTGATAACATAGAAGCCATTCTTTATGTTTATCCCTATTTGTTTGAAAAAATAGGAGACCATCACGGATGGCTGAGTTATAAAAACAAGAATTACCGATGGAATAAAAATTCTCTGAAACCAAAAGATGAAATAGTAAAAAATGCTGTTAAAAAATATGAAGCTGTTGAGGCCAGACTGCTTAATAAAAATATTGGGTATCTTAGAATTCCGGGAAATAGTGATTTTAATGGAAAAAAAATGGACAGCATTGCCAGTAATATAGTGGAAGAAATCAATACAATAAATTCAGATAAAATAAAAGGATGGATAATTGATTTAAGGTTGAATACTGGTGGAAATATGTATCCGATGATGGCAGGAATAAGCGACCTTATTGGTAACAATGAAAAAATAGGCGGATTTATAACTTCTGACAATCAATCCGATGGAGACTGGTTATTGAAAGATGGTAATATTTATGTGGATACCAATCAGGTTTTAAACAGACAAAAATTAAAAATGCCTGTTAAAAAACAAATCCCAATAGCTGTTTTGATAAGTGGTTATACTGCGAGTTCAGGTGAAATGACTGCAATAGCTTTAATTGGAAGAAAAAATACAAAAGTATTCGGAGAAGAATCTGCAGGTTATACCACTACAAATCAAGGTTTTGAAATTGATAAAAATGGAGGATTAAATTTAGCAATTGGTTACGTTACAGACAGGAATGGGAAAATTTATACGAATAACATAAAACCTGATTTCGAAATAATTGGCGGTGATAACTTTGAAAATTTAATTGAAGACGGAAAAATTATTAAATCCATTAAATGGATTAGAAAAACTTACTGAGATTAATCATTCTTCAATTAATTTTATGAAGTCATAGAAAGCGGATTGCCACTTTGGACAGTTTATTTGATTTAGCTGAGTGTTGTAGTATTGCTTTACAAACTATGTGAATGGTTCGGAAAATATAAAACGAAAAATAACTATTGGTGGCTGAGATATGCTTTGATGTTTAAAAAATGGTAAAATTTCGTTTTTTAAAACCATATAAAAGCTTAAAAAATATATATTTACAAACCCGTTGGGTGAAATTATTTAAGAGAATAAAAAAAGATTAGATATTGGTCAAG
>NZ_JBDTTP010000095.1:0-12794 GCF_039930565.1 Flavobacterium sp. | reverse complement strand
CCAATTGTGCAGCATTGCTGAACGAAACCGAAGCCGCTGAAGTACAGCTTGCGTTATTGGCCGTCAGGGTATAACCCGTAGCCGGTACCATGCCCGTGATAGCACCTCCTGCACCAACAACTGGTCCTGCCGGAGTAAAAGTATACGTTAAGGTTGCATTATAGTTTGATACCGTAGAGCTTCCGTCAGCCAGACAAGTCGCTGCCGATGAACCGATCGTCGGAACAGCAGGTACTGGAGTAATAGTTACCATTGCATTTCCATTCATTGGAGCAGTACATGTTGTTGTTGCATTAGTAGCAATAACAGTATATGTTCCTGCAGCTGTTTTGTTTCCAAAACTAATTACAGAACCAGTTCCTGCAACTGTAGCGCCGTCATTAACTCCGCCCAATTGCAATTGATAATTTACGCCTGTTTGCGAGTTACTTAATTCCACTGCAACTCCAGTTCCCCCTGCGCAATAAGCACCGCCTCCTGTTACTGTGTAGGCTGTTGGGTTTGATACGGTTAATACTGCAATAGTGGAAACAACATTAGCACATACAAAATTAGATTCAGTTACTATAACCCTGTATTGATACCCATTCATAGAACAGGTTATTCCAGTTAAGTTTAATGAAGATGAATTAGTACCTACATTATTCCAAATAGTCCCGTTTGTACTTTGCTGCCATTGAAATTGTGTGACACCAGACCCCCCAGATGTAGTTACTGAAAAAGTGGCAGTACCAGCAAAAGTGGCCGTTTGGTTCGCAGGATTGCTTACAACACTTGGAGTCCCTAATGTTACAGCATTAGTATATGATCCGGAATAAGAAGCAGCAATTACTTGACCATTTGCGTTTACAGCTGGAACTCCAGTACCATAAACACCACCATCTCCGCCATCTGCTGTGGTTGAATTATAATATTCATTGGCATCAGAACAACCATCATTGTCCGAATCTAAATCCAAATAATTTGGAATCCCATCATTATCTGAATCACATAATTTTTGATCAATATTGATGTCGTCTATGGCTAAATCATTCCCGTTTCCTCCAGCTGCTGTATTAATAAATACTACGTCAATACTTACATTTGAAGAAGGTATAAAAATTGTCGGGTTTGTGAAATTTTGCCAGGCAGTAGTACTACCTTTTGCTACCCTTGGAATATCTCCAGTTGTAAAACTGTATAAAACATTAGAAGGATTTCCAGTTTCTTGAAATTCTATTCTTATATTAGGAAAATTTCTTGAACTACTGCTAGGTTTATCTATATCTAAATTCATTACCCAAAAAGAAGCATTAATAGGTGCACTGGTTACAACTCCCGTTAAGGTTCTTCTGTAAAATTCTCCTGCTGAAATACCAGCATTAAAAATAGCCATCCTACCAGCTGTAGGCGAAGTTCCTCCATTGGTATGATCCCCTATATTTTGCCAAAGCGAATTTGCCCATGTAGACGTTTCCTGGACATTATTAAATATTGTATAACGGCCATCCTGAAGCGAAAAATTTGGAGAGGCAGGTCCATCTGCAGAATTAGTAGGAACTGTCCCTGCTGTTGCCTGATAATAATTATAATTAGTATACGGCGAAGAAATACTAAAAGTTCCTGCTGTAGTGCTTTGAGTACCAAAATTCTCTACAAACAAAGGATTTATAAACGTCCCCGTCAAGCCACAAGCCGAATTTTCTACGCTATCCAATATCCCATCATTGTCATCATCCAAATCAACAGGATTCGAAACATTATCATTATCACTGTCTAAAGGAGTGTCAGTAACAGACATATTCATAGTAATCTGACACCCGTTATTATTGGTATAAGTAATTATAAACGATCCTGCCGAAACTCCCGTAACTATTCCTCCACTGGTTACAGTTGCAATTGCCGTGTTACTGGAAACCCAAGGATTACTACTAGCTGGAGATGCACTTCCAGTTAAAGTGGTTGAAGCGCCTTGTAATACTGAACTTGCACCAGTAATGGTTGGTAAAGGATTTACCGTTATTGTAGCAACTGATGAATTCACTGCAGCACACGTTCCACTTTGTAAAACGGCTCTGTAATAAGTAGTAGCGGTTAAGCTTCCTGTTGATAATGATGTAGTGCTATTGGTAACAGTTGTTGCTGCTGTAGCAAAATTATCTAAAGAAGATTCCCATCTTAGGATGCTTCCCGTATTCCCTGAGAGGCTTAATGTAGTTCCAGTACCCGAACAAACTGCTGTACTTCCAGAGATTGTTCCTCCAACCGAAGTTGGATCCACCGTTATTGTCCCAGTAGATATTGCAGGAGGACATCCTCCTGTTGTAGTCACTGTATAATTGAAAGTACCAGAGGCTGTCGGGGTACCGCTTATCGTTACAGTATTGGCTGCCCAGGACCCTGTAACTCCAGCCGGCAATCCAGAGATGGTAGCCCCTGTTGCACCTGTTGTTGCTAAAGTTATATTTGTTATGGCACTATTGATACAAGTAGTTCTGTTTACACCTGTTACTATGGTATTTGTTGGAGTAACGATTAGCGTCACATCTGAAGAAATAATACACCCTGAAGTGTAAGTAAGTGTTAATGTGTATACTCCAGCATCTATAGGTTGGACATTAGATATCGATGGACTTTGTAAAGTGGATGTGAAGCCATTTGGGCCCGTCCAGCTGTGCGTAGCTCCAACGTCAGTTACTCCTACAAACGAAGCCGTTTGTCCTTGACAAACGATTAGAGGTGAAGGTGTTGTAATTACAGAGTTTATATTCACCCAATGATCTTCTGCTTCACCGTCAAAAGCAAATCCTGTAGGACCTAAATTGTTTGTTGAAGAGAGTCGTATTCGCGTATAGTAATTGCTGCCTGACTTTAACCCTGAAATAGCTGCAAGCGACATTACTATATTTCCATTAGTACCAGTGGGTACTGTATAAGTTGCTTTTTCACTTGTATCAAAAACACCATTACTATTAGCGTCTATCCATAAGCTTAGATAGGCTGGATTGCCTGTTAGGTTTTTTGCTCTTACAGTAGCCTGGCAAAGTGGCCAGGAGAAACCTACAACAGCATCTTCATCATCAATCCCTGCCAGATCATCTCCATTAGGATTTGTTCCAGCTGCAACTGGTGAATATGCTCCTTCAGTATCTACAGTAGTACCCAGCATTAGTAGCGGGTCTGCAAAAGCACCCCTTTGAGCATCTAGTACATTCGTTGTTGTAGATAGATTTGTATTGCCTATGGGCAGAGTACCACCTGTAATAGAGCTATTGACGATATGCACTGCCTGACCATATCCAGTTGGTGCGTCAGAATAATCTACATTTTCCATAAACCCAATAGCAAAATGCTGTATTGAGCTTCCTTTTACAGCGACATCAATATAAGGTACATTTTCTGCTATCAACAAAGCATCTCCTCTAGAATCACCTGTATTTTGATTCGTAACTCTCACTGTTGATCCAGCTCCAGAAACCTGAAGTTGTGTGCTCATATTTGCCCAAATATCTTGATAGATATATTTATCCATATACTTAATGGTCCCTGATGGAGTAGTAATTTGGTAATATTCGCTTGTACCATTTAATGATTCTGTACCTGCAATTGCAAAGGCAGCAACGTTTCCCGTAGTACCGTTGGGATAGTTTGCAACAATTGTTAGTCGAAGACTAGCCGTAGCGTTAGTACCTCCATTATTTATACCTATAATATTAGCTGCACCATTGGTGCCACCAATATTGCCATAGCCATATGGGAAATTATTTCCTGAAAAATTATCAGTTTTTCGAGATTGAGGGAGCCCTGGTGTACCTGTTGCAAGAGAAACTGTTGCAGTATAGATAACTCCAGAAGGCGCAGTAAAGGATCGAGTGGTTCCGTTGGTGATAATATCTGCAGGTGCTCCATCACTATTTAAATCCCAATTGAGCCAAAAAATTTTGTCTTTATACAAGCCTGTACCCGTTGTAGCAGTTCCTGCTTGAGCTTGTAGCTGTAATGTAGCGGTTACTAAAAATAGTAAAGCTAGTAGATACTTGAATGAATTTGTAGTAGAAAGTATTTTTTTATTCATACTATATAATTAAAATAGTTTTTTTTAAAAATTCTGTAAAACATAGGGCTGTTAAAACAATTCCTTTGTTATTTATTATTATTGTTGCGATTGCATTGCTTTCTAAATAAATAATCTCATTTCAAAAGATTTGTGAATTTGCTTTGCCAAAAAACAAACTAAAAGTAACTAGCTTAAAAGAGTTAAGCTCTTTAAAAGTAAAGTTTTGCATAGACCAATCCTGTTTTGTTAGTAAAATTGAAAAAAGCTGAAATCCAAAAAGAATTCCAAAATAGGTAATGATTCTATAAAAAAAGAAAGATGGGATAATACTCTGGAAAAGAGCTTTCCGAAATTTTATTAAAGCAAAGTAATTCACTTACCATAATTTCGAAATGACCTTAGAATCTTTATTTATTAATATTCAGCAGATTGGGGTAAGCGAAAGTATACAAACCATAAAACATTAGCTACATTTTTCGGTGAATGGCTTAATTAGACGATGAAATACGTTTTTTTTTATACTCTTCACTATCCTTTATGTTAAATAAAGGTTATAAGTTTGTTTATATTTTTAGACATAATCTTCCTTACTCGTAATGTTTATAAGAATCTGCCCCATTTATTATAGTGGATTCCGTTCCATGTTTTTGAATTTGTCATTAATTAAAATATTTCAAGAGATAGTGAAAAGCATTATTTTTGCCTGCTTTTTTTCAAAGCGCAAAACTATGTCAGACAGATTGCTCTAATCAAAAAAATGTTATAAGGAGAAGATTCAAAGTTATGGAAGAGCAAAAAGAAGTTATAAGAACTATTTTTACTTATTAATAGTTGCTTATATTTGTTAAATCAATTCAGAATTTTATAGATTTTCAGAATTATTCTAAAAACTTAATGTTTCTCTTTAAGCCATCAAACTTGGTTCTTTTAATGGGAGAATTTTTAAAAACAGTTCGAAAAGTTTCCTCTGTAATTTCAATCCAATCTTTTTTGGTAAAAGAAAGTATTTCCAGATTGGGATTAAATAATGGTTCGGAATGAGATTTGGAGAATCTATTCCACGGACAAACATCCTGACAGGTATCACAACCAAACATCCATTCGTCGAATTTCCCTTTCATTTCGTAAGGGATATTTTCTTTAAGCTCGATGGTATAATATGAAATACATTTGCTTCCATCGACAACATACGGAGCCACAATTGCTTGTGTAGGACAAGCATCAATACAAGCGGTACAGGAACCACAATGATCTGTGGTTGCATAGTCATATTCTAAATCCAAGTCTAAAATAAGTTCGGCAATAAAATAAAAGGAACCTACCTTTTGAGTTAACAGGTTACTATTTTTACCAATCCATCCTAAACCACTTTTTGCAGCCCAGGCTTTATCTAAAACTGGTGCAGAATCAACAAAAGCACGTCCTGAAACTTCTCCTATATTTTCCTGAATGGAAAAAAGAAATTCTTTTAATTTTTCTTTGATTACAAAATGATAATCCTGACCATAGGCATATTTTGAAATCCTGAAACTATCTTCGTTTTGAATTTCACCTGGATAATAGTTAAGTAAAAGTGAGATCACACTTTTGGCGTCATCAACTAAAAGTGTTGGATCTAAACGTTTATCAAAATGATTTTCCATGTAGGTCATTTGACCATGATGGTTATTGTTGAGCCATTTTTCAAGTCTGGGTGCTTCTTTTTCTAAAAAACCTGCTTTAGATATGCCACAAGAAAGAAAACCAAGTCGTTTTGCTTCGGATTTAATAAATTTAGAATATGTCTCTTTTGAATTTATCAATACAAAATATTATATTTAACGGAGAGCTTTAGCCCAGACAGAAGCGGCATCCTTTTCTTGCCTTCTTTAGGCAGGAAAAGATATAGTGGATGGCTGGAAAAGCTTCTTGAAAAATTAAAATAAACCGCCTTGTATATTAGTATTTATTTTACCTAAATGTTTGTAGGCTTTATCGGTAACTTCACGTCCACGAGGGGTACGCATAATAAAACCTTCCTGGATTAAAAAAGGTTCATAAACCTCTTCAATTGTTTCACTGCTTTCTGAAACTGCTGTCGCTAATGTCGAAAGTCCCACTGGGCCACCTTTGAACTTATTGATAATAGTTAACAGAATTTTATTATCCATTTCGTCAAGGCCATGAGCATCAACATGAAGCGCTTTTAATGCATAACGAGCTATTTCCAGATCAATTGTTCCGTTACCTTTAATTTGGGCAAAATCACGAACCCTGCGCAATAATGCATTAGCAATACGGGGTGTTCCCCTACTGCGACCAGCAATTTCGATTGCAGCATCTAATACAATTGGCATTTTTAATATCGAAGAACTTCTTTCTACAATTGTTGTTAGAAGTTCAGTAGTGTAATATTGAAGTCGAGATGAAATTCCAAAACGGGCCCGCATTGGTGCTGTTAGCAATCCTGAACGTGTTGTAGCTCCTATTAAAGTAAAAGGATTCAGATTGATTTGAACTGTTCTGGCATTTGGACCAGATTCTATCATAATATCAATTTTGAAATCTTCCATAGCTGAATAAAGATATTCTTCGACTATAGGACTCAAGCGGTGGATTTCATCTATAAATAAAACATCTCTTTCATCAAGATTGGTTAACAAACCTGCTAAATCTCCCGGTTTATCTAAAACCGGTCCTGATGTAATTTTGATTCCGACTTCAAGTTCATTTGCTAAGATATTAGCCAAAGTAGTTTTACCCAGCCCCGGTGGACCGTGAAATAATGTGTGGTCTAGCGCTTCTCCTCTTTGATTAGCGGCCGCTACAAAAACTTTTAAATTCTCCAATACCTGATCCTGTCCGGCAAAATCATCAAATGATAATGGACGCAGTTTTTTTTCGAGATCTAATTCTTCAGGGTTGTATCCTTTTGTAGTAGGATCTAGGTTTTCATTCATCTTACAAAGATATAGAAACTAATCAGTTTGCAAAACAACTTTTATAGAACAAAAAAAGACTGTCGTTTCGGACAGTCTTTTAAAATATTATTTTAGTGATGTAAAACTTCTTCACCTTCTTTCATCGGTACATTTTGCGGAACAAAATCTACGTCATGATTTGGATTACTATAGTCATATGGCCAACGGTATACGTGAGGGATTTCACCCGGCCAGTTACCGTGCATGTGTTCTACAGGAGTAGTCCATTCTAATGTTGTTGATCTCCATGGATTTTGAACTGCTTTTTTACCATAAAAAATGCTGCTAAAGAAGTTGTATAGGAATACTAATTGAAAAGCTCCACCGACTAAGGCAAATGTTGTAATTAAAACATTCACATTTTGTAAATCATCAAATAACGGAAAGTTTGTATTGGTATAATAACGTCTTGGCAAACCTGCTAATCCGATAAAGTGCATTGGAAAGAATACTCCATAAGCACAAACTGCAGTTACCCAAAAGTGAATATATCCTAAATTTTTATTTAACATTTTTCCGTACATTTTAGGGAACCAGTGGTAAATACCGGCAAACATTCCGTAAAGTGCAGAGATACCCATTACTAAGTGAAAGTGAGCAATTACAAAGTAAGTATCGTGAACGTTAATATCTAAAGTACTATCTCCTAAAATGATTCCAGTTAAACCTCCAGTGATGAAAGTAGAAACCATTCCGATAGAAAACAACATTGCAGGATTAAATTGCAAGTTACCTTTCCATAAAGTTGTAATCCAGTTAAAAGCTTTTACAGCTGATGGAATCGCAATCAATAATGTTGTAAAGGTAAATACAGATCCCAAAAATGGATTCATACCAGAGATAAACATATGGTGACCCCAAACAATTGTAGATAAAAATGCAATTGCAAGAACTGACATAATCATTGCTCTGTATCCGAAGATTGGTTTACGAGAGTTCGTAGCCATAATTTCAGAAACAAGACCCATTGCCGGTAAGATTACAATGTATACTTCAGGGTGTCCTAAGAACCAGAATAAGTGTTCGAATAATACTGGAGAACCACCTTGATAATGTAAAACTTCACCTGCAATATAAATATCAGATAAGAAGAATGAAGTACCGAAACTTCTGTCAAAAATTAATAATAAGGCAGCAGATAATAAAACTGGAAATGAAATAACACCAATAATAGCTGTTACAAAAAATGTCCAGATTGTAAGAGGAAGTCTAGTCATAGACATTCCTTTTGTTCTTAAATTAATTACGGTTACAATGTAATTTAAAGATCCCATTAAAGAAGATGCAATAAAGATAGCCATAGAAACTAACCATAAAGTCATACCTGTACCTGAACCCGGAATTGCTTGTGGCAATGCACTTAATGGCGGGTAAATTGTCCAACCTGCAGATGCCGGACCAGCTTCAACAAATAATGAAGATAACATTATTACAGCTGATAAGAAGAACAACCAGTATGAAATCATGTTCATAAATCCAGAAGCCATATCTCTGGCTCCAATTTGAAGTGGAATAAGCAAATTACTAAAAGTTCCGCTCAAACCGGCCGTCAGTACAAAGAATACCATTATGGTACCATGAATTGTAACTAAAGCCAAATAAATATCATTTGCCATTACACCATCCGGTGCAAATTTATCACCTAATAAAACATTGAATATTTTGAAAGACTCTTCAGGCCACGCCAATTGCATTCTGAAAAGCAAGGACATTGCAACACCTATTACTCCCATTATAATACCTGTAATCAGGTATTGCTTAGCAATCATTTTGTGATCAATACTAAATATATATTTAGTAATAAAAGTGTCTTTATGGTGATGTTCGTGCTCGTGATCGTGATCGTGTCCGTGATCGTGTTCTGCTGACATATATGTGTACTTTAAATTTCTTAATAAATATTATTTCGCTGCAACTTTGGCTACAGCAGCTTTAACAGTATCTACAACTGCTTTAACTGTGTCTTTAGCAATGCTGCTATCTTTGGCTGTTTCAGTTCCTTCTGCTGGTTTCTCAGCTGCAGCTGCAGTTTTAATATCCTGAGCCAGAGTAGTTTTTTCACTTAACCATTTTTTGTAATCAGCCGGTGAATCAACAACCACTTTCATTTGCATATTGTAATGAGATGCACCACAAATTTTATTACATAATAATAAATAATCAAATGTATAAGGATCTAAAGCTGTACCTCCACTAGCGATTAATTCAGCACTTTTTACAGCTCTGATTTTATTGATATTTGATACTTTTTCAACCATAAATGGTAATTCTCTATATTCAGCAGTTGTATAAGTTGGAGTAAAAGCAAATTCTGTAACCATACCTGGCACACAATTCATTTGCGCTCTAAAGTGAGGCATATAAGCTGAGTGCAATACATCCTGAGAACGCATTTTGAAATGTATCTTTTTACCTTTAGGAATGTGTAATTCAGTAACTACAATATCATCCTGAGCATTAGGATCAGACATATCAACACCTAAAGTGTTTATTCCTTCGATTAAACGAACATTTGCCTTTCCTAAAACATTATCCTGACCTGCGTATCTTGCAGTCCATTTAAATTGTTGTGCGTATAATTCGATTTCAATAACGTCTTCATCTTTATCAATAAACATAATATTGTTCCAGGCATACAATCCATAAAGAATTAAAACTGCCAAAACAACAGATGGAATAATACTCCAGAGTGCTTCTAATTTATTACTATCTGCAAAGAATAATGCCTTTTTATCTTTATTTCCTCTATTTTTAAAAGAAAACCAGTATAATAAACCTTGTGTAATAACCTGAACTACAAAAATTAAAACCCAAGTAATATTCATCAAACTATCCACTAAAATTCCGTGCTCTGAAGCAGGCGTGTGAAGTGCTAAATGACCCCATTTAAGTAAACCATAAATAGTAAATATATAAATGAAAGCTAAAAAGCCAAACATAATATATCCCTGAATATTATTATCATTATCTGATGCAACTTGCGAATCGTCCGAAGAAGATCCTACTTGAGTAAGATCAAAAATCTTGGTCAATTGCCATAATGCAACTGCTAATAAAACTAAAACTATAATTACCAACAAACTTGTCATCTGTTTATTTCTTTAAATATTAATAATGAAAATGTTTACTTTCTTCGATGAAAGGATTTCTTTTTGCTAATAAAGGAACTTTAGTTAATGCAGTAAATACTACAAAAATGAATAACCCCAGAAAGAAAAGAACAGATGCAATTTCAGGAACCCCGATAAACCATTTGTCTCCTACTGTACCTGGCATAATCATATTAAAAAAGTCAACATAATGTCCTAATAAAATAACAATACCAGCCATTACAATAACCCAGCTAAGACGTTTAAAATCTGTATTGATTAATATCAATAATGGGAAAACAAAGTTCATAACTACAGCTCCAAAAAATGGTAAGTTATATAATTGAATTCTTGTTATAAAATAAGTCACCTCTTCTGGAATGTTTGCATACCAGATCAACATGAATTGAGAGAACCATAAATAAGTCCAGAAAATACTAAAACCAAACATGAATTTAGCTAAATCATGTATGTGACTAGTATTTACATGTTCTAAATATCCTTTAGATTTTAGGTATGTTGAAACCAATGCAATTACAGTAACACCACTTACAACGAAAGAAGCAAATACATACCAGCCAAATAATGTACTAAACCAATGCGGGTCAATTGACATAATCCAATCCCACGACATAATAGATTCAGAAACAATAAAGAAAACTAAAAATCCAGCAGAAATATTAAAATTCTTTTTGTAGAATAAATCATCATTAGCATCGTCTTGAGCCAAACAATTTTTTCTTGAATAATAACGGTATAAATTCCATCCTAATAAAAAGATTCCAGCTCTGACAATCCAGAAAGGGAAATTTAAATAACCTGCTTTACCAGCAATAATTTCATCATAGTTTGGGCTTTTAGGGTCAGTAACTCCCTCACCTAACCATACAAAAATATGATTAAAATGCAATCCGCAAAGAACCAGAATAATAAAGAAAATTACAGACCCTACAGGCAAATAAGCAGTTATTCCCTGCATTACTCTAAACAAAACCGGAGACCAACCTGCCTGAGCAACTTGCTGTATAGCATAAAATGCTAAAACCCCCATAGAAATCAATAAAAAGAAAATACAAGCAACATATAATGCAGACCAAGGCTTGTTTTGTAATTGGTGCAATACATGGTTTAAATGTTTTTCATGCTCATTAGAAGCATCAACTTTTTCATGCTCTCCACCTTTATGTGATTCATTTGAAGCTTCCGCAGCTTCATGGTGTCCAGCTTCTTTATGAGAAGCCTCAGTAGTAGCTTCATGTTCTGCACCATGAGATCCACGTGCATCAGCAGCTAGTATTTTTTCAACTTCTTGAATATCTTTAGGAGCACTTAAAAAACCATACCCAATACCTAATATACCAATGGCCATCAGGATGATAGAAAAAGTTTTTAATTTACTTGAAAATGTATACATATCTATTACGATCAGTTTGTTCAACAATTATAATTGGCTTTTTAGTTTTAGAACATAGTCAGCAACTAACCAACGTTCATGGGCACTTAATTGATTTGCATGTGAACCCATTGCATTTAAACCATAAGTTTCTACATGAAAGATACTTCCTTCAGTAATTACTCTGTCCTTATAGCTAGGTACTCCAAGAAATTTTTCTCTTTCAACCAATTTACCTTTACCATTACCAGCTGCACCATGGCAACTAATACAATAAATTTCGAAAAGTTCTTTTCCTTTACCGGAATTTCTTTCGATAGAATCCAAAGGAGACTTTAAATTAGCCTTAGCCAATTCATAACCTGCAGTTGAATTTTCATATTCATAAGGTTCAAAACCTCTGTTGATAGTTCCTTTTACAGGAAGCTGTCCTTCTTTTCCTCCTTTAAATACAGAAGCTTCAGAATATGTTTCATATCCTACAGATTCATACATATTAGGGAAATACTGATAGTTTGGCGCCGAATTATTGTGGCAAGATGAAACTAAAATAGTTATACCAACTAAAAGTGTTATTTTATATATCCTTTTCATAGCTACAATTAATTCTTTTCAATTACTTTAACTTCAACTGCTCCTGTACCTTCGAAAAAAGAAACTAGTTCTGCTTCATTACCGTTTACAGCAACCTCCATTAAAAAATGGTCATCTGTTGTTCTTACATCAGGATTTTCAGCATCTTTAAATGGCCATAACCTACTTCTCATATAAAAAGTAATTACCATTAAGTGAGCAGCAAAAAACACAGTCATCTCAAACATAATTGGCACAAAAGCCGGCATATTCTGAATGAAACTAAAACTCGGTTTTCCCCCAATATCCTGTGGCCAGTCATGAATCATAATATAACTCATCATTGTTGTTGCAACAGAAATACCAACACATCCATATAAAAAAGAACAAATTGCTAATCTTGTTGGTGCTAAACCCATAGCCTTATCCAATCCGTGAACTGGGAATGGAGTAAAAACTTCTTCAATATGATGATGAGCAGCTCTGGTTTTCTTTACTGCATCCATCAAAATATCATCGTCATTATAAATGGCGTATATTACTTTATTACTCATGATGTGAATCTTTATTTGCTCTTTCTCTAATGTAATTATCTCCTGTTCCTTTCAAAATTGTTTTTACCTCTGCCTGAGCAATAACCGGGAATGTTCTGGAGTATAATAAAAACAATACAAAGAAGAAACCTATCGTTCCGATGAAAATTCCAATATCAACAAATGTTGGTGAAAACATTGTCCAAGAAG
>NZ_JBDTTP010000094.1:0-12957 GCF_039930565.1 Flavobacterium sp. | reverse complement strand
GCGAAAGCGAATGTATTATTCTTGGAATATTTTCTTTACCAACACCACTTTCCCCGGTTACCATTACCGAAATATCAGTGGGAGCAACCTGAATGGCTTTTTCAATGGCGCGATTTAATTTTGGGTCATTCCCAATAATCTCAAAGCGTTGTTTTATTGCTTGAACTGTTTCCATGTAAAATTTTGTTTCAAGTTTTGTTTGTTTCAGGCTTCAAGTTGCTGAATGTTTGAGTCTTAAAGCCGGAAATAATGTTTTTATTTTTTATCTCAATATTAATGATTACCGCTAATTTTTAATCAACCACAAATTACACAAATTTGCGCAAATTCACTTTAAGAATTTATTAATCGTTTATGTACTAATGATTTGTTTTGAAAGTTTGCAATTATTCCGACAGGAGTATCTGCAAGTTTCATATAATTTAATGTTTGGGCGAGATGATCATTGCAAATTTCTTTAACAGATTTCACTTCTAATATTATATCATCGTAAACAATAAAATCTGCATAAAATTTATGAGGCAAAATAATTCCTTTATATTCTATTGCAAACTCCTTTTCTCGTTGGTATGGAATCTGATGGTTTTTAAATTCAATTTCTAATGCGTCTTTGTATACGATTTCAAGTAATCCAGATCCTAATAATCTATGTACTTCCATACATATTCCAACAATAGTGTAATTCTCGTTTTTCTTGTAATAATATTCGTTTGAGTCAGACATAGAGATTAATTTGTGAAATTTGCGGTTAAAAAATTAATTCATTTCACTCAACCCAACAGCTTCCCCTTTCAAAGTTCCGCTCGTACAGCTTGTAATTTTTACATTTACAAACTCCCCAATTTTATAATTTTCTTTCGGGAAAACAACCGTAATACTTTGTGAATTTCTTCCTGAAAATTCTTCAGTTGATTTTTTAGATACTTTTTCAACTAAAACTTCTACGACCTGACCAACGAATTCTTCGCTTCTAAACCAAGCGTGTTTTTGTTGCAAATCGACAATTTCCTGCAGTCTTCTTGCTTTTGTTTCTTCCGAGACATCATCTTCCATTTTTCTTCCGGCCAGAGTTCCTGGACGTTCAGAATACGAATACATATAACCGAAATTATATTTCACATATTCCATCAAACTCATTGTATCTTGGTGATCTTGTTCTGTTTCTGTCGGGAAACCGGCAATCATATCCTGCGAGATCGAAGCATTCGGAATAATTGCTCTGATTTTGTCTATCAAACTCATGTATTCTTCACGAGTATGCAAGCGATTCATTTCTTTCAAAATTCTATTGCTTCCGGACTGAACCGGCAAGTGAATATGTTTACAGATATTAGGGTGTTTCGCAATAACATGCAAAACACTTTCGTGCATATCCTGCGGATTAGAAGTCGAAAATCGGATACGCATTTTTGGGAAACCAACCGCAACCATTTCAAGCAATTGATCAAAATCAACAGCAGTAGCTTTTTGCATTTCAGAAGCAGTTATAAAATCTTTTTTCAAACCGCCACCGTACCAAAGATAACTGTCAACATTCTGACCCAAAAGTGTAATTTCCTTAAAGCCTTTGTCCCACAAATCCTGAATTTCTCCCATGATACTTTGTGGTTCACGGCTGCGTTCACGTCCGCGTGTAAAAGGCACAACACAAAAAGTACACATATTATCACAGCCACGGGTTATCGAAACCAAAGCTGTAATTCCGTTGCTCATCAAACGAACCGGTGAAATATCTCCGTATGTTTCTTCTTTCGATAAAATTACATTGATGGCGTCACGGCCTTCTTCCACTTCTGCCAATAAATTCGGTAAATCTTTATAAGCATCAGGACCAACAACAAGGTCGACAATTTTTTCTTCTTCCAGAAACTGACTTTTTAAACGCTCTGCCATACAGCCCAGAACGCCCACTTTCATTTTCGGATTAATACGCTTTACAGCATTATATTTCTCTAAACGTTTGCGAATAGTCTGTTCGGCTTTATCGCGGATCGAGCAGGTGTTTACCAATACTAAATCAGCATCTTCAAGTGTTTGGGTGGTATTATATCCATTAATGGACAAAATCGAAGCTACAATCTCACTGTCCGAAAAATTCATCGCACAACCATAACTTTCTATAAAAAGCTTTTTTGTATTCTCAGGTTTATTTTCTAAAACAAGACTTTCACCCTGTTTGCTTTCTTCAATAATCTTTTCCATTTCGTAAATTCAAAGTGCAAAGATAACGCAAAAGGTATAAATATGACAAGATGTCAGATAAAGAATTAACAATGTTTTGAGAAATCCTGGTAAAAAGCAATTCGTAATTGATAATTCATAATTAAGATGCAGCTATTCCGGCTTTCCGTTTCAAGTCCTCATACAAAAAGCAAAGTTTCCAATGTTTTAAAAGAGCTTCCGCTGGTCGCTTTTTTAAAACAGGAAACTTTTGCTTTTTTTATTCCGGGCTTTCCACTGTAATCCGGGCTATTGAACTCGCGCTAAAAAGAACTTTTATCGGTCTTAAACCTTTAAAAGTTATACCTATATATATTATCAATCCGTTTACAGATAAATCTGCAATTTTTGGAAACATAATATCAAAATACCTTAAAAATAAATTATCAAGGTTGATATTTAAAAAAAACTTCTACTTTTGTTGCAGAAAAATAGACCAATGGCAAAGAATTTAGTAATAGTGGAATCACCTGCAAAGGCGAAAACGATAGAGAAATTTCTGGGTAGCGATTTTCAGGTAGAATCAAGTTATGGTCACATAGCCGATTTGCCATCAAAAGAAATAGGAGTTGATGTAGAGAATGGTTTTAAGCCTAAATACGAAGTTTCTCCTGATAAAAAAGCCTTGGTAAGTAAATTAAAAGCCTTATCTAAGAAAGCCGAAATGGTTTGGTTAGCAAGTGATGAGGACCGCGAGGGTGAGGCTATATCATGGCATCTTGCTGAAGAACTGAAATTGGATAGTAAAAAAACCAAACGAATTGTTTTTCATGAAATTACCAAATCAGCAATTCTTAAAGCAATAGATAATCCAAGAGAAATTGATTATAATTTAGTAAATGCACAACAGGCACGACGTGTTCTGGATCGTTTAGTGGGTTATGAATTATCTCCTGTTTTATGGAGAAAAATTAAAGGCGGATTATCAGCAGGACGTGTACAGTCAGTTTCTGTGCGTTTAATTGTAGAAAGAGAAAGAGAAATCCAAAATTTTAATGCAATTGCAAGTTATTCAGTTGTTGCTGAGTTTGTAAATGAAGCCGGAAAAACTTTCAAAGCCAGATTGCCTAAAAATTTCAATACTAAAAAAGAAGCCGAAGATTTCTTAAAACAAAATATCGGTTCACAATATAAAGTTTCTGATTTAGAAACAAAACCTACCAAAAAATCCCCCACAGCACCATTTACAACTTCAACACTTCAACAGGAAGCAGCGAGAAAGCTGTATTTGCCAGTAGGAATTACAATGCAATTAGCACAACGTTTATACGAAGCCGGACTTATTACCTATATGAGAACCGATAGTGTAAACCTTTCTAAAGACGCAATGGATGCGGCCGAAGCTGAAATCATCAAATCATACGGCAAAGAGTTTTCGAAACCCCGAACTTTTGCCAATAAAAGTAAAGGAGCACAGGAAGCTCACGAAGCGATTCGGCCAACTGATATGTCACGTCATACTGTAAACATAGATCGCGATCAGGCTCGTTTGTATGATTTGATATGGAAAAGAACTTTGGCATCTCAAATGAGCGATGCACAATTAGAAAGAACAAATGTAAAAATTCAAGCAAATAATCATAGTGAGATTTTTACAGCTTCAGGAGAAGTATTACTTTTTGAAGGTTTCCTGAAAGTATACTTGGAAGGACACGATGATGATGAAGAAGAACAAGAAGGAATGTTGCCAGCCTTAAAAGTGAATGAAAAATTGGTTAACAGTTATATCACGGCAACTGAAAGATATTCGAGACCACCGGCACGTTATACTGAAGCTTCTTTAGTGAAAAAATTAGAAGAATTAGGAATTGGTCGTCCATCAACATATGCACCAACTATTTCCACTATCATCAATAGAAACTATGTTGAAAAAGGAACACTGGAAGGTCAGGAACGTAATTATACGCAACTTACCTTGCAGGCTGATAAAGTAGGCGAGAAGCTATTGAAGGAAAATACAGGTTCTGATAAAGGCAAATTGGTTCCAACAGATATTGGTACAATCGTTACTGATTTCCTTGTTAAGAATTTTGGAAATATCCTGGATTATAATTTCACCGCAAAAGTAGAACAGGATTTTGACGAAATTGCCGAAGGGAATATTGATTGGGCAACCATGATGCAGGAGTTCTATGATAAGTTTCATCCAAATGTGAAAGATGTTGAAGCCAATGCCGAAAGAGAAAGTGGTGAAAGAATTCTGGGTAAAGATACTGATGGAAGACAGGTGTCTGTTCGTCTGGGAAAATTTGGACCAATGGCTCAAATCGGAGAGGCGGATGACGAAGATAAAAAGTTTGCCAGTTTAATGACTGATCAAAATATTGGGAATATTACTCTTGAAGAAGCTTTGAATTTGTTTTTATTGCCTAAAAATTTAGGTGAATATAAAGGAGAAGAAGTTGAGGTAAGCAATGGTCGTTATGGGCCTTATGTACGTCATGGAAGTGTTTTTATTTCGCTGCCAAGAGGTGAAGATCCTCTTGCCGTTACAAAAGAAAGAGCACAGGAATTAATTGATGAAAAAGCAATTGCCGATGCTCCGATTGCGGTTTATAAAGGTGAAGGAGTACAAAAAGGTGTTGGCCGATTTGGACCTTTCATCAAATGGAATGGTATTTTTATTAATGTAAGCAAGAAATATAATTTTGATAATTTGTCTCAACAAGACGTTCAGGATTTGATTGAAGATAAATTACAAAAAAATATTGATAAAGTACTTCACAATTGGGAAGACGAAGGTATTTTGGTAGAAAAAGCACGTTGGGGGCGCTCCGTAATAACAAAAGGAAAAATTAAAATTGAATTGAGTAAAGATGTTGATGCAACCAAATTAACATTAGCTGAAGTTCAGGAAATGGTTGCCAGAAAAACGCCGGCAAAAAAAGCAGCACCAGCTAAGAAAGCAACACCAACTAAGAAAGCTGCTGCTAAAAAACCAGTTGCTAAAAAGAAATAAAAATGGAATTTGATTTTCTAAAACCAGTAGATGAAACAATTCTGGAATTTGTTAACTCACTTTCTTCCCAGGAATTAGGCAGCAAGGTTGTTTTTCATACTAAGGATCAGTTTCCTGATGTTAGTAAAATTAACATCGCAATAATTGGTGTATTAGAAGACCGTAGAAATATAAATATCGTAAATGCAGTTAATTTATCTACTGTTCGAAAAAAAATTTATAGTATGTTTCCGGGTAATTGGGATGCTTCAATTGCTGATTTGGGAGATATAATCTCAGGAAATTCAGTAGAAGATACTTATTTTGCTCTTAAAAAGGTTACTTCAACATTAATAAAAAATGAAGTCATTCCGATAGTCATAGGAGGTTCTCAGGATTTAACTTATGCTTTATACCGTGCTTATGATGATTTAGAGCAAATGGTAAATTTGGTTTCAGTAGATAATAAATTTGATTTTGGAAGAGAAAATGAAACAGTTTCTGCGGGTTCTTATCTTAGTAAGATTATTGTTGATGAACCAAACAACCTGTTTAATTATTGCAATATAGGATATCAGACCTATTATAATTCACAAGAGGAAATCGATCTAATTGAAAAATTATTTTTTGACGCCTACCGACTAGGTGAAATCTCAAACAATATTGCTTTAGCAGAGCCTGTCTTTAGAGATGCTGATTTGGTGAGTTTTGATCTTAATTCAGTTAAGTCATCCGATTCAGGAAATATGATTTTGTTTGAACCAAATGGGTTTAATGGAAAAGAAATTTGTTCTTTATCAAGATATGCCGGAATTAGTGATAAAGTCTCTGCTTTTGGTATTTTTAATCATAATAGTACAGTTGCTGAATCTGTTTTGATTTCACAAATAGTATGGTACTTTATTGAAGGTTATCATTATCGTTCAAAAGAATATCCATTTGGAAACAGAGATAATTATTTAAAATATATTGTCCCTTTGGAAAATGAAGAATTAGTTTTTTATAAAAGTGACAAAACGGACAGATGGTGGATTGAAATACCGCATATTTTAAAGAGCAATAATAAGTTAAAAATTAATACGTTATTACCGTGTTCTTATGAAGAGTATTTACACGCTTGTAATCAGGAATTACCGGAGAGATGGTGGAAAGCACAACGAAAAAATGTTTTGTAAATTAAAAAAAATATTAAAAAGCGAAATTTTGTGATTTTATAAAGATTTATTTTTATTTTAATTAATAGGAATATATTTTCAATAAATAAAAAAATATGTATTTTGTCGATTATTTGTGTTGTTTTATCGATTTTTTATTTTTTTTTTATTTTTTTTAACATTATTTTTGAACGTTAAAATAAATATTCACAGAGTATTGTTTTTTAAAAAAATAATAAATAGGTTTACGAACTTATAATAATGAATAGAAATCCCAAATTTATATGAAGAAGTTTATTGCATTTGCGACAATGTTAACACTAGTAATTAGCTGTGGAAAATCAGGTGATAAAGGTGAATTAGTAGGTGTGCAAGGAGGAAAATGGCATCCGGAAAAGCCATATGGTATGACTTTGGTTCCGGGTGGATCATTTATTATGGGTAAATCAGATGCTGATTTGGCTGCAGTAGAAGATGCTCCAACAAAGACAGTAACAGTTCGTTCGTTTTATATGGATGAAACAGAGATCACCAATGCTGAGTATCGTCAGTTTGTGGAATGGGTTAAGGATTCAACAATGCGAGTTCGTTTAGCTATTTTAGCAGATGAAACTGGTCAAAAGGCAGCTGGTGATGGAAAAGGAAAGAATGCCGGCAGTATTGCAGACTATGCATTTAATGATTCTGAGCCGGATAAAATGACTGCTTATGATAAGTATATGTATGATAACTATTATAGTGTAGGAACAAAAGATGATCCTTACGCAGGAAGAAAATTAAATAAAAAAGTTAAATTAATAAAAGATACTAAAGCTTATCCTGATGCTTATTATGCTGAAGTAATGGATTCTATGTATTTGCCAATTGAAGAATCATACAATGGTTTGAGAACAATTGATGTGAATAAATTGAAATTCCGTTATTCCTGGATGGATATTCAGGCGGCAGCAAAGGCTAAAGTTGGTAAGAGAAAAGATTTTGTAAAGACAGAAGAAGTGCCTATTTATCCTGATACGGCAGTTTGGATTAAGGATTTTGCCTATTCTTATAATGAGCCAATGCATAATGATTACTTTTGGCACAAAGCATACGGAGATTATCCTGTAGTTGGTGTAACCTGGAAACAAGCTAAAGCTTTCTGTGCATGGAGAACTTTAAATAAAAACAGCTACATTAAATCTAAGAAAAAAGGACGTGATTTAGTAAATGTATTTAGATTACCAACAGAAGCAGAATGGGAATATGCTGCTAGAGGCGGTCTTGAATCTGCAACTTATCCATGGGGAGGTCCTTACACCAAAAGTGACAGAGGTTGTTTTATGGCGAACTTTAAGCCAAGCAGGGGTGATTATGCTGCTGATGAAGCATTGTATACCGTAGAAGCAAAATCATATGAAGTAAATGGATATGGATTGTATAATATGGCGGGAAATGTTGCTGAATGGACTGATTCTGCATATAATCCAAATGCATACGAATATGTTTCTACAATGAATCCAAATGTAATTGACGGAAATAACCAAAGAAAAGTTGTTCGTGGAGGTTCCTGGAAAGATGTTGCTTATTTTTTACAGGTTAGTACCCGTGATCATGAATATGCAGATTCAGCAAGAAGTTATATTGGGTTTAGAACCGTACAGGATTACATGGGAACTCAGGTAACAGGAAATAAAAAAAAGTAAATTAAAATTGAATTAAATAAATAACCTAAATCTAATTAAACCTAAAACAAAAAGTATTATGGCATTATTAAGTAAAAAAGCAATGAATTTCGCTTATGGTATGGGAGCGGCAGTAGTAATTATTGGAGCTTTATTCAAAATTACTCACTTTGAACTTGGTCCGTTAACAGGTACCGTTATGCTTTCTATAGGATTGTTAACTGAGGCATTAATTTTTGCACTTTCTGCTTTTGAACCTGTTGATGATGAGTTAGACTGGACTCTTGTTTATCCAGAATTAGCAAATGGTCAGGCTAGAAAAAAAGCAGACATTGAAACTCCAAGTGACGCGCAGGGTTTACTATCTCAAAAATTAGACATAATGCTTAAAGAAGCTAAAATTGACAGTGAATTAATGTCAAGTTTAGGAAACAGTATCAAAAACTTCGAAGGAGCTGCAAAAGCAATTTCTCCAACAGTTGATTCTATTACCGGGCAAAAGAAATATGCGGAAGAAATTTCTATGGCTGCAGCCCAAATGGAATCATTAAATAGTTTATATAAAGTACAGTTAGAAAGTGCTTCAAGAAACGCACAAGCTAACAGTGAAATAGCTGATAATGCTAATAAATTAAAAGAGCAAATGCAATCTATGACTGCGAATATCGCTTCTTTAAACAGTGTTTATGGAGGTATGCTTTCTGCAATGAGTAACAAAGGATAATTAGTTTTTAACTAGATATTAAATTTTATTAATAAAAACTAATTTTAAAAAAATGGCAGGAGGAAAATTAACCCCTAGACAGAAGATGATTAACCTGATGTATCTGGTTTTCATCGCAATGTTAGCAATGAACGTATCAAAAGAAGTAATATCTGCTTTTGGTCTGATGAATGAAAAGTTCGAAAGTGCAAATACTTCTTCAGTTGTGACAAATGAATCATTGTTATCATCTTTAGATCAAAAAGCTGCTGAAGCAAAAGGAGAATTTGCTATTGCTGCAGTAACGGCTCATAAAGTGGAATCGATTTCAAAAGAATTTTTTAATTATATAGGTGCTTTAAAAGCACAATCTATAAAAGGATTTGAAATAGACAAGGAAACAGGAAAATTGCCTTATGAATCTATGGATAGAGGTGATAATATCGACGACTGGTTTACAGGAGACGGTTACACTAAAAAAGGTAAGGAAATTATTTCTAAGATTGAGAAATACAAGTCAGATATTAAAGCTGCTTTAGGTACAGATAAAAAATATGCTGGTATTATTTCTGAAATTGAGAAAAAATTTGATGTTTCAGATGTGAAAAATAAAGATGGTATAAAAGAAAGATATTTAGAATATCATTTTAAAGGCTTTCCTGCAATTGCATCAGCTGCTAAACTTTCAGCTTGGCAAAATGATGTTCAGAAAGTTCAAACGGATGTTTATAATAGTGCTTTAGGAAAAGCGGCTGTTGCTGCAGCTTCTTACAGTAATTATCAGGCAATAGTTGTTTTGGATAAAAATGCTTATTTCCAAGGTGAAAAAGTAACAGGTAAAGTGGTTTTAGGTCGTTATGACGAAAATACAAAGCCAACTTCATTTCAGGGTCCTGGACAGATTGTAAATGGACAAGCCGTTATTTCATTAACAGCTGGAGGTGTTGGTGAGCAAAATATTAATGGTCAGTTTAGTTTCCTTGAAGATGGAAAAAACATTCCTCTTAAATTTGCTGGCAAATATGTTGTAGTTCCAAGACCAAACTCTGCTACTATTTCAGCTGATAAAATGAACGTTGTTTATAGAGGTGTTGTTAACCCAATCTCTGTATCATTCGCTGGTGTTGATGCTAATAAAATTGTTGCAAGTGCTCCGGGATTAAATTCAGCTGGTAAACCTGGCAAATATAATATGAGTCCAGGTCAGGGAACCGAAGCTACAATCTCTGTCACAGGAACATTACCAAATGGTGAGAAAGTTACAGATAAGAAAACTTTTAGAATTAAAGGTATACCTGGGCCAACAGGAACAATTAGAGGAGAAATGGGTGTTGTAAAAGGACCTAAATCTAACTTAGAAATTGCTACTATTGGTGCTAAACTTGTTGATTTCGATTTTGAAGTTGGTTTGGATGTTGTTGGATTTAACCTAAAAGTTACTGGACAACCTACTGTTGTTGTTAATGGTAACAGATTAAATGCTCAATGTAAATCAGTTCTTTCGAAAGCAGGCAGAGGGGATCAGGTAACAATTTCTGAAATTAAAACTAAACTTGTTGGGGCTGGTAGTTATTTATTACCAAGAACTGCTCCGGTAATTTTCGAAATACAATAATAAAGTAGGTAAAACTACGTTCAATATCTTATAATGATATCATGATGAAAGTAAGAAATTTTTTAATAGCTGTTTTTTCTATCGCAGGGGGGCTTTCTTCGTTTGCACAATCCAATTTGCTTAATGCGAAGACACCTGATCAGATAGGACTTAAAACTCCTGCTCAGCTTATATCGGATAACGATAAGCCATTAGCTTACGGTTATGTAGATGATAGAGATGTATTAATGGGAAAAACTACCTGGGAGATTATTGATTTAAATGAAAAAATCAATTTTCCATTGTATTTTCCAATAGATACTGCTAATATTGGCTCGAACAGACGCTCTTTATATGATGTTTTGACAAAAGCCCTTAAAAATGGCAAGATAACAGAGGTGTATACTGATAGCTATTTCAATACTAAAAAATCTCTTAAAGACATCGAGGGTTCATTATCCCGTGTTGATACTACAGATGCTGGTAGAGAATTGATTAACCAATATCCGGATGACTATAAAACTCACGTTGTTAAGAAGAAAGTTGTTACTGGTAGTGGTAAAAAGAAAGTTATTACTTATGTTGATGAAACAGTTCCTGCTTCTAGAACAGTTCCGTCTGAATATGTATTAAAACAGGATCTTACTGCTCAGGATGTGTCTGAATATAAAATAAAAGGATACTGGTATTTTGATAAACGTCAAAGTGAATTAAAATATCGTTTACTTGGTATTTGTCCGGTAACTCCTGATGTATATACGATGAATAGTGATGAAAAGGATTATATTGAATTGTTTTGGGTTTTCTATCCTAATGCACGAGAAGTTTTACATGAAGCAAAAGCTTTTAATGACAATAATTCGGCCTTACCAATTTCTTTTGATCAAATTTTGAATTCAAGACGTTTTAATGCAGTTATTTACAAAGAAGAAAACTTGTACGGTGATCGTGAGATTAAAGAGTACATGAAGGATAATGCACAAAATCAATTGTTGGAATCAGAAAGAGTAAAAGAGAAGATTCGTAATTTTGAACAAGATATGTGGAACTACTAAGTAGTTAAAATACATTATAAAAAACTCTTACTATATTATAGTAAGAGTTTTTTCTTTTAAACCATTTGTATGATTGATTATATAATTGTCGGTTCTGGACTAGCCGGAATTTCTTTTGCAGAAATGGCTTTAAAATACAATAAAAAAATTCTGGTAATTGATGATAAATCCCAAAACTCATCAAGGATTGCAGGAGGTTTATATAATCCGGTCATTTTAAAACGCTTTAGTGAAGTATGGCAAGCTCAGGAGCAACTTCGTGTCATGGATGAATTTTATGAAAATATTCAATCTAAACTCAATGAAAAGTTTAATTTTCAACTTCCAATTTTAAGAAAATTTTTTTCTGTTGAAGAGCAGAACAACTGGTTTTCAGCTTCTGATAAAAAAAATTTAGCCCCCTTTCTGTCTACAAAATTAATTTGCACAAAATATAATGGCATTGATTCGCCATATGATTATGGAGAAGTTTTGCATACAGGATATGTCGACACAGCTTTTTTATTGGATAGTTATAAAGAATATTTACTGCAGAATAAAATCTTATTAGAGCAATTTTTTGATTATGGGTTAATCGAATTTTTTGATTATGGTATTCAATATAAAAATATTACGGCAAGACACATTATTTTTGCTGAAGGCTTCGGTTTGAGTAAAAACCCATTTTTTAACTATCTCCCATTAGATGGTACAAAAGGCGAATTATTTATAATAAGAGCTCCGGATTTAGATTTAAATGTTATTATAAACACTAGTGTTTTTATATTGCCATTAGGTGATGCTTTGTTTAAGGTTGGCTCAACATACAACTGGAAGGACAAAACAGATATACCTACACAAGAAGGAAAAGAAGAACTTTTAGAACGAATAAAAGAAATTATTGCATGTGATTTTCAAATCATTAAACACTTTGCAGGAGTGAGGCCAACAGTTAAAGACAGAAGACCCTTAATTGGAACACATTATTCACATAAATCACTGCATATTCTTAATGGCCTTGGAACACGTGGAGTAATGCTTGGACCAGCAATGGCAAAAGATTTATTTAATAGTATTGAAAATGGAATTGATTTAAATCCTGAAATCGATATCCAGCGATTTAATAAAAAATATTTACAAACTCTTATTTTAGACCGGCCTTAGGATTGTAAGAGACAAACATATTGATATAAATGTTTCTTGATAATCTCAAAACAAATGGAAACAAAAAAACTAAAGTAACAATGATGCTTATAAAAGATCTTTCTATAGTTGTGCCAACGAAAACAAAAGAAATAATAAAAGCTGCAATTCCTGTGGCAACATTTAACCCATAACTAACATACATAGCACCGTAAAAAAAAGAAGGTTCAATTTGATATTTTAACCCACAATGACTGCATTTTTCATTCATTTTTAGAACATTAGTCAAATGCAAAGGATTTTTGTCGTAATACATGCTTTCATTTTGGCATTTAGGACAACTTCCTGTTAAAATACTATTTAATTTGGATCCTTTTTTTAACATTTGCAAAAAATTTAATTTCCATCAATTTGGGACTGTAAATTTACACAATCAATTAGTTATAAAATAACATTACATGCTTAATATACATAATTTATCGGTTTCTTTTGGAGGTTCTTATTTGTTTG
>NZ_JBDTTP010000093.1:0-13007 GCF_039930565.1 Flavobacterium sp. | reverse complement strand
TTTCATACTGTGCAGCAAGTAAGAAATAGATGAATATCAAACACAGTAAGAAAATCGTTGCCGACTGACCTCCGGAAGAAATTTCTTCACGGGTTTGTCCAGAAAATTCAAATCCATAACCCGCAGGTAATTGTTGTGCTGCTACTTCCTCAATTGCTTTAATGGCATCTCCGGAACTAAATCCGGGTTTCGGAATGGCATTTATACCAATTGAGTTAAACAAATTATATCTCGAAGCGGTTTCAGAACCATAAATACGGCTTAGTTTTACCAATGTATTTAGCGGAACCATTTCGCCATCTTTATTTTTCACAGAAACTCTGTCAATTGCTGAGGGATCTGCTCTGTCGGCAATATCTGCCTGAACAACCACTCGGTAATATTTACCAAATCGGTTAAAATCAGATGCCTGAGCACTACCAAAATACGCCTGCATCGTTTGCAGAATATCTTTGACTTTCACACCTAACTGATCTGCTTTTGCATCATCGATATCCAATTGTAATTGAGGATAATCGGCTTTAAAACTGGTAAATGCTACAGCGATTTCCGGACGTTTCATCAATTCTCCAATAAAGTTTTGAGAAATTCCGCTAAATTTATCCAGTTTACCTCCGGTTTTATCCTGAAGAACCAAATCCAAAGCTTCTACGTTGCTAAATCCTGGAACGGTTGGGAAACTAAATACGAAGAAACTTCCTCCTGAAATCTCGCCCAATTTACCGCGAACCTGATTCATAATTTCGTCTATATTTTTAACATCGCCACGATCTTCGTTTGGTTTTAACAACACAAAAACCACTGCTGAAGACGGACTGGTAGAATTTGTCAATAAGTTGAAACCTGAAATAGCGGTAACATCTCTTGACGCATCTAACTTGCTTAAAACATTTTCAGCCTGAGTCATTACTTTTTGAGTTCCGTCAAGAGATGTTCCGGATGGAGTATTAACTGCAATCGCAATAAATCCCTGGTCTTCTGTTGGAATAAACCCTGATGGAGTCGTTTTAACCATTACCACCGTAGCGAAAGTAATTAGAGCCAATCCGCCTAAACTAACCCATTTGTTACGAATTAAGAATTTTAATCCGCCCACATAACGGTTGGTTAACGAGTCAAAACTTTTGTTGAATCCGTTAAAGAATTTTTGTTTAAAACCTTGTTTCACATAAGGTGTATTTCCTTCGTGCGTTGCGTGATTGTCTTTTAAGAATAAAGCGGCAAGGGCAGGGCTCAACGTTAAAGCATTTACGGCTGAAATTACAATTGCAATCGCCATCGTAAAAGCAAACTGACGGTAGAAAACTCCTGTTGAACCTTCCATAAAACCAACAGGTAAGAACACCGCGGCCATTACCAGCGTAATCGAGATAATAGCACCCGTTATTTCATGCATCGCTTCATGTGTTGCTGCTTTTGGAGCCAAATGTTTGTGTTCCATTTTTGCGTGCACGGCTTCGACGACTACAATGGCATCATCTACCACGATACCAATCGCCAAAATTAAGGCAAACAATGTCAATAAGTTAATCGAGAATCCAAATAACTGCATAAAGAAAAACGTTCCTAAAATGGCTACAGGAACAGCAATAGCAGGTATTAATGTAGATCTAAAATCTTGCAGGAAGATAAATACTACGATAAATACCAATATAAAAGCTTCTAATAAAGTGTGTTTTACCTGATCGATTGATTGATCTAAAGATACTTTTGTGCTATAGAAAATATTGTGTTTGATACCCGTAGGAAAATCTTTAGAAGCCTTAACCATCAATTTATTGATCGCAACCTGAATGTCATTTGAGTTGGAACCCGCTAACTGAATAACACCAATTACGATTCCTTTTTTACCATTTAAACGGGTTAAACTGTTATAAGAATAAGCACCCAATTCCACTCTCGCCACATCTTTTAAATGAAGCACAGAACCGTCAGCATTAGAACGAATCGCAATATTTTGATAATCTTCCGGTTTGGTTAGTTTTCCTTTGTATTTAATTACGTATTCAAAAACTTCTTTACTTCTTTCCCCAAATTTACCCGGAGCAGCTTCCAGACTTTTGTCCTGAATCGCTGCCATAACTTCATTTGGCGTAACCTGATAAGCAGACATTTGAGTTGGATTCAACCAAACTCGCATTGAGTAATCTTTTACACCACCAAAAATACTGGCGGCACCAACTCCCGGAATACGTTTGATCTCCGGAATAATATTAATCTGCGCATAATTGGCAACAAACGTCTGATCGTATTTGGCTTCATCATCAGTATACATACCAATTGCCATGATAAAACTGTTTTGTTGTTTGGCAGTCGTAACCCCTTGCTGAATAACCTCTGCAGGTAACTGGCTTGTAGCCTGAGCGACCCTGTTTTGCACGTTTACGGCAGCCTGATCAGCATCAGTTCCTAATTTAAAGAAAACAGTAATAGCAAGCGTACCATCGTTACTCGCTGTTGAGCTCATGTACGTCATGTTCTCCACACCGTTTATAGATTCTTCCAGAGATGGTGCAACAGAACGCAAAACTGTTTCTGCATTCGCTCCCGGATACACTGCCGTTACCAAAACCGATGGTGGCGCAATATCGGGAAACTGTTGTAAAGGCAATTTTGTAAGTCCAAGTACACCCAGGATCACCAATAAAATGGAGATTACGGTTGCCAGTACGGGTCTTTGTATGAATATTTTGAACATTGTCGTAAAAATTATTTTTTGTTAATTATTTGGGCAACTTTCGTAGCCGATTTTTCAGGCTGAATAACCTGGCCTTCCTGAAGTTTGTCAACACCACTCAATACGATTTGATCACCGGATTGTACACCGTCTTTAATCAGGTAGTTGGTTCCGCTTTTTCCGATCACCGTAATTGGAGTTTTATTCACCTTATTTGCTTTACCTAAAATGAAAACGAAAATTTTATCCTGCATTTCTATTGTAGCCGATTGTGGGACTAAAATAGCATCATCATGATTGATTCCTAATCTGATTTTTCCCGTATTCCCGGAACGTAATGTTCCGTTTTTGTTAGGAAAAGTGGCTCTAAGTGTAATCGCACCGGTAGTTTTATCGAATTGGCCATCGACCATATCGATTTTGCCGGTTTGAGAATAAGCATTGTTATCAGCTAAGATTAAGGTAACAGGAGGCAGGTGTTTTATTTTATCACCAAGTGAATTTCCTGCGTATTGCGATTTAAAGTTGATGAAATCTGTTTCTCCAAGAGAGAAATAAACAAAAACTTCATGCACATCTGAAAGTGTCGTTAAGGCTTCTATATCAGTAGCCGAAACCAAGCTTCCTTGTTTTTTAGGCAATCTTCCAATATAACCGCTAACAGGAGCTGTTACATTTGTATATCCTAAATTGATTCTTGCAGATGCAACCATCGCTTTAGCTTGTTCAATATTCGCATACGCAATTTTTTCAGAAGCTTTAGCTGTTTTTAACTGATAATCAGAAACTACTTTATTTTGAACTAAAGGAGTTAATTTATCAACTTCTAACTGAGCATTAATCAAAGCTGCTTCATAAGCATGAAGACTGGCCAATGCATTGTTAAATTGTTCACGGTAAGGTCTTTCGTTTATTTTAAATAAAGATTGTCCTTTGGATACATAAGCCCCTTCATCTACCAAAACGCGATCTAAGTTTCCGCTTACTTGAGGACGAATTTCAACATCAACGGTTCCTTGTATAGATGCAGGATATTCATTATCAGTAGTAGTGTTTTCAGTTGTTATCGCTGCCACCGGTAAAACTGGAGGAGGTGGTGAGGCAGGAGCCTGGGATTTATCTGCACAACTGCTAAGTACAAGTGCCAGAATAAAGCTGGTTATAATTACATTTTTCATTTTCGTATTGGTTTTAATTTGTTGGACATTCTCATTTTTAAATTTTTATTTTTGTTATTCTGTTATTTATGCTTAAGATCATTAAATTTTCTAACGTTGTTAAGTGATATGATGCAAAAATTTGAATAATAGTGCCTGCCAATTCTGTTTCATAAATCGGTATTAAATTATTTATCGGTGTTAAGTAATATGCTAAAAACTATTATATTATGTTAATTAAATTATTTATCGCTGTTAAGTAAAAGAGTAAAAAAGGATTTGTTAAATTACCAATTAAATCATTTACCACTGTTAAATGAAAACGAAATTTTTTTATTGTATTGATTTTATGATTCCACCAATCGCATCTTTTAAAATCTGATTGTTGATCGTTTCCATTATGTCACTTTTGTTGATGATATTAATCGCAATCAAACCATGAATGATAGAAAAGAAAGTGAAATATTTTTGTTTGATAACTTCTTCAGTCGGATTGCTATTTTTCATGATTTCAGCAATGACCGAAGTGAACAACTTGTATGGCGTTTTAGCAGCATCACATTGTTCAGAACAACAATTCATTTGTACGCCAAACATAACTTGATACATTTCAGTATCTGTAAAAGCAAAATCCCAATAGGCCATCCACATGGCTTCCAATTGTTCTTCCGGTTTTTCAAATTTAGCTTTAGCTTTCTCAAGTTCTTTTCCTAATTTAATAAAACCTTTACCCGTTAATTCACGTAAAATAGCATCTTTGTTTGAGAAATATTCGTAAATAATAGGGGCAGTGTATTCAATCTTGTCAGCAATTTTCCGCATACTCAAACCATTCCAGCCTTCTTCTTTAACAATCGCATAAGAAGCCTCAAGAATATTATTTCTTGTTTCTTCTTTTTGTCTTAATATACGATCTTTGCTTGCCATTTTGAATGAGTATTAAATTGTTTAACACTGTTAGGCAAATGTAAGGCAGTTTTTCTAATTATAACATAAATTAATTATAATTTTTTCTTATCACAGTATAGATGAGTAACAAAACGCTGCAAGATTCGTGTAATATCAAGCGAATTATTAAATATTTATTTTTATGAGGAGCACGTGATTTTCGTATTGGAAACACCTTTTGTCCCGCTGTTCACTATATCTTTTATGGCGAACCCCGCCATAAAAGGATGCCGTTTCCATCTGGGCTATGCGAGAAATTTGGTTTTTTCAGCAAAATATTTTTTGTATTATTACATAAAAAACAAAATGAAAACAGCATCAGTTATCAAAGTTGCAGTTGTGATTTTAATCACACAATCAATACAGGCTCAGGAAATAAAAAAAGAAACAACCCCAACAGATATAAAATATTCGATTGAAAACTGCGTGAATCATTTTGAGTCAGAAAAAGCCACAAAAACAAAAGCAGGCTATCAATATTGGTTTGCCGATAAAAATTTCACTCAGGAAAACACACTCAAAATGAGTATCGTTGAACCCGGGAAATCAACACATGCTCCGCACCATCATCCCGAAGAAGAATTCTTTTATATACTAGAAGGTACTGCCGAATTCTTTCTCGACGGAAAAACAGTGACTGCAGGTTCAAACACCAGTTTTTATTGTCCGCCTAATGCGGAACATGGTATTAGTAATGTTGGAAACACTGATTTGAAATACTTGGTGATTAAGAAGGATTTGAAGTAAAGTTATTTTAGTATTTAATAAATAATTCTAGCAAGGATAAAAAAGGTACAAAGTTTTATTTTCATTTGTATACTTTGAAAGATTTTGGGGTTTTATATCAATAGTTAACTTTCTGATGCAAATACTTTTGAATACAAAATTGCTTTTTGTTTAGTTATTACTTTTCTCAGTAGATGTTTTTTTAGATTCCATTTTATTTTTATTACTTAAGTATAAAGAAGCAAATTCTTCAGCATTAAATCTCCTGTTGACAAATCTCCATAATGAAAATATAAATAGCTAAATAATACTAATAACAATAATGTTATTTTCTTGGTAGTAAAGTAAGATGCTGCAATGCAAGCAATTGTTAAGCCTCTAAAAAAGTTGGAGTCTGCTTCTAATCGTTTTGTAATTGTTGTTAATTCAGAATCATGTTTTGAAATCAGCATATTAATCCAATCATATAATTTAATGTCGACGATAACTTTCGTTTTTGAAGTATTCGTTCTTAATTTTTTCGGTTTGCTTAATTAACGATTTCCCTCTCGCTCAGGCATGTTTTTAAAAACTTTTCTTAGAAAACCTTTTTTACTTTAAAATTGAATAATCATAAAGTTATTCAGGCTTTTTTTCCGCAAACCAGAAATCGCATAAATTATATGTCCAATGATGTATAACTTAATGCATAATAAATCCATGAGTCTGTTTCACATAATTTGTCCATAGGACGAATTATTTCGCGGGTAACAATATATAGAACACAAGATCCTGGAAGAATAACTGAGAAAAACTCAACTATGCCAATGAAAAAATCCGAAGGTTTAAAATTCATAAATATGGTAATTAAAAGTAAATTTTATAGATTTCAAAGTCGCTTGTGGGTTTGGATGATTCTCGCGGCATAGCTGTTAGGAATTAAACTTGAATTAAAAAAATGAACCAGATTGAACTCAATTTTATAGCTATAATAACGGTTTAGCCGGAAGGAAATATAATTTTTTATTGTTTTTAAAATGGCACTCTAATCAATTATAATTTTATATTTTTGGGCAGATGATTCTTAACTTTTTTAAGAGATAAACTTTTACCTTTTATATATGAAAATAAAATTACTATTACTTTTATTGGCAGTTTCTGCGAACTTTTATGCACAAACAGGATTTCAAGAAAACATTGTTGTGGGCAGCTCTTACACGACGATAAGTCCTCAATTTGTCAGTGCAGTTGATATTGACGGTGATAACGATTTGGATATTATTACTAATGGAGAACAATTGAACTGGTATAAAAATGTCGATGGTTTGGGGAATTTTGGCGAAAAGAAAACCATCGTAACAAGTTATATTTCCTCTTTCTATACCGTTGACTTTGATAAAGATGGAGACTTTGACATAATAGCTTCAATAAATAATAAATTCACTTTGTATAAAAACACTGATGGGTTAGGTAATTTTGAAGCCATGCAGGCTTTTACCCTGGGCACTGAGAAGTTAGCATTAGTAACCAGTGATATAGACGGCGATGGTAATATTGATATTCTATGTTATTACAATGTTTACAAAACGTCTCCATCTCAGCCAAAAGTAGTATGGTTCAAAAATGACGGTTCAGGTAAATTTGGACCAGAACAACTCATTAATAATAATTATGATGCTCTAATTACAGCTTCACTCTTAGTTACCGATGATCTGGATGGAGACGGTGACCAGGACATTATCATTGGATACACAGACTATAGTAAAATTGTATGGCTTAAAAACATGGACGGAAAAGGTACTTTTAGTGTACCTGTAATAATAACTAAGTTGGCCGGAGGAGTAAGTTCGATCACGACCTCAGATATCGATCATGACGGCGATAAAGATATCATATCTGCCTCAGCATATGACAAGCAAGTTGTTTGGTATAAAAATCTCGATGGATTAGGTACTTTTAGTGATGAAAATATTCTTGTATCCAATGCAAATGAAACCAATTCCGTTTTAGTAACAGATATAAATAATGACAGTAAAGTTGATATTGTATACACCAGCAAAAATGAAATTGGATGGATGAGCAATACAACCGGTTTAGGAGATTTTAGTAATCAGCAGGTCATTACAAATAAGGCTTTTGGTGTAAGATCTGTGATAACGGCAGATATTGATGGAGATGGAAAGAAAGACATAATTTCTGCATCTAAGGATGATGATAAAGTGGCCTGGTATAAAAATATTGATGGAAACGGAAACTTTGGAAGACAATTGGTAATTGCCCGCAGAGTCAGAGATCCAAGCAATGTATATTATGGTGATTTTGATGGAGATAACGACATTGATTTATTAGTAAATTCTAAAGATGATGCTAAATTAGCATGGTTTGAAAATGTAAACGGATTGGGTTTTTATGGTAAACAGCATATCATTACCGAAAGCGTCACAGTTGGTAATATTACTCCTGTATCCTATCCTGTAGATATTGACGGGGATGGAGATCTGGATATTGCGACTCTTAAAACTCCGGTGTTGTTTTGGTATGAAAATGATGGACTCGGGAATTTTAAGACTGAACATGTAATTGACAATATCAGTTCTGTAAGCATCATCCGCTCTAAGGATATAGATGGAGATGGTGATATGGATTTGGTTTGTGGAGTGTATAACTCAAATAGAATTTCGTGGTATAAAAACCTTGATTCAAAAGGAACTTTTGGTCCTGAACAAGTAATTGCAGATACAGGAGGAACTAATGGTTCGCTAACGTCTTTGGAGATAGAGGATATGGATGGTGATAATGATATGGATATTATTGCTTCAGCATATAATATTGACACGTACTTTTATAAAAACATTGATGGATTAGGGAATTTTGAGTCACCTTATATTTCTGTTTTTAGTAATATGGAATCTGTTTATCCTGTTGATGTTGATGGAGATGGAGATAAAGATATCATTGGGGTCAGTGGAAATGGAGGAGGTGCTTTTGATGGAGTTGTCTGGTATGAAAATAGTAATGGAAAAGCTGATTTTAATCCCATTAAACATGATATTTCTACACTACCAATTTTAGGGAAAGCAATTCATGCTGCAGATATCGATAATGATGGTGATATGGATGTATTTACAATGTCTGGGAATTCAACATCAGGGATGCTTGCATGGTATGAGAATAATGGAAAAGGTACTTTTTCTGAAAGAAAAATTATCCAGGAAACATCTAATTATAATATAGGGCAGGATGTGAATATTGTCGATATCGACAATGACAAAGATCTTGATGTTTTAGCAGTGTTTAACTATAGTTCACTTGGTAAAGTTTCAGTATTTGAAAATCTGGGACCATTAGGAAATAAAATACAAGGAAAAATCCTGATCGATTCTGATTCAGACGGATGTACAAGTGCCGATATAAAGGGTAGTAACCTGATGGTTATTTCAGATAACGGAAATAATAGTTTTGCAACTTTTACAGATCAAAACGGAGCCTATTATGTTGATGCAAATGAAGGAAATTTTACCACATCAATCACATCTCAGCTGCCAGACTATTTTACTGCTAATCCAGCGTCGCATTCTTTTAATTTTACAGGGATGAATAATAAATATTCAGCCGACTTCTGTATCGCTCCTGTTGGTCAGATAAACGATTTGAATGTTAGTTTGTATCCTTCACAAAATGATATTCGACCAGGTTTCGGCACACAGTATCGCATTGTTTACAGAAATATGGGAACAACAACATCAAACGGGAGTGTGAAATTTGAATACAATAACAATAAACTTAGTCTCCTGACTGCGACTCAAACCGCTTCCTCACAAACTGCTAATACACTCACTTTTGATTACGCAGATTTAAAACCTTTCGAAACCAGGACTATTGATTTGAATTTTACTGTTTTCTCACCGCCTGTGACTAATATAAATGATGAAGTTACTTCTAGTGTAACCGCAATTTCTCTTTCAGGAAGTGATAACACGGAACAGGATAACAGCTTTTCCTTAAAGCAAAAAGTAATCGGTGCATATGATCCAAATGATATTGCCTGTCTTGAAGGTAATCAGGTTTTAATAGATGATGCTGATGAATTTCTTCACTATATCATCCGTTTTCAAAATACGGGTAATGCAAGTGCTATAAACGTAAAGGTTGAAAATATTTTGGACGACAAATTAGACTGGACTTCTATGCAGCTCGAAAGTTTAAGTCATAATGGTGTTGTAGAGATAAAAAACGGAAAAGAGGTTAAGTTCATCTTCGATAATATCCATCTCCCTGACAGCACTAATAATGAACCTCACTCACAAGGCTTTATTGCTTATAAAATAAAACCATTAAATAATGTAGTTACTGGAGATATCATTAATAATACGGCAGCTATCTATTTCGATTTCAATCCGCCAATCGTCACAAATACTGCTTCTACTCAATTTGGAAACAAGTTATCTGTTGCTGACAGCAATATAAATCACTACAACGTATATCCAGTGCCAACAACAGGTTTGTTAAACATACAGGCAAACACGGAAATTGAAAAAGTGTTTTTAATTGATATTGTTGGAAGAGTACTTAAAGAATTCAGTTTTAATACTCCGGCATTGTTGAGTCAAATAGATTTAACACATCTGGCAAAAGGAGTTTATTTCTTGAAAATTAAGTCTGATAAGGGCACTACTGTCAGAAAAATTATCAAACAATAATAAACTTTAAAAGACTTAATTGTCTCATAAATTAATTCCTATTCGTTTTTATTTTCATTTAATACTCATCATTTATGGAAGTAAAAACGAATATGGATTTACTACAGCATTTTGAATTCATTTGTTTTTAACTCACTTTTTTATCAGTTAGTCTGAAGTGCCAGGATAAAAATATAAGCAGTAAAAGTAATGTAGTACCAAAATATTCCATTGTTTTATGACCAACCGCAAAGTACGAAAATAGAGCTCCTGTCATTAAAAAGAAAGCATAAGCCCATTCTTTTAATAATCCTAATTTGGGGAGAAGTAAGACAATTGATCTCAGTAATTTCCAGACGCCAATAATAGTCAAAAAGTAAACTGGATATCCTAAATGCAAATTGGTTTTATCAACTTCTTCCTTCAGTTTAATAAGTTAAACGATTCCTGTCGAAACCATACCTAATGTGAGCCGAACGTTAGTTATCCAATAAATAATTTTATTTCTTTTTGTTATTTGTTATTGTTTTAATGATAACACAATTTCCTGAAGTAGGTTATGAGCCATATTAATGCCTTGCGCAAATGGCATTTTAAGAAGTTACTCTCTAAATTGACTGACTTAAACACTATTTGAATGGTAAGTCTGCTGGCAGTATCGGTCAGTTTTTCAAATTCAAGGTATTCCAGCTGGACCGGAAATGGTGTGTTCTCTATTTCAAATGTTCTTATAATTTTTTCGTTTGTTTATTTTTGAATAAGAGTAACAATAAAATTAGGATTCTAAAATATTTATTGGCAGTTTGAAGTAAGAGAACTTTTTTGAAATTGGTTTAGAAAATATTATTTTAATTTTTAAATATTTGTAAATCAATTCATTCCGCAAATATTCATCTCAAGCGTATAGACACTTTTACCGGCAGTAATGAATAAGGTTTTAAATTTTTTTCCACCAAAACAAACATTTGCTGTCCAGGGTTCAGGAACATCAATATGCGCTATTTTGTCTCCAAATCGATTAAATATCGAAACTCCTTTTCCGGTCAAGTATAGGTTTCCGGACTCGTCGATCGTTATTCCGTCTGAGCCAGATTCAATAAAAAGTGCTTTTCGGGCTAAAGTACCATCCTTAGTGATGGTGTAAGAATAGGTTTTGTTTGCTTCTATATCCGCGACATACAACATTTTACCATCCGAAGTTCCAATAATACCATTGGGTTTTATAAGGTCATTGTCAACATTAGTAATTTTAGATTTATCCGGAGATAAATAATACACGCATTCTTTCTCAATTTCTTTAGAAGTATGTTTCCAATATTCTCTTTTGTAAAAAGGATCCGTAAAATAGATACCGCCTTTAGGATCAACCCAGAGATCATTAGGGCCGTTCAGTCGTTTTCCTTCAAAGTCGTTAACTAATATGGTAACATTTTTGTTTTTATCTATTTTCCAGATTTGATTTTTTTCATCGGCGCAGGCCAAAAGATTTCCTTTATGATCAAAATACAAACCGTTAGCTCTTCCTGCATTTTCCATATAAACAGAAAGTTCACCATTAACCGACCATTTCATGATTCTATTATTGGGCTGATCAGTAAAAAAGACATTCCCTTTTTTATCGGCCACAGGTCCTTCTGTAAAGCTGTATTGATCTGATAATTTAGTAAGAACAGCTCCAGTTGCTATTAGGTTGTTTTTGTTATCTGCAATTTGTGAATAAATAACATTAGTGTAGATTAATGCAATAATGAAGAGGGAAAACGCTTTTATTTTAAGTTGTAATTGATTCATAAAGAAGATTTAAATGTTGCTTATAAAGCGTTGGCAAATTAGTTTTTATTTCTGATATTCTGCAAAGTTAGGTTCAAAATTTGTCAAATAATAAAATGCAATTACTGCTAAACAGATTATTATAGCAAATAAATTTTGTTTAAAAAACTTTAAGGGCATTACAATTAATAACCCAGCCGTAATCATCAAACCTTTCTGAGCATAGGGTGCAAAAACTTCAAAAGCCAGATATTTAGGAATCAATGGATTACTATAACTTAATTTTACTGAGCAATAAATCAGGAATATAAATAGTAAGTGCAAAATCAATATGATTATCAGGCAGTTTGATGTTCTTATAATACTATTTTTGTTGTTTATTATAATTAATTTTTTAAGCATTTTATATGTTTAAATTTATTTTTTATTGGATTGAAATTTAATGTTTAAGTTTTACATACTTTGCTCATATGTCAATTACAACAATCATTTTCTAAATATTTTTTAGAATCTTCATCGCCTAATTCGGCTGCTTTTTTTAAATCTTCACAGCCACCGGCTTTGTTATTTAGTTTTGTATATTTCAGAAGTGCTCTATTTGAATAAGCATATCTAAAATTTTTATTTAAACGAATTGCTTTGTCAAAATCATCTTTTGAATTATTAAGTTTATTAATTTCATAATAAGCTCTTCCTCTGTATGCATAAGGTTCTTCATTTTCGGGAGATAACTTTATCGCCATCGTATAATCAGAAATTGCCTTATCATAATTTTTTAGATCCATGTAGGCACTACCCCGGGAAATGTATGCAGTAGGATACTCTTTGTCCCAATCATTCGCGGCATTATATTCGTTGATACAACCAACCAAATCACCTTTTGATTGTTTTATGAATCCAGCACAGTAATGAAATTTAACTATTGGAAAAAATGGTCCTTTGCAGACTGCTAAAACTGTATAGAAGATGATACAGAGTGCAACTAAAATTGCTATAAGCTTTTTTTGATTCTCCATATAACCCGTTGGGTGAAATTAATTGATTTGAATTTTGATATTATTAATTGGTCTG
>NZ_JBDTTP010000092.1:0-13197 GCF_039930565.1 Flavobacterium sp. | reverse complement strand
TCACCTCTTGGGACAAATCAGAATTTTTCTGATTTGTCCCTTTTTTTTTGTTGTCTAAGCCCTTGTAAAATAAGAGCATTAGCCTCAATCCTTCATTAATTCTAGTGGTTCGAACTTGATTATTTTCAAAAGTGAGTTTTTCGGGAAAAATCGAACCTATAATCTTTCTTTTTCTTGCTGTCGTGCCCTCTTCGTATAATGTTGCAAGTTGAGAAATATTACTGATAGCCTTATTCAGTAAGGGTTCCACGTTTGCAGTACCTTTAATTCCAGAGGTTAACTTTACTTCGAGCCTGTTTATTCTTTCCTCAGTCTCTAATTTTATTATACGGTAATCATCTGCGTCTAAATCTCCGGCAATTAGTAAATTTCTCGCTTTTGTCAATCTTTCATTAGCCTGATCCAGTTCGTTCTTTAATTGACTAACATCACTGCGTTCATGTTTTGTCTTATTTTTAAATACTGATATTATTACTTCTTTATATAATTCTAAAAACGGTAGTGGTCTTGCGTAATTTTTTATTTCGTCTGCAATTCTTTTATTTAACTCAGGGGCTTTCTCACGGAAGGTACAACCTAAGCGGCAATGATAGTAATGATAATACTTATAACGGCCTTTAGAAGCGCTGCCAGTGAGTAGCTTGCCACATAGAGGACATATTAGATAACCACGAAGTGGTAAAGCGGGATCAACTGTTACAGTAGTTCTTCTAATTCTTTTACGTCCTTCGAGTACATCCTGTACATCATAGAAAAGGGATTCAGAAATTAATGGCACGTGCTGCCCTTGAGCTAAATGACTTTCTTCATCTTTGTATTTTGGTATGAAGACTTTTCCAAAATAGATGGGATTACGTAACGCTACCCAAAAACTATTTTTAGTGGCATTTAAACCTTTTTTATTTGCTAATTTCCAAATTTGTTCTGTATTTAATTTTCCCATAGCTATTTCTTGAAATACCCATCTCATGATACTAGCTTCGTCCTCTTTGATTGCAATATGTTTTTTTCCAGTCTCGGAAATTTTATTTATATAGCCTAAAGGTGCGAGTCCCATAACGCGACCCTCTTTCTTCGCCCTGCGCATTCCATGGAAAACATTTAATGCCCGACGATCATTTTCCACTTCAGGTGCCGCAAGGTAAAAGGCAAGCATCATTTTATTTTCCGGAATTGTAAGATCTAAAGGTTGTTCTACAGCCTGTGGCTCAACACCCAATCTTCGTAAAGTACTTATCATCTGATATGCATCACCTGCGTTACGGCTAAATCTATCCCATTTGGTAAAGAGTACCACATCGGAATGCCCTCTACGCACACGTAGTTCTGCCAGGAACTTTTTCCATGCCGGGCGGTTAAATGTTTTTGCAGAATGATCTTCAATAATCACTTTTCGAACCTGATAAGAATTTAATTCACAATATTTGCGTAAACGTTCTTCCTGATCCCTTTGCGAATATCCTTTATCAGCCTGTTCATCTGTACTCACACGGATATATAAATCTGCAATTTTCATGATTTTACTCTTGATTTATTATACTTATTTGCGCCCATTTGCGTGAGGGTAAATTTACGTTTTTTTTGTTTATCTAAATATGTATCAACCACTATTTCAGCCATTTCGTATAAGAAATCCAAAATGGTTTTTGCTTGATCAATATCTACATTGATACCATCCTTTCTCAATAATTCCATAGCCTTATTTGGTGTTATTCTATCAATTTCTTCCTCTCTCATTATATACCTCCTTCTATTGATAGCAAAAGCCCGCAAGCGGGCTTTACTTATTAAATTAAAATTGATTCAATTACTCATATAGGAAAATAAATAGTACTCTTTTGGTTTCTATTACGTTTTGGTAGATAATCAATGTAACCATATTCGTCTAGTTCACGTATGCATTTATGATAGGTTACAGGTCCGGTTATCTTAGCTAACTTCATGATTTCAGCCCTATAAACCTCAATAGGATTAACAAAACCATTTTCTGTTCTAAATTGAAGCAATGCAGCATATATACCAATATGAGTAATACTGATACGATGATCTTTTTCTATTGCCTTAAAGAAATCCGATAGAGGTTTTAGTGTTTTCATTATATTGCAGTTTATCAGCTAATACGCATACCATTTCGTTTAGAATGATTCTGCTGGTGATGCTCATTTGATTTTTGCAGCTGTTTTACAGTTTCCATTGGTTTATTACCCAATGCCGTTGAAAGTGTTATTTTTCTTGAGTGCTCATCATAAATGTTTACCGATTTGAACTGAGGATTGGCTTCAATATAAAATCGATGCTCATTTCCGTTTTTAATCAAGGTTACAGGCAGCCGATTTCCTTGTTTTAAATCATCCTTTAATTTATCGGCTTGAGTTTTATTTGATAATTCCTTTAAAGGAAGCTGTTGTACAGCTTTCTCAAGGTCATAACCATACCCCGAATGAAATTCTTTTAGACGGTGATTACCACTAGCATCTTTGTCATTAAAATCCAATTTGATCCAAGATTTTTCCTTTTGAACTGCACGTCCAGCTAATAAATTATAAGCCTGTGTTGTATCAACAGAATTTCCTTCTTGAACATTAAAATATTGGCTTCTACTTTCTTCAGGTTTTGATTCATTTTGCAAAGTGGTTTTATACCCTTCAAATTGATACTTTCCACTCTGGTCTTTAGAAAAAGACAACTCATGATTTAATCGTTCTTTTTCGTTCTCATAATGGGAAACCGGAATAATAAACTGCTCATGACCTTGTTTTATTTGCTGTTCAATTTGATTTGACAAATCTCTAAAACCAATACGCTGCACCTGATCGTTCAGCGATTGGTTATTTTTTTCTTCCTCTTTTGCATCCTTGCGCACCGCAATTTGGTCTATGAGTGGTGCAATGAGAAGTTTACGAACAAGACGTACTAATAAATTAGGATAAAGCTGTTTTAGAATCTTGTTCCTTTCCTGCTTGAGCATCTGCAGAGCAAAACGTTCCTCAATATTTTTAGTGCCTTTGTACTTTGTTCCAATACGCTCGTAATGATGCAGCTTTTCTTTAATCAGTGATCTATTATTAGAAAGACTGAAATTAAACAGTTTACTAAAACGCTCCTCCCTGGAGCGCCACTGGTTTAATTCCATCTCTACTCTGTTCATGGGAAGTTGTTCGTTCATGATTACTGATTACATGGATTGACTTTTCCTTTTTCTCTTAACTTCCTTCGGCACTTCAGGTCCATCGTCATCAGCACTTTGGTTTTGCTTTTTGCTGCTTTGCTTTTCAGAAGCTTGCTGGGTTTCGGATTGCTTTTCTTCTTTGGAATGGCGGTTGTCAACGCGTTGCAAGTTACCGTCATAGATGTTGATTGTCTTGAATTGTGGACTGGCTTCAATATACTGTTTGATCTCATTACCTTCTTTTTGGAAAGTAGCGGATTGCAGATTTCCCTTTTTCAAAGAATTAATCAAGTCTTCTTTGTATTTTGGAGTTTCCAGTTCTTTAATTGGATGTTTGGAGAGTGCTGTTTCTAAATCATAACCGTAATTCTGATGGTAATGGTTTAGTTTAAAGTTTCCATTAGTTTCGGATTGTTTGAAATCCATTTGAACCCAAGAATTGTAAACTTCGCCCTCTTTACTGGTGAGATCTTTATTTACAGATCTGCCTTCCATAAGATTGTAAGCTTCTTTCATGGTTATGTTGCTGCCCTTATTGATGTAAAAGGTTTGCTCCAATGCTTCTTTAGAATTTTCTTTTTGCAATTCTACTTTATAAGAATTAAAAAAGTAAATGTCGCTTTGATCGGATTTTTTAAAATTTAATGTCGCTTTAGCGGTATCATTACCATATTGCGTGTTATGTGTCAAAGTGAAATCAGGCTCTTCCTTTTGCATTTTTTCCTTTAATTGAGATTCCAGTGCTTCACCGAAACCTGTATACTTAATTTGATCTCTTAAGTATTCAAAATTTTTCTCGTTCATGATTTCAATTTTTTAATTATTAAATAGTTTAAAGTTTAGGAAGTACAGTAACCTGTACCAGTTTTTTATTCTTGATATGATCTTCTAAATGCCTGCCGCCATTTTTTTCCATTAGCTGTATGGCTAAATATTTTTTTTCTGGAATTGTAAATTTTGGCAGCGCAAATACAAAGATGTTTTCTGCTTCAGCTTCGATTTTATCAACATTATTCAGGATATAAATGGGTGTAATTTCAATTTCCTGTGAGGCAGTACGTTTTATTTTTTTAGTGTCACGGATAAAAAAACGAAGCTGGTCGATCTCATAATTGATTTTAGAATAGTTGGTTATCTTTATCCTGTAATACATTACTTCGTCACGAATAAAAATTCCGTTGAGCCTAAAATCAATATCGTATTTGCTTTCCTTTTGACCGTGAAGCTTTTTTTTGTCGTAGAGCGCTAATTTTGAATATTCCTGAACATCCTGGTCGTTTATGCTTTCATCAGAAAAATAGATTTCTTGTCCTTCTGGTTTTGTTTTATTAAGCGAAAGATTCAGTTGTGGCGATTCTTCATCATAATTCAACACGAAAGAATATAATTTTCCGTCAGCAGTAATTACAGTTAGATTGGTTTGAAAAAATCCTTTTTGAGCTGCTTTGATTTGAAGAATGTTTTCCAGACCTTTTGCTTTTTGAACCAGTATGTCGGGACTTCCTTTGTCGACGCTTTTTATCGCAAAAGGAAATACTATATTGGTTGTTTTTGAATACGCTATCAGTAAAGAATCGGACTCAATTTTAGAAAGGTTGTTTTTACTTGTTTGTTGAGCAAATACGCTGATGGTCATAAATAATAAATAACCCATCACCAATAGATTAAAATTTTTCATCTGTATTGTTGTTTAGTTTTTAATTGGAATCTTTTTGTTTTTCATCTCGAAGCAGGACCTGATAGCCGGCTTTTACAATCACTTTTACCATTTTTACTTTTTTACTGAGCAAGCTTTTAGCTGCCTCAATTCCAGCACCGGCTGCCTGAGCACCCCAGGAATCATCAAGACTCGCAACGCCCAAAGTCTGCATGGAACGGTCAGCGGATGCTTTAGCCACATCACGGTTAATAGCTCCCGGAATATAAATTCCAATAAGTCCATCCATATCATAAACCGATAAATCCACTGGAAATAAAGAGTTGTTGTATCTAATGCTGTTTATCTTGATTGTTAGCCTTTCTCCTTTTAAGGATGCTGTCCCAAACAAAAAATTGTCTTTAGGAAGTTTAATACCATTTATAAAAATGTCATTCATAAGTCGGAACTTCACTGTAGCTCCATTTACAATGGTTTGAGTTTCGTGAATAACAACTTCCACAGCATTTTGAGAGTAGTCATTAATTGCGGGTTCATCGATGGAGTAAAATCTATTGTGTCTGGATTCGGTAGTATTATCCGATTTGTTTTGTAAATAGGAAACAGGTTCTTCTTGCTCTTTGGTTGAAATGGAGAATACTTGTCCTCGCTGAATCTCGGAAGCTTTTCTTAATTTCTCCTGTATTCTGTCGGGATGCTGAATGTCTAATATATTTTCCAACATTCCACCGAGTTGTTGCAATTCCGGATCTGGACTATCCTGCTGACCATTCATGGACTGCATCATTTGTTCGAGTCTGTCTACATCTTTGGAATGCATGGAAGACTCATTTGATTTTGAATATATACTAACATCCCTGTTTTGTACCGGAACTGCCGGCGTATTGATTGCTTTTTGCAATGCTTCCAATTTTTGATGCACTTTTTCTTCATTCGGATCACGATGCACGGATGTATTTAAACCATTTCGTTCCTTTCTATGAGTAACAACACTGCTGTCTTCAGTTGAATCAATCTGAAATGATTGATCCAAATAGTTAGGATCTTTCTTGATGAGCTCATTTAGCTTTGCCGAATCAAGGGCTGCCATATCGTAGTAATTCATTTTATCCAGCAGAAGTCCTTCTTTAAGGTTCGCATTGGGAAGTTTGATATTAAAACCTTTTTGCTCTGGAGTTGCTAAGTTCGCCGCTTCCATTTTTCCACCGCCCAATGCCCAAAAAATGGCCGTTATAAAAGGCAGAGCCAATATTGGTAATACCAAGAGCATCTTACGCTGCTTAAGTACTTTTAATGATTTTGTTTTTTGTTCCATGATATCAATTTTTATAATGTGAGTAATAATAGTTTTCTAATATTGCAAGACTGTCTAGAAGTCCCGGACGGTATTGTACAATACTATCGTGCGTTTTTTTTCCTGTGGGACTGCGCCCCAGACTATCCACATACCTTCGAAAACGAATAATTTTTTCCAATTCGACTTTACTGATAATTGTATTTAATTCGATGTCATTTTTTTTTACGGAAAGCGAACTCGTTGGTTTAGTAATTGGAATAACAGTTATATTTTTAGTTGTATTACCAGAAAAACTCGTTACAATCAGATAAATACTGCAACCTCCTGTAAACACTATAAAAGTGAATAAAACCACAATCCAATGGAGTCGTGAAAAATGAGCTGTTTTTTGTTCCAGCCATTGCGCACACTTATGTTGCAATCGAAGATTAGCCTGCTCAAATCTTTGCCATAGACTATCTTTAGTCTCTGTTCTAACATCTCTACTTTTGCTGTTTCTTTTTAAAGTGAATTTCATAATCAGTAGTTTGTTATTTTCTATTTTCAGTGCCTAAATCCCGATTTTCAATGGTATTCCATCGCTCGATTAAAAAACCATGCGGGTTGTTGTCGCTTCGCGATACATTGCGTAGGTTGCCTTCCGTTATAAGGTTTCGATGGGCAATGCTCGTGGTACGAATGATATTTTGAGTAGCATAACATCTAAACCCATACGGATAGTTATTGATGTCAATGGTTATACTGTCAATCTTTATCGTCTGGCTCACATTCCCGGAGATGATACCCGAGTAATAGCCATTTTCTTTTAAATCATCGTAGATCCTTTTGGCGCTGTCATCGGCCAGATAAAGTGCCTTGGTGACGTTACTTTTGATGACTTTATCATCAGGATCAAGAGTAAAGAAGAATTGATGAAACGTCTTTACATGGTCACGCGCCTCAATAGGTATATTGTCTTTTCGATCTGAAGCGTAAGCTTCCAATGCCTTTCCATTAGCGAGTATATAAACCTTATTCTGCATTTGCGATACCAGAGTAAAACTCTTGTAAATTGAAAAACAGCTAATTATAATACAGCCTGTAATGACCAGCATAGTAAAACCTCGAACATGTCGAAAGGCAGTGTCTATATTTTTCATTTTGCTAAACATGCTATTTTTATTTTGAGGTTAAGAATTGCCTTTTAATTTATTACCCATATAACCGTCATTATCCTTAAAATAAGGAGCTGACTTGCCAGAGTCAGACATACTTTGATACATACGCCCTGCAGCATTTCCCATAGCATCAGCTGCCATTGTAGTGCCTTGAGATGCAGTACTCATCACTGAAGTTGTAGAACTACTAAACATATTGGTTACTTTTTGTCCCAGTGCACCACCGCCTCCGGCATGAACAATGTAATTAGCTACAGAGGGCACCGTAAAATACCCCACAATACCAATAATCATAAATACTAAATAGGCAACATCAGTCCTGCTAAAGAAAGTATTACCGTATTCACCCGCTTGTGCGATATCAATTTTGAGCATATTCTCCTGAATTTTTCCGATGATGCTTCCAAATATATTAGCCACGGGAAGCCACAAATAAATATTGATATAGCGTGCCAGCCAGACGGTAAGGGTATGTTGAAAACCATCAAAGACTGAAATACCAAAAACGATTGGACCTAAAATAGAAAGTACCACCAATTGAAAAGTCCGCAGCGTATCGATGCATAGGGAAGCAGCTTCAAATAATACCCTCAGTATTTCGCTCATCGATTCTTTTACTGAATTTCGAAAATTATAAGAGGCCTTGCTCATGGCAAATTTGATATCATTTCCAATACCATCCAGCATTCCCTGCCCACTTGGATCTGCATCATCGTGCGTATATCTGTACCATTTATCCTGATCACCGCTTCCTGTCGAACCCACATACATTTTCCAGGGATCTGTTTCTTTGAGTGCTTCTTCTTTTTCTTTAAGCAGTCTTTCAATCGCTTTATTCGATCCTTCCACCATGGAGGCAGTTGCTGTAACAGTAGGTTTCATAACTCCATTAATCATGTATAAAACGGACGGAAAAATCATAATGCAAAATCCGATAACAAAAGGACGAAAGAGCGGATAAAAATCTATGGGCTCAGCACTGGCAATATGTCGCCAGACTCTTGAGGCGATATACCACATAGCAGCGAAACCGGCAAGTCCCTGTCCGACGCCAATTAGGTTACTGCATAAAGGCATCATCTCATCATACAATTGTTCCAGTACACTATGCAGGCTGTTCATGTCATCTGCCATTGTTTGTGCGTGGCTCATAAAGGGGAATAAAATCCCCAGGATGACAAGTAATATCTCCTTATTTATCTTTATCATGGCCGTTGAGTTTTTAATTGTTTAACTTGTAAATACTGCGCAGTACTTCGCTATCATTGCGTTCTTTTGCACGCTGTAAAGCCAATACAGTTGTATTATTGTTGAAGTTTCTCAAGAATAAAAGCTTATCCTGCATATCTGCATATATTTTGTCAATAGCGGCTAGCCTTTCATCATCTGACATTCGCATTTTATTAGCGGTAATGACTGATGTCAGCTCATCAAGATTTCTAAGACTTTGCTTAAAAAGATTATTGTACACCCTTTCGAAATAGGCAATTTCTTCTGGATTAAAATTTTTACTATCCCTAAAGCGGCTAAAAGCGGACTTGTATTCTTTTACCAAAAGCACCTGATAATTCACAATGTCACCAATACGACTGTAATTCTTAACTGTGGGACTGACCTGCATCAGCGCATCAAGAAATGTTTCGTGAAGGCTGAAATTTCCTTCAGACAAATCTTTTACAGTATTATAGCCTCCACTGAGTATTTCATAGCCCTTTTTCATATCATTTAGAATCTGTTTGAACTGGGCCAACTTCTCTATGTTCAAAATCAATTGCTGGATTTCCTGTTTTTGAGCAGTTATCTGAGATGGAAATAGTAATCCGGTAAACACAATTCCTATAATCAGTAATTTTTTCATGGCAAATCAGTATTAATGCCGTTTACGACACGGCTGTTTTTTGCTTCTTTCAATTCGGTTGCTTTTGATACAGCCAGGATTTTAGTTTCATTACTGAAGCTCTCAGAAAAAGCGTAGTTATCCAGCATATTCTGGTAAATCATATCAATGCGTTTCATTCGTTCATCATCTTTCATTTCTAACTTTCCGTCCGTCATGATTGTCAGTAGTTCATCCAGATTGGTTTCACAATTTTTGATTAACCTTTCAAAAACCCTTTTGATATAATCGACTTCATCTCCATGAAACAAATCATCCTGCTGGATTTGCTGATATAAGCTTTTGTAGCTTTTCATGATTTTGATCTGGAGCCCAATAATTTCTGTTACCCTGGCATACTTTTTTATTTTGGGGTTGACTGCCTTTAGAGAATTCAGATAATCAGTATGAAGATTAAATTCTCCACGTTTAAATTCGCCTATGGTATTCAGCCCCTTTTTGACGGCGGAATAGCCTTTTTGAGCATATCCGATATAGACTTGCAGGGCTGCTATTTGTTGTAAAAGCAACCTTTGCTGTTTTGCCTGTGCCTGAAGATTTCCTGTAATCAGTGTAGTAAAAAGCACTAGTAAAAATATTTTTTTCATGTTTTTTGATTTATTACGGAATTCCGTAAAATTGTTTAACGGATTTGACATCATGCTCTGTTTTCGCTCTTTGAAGACTCAGTAGTATGTTCTGCCTATTGAATAGCGTCAGGTCATCATAATTGGCATCAATCTGATCTGCAGCAGCATTTATGATCTCCAGTCTTTTGGCATCACTCATCTGTGTGGTGAAAGAATCCAAAACCAAGAAAATCTGATCGATATTTTTCAGGCTTTCATTTAATATTCCGGAATACACACTTTGCATATAATCGAGTTCGCTGGAATTAAAATGAGCATCTTTTTGAAACAGGTTCCATGCTCTTTCGTATTCATTCACCAAACGAACCTGCTTTTCACTGATATCCTTGATACGCTGGTAATAGGTAATGATAGATTTGACTTTTGCCAGTTCCTCGTAATAATTCCTATAAAGTTCTTTTTGTTTTTGTGTCCAATCAGATATCTCATCCAGCTTTAGTTTGGAAAGAATATTTTCTATTTTTTTCTGCGCATTCTGCAGCCAGATCGTTTTGTTTTGCAGTTTTTGGATCCTAAGGTCAATAGCCTTAATTACCTTTTTAGCAACCGCTTTTACAATTTCTAAAATCGGTATTGCTGCAACCGTTGTCGGTCTTGCCGGAGTGCTGATCAGTAAAAAGCACAACAGGCAAATCATGATTTTCTTCTTTGTTTTCATAAGTAGTGTTCTTTAGTTTTTATAATTTTTTATGCTCTTAAGTCATTGGCAAGTGCTGCAATCCCTTTTCTGATGTCACCATCAAATTTCTTAGCATACGCCTGTACTTTTACTTTTTCAGTTTCTTCGGTTGTGTAGGCGTAATATTCTTCAACGGACACTTCTGTACGGTATACTTTCGAATGCATACCTCCAAGTGAGATGAATACTTCTTTGTATTTCTTATCAGGATCATTGGCTTTGTTTACCGAGAGTACGAGTGCTTTTTCTTTGTCGGTAAGTCCAAGCAGTTCCTGGATTTGCTCAAACTTATTTTGGTACTTGCTCTGGTCCAGCAATATCTTGCAGTCACTGTTATTAATGATAGCCTGCTTGACCACTGGCGAGGATATAATATCTTCGACTTCCTGAGTCACTACTATGGCTTCACCAAAGAATTTACGCACGGTTTTGAACAAATACTTTATGTATTCCGACATCCCTTCCTTGGCAATGGCTTTCCAGGCTTCTTCAATGAGGATCATTTTGCGGATTCCTTTAAGCTTACGCATCTTACTGATGAAGACTTCCATGATAATGATAGTTACCACAGGAAAGAGTATCGGATGGTCTTTGATGTTATCGAGTTCAAAAACAATAAAGCGTTCTTTTAATAGATCCAGATTCTCAATAGCATTTAAGAGGTAATCAAATTCACCTCCTTTGTAGTAAGGACGAAGCACATAAAGGAAATTATTCACATCAAAATCCTTTTCCTTTACCTTGTCGCCCTCCAAAATGGTTACAAAATCATTCTTCAGAAATTCATAAAAAGTGTCAAAACAGGGAAATAACTCAGAATTGCTGTCTAACTTTTCATAATACAATTGAAGCGCATTGGACAGTGCTACATACTCACTTCGATTGAAGGTTTCATTGTCTTTTTTCCAGAGTGCCAGGAGTAATGTTTTAATACTTTCTTTTTTCTCGGTATCGAGTATATCGCCTTCGCTGATATAAAATGGATTGAACCTAATTGGATTTTTTTCATCATAAGTAAAGTAATACCCATTAACCATATCACACAGTCCCTTGTAGCTATGTCCTACGTCAACAAGTACAATATGCGTTCCCTGCTCATAGTAACTTCTGACCATATGGTTGGTAAAAAAGGACTTTCCGCTTCCAGATGGCCCCAGTATAAATTTGTTCCGATTGGTACAAATACCCATCTTAACTGGCTCATCACTAATATCCACATGAACAGGTTTGCCGGTCAAACGATCTCCCAAGCGAATTCCAATTGGACTAAGGGAAGAGCGATAGCCTGTTTCCAGATTCAGGAAGCATGTGGCTTGTTCTGTGAACGTATCGAAAGTGTCATTCATTGGGAAATCTGCAGAATTACCGGGAATTCCTGCCCAGAAAATCTGTGCAGCGCCCACTGTCTCTTGTTTCGCAGCTGCATCCATCTGAGCCAAGGCGGAAGACACCTTGTTCTTTAAATCTTTGAGTTCTTCTTTATTGTCCGTCCAAATCAATACATTAAAATGTGCTTTGACTGGCAGTCTCTGCTGGCTAATAGCCTCGTTAAGAAAATCATTAGTGGCATCACGGGCAATCATGTTCTCCCTGCTGTAGGCAGATAAGGATTGGAGCTGTAGTCTTTTACTTTCCAGTTTTTGCAAAGTTTTTTGAAAATCCTCTATAAAAATATATTGATTATAAATATGATTACAGGATAACAATTGACCCAAAGTTGACGCAAATCCAATACTAAACTTGGTTTTATCGGTGGAATACCGATCATAATTAATTCGGGAACCACACAAGGCGGGCAAATCCGATGCATCTCCCAAAGTATAAATCTGGCAATGCTTGTCGCCGACCTGCAAACCGTCATCAAAAGCAATATCCTTAAAAACAAAGGAATTTTCTTTTTCAGATAGAAAACAATAACGCTCTATAATCCCAATCTTTCTGCTATGGCTTCGAAGCTCATCATTGCCAAGACGGATCAGTTTGACAAAACCGCTGTCTTCCAATATGCGTCTGAATTGTCCGGTACTGTCAATAAATTCCTGACGCAGCTGCGCTTTTAATGTTTCTTCGGGAACAATAGAGTTCCTAAGTAAATTAGAAAATAAGGAACTGGACGTTTTTCTGCCTGCCGGTTTTTTAGTCAGGAAAATATAACACGAATGATCCAGAAATGGTCGTTCATTAAAAAATCGCTCACTGCTGCGGGTCAGAAAACTAGAGTCTTCACTTGTAAAATCCGGCTCAAACTTACTGTCTATAAACCAATCCTGCTTGTGAAACACGCTAAATTTTGGAAGTAACTTTATGGCTTTGAGCCATGCCTGATGGAACGCTTCGTATTCCTGATCCGACAAAGTAAATATTTCGGGCAGTTCTGCTTTGAATACCACTGTTACATCTCCTTGTTTGGACAGGATGCAATCGTGCTCTACATCCATAATCGGTAAAATATCATCTATCATCTTTTCCATCATCCTCTTTTTTTACCACTCACTCAATTTTGAGCAAATTTCAGTTCTGCATCATAAATACTTTTCGGCTCTGGGATTTCACTGCTTTGGGAACCTGTCGTTTCGCCAAAGCTTTCATCATTCCATGTTCGCCGTATTTTTGACTCATCTTATATATTTTCAAAACCCATAATGTCCCCGAAATACCAATTATTGCTATGCAGATAAGTGAAGGCAGTCCAGCTATGTACATAATGGCAAA
>NZ_JBDTTP010000091.1:0-13919 GCF_039930565.1 Flavobacterium sp. | reverse complement strand
CCTACAGCAATAGGATTGGTACTTTTAATTCCTTTCATCCTAAACTTCCCTTTCATACGGCATTCTATAAAATTGCCTTGTTCAGATTTTACGGTGTACCAGCTTCCTGTAGATTTATATACGAGTCCTGTCATTCAAATTTTAGATTTTAGATTTTAGATTTTAGATTGCTCTTAAAACTAAAAAATATTAAAAGGCAAAATTACGTTTTTAGAATTGAACAACGCAACTTCGCCTTTTAAAATTGAAGACATACTTTGAATTTGACTCGTCTACCAAACAACTTCGGCTAAAATATCATTCTCTTTGATTTTTCCTAACTGAATTGTTTTTAAAGCTTTGGTCGTTTTTCCAGCTTTAGTTGTATAAATTTCAACCATAACTGTTGCAGGACCATTTTCTGTTAGTTCGCTTTCTCCGAAATAATTGGTTTTGATTTTGTATTTTCCTTTTACAGCGTTTCGAATAAGGTATTGTTCAGGACCATAACCCTGAGTAAAATCTTTTGAAAAACTTGCTCCTGCTTCTGTGGTTTTATGCGCATAATAACATTCTTCTCCTGTTGGTTCAATAATATGTAAATCCAAATCCACATCCATCAAATTCCAGTTCATGATAATTCGAATATCAACCGGCATTTTTTGAAGGTACTTTTTATCTAATTTACCCGAATCCAAACCTGTATGCTCACTCATCAAACGATTAATATCCATCAGAATGATATCTTCAACACCTTCATATTGTCCACTCATTTCTCCATAATAATTTACTTCCAAAGCTTTTACCAATTGATCAAAAGCTTCCTGATATTTTCCTGCATCTTCAAGTGCCAAAGCGTAATCGCGTAAACTCTGAGGTTCATGCGCTCTCCATTTTGCAATTTGTTTTGCAGTAAATAAGGCATCATCAAAATCTTTCCACTGACGTAATGTGTAGGTCAAAGTTTTATAAAGCTGATGATTTTCTAAACCTAAATCGGCAATATTGCTTATTACCTGCAATGCCTTTTTAACATCGCCCTGATTGTAGAAAAAATGTGCCACATCAAAGTAAAAACCGGGGTTTCTCTCCTGTGATTTTCGCAATTCGAAATACAAGTCATATTGTTTTTCTTTTGGTGCCGATGCCAAAGCTTTTAAATACAATCTGTCCGGATTCCAGATTTTGTTTTCGTTTTGAATATCCACGTTTGTATATCCAGAATCAAGGTTGAGAGTATCAGTTACAGAATAATTACCCAAGTTTCTTTCACTTTCAGAAGAGATATGAACTCCTGCAACTTTACCTGCTAATGCTTGTGATAAATCTGCATTTTTTGAAATACTTTCAGCAGAAATAGATTGCACAGCACCTGTAATATTTGATTTTTTCATTGAAGCATAGCCCATCACCACTACTTCTTCTAATTTATCAGCTTCATGGTTACTTGGCGACGATGTATTATAAACATTGTTATCTTGCTCTACAACATTTGCTGAACCTGACCCGACTGGCTCAGAATTCGAAGGATAAACCATCGATTCTTTAACTGAACTTTCACTTCTCAATGGTGCTTTGCTTTTAGTTTTTCCCGATTTAGTTAAAACTTTCGGAGCCACATATTTAATATCTTCTTTCCACCATGCATTTAATCCTGCAAAATAGCTGTCTATATTTTCCCAGTTATTTTTTTGTTGGGCCAAATTACTGTCATGTTCGTGCTTTTTGATTCTGTCAAATTCGGCACGCAATTCTGCTGGCGGAACTATATCATACATAATATAATCCCGGATATCTTCTAAAACAATCAGCGAAGTATTTTTGGTTATTATACCATATTTCTTTCCTAAAATTTCAATTTCTTCAGCGTTTTTGGCATATTGCAAATCAAGGCTGGCGATTTTTTTCTGTGCCCAGAGTTTTTCAATATTGACATCATTAGTGCTTTGAACCGAAGCATCTAAAGTTATTCTTCTTTCTAAAACCGCTTCATTGTTATAACCAAACAAAAGCGTAATTTCATTTTTTGGATTCAGTGAAATACCTGAAAAACTAAAGCTTCTAGAAACCGAAGTTCCTTCCAATGGAAATAAGTCTGTCACAGTAAAATTTTCTTTTATTCCTAAAAACTTCAAATTATTGTTGACCAATTTATCCAGAGCACCTTCTACATTCAATTGATTCAGATTAATAAAATTGCCACCCGTTTGCATGGATGAAAAATTCAAAAAAGCAAAATCTGCAGAAGCCGAAGACGTAATCGTGTAAACCGGTTTTTTGGTTTTTGGCAAAAGATTCTCACTCAAAGAAGACAATCCGTCCGAGAAAAATAAATATTCATCGTGTCCGGTAAAATTAATTTGGGAGAAACGTGTTCCGCCATTATACTTTGTATTTTGCAAAACCGCCTTTAATTCGGCCCAATTCCCATCTGAAATCACATATTCTTTTTGTTTTTCAAACGTGTAATTCAAAAAGTATAACGTCACTTTTGTATTCTTAATCTTTTGAAAATAAGCATCCAGAAAATCCAGTTCTTTCTTCAAATCCCTTGTTTGGCAGCTCAATGAATTATCCCAAATCAAACCAATAGAACCCGATACTTTTGTAGGTATTTTATTTCCTTCAAGAAAAGTATTTCCATAAAAATAATGCTGACCTCCTACATTCTGCATCACGACGCTGGGTATATTTTCCTGAATCGGAATCTTGAAAAGCAGTTTCTCAGATGGCTGATAATTTTCCTTTTTTAATGAAGTCTGAAAAGATTGGTTCCAGTTGGAGAAAGCAATCACTTCCCCGGAATTTTCAGCAACAGTCGGTGAGGCCGAAGCTCCCAAAACCGAAACATTAATCTCAAATTTATCCAGTTTTTTGGGATAACGGCTTACCAATTGATACGCCAGATTATTTTTATCAAAGGCAGACAATTCTTCTTCATAACCAATAATGACGATTCGTTCTCCGTTTGGTATTAACGGATAAATTCGGGTTCTGAAATTATTCCCATCTACCTTTTCCAACAACCCCGGATCAACACGACGGTGCTCGATAGCTTCGAAAACCTGCTTTCCTTTATTTTTATTTACAGGAACCGCTTCTCGCACTTTTCCATTAATATCAATTGCATACCTCGAAACCGAAACGTTTTCCGGCAACGGAAAAATAAGTTCCGCTTCCATCTGACGGGTTCCCGAATTAAAAAAATGCATTTCGGCAGTTGTGTAGGCAATATTCCCTACGACTTTTACATTCACAATCAACTGGCTCATTCTGACTTTTTCGGCCTCCTCGCCTTTAACTGTCAACTCAGGATTTTGTGCAAAAGTTTTTACTCCTAAAAAAAGCAAAAAGTAAAATATCAATTTCAGGTTCCCCTGAAAAATTTCCGGATTAAACGAACACATATTTGATTTCATGATACGAAAGTTAAGGTTGTATCTTTATATAGAGAGCAAAAAACATAAAAAGGTTGGAATAACATCAATTAATTTCATAAAAAAATCTCCAACCCTTGTTTTTAAAGGGATGGAGATTCTATTTTAAATATTCAAATCACATCTGTGAAATAACAAACATTAATAACAAGCTTTTAAAAAACTTAAATTAACTTATATCACTTATATGGTTTAGAAACATTATGCATTTAAAACTTTTTCCTGGTGACCAATACTTTCCTGGTGAATCGCTTTGAACATTTTCAAAACAAACTCTTCAGTAAGACCTTTTTTCTCACCTTCCAAAATCATTTTTCCTAAGATTTCATTCCAACGCGTGTTTTGAAGAATCGCAACGTTAGCGTCTCTTTTCACCTGACCAATTTCATCGGCTACTTTCATACGTTTTCCTAATAACTCTAATAAGTTAGCATCCAAAACGTCGATGTTTGCTCTTAATTTTGTCATTTTATTGCTGTACTCATCTGTAGTGTTATCTGTATTTCTTACTTTCAGGTCTTTGAAAATTTGTTTCAAAGCATCTGGAGTAACTTGTTGAGCAGCATCAGACCAGGCATTGTCCGGATCGGTATGCGTTTCGATAATCATACCATCGTAGTTCAAATCAAGAGCCTCTTGCGTTACTTCAAGAATCATTTTACGATCTCCTGTAATGTGAGATGGATCAATGATTAATGGTAAATCAGGGAATTTATTTTGCAATTCGATAGCAATCTGCCATTCCGGAATATTTCTGTATTTGGTTTTTTCGTAAGTAGAGAAACCTCTGTGAATAACTCCTAATTTCTCTATTCCAGCCATGTGTAAACGTTCAACACCACCTAACCATAAAGCTAAATCCGGGTTAACAGGATTTTTAACCAAAACAATTTTATCGGTTCCTTTCAAAGTATCAGCAATTTCCTGAACTGCAAAAGGGTTTGCAGTTGTACGGGCTCCAACCCATAAAACGTCAATATCATGTTCTAAAGCCAGTTTACAATGTGCTGCAGTTGCAACCTCAGTTCCCATTAATAAACCAGTTTCTTTTTTAGCTTTTTGCAACCATTTTAAACCAATTTCTCCAACACCTTCAAATCCTCCCGGACGCGTTCTTGGTTTCCAGATTCCTGCTCTGAATACACTTACATCAGAGTTTTTCAACTCATGAGCAATTTTTAATACTTGCTCTTCCGTTTCTGCACTACAAGGTCCTGCTATCACAAGTGGGTGATTTAAATTGAAATCATCTAACCACTTTCTCATTTGTTTGTTATTTTCCATCTTAATTTTAGTTTTTACTTTTTAATTGTTAATCCGTTTAATATCTCTTTTATTTTATTCGTGCTTTCCATTTCTTCAAAAATGGCAGTGTAATTTTCTTCTTTCAACAAATCCCTAAACCGACTTAGATTCGAAATATATTCATCCAATGTTTCAATAACATGTTCTTTATTCTGCTTAAAAATCGGCGTCCACATCGCGGGTGAACTTTTTGCTAAACGAACCGTGCTTTCAAATCCACTTCCTGCCATGTCAAAAATATCCTGTTCGTCTTTTTCCTTGTTCATTACCGTTTTTCCGAGCATAAAGGAACTGATATGCGACAAATGTGAAACGTAGGCAATATGTTTGTCGTGCGAAGTCGGATCCATATATCGAATCCTCATTCCAATTTCGCTAAAAAGCTTCAAAGCCTTTTCCTGCAATTTAAAAGTGGTTTTTTCTACTTCACAAATGATGTTCGTTTTTCCCTGAAACAATCCTTTTATCGCTGCCGAAGGCCCTGAAAACTCCGTTCCTGCTATCGGATGAGTTGCAATAAAATTTCTCCTTTTCAGATGGCTCGCTACTGCATCACAAATTGGCTTTTTAGTCGAACCTACCTCAAAAACAATGGTTTGATCTCCAACAGCATCCAGCACTTTTGGCAAAACAACTAACGCTACATCAACCGGAACCGAAACAATTACAAAATCGGCCTGAGCCAAATCTTCAAAGTTCCCTGCCTGATCGATAACGCCCAAATCAATCGCTTCCTGCAAATGGCTTTCGTTCTTATCGATTCCAAAAATAGTAGCATCCGGATGTTTTTCTTTGATGTCCAGCACCATTGAACCCCCTATCAGCCCTATTCCTATTACGTATACTTTCATAATTCTTTTTATTAGAAGCTAATTCCTGCTATCCGTTGCAATCTTTTCTGCCGAACCCCGGCAAAAAAGGATTTCCACTTCTATCAGGGCTAGGGCTTCTCGTTTTATTAAGACGCTTAGTCATTGCGAGGAACGAAGCAAAACACTAACAATTGACTCAGCAGCTGAGATGGCACCCGTTCCTCGCAATGACATCTAAAACCTATCTATCGCCTCTTGTACTTTTTCTTCTTTCACACACAACGAGAATCTGATATATCCTTCACCATTGCTACCAAAAATAGTTCCCGGTGTAATGAAAATATGTTTCTCGTATAATATTTCGTCAATGAACTTCTCTGATGATTCGATTCCTTCCGGCAATTTTGCCCAGACAAAAAGCCCGACTCCTGCTGCATAAACTTCGCAGCCTAATTTTTCTGCTAATTTTTCTGTTAACTCTCTACGGCGTCTATAAATTTTGTTTTGGTCTTCAAACCAGGATTTATCACAATTCAAAGCGGCAACTGCACCTTTCTGAATTCCGTAAAACATACCGCTGTCCATGTTGCTTTTTACTTTCAGGACGGCGTCAATAATTTCAGGACTTCCTAAAACCATTCCAACTCTCCAGCCTGCCATGTTGAACGTTTTGCTTAATGAATTTAATTCTAAAGCCACTTCTTTCGCTCCTTCAACCTGCAATAAACTCATTGGATTATCATTCAAAACAAAACTATACGGATTATCGTTAACCAATAATATGTTGTGTTTTTTAGCAAAAGCAACCAATTTTTCAAATAATGCTAAACTTCCTCTGGCTCCTGTTGGCATGTGCGGATATCCCAGCCACATAATTTTCACTTTCGAAAGATCCAGTTTTTCCAATGCTTCAAAATCAGGCTCCCATGAATTCGCTTCTTTCAAATCATAATAAACCGGAACTGCCCCTACCAAATTAGTTACCGAAGTATAAGTTGGATAACCAGGATTCGGAATCAAAACATGATCGCCTTCATTTAAAAATGCCAGCGAAATGTGCATAATTCCTTCTTTCGAACCCATCAAAGGCAAAATTTCATTATTCGGATTCAACTCAACCCCAAACTGATTCTGATAAAAATCTGCCATCCCTTTTCTCAACTCCGGCAATCCCTGATAGCTCTGATAACCATGTCCGTTTTCATCCAAAATTGCAGAAGCTACCGCTTCAATAACGGCTTTAGACGGACTCAAATCAGGGCTGCCGATTCCCATATTGATGATCGGTTTTCCTTCAGACATTAGCTGACGAACTTCTCTCAATTTTGATGAGAAGTAATATTCTTCAACTGTATCTAATCTTTTTGCTGTTGTAATCATGATTTTTGTTTTTTGCTTTAGGCTGTAATCCGTAAGCTTTATGCTTTTTTTTAAACTTTTAAACTAAGGACTAATTACCAGGCACTAATTACGTAATTAAGGCTTCGTGTTTTTATATTCTCCCAAGACCTTAAAATATTCTGCCATAATATTCAATAACGATTTTGCTTTCGAATAATCTTCATAATTTTCGAATGTCACATCTACGAAAAACGAATATTTCCAGGGCGTTTCAATTTTTGGAAGCGACTGGATTTTGGTCAGATTCAGTTTGCAGTCGCTCATTACATTTAGAACTGCTGCTAAACTTCCTCTTTTATGATCCAGTTCAAATTTGATCGAAGCTCTGTTGATTTCGCTTTCGGGCAAAAATGAATTTTGTTTTTTAATAATCACAAAACGGGTCATGTTATTTTTGATCGTTTGAATTTCCGGTGCCAGAATCTCCAAATCATACATTTCACATGCCGTTCTGCTCCCAATCGCTGCAATACCGGTTAATTGATCTTGCTCAATTCTTCTAGCAGTTTCAGCTGTATCCTTATCTTCAACCAATTTGATATTTGGATACTGTTTCAGGAAATCCATACATTGCAATAATGCCATCGGATGCGAATGAACTTCTTTAATATCTTCAATCTTCTGACCTTTCAAAGCCATTAAATTCTGGTGGATACTTAAATAATGTTCTCCAATGATGTGCAAATTATTCTTGTCAATCAAAGCATAATTCGGAATGATTGGTCCCGCGATCGAATTTTCAATCGCCATAACCGCCTGATCCGTTTTTCCGGAAAGCAGGCTGTCAATTAATTCATCAAAAGATAAACATTCGTCAATTTCAACATTTTCAGGAAAATACTCTTTCACTACCTGATGATGAAAAGATCCTTTGATACCTTGTATTGCAATTTTTGTTGTCATATAGTCAAAAAAAAATCCTGATTTTCATCAGGATTGTATATTAGTTTTATTTGTCTTTTAATTTTCTCAAATAACCATAGCACAATCCTAACTTCTACTAAAGAAGAAATAAAAGTTGTTGCTAAAATAAAAACGGTTATGTGCCATTTTGTTTGTGTTATTTTTTTAATTCTGTGCGAATGTATAAATTATTTTAACTGTACCAAAAAAATTATTGCATTTTATGAAACAAAAAAGGATTTCTTAACAAATTAAACTGGTTTTGTATGATATTTTAATAAATCAGGCTTAAAATGAGATTTATAGAATTGGTTTCAGGTAGATTAGATGACTCTTTGTAGATTACTCAATATTGTCATTTCAACGAAGGAGAAATCGCATGTGTAATTCGACAAAGATTGGCAACTTAGTGACGGAGCTACGAGTGTGATTTCTCCTTCGTCGAAATGACAAAAAAGGTAATTGAAACGAGAATAATTTTTAGCCCCGATGGGAGTGGAAATCCTTTTGTGCCGGGGTTCGGCACAAAAGATTGTAACGTACAGCGGGAATAGCTCCTGACTAAAACAATCCTGAAACCGGATTATTCTTAATTCCGATTTTAGAATAATCAAAACCCATTTTTTCCTTCAATAATGATGCATAAACGCTTCTAAAATCAATTTGGTGTTTTAAATCACCATTGTCTAAGTCGGCTAAATTTGGATTATTTCCTAAAATGGTTCCTTTATTATTGCCTCCAATTACAAACATAGGCGCTGCAGTTCCGTGATCAGTTCCGCTGCCGTTGTCTTTTACGCGTCTTCCAAATTCTGAAAACACCACAATGGTTACGTTTTGAAGCAATTGTGCCTTTTTTAAATCATTATAAAAACTAAATAATGCATCATTTAATTCTGTCAATTTTCTTTCATGGATAGAAAGCTGATTATCGTGCGTATCGAAACCGCCAAGCGATGTGTAATAGACTTTCGAATTTAAATTACCTTTTACCAATCGTGCAATCCATTCCAGATTTTTGGACAATCCTGTTTTAGGATAACTAATCTCTGTTTTCGATTGTTTCAGCGCATTCTGAATATCATCAGATCCTTCGATAACCGAATTGGCAATTTTGCGTACAAAATCCAATTGTGGATTGTCGGATAATTTTTCATTTCCCTTATTTGATTTTACTTTAAATCGATCCGGATCTTTTACCGTGATTGAATTAGGTTCCATTCCTTTTAAAGCCAGATTATCTATCGAATCTAAATTGATTGCGGCCGTTGGCTGATGATCATGACATTGCAAATCCAGATAGCGTCCGAGCCATCCCTGATTGATATATTTATCAGAATCTGCCGCCGTTTGCCAAATTTCCTGACTGCGGAAATGGGAACGTACAGGTTCCGGATAACCTACATTCTGGATTACAGACAAATCTCCGTTTTGCTGCATCTGGGCAAAATCTTTTAATGCGGGATGAAATGCGATTCCTTTGTTTTTACCTACAACGGTATCTTTGTTCAGGGCAATTTTGGTTCTGAAATCATAATATAAAGGATCATCGTATGGAATAAAAGTATTCAATCCATCATTTCCTCCATTGAGCTGAATAAAGACCAGACATTGTTCTCCAATAACCAGATTATTCTGTTCACCAAAAGCATGCAAAAAACTTGGAAGCACCAGCATTCCTCCGGTAAATGTGCCTGTTAACGTTAAAAAATTTCTTCTGTTCATAATGATAAATTTTAGATCAACTGATATTCGGGCAACTTGGTGATATAATTAAACAAACGAACAACTCCATAATTGGCATTAGGATTTTTAGGATCAAAATCATATTTGAGTAAATTTTCCATGTCTTTCTGCATCGATTCATTTACAGTAAATAATAATCTGTTGGATAATTCCGAAATAATGGTTTTGTTGTTTCCGTTGGAATCAAAATCAATTTTAACTATTTTTTTTTCCGGCTCCTTTTTTGGCCTTGAGTTTTCTTCAGTCATTGCAGACTGCACTTTCTTCGAAAGACTTCGTCCGTTGCAAAGCAAATCTGCAGTAGTATTACGTTGCAGGTATACCTGCGAAGTCAGCCATGAATTTCCGCCATCCCAGCCTTTCACATTGAGCTGATTGTACAAATCCATTCCTTGCTGTTTTAGGAAGGCAACAATCATTGCTTCATCATAATCTTTCAATTGCAGTTCGTTAATAAGCTGTGAAATATAAACCAAAGGATCTTTTATTTTATTGCCCGAAGTATCTTTAGCGTATTCTTCGGTAAAAATTTTAGTAAGTAATGGTGCAATTTCAAAATTTATTTTTCTGAAATAATCGCCATAATAAACAACCAGTTCTTCTGAGGGATTATCATAAAGAAACCATTTCAGTATTTTTCGGGTAATGAGATAGGGAATGTTTTTTTGTTCGAAAATGATATCAACCAAATCATCAGCTTTCCAGTTTCCGGTTTTTCCGAAATAGGTTTTATTGCTGTTATCTTCTAAATTTTTTCTGTAAACCGCACCTTCATCACCATAATTTAATCCTGCCAGAGCGCGTGCCCCGTTTTTGATATCTTCTTCGGTATAATTCCCAATTCCGATAGTGAATAATTCCAGTAATTCACGGCTTAGGTTTTCGTTGAATTTGCCTTTTTTATTATCGACATTGTCCAAATACTTGACCATTGCATTCGATTTTACGATTTGTCTGGTCAGTTCCCTGAAGTTTCCAAAAGCATTCTCACGCAAAATCATATTGTGCTGGTAAATCCAGTAATTGATTTTCACCTTTTGTGAAGTGGCAACAAAATGATTGTGCCAGAAAACAACCATTTTTTCCCGCAATGGAAATTCATCGGTCTGCATTTTTGCAATCCACCATTTTTTGAGTTCGGCAGTAGTTTGGTTTTCTTTTTTCTGGATTTTCTTTTTCTCTTCCGGATCGAGATCTTTAATACGTTGACGTGATTCCTTATATTCCGCAAGGGTTTTAGGATCATCATTTAAAAAAGCAGGTACATCTTTATCGAACTTTGCATAATACGATCGCTTTAGAAATTTTTCTAATCCAATTTTTTCAATTTTATCGGCTTCCTTTCCGGAAAAGCCCAATCGTAATGACCAAAGATTGCTTTTTTTCATAACGCACGAATTATTTAAGAATAAGACTTTTGTTTTTGGAAAAGGTTTAATTTACTTAGGTTCTAAAGCTAAAATTCTTAGTTATAAGGTATTGATTATAATTTAACGAAGACTTCTTTTCAATATTGTCATTCTAAGGAACGAGGAATCTTCACAAGAAACTACGCATCAATAGGTTAAGAGATTTTTTAGCAAAAAATACATTATAAAAATAAGAAGAATCTTTTCTTTATTTGTAATTTGCACATAATTGTAATTCATTCTTATGCAATCAGCAGAAGGTTATCATAGCTATTACATATACATTATAACAAATAAATCGAAGACAGTTTTTTATACTGGAGTAACCAACAATTTAAAAATTCGTTTAAATCAACATAAAGAAAACATTACTGGTAAAAATAAAAGTTTCGCTTCAAAATATAACGTTGAATTTTTATTGTACTATGAAAAGTTTACTTGGATTCAGGAAGCAATTAGTCGTGAAAAAGAGATAAAAGGCTGGAGTAGAAATAAAAAATTAGAGTTAATCAAAACTATTAATCCAGATTTGGATTTTTTGAATAATTTGTTTGATTGAAATACTATCTTCAGAGTTTATTGATACTTGCGGAGCTTACAGTTATTAATACTAAAATAATTTTCCTATCAGTTTTGTCATCCTGACGGAGGAAGGATCTTCACAAGAAACTCTACAATACTAATCATCAATCTTTGTCGAGTTTCTTGCGAAGATTCCTCGTTCCTCGGAATGACAAAGATTGTGGATAAAACTTAATTGATAAAAAAATTATACTGACAACAACTGTTTTATAATATTTAAATTATTCAATTCCTGCCTTTTAGCAATTCAGGAAATATATCAGTAATAGTAGCTTCTTTGCAGTTATTAATCCTAACAATTTTTCTCACAGTTTTGTCATCCTGACGGAGGAAGGATCTTCGCAAGAAACTCTACAATACTAATCATCAATCTTTGTCGAGTTTCTTGCGAAGATTCCTCGTTCCTCGGAATGACAAACTCTGAACATAAATTTATTATAAAACCGAATATTTAGCCCCGATTGCAGTGGAAATCCTTTTTATTTTTTCTTTAAAAATAAAAAGATTACTTCACATTATATTCATTTCAATCGGAGTTCAGTGAACTTTGTTTGCAACGAAAAGCGGGAAATAGCTCCTAAAAAACAAAAGCAGCTATCATTACAATAACTGCTTTCTATAACTAAGAATAAATCTTACTCTTTACTCTATCATCTTTTCTCTAAAAAAAATTAAGACCCACACATCTCACAATCCTCAGGACCTGCAGCTTGTGCTTTTAACAACATCGCTTTGTATTCCTCAACATTGATTTCTTCAGTTTCTGCCACTAAAGTTGGTGTCTCTTCTTTTTTATCGTTGTTTAATGTAAATTTAATCGCATCAACTGCTGATTTTGTTCTTAGGTAATACATACCAGTTTTCAATCCTGACTGCCAGGCATAGAAGTGCATTGACGTTAGTTTAGAGTAGTTGGCATCCTGCATGAACAAGTTCAGTGATTGCGATTGGTCAATAAAATAACCTCTCTGACGTGACATATCGATAATGTCTTTCATCGACATTTCCCAAACTGTTTTGTATAATTCTTTCAGGTCTTGCGGAATCACATCAATGTTTTGAACTGATCCGTTATGACGCATGATTTCCTGTTTCAATGTTTCGTTCCACAATCCTCTGTCTACTAAATCATGCAGTAAATGTTTGTTTACTACGATAAATTCTCCGGACAATACACGACGTGTGTAAATGTTTGATGTATAAGGCTCGAAAGCTTCATTGTTTCCTAAAATTTGTGAAGTCGAAGCAGTTGGCATTGGAGCAACCAATAATGAGTTACGAACTCCGTGCTCTACCACTTCTTTTCTTAAGGATGCCCAGTCCCAACGACCAGATAATTCTTCATCTTTCATTCCCCACATATTGTATTGGAATTCTCCCTTGGACATTGGAGAACCTTCAAATGTAGAATATGGACCTTCTTCTTTTGCCATTTCCATAGAAGCGGTTACGGCTGCAAAGTATAAGGTTTCGAAAATTTCCTGGTTCAAAGCTTTTGCTTCATCACTTGTAAACGGTAAACGCAACATGATAAAAGCATCTGCCAGACCTTGTACTCCTAATCCTACCGGACGGTGACGCAAGTTAGAGTTTTCAGCTTCTTTTACCGGGTAATAGTTTCTGTCAATTACCTTGTTCAGGTTACGGGTTACACGTTTGGTAACATTATAAAGTGCATCGTGATCGAATTTTCCGTTTTCAATAAACATTGGCAACGAAATAGAAGCTAAGTTACAAACCGCAATTTCATCTTTAGACGTATACTCCATAATCTCCGTACACAAGTTAGAAGAACGAATTGTTCCTAAATTCTTGTGGTTTGATTTACGGTTTGCCGCATCTTTGTACAACATATATGGTGTTCCGGTTTCGATTTGTGATTCCAGGATTTTTTCCCATAATTCACGAGCACGGATTGTTTTTCTGCCTTTTCCTCTAAATTCATAATCCGTGTACATGGCTTCGAATTCTTCTCCGTAAACATCATATAATCCAGGACATTCGTTCGGGCACATTAAAGTCCATGTTGTATCTTCCTGAACACGTTTCATGAATAAATCGGATGTCCACATGGCAAAGAATAAATCCCTTGCACGCATTTCTTCTTTTCCTGTATTTTTCTTTAAATCCAAAAAGTCAAAGATATCAGCATGCCAGGTTTCGATGTAAATCGCAAAACTTCCTTTACGTTTTCCGCCACCCTGATCAACGTAACGAGCCGTGTCATTGAATACTCTCAACATCGGCACGATTCCGTTTGAAGTTCCGTTTGTACCACGAATGTAAGATCCTGTCGCACGAACGTTATGAATAGAAAGACCAATTCCTCCCGCTGATTGCGAGAT
>NZ_JBDTTP010000090.1:0-14417 GCF_039930565.1 Flavobacterium sp. | reverse complement strand
CATGGCTTCAATAACATTAGGAGGAAATCCGGTTCATACATCAGGCGAATTACCAACAGTTGGTTCTCAACTTGCTGACTTCAAATTAGTACAAAACGATTTATCCATTGCTTCATTAAGTAATTTTGCCGGTAAAAAATTGGTTTTAAATATTTTTCCTAGTATCGATACAGGAACTTGCGCAACTTCAGTTAGAAAATTCAACGAAAGTGCCAGCAGTCTGGAAAACACAACAGTTTTGTGTATTTCAAGAGATTTGCCATTTGCTCAAAAACGTTTTTGTGGTGCGGAAGGACTAGAAAATGTTGTTAATCTTTCCGATTTTAAAACAGGCGATTTTGGTAAAACAAACGGTTTGGAATTCGTTGACGGTCCTTTAGCAGGTTTACACTCAAGAGCAATTATTGTTGTTGATGCTAACGGAAAAGTACTACATACAGAGCAAGTTGCTGAAATTGCAAACGAACCAAATTACGAAGCAGCTTTAGCAGCACTATAATATTTTCGTATAAATGGAGTTTCAAAAAGACAATACTTTTGTTACAGGCCGCTTAAAAAGCATGACGTATGCTTTTAATGGTGCGGTAAAACTTATCAGAACAGAACACAGCATCATGGTACAATTCTCTTTGGGAATTTTAATGACTATTGCCGGGTTCTATTTTCATATTTCACAAACCGAATGGCTTTTTCAAATACTAGCCATAGGTTTGGTAATGAGCATTGAAGGATTAAATACGGCAGTTGAAAAAATTGCCGATTTTATTCATCCTGATTATCATCAAAGAATTGGATTTATTAAGGATATTGCTGCAGGAGCGGTATTTTTTGCCGCCATGACAGCAATAGCAATAGGTTTGATCATTTATATTCCAAAATTTCTATAGGCAATACTAAACCCAAGAATGGCAAAAACAACCAAAAAAGCAACTTCAGAGAAAAAAAGCGAAACAAAAACAGACAATAAAAGGTCCTGGCAAATTACCAAACAACAAAAATTTGTTCTGGGATGTTTGTTTATACTTTTTTCTATTGCATTATTAGTTGCATTTATTTCTTTTTACATCAACGGACAATGGCAATCAGACCAAAGTGCTATTAGCCGTTTAGGTGATCGTAACGAAGAAGTACAAAACTGGCTAGGAAAGTTTGGTGCTTATCTCGCTGATTTAATTCTCTACAAGGGATTCGGAATTGCTTCTTTTATATTCGTGCGTTTATTTTTTCTGACAGGTTTATTTCTGGCTTTGGAACTTACAACCAAAAAATTGAAAAATATTTGGTTCTGGGATTTATTTGCCATTATTATTGTTTCGGTTTTGTTTGGATTTTTTGCCACTTCAGCACCTGAATTGGGAGGAACAATTGGATTTGAACTGAATTCGTTTTTACAGGATTACATAGGAAAAACAGGAACTTTACTGACCTTGCTTTTTGGATTAATAGTCTATTTGATTTTTAAAATAAAACTTTCACCAGAGAAAATCCAATCGTATTTTGATTCAACAAAAAAAGAACTGAAATCAGAAATAGGTTCTTTAAAAACATCTCAACCTGAAAGTGCTTACAATCTTGAAGAGTTTGCTATTGAAGAAGATTCTGAAGAAGATACTATTCATCTCAAAACGGAAGACACTCAATTTGAAATCAACAAGGAAGCCTTAAAACCTACGATTTCAAATTCATCAGAAATTGATCTGAACCCAACTTTAAAACCAGTTCAGATGCATATCAATCCAGTGTCTGAAACACCGGTTCATACAGAGGAATTTGTTATTGAAAAAGCAGAAGAAGAAGATATTATCGAAGAAAATCTTGCTTCAAGATTGGTTGCAGATTTTGGATTATTCGACCCAACTTTGGATTTATCAAATTATAAATTCCCAACCATTGATTTATTAAAAGAATATTCGACTGGCGGAATTACCATTAATCAGGAAGAATTAGAGGAAAATAAAAATAAGATTGTAGATACGCTCCGTAATTACAAGATTGAAATTGCCCAGATCAAAGCAACTGTTGGTCCGTCGGTAACTTTGTACGAAATTGTACCGGAAGCCGGAATCAGAATTTCTAAAATTAAGAGTTTAGAAGACGACATTGCATTGTCTTTGTCAGCTTTAGGAATTCGTATTATCGCGCCAATTCCTGGAAAAGGAACTATCGGAATCGAGGTTCCGAACAAGAATCCGACAATGGTTTCGATGAAAAGTGTTATTGGTTCCGCTAAATTTCAGGAAGCTGAAATGGAGTTGCCAATTGCATTGGGTAAAACAATTTCGAACGAAACTTTTGTAGTCGATTTAGCCAAAATGCCCCATTTGTTGATGGCAGGAGCTACCGGGCAGGGGAAATCGGTCGGATTAAATGCAGTTTTGACTTCTCTTTTATACAAAAAACATCCTGCCGAAGTAAAATTTGTCCTGGTCGATCCTAAAAAAGTAGAACTTACTCTTTTCAATAAAATTGAAAGACATTATTTAGCCAAGCTTCCGGATACTGAAGACGCAATCATTACCGACAATGCAAAAGTAGTGAACACTTTAAACTCACTTTGTGTTGAAATGGATAATCGCTATTCTTTATTGAAAGATGCAATGGTTCGTAATATCAAAGAATATAATGATAAATTTAAAGCCAGAAAATTAAACCCCGAAGCGGGACACCGATTTTTGCCCTATATCATTTTAGTTGTCGATGAGTTCGCTGATTTGATTATGACGGCCGGAAAAGAAGTCGAAATTCCGATTGCGCGTTTGGCTCAGTTGGCACGTGCTATTGGTATTCACTTAATTATTGCAACGCAAAGACCTTCGGTTAATGTAATTACTGGTTTGATTAAAGCCAATTTCCCTGCGAGGATAGCCTTTAGGGTGACTTCAAAAATTGACTCCCGAACTATTTTGGATACTCAGGGTGCCGATCAGTTAATTGGACGTGGGGATTTGTTATATACGAACGGAAATGATGTGGTACGTGTTCAGTGTGCTTTTATTGATACTCCTGAGGTAGAAAAAATAACTGATTTTATAGGTTCGCAAAAAGCGTATGCCACGGCTTATTTGCTTCCTGAGTTTGTTGGAGAAGAAAGTGGCATTAATCTTGATATGGATATTTCTGAAAGAGATAGCTTATTTAGAGAAGCCGCTGAGATTATTGTCAATGCGCAACAAGGTTCTGCTTCTTTACTGCAAAGAAAATTAAAATTGGGCTACAACAGAGCAGGTCGTTTGATCGATCAGCTGGAAGCAGCCGGAATTGTTGGCCCATTTGAAGGCAGTAAGGCAAGAAGTGTCAACATATCTGATTTAAGTGCTCTTGATCAATTTTTTAATAATGAACAAAATTAATCCCATCATGAGAACAAAAATTCAGCAAATCACAAACAATTCTATCGCAAACATGACGATGAAGTATTTTCAAATAGCACTTTTAATGCTTTTGAGTTTTTCTTCTGTTCAGGCACAGGATAAAAAAGCCAAGGATTTATTGAATCAGGTAACTTCAAAAATAAAAAGTTATAATAACATCGTAATCGATTTTAAATATTCCTTAAACAATTCCAAGGAAAACATCAATCAGGACAGTAAAGGAAATGTAACCATGAAAGGCAATCAATATGTGCTGAATTTTATGGGGGTTACCAAAATATTTGATGGCCAAAAAACATATACAATTGTTCCTGAAGACGAAGAAATTACGATTTCTAAAGTAAATGAAAAAGATGATAGTGCAATAACTCCATCAAAAATGCTTACTTTTTTCAACTCAGGCTACAAATACAACATGGATATTGTCCAAAATGTTAAAGGTAGAAAAATTCAATACGTTAAATTAGTACCTGTAAGTGGAAAAGATCAACGAAAAGAAATCCTGTTAGGTATTGACGTACAGACAAAACACATCTACAATTTAATTGAAACTGGAAAAAATGGAACAAAAACCACTTTAACCGTTAATTCTTTTAAAACCAACCAACCTTTATCAAAAAATCAATTTACCTTTGTGGCGAGTAAATATCCAAAATACTACATCAATAAATTAGATTAAGTAAGGTTGAAAATTTTAGACAAATACTTATTAAAAACATTCCTGATTACATTTACTACGGTATTTGTAATCCTTTTTTTTATATTCATACTTCAAACGGTATGGCTCTTTATCTCTGAGCTTGCGGGAAAAGATCTTGACTTGATATTGGTTGTAAAATTCCTGCTCTTTTCAATGCCAAGGATTATCCCTCTTGTTTTACCTTTATCGGTTTTACTGGCTTCAATTATGACTTTTGGTGATTTGGCTGAGAATTACGAATTTGCCGCTATGAAATCTTCAGGAATTTCTCTTCAAAGATCTATGAGAAGCCTGATTGTTTTTATCTTTTTTCTAAGTATTGTTGCCTTCTGGTTTGCTAATAACGTGATTCCGTATGCCGAATATAAATTTGTGAACTTTCGAAAAAACATTGCTCAGGCTAAGCCTGCTATGGCAATAGCAGAAGGTCAGTTTAATGATGTTGGTTTTTATAATATTAAAGTAAATAAAAAATCGGGAGAAAACGGTAATATTCTGACCGGTGTTACTATTCATGAAAAAGCTACCAATAACGGCGAAAATAAAACTGTTATAAAAGCAAAAAACGGAAAATTAATAAGTAACGAAAAATCCAGTATTTTAAAGTTAGTCCTCAATGATGGATATTACTATCAGGATGTAACTCCAAAAAAATATGAAGACAGGGCAAAATTACCTTTTGTTAAAGCTGCCTTTAACAAACATATCATCAATATTGATTTGTCTGAATTGAACAAGGTAGATACTGAAAATGAAAACATCAACGGTACAAGCAGCATGTTAAATGTTAATGAATTGCGATACACACTTGATTCTTTAAGTAAAAATTTTGACAATGAAGTAGTCTCTTTTTCTGAAAATATAAATCAAAGGACAGGGGTTTCTAAACCATATTCTCCATACAAAACTGAGAAAAAAAAAGCATCTTTACCCAAAAATCTTTTATCGCTTTATGGTAATAAGAAAAAGAGCGAAATTTTAAATGCGGCCATCAGCAATGTCACAAACACTATTTATTCTATAGAATCTACACAAAAGGACTTAAAAGAAAAACAACGGGATATTAATAAACATTTAACCGCTTTATATGAAAAGTTCGTTATTGCTTTTGCCTGTTTTTTAATGTTTTTTATTGGCGCTCCTTTAGGTGCTATAATTAGAAAAGGCGGATTGGGATTACCAATTGTATTTGCAGTTTTAATTTTTATCACATTCCATTTTATTAATACTTTTGGAAAAAGACTTTCACAAGAAGGCGGCATGACCCCTTTTATGGGAGCCTGGATGTCATCTTTTATATTATTACCTCTAGCTGTTTTATTGACCTATCGCGCTACAAATGACAACGGCTTAATTAATTTTGACCTTATAACCACTCCTATCCAAAAAGTATTTCAAAAAATTTCTGAGAAGTTTTTTCCTTCTCAAAATCCATAATAATTATGTCAGCAACAAAAATACAACTCAATACTATTGAAGAAGCTATAGAAGATATTCGTCAAGGTAAAATAATCATTGTAGTAGATGATGAAGATCGTGAAAATGAAGGCGATTTTTTGGCAGCTGCCGAAAAAACAACTCCGGAAATGATCAACTTCATGGCAACTCATGGTCGTGGATTAATTTGCACTCCTCTTACTGAAAGCCGTTGCAAAGAACTTGATTTGCGCGCCATGGTTACCAATAATACAGACCATATGGAAACTGCTTTTACTGTTTCAGTAGATTTGAAAGGGAATGGGGTTACCACAGGGATTTCAGCTGCAGACAGATCAAAAACTGTATTATCATTAGTAGATTCAAATACCAAACCACATGAACTGGCACGCCCTGGACATATTTTTCCTCTTGTAGCCAAACAAGGTGGTGTGTTAAGAAGGACCGGGCATACTGAAGCAGCAATTGATTTTGCAAGGCTTGCAGGTTTTAAACCGGCTGGTGTAATTTGTGAGATCCTGAATGAAGATGGGACAATGGCGCGTTTACCACAACTAGCAGAAGTGGCTAAAAAATTTAATTTGAAATTAGTTTCCATTGAAGATTTAGTAGCCTACAGAATGCAGCATGACAGTCTGATTGTTAAAAAAGAGGATTTTGATATTGAAACCCGTTTCGGAACTTTCAGGTTAAGAGCTTACGAACAAACGACCAATAAACAGATACATATTGCATTAACAAAAGGAACGTGGAATTTAGGTGAATCTATACTAACACGCATACACTCTTCTCAGGTTAATAATGATTTACTAGGAACTTTAACCAACAATGTTGATCAACAATTAGACGATATGTTTAAGATAATTAATGAAGATGGAAAAGGTGCCGTTATTTTTATTAATCAGGATATGTCTGCTGTAAACTTATTAAACAGGATTTCTGAATTAAAAGCACTACAATCAGAGGGAACAATGAAAGCACCAAAAGTAGTGATTGATATAAAAGATTATGGTATTGGCGCTCAAATTTTACATGATATTGATATTTCAAAAATCAAATTAGTTTCTAATACCCAACAAACAAAACGTGTAGGGATGATTGGGTATGGATTGGAGATTACTGAATACGTAAATTACTAATGGGAACTTTAGAAGAAAGGATTATAAAATCTGAGACACGTATTTTTAAAGCTGTTTTTCCCAGCACCACTAATCATTATGATACCTTATTTGGCGGCACTGCCTTGCAGCTAATGGATGAAGTTTCTTTTATCTGTGCAACAAGATTTAGCAGAAAAAAAGTAGTAACAATATCGACCGGACAAATTGATTTTAAAAAAGCAATTCCAGCCGGAACATTAATTGAATTAGTTGCCAAAGTAGTAAATGTGGGAAGAACAAGCTGTAAAATTCATGTCGATATTTTTATGGAACAGATGTATTCTGAACTACGCGAGAATGTTGTTGCTGGTACATTTTCATTTGTTGCTGTTGATGAAAACAAAAAGCCGGTACCCATTTTGGATTAATAATGTTTATTTAACATAAAAAAATTAAAAGTAAATACTGATTATGAAGCATTTGAAAATTTCTTTGTAATAATCATCAAAAAAGGTCAAAAAAAATTTTTATAATCGAAAAAGCGCACTATATTTGCACTCGCAATCAGCAAATGTTAGCAAACATACTGGAGAAATGGCAGAGCGGTCGAATGCGGCAGTCTTGAAAACTGTTGACTGTAACAGGTCCGGGGGTTCGAATCCCTCTTTCTCCGCTGAAAACGCGAGCCCCAATTAGCATTGGGGCTCGCAGTGTTTTTAGAGGAAGCCAAAAACTCCGGAACCCTCAATTTAAAAAAACTGAATTCTTCAAAAACCCAATAAAATAAGGCTGTTACAAATTTTCATCTTCGTTTCCAATAATCAAAATATACAAATTTTGAAAACCTAAGTATACCTAGGATCAATACAAAAACCTGTGGAGTTGTAAAGTTATACATAAATTTTAAACCATGAGTTCAAGATGATACTGTTCTTGAATGTTTTTCTAGGGCTTTTATTAATTCTACAGGCTAGTGAATTTTTGAATCTTCTTCTCAGTTTATTCCTAAAACTAATTTCATTTTGAACAACTCAAAATAAACGATCTTATATCATCACTAAATAATGTTCCGGTATTGCCCAAATATAGCATGTGACCAGATTCATATTCTTTAAAAATAACTCTGTCTGCAGCAAAATTTGCTTTTTTGATAGTATTTTTAGCATATCCAATCGGAGTGGACAAATCATAACTTCCTGCCGCTATAAATACTTTTAAATTTGGAGTTCTGCGTAAAACAACATTTAAATCGTCTGTAAAATCAGGGCCTTCTTTTGTCTCTTTTCGGGACCACTGCCATTGAAACGAAATATTTTTCCAGTCAATCGTTTTATAAGTATCCTGAATGTCAATGTTTAATTTTGAAGATAGCAGCTCTCTAAATGCAGCAGTAAATCCGGGAACATATCTGCCCATTGCCGGATCATCTGCAACCGGATCATTACCGGAATGTTCAAGCGGAAGATTGTATCTTGTATCATACAACCCAATCTGTAAATTTTCTTTAGACAAAAGACTGTTTGCAAAAAGAGTTGGTTTTATTTCAAGTGTTGATGAAAAAAAATCTCTTGACAATCCTGTATAAGCGCAAAGTTTATCAATTATGGTACCCTTTTCATCTGTTGAAAGTGTTTCCTTATTCTCCAGTAAAAGTGCATTTAGATAGTCTTTTTCTGCAAACGCTAAAACTTCTTTTTGAAATTCTTCATAAGAGTATAATGTTTTATTTACCTTATTATAATACCAGGCTGTTTTTGCTAACGTTGGAAGTAATGAAGCTGCTCTTTCTAATTTTGCATCCGCTGTTAACTTTTTTAAAGGTGATTCTAAAGTAGTTCCCAACATAATAATGCCATTTAGTGTGATGCCTCTCATTATACCGGTATAAGTTACCCCGCCCATAAGTGCTCTGGGAAGAACCGAAACGCGTTGACTTCCATAACTTTCTCCAATAAGAAATTTTGGAGAATTCCATCTGTTATTTTTAATCAACCACTTTTCTATAAATTGGGCCATTGATTCAGCATCCTGATCCACTCCGTAAAAATTCTCAGGGGTACCAGGTGCAATAATATGGCTAAAACCAGTACCCACAGGGTCAATAAAAACCAAATCTGCAACATCAAGCAAAGAATCTGTATTATCTTCTAATCCAAATGGTGGTAAATTATTGGAATTAATTTCTGGAATCAATTTTACTTTCCAAGGTGCAATACTGCTTAGATGCAACCAAATGGATGATGATCCCGGACCACCATTAAATACAAAAACGACAGGTCTGACTTCATTGTTTTTATTTTTTTTAATATAAGAAAAACTAAATACACTGGCTATAATTTTATTATCATCGTTTTTAAGAAATATTTCATCTGCTGTTGCTGTGAAATCTAAAGGCTTTCCATTAATATTGATTGTATGTTTTGTGCTGAAGAAAAGCTGTTTTTTAATCATCATTTCATCCCCTGCTTTTTCCTGACTAAAAAGAAACAATGAAAAGAAAGAAAAAAAAGTGATTAGAAAAAATTTGGGAGCATTTAGCATGTACTAATTTTATTTAAGTGAATTTAATATCTAAGATAGTTATCTATTTTTTTAAAAATTCACGTCTAATTCGGCTTAATGAAGTATCGGTAACATTTAAATAAGAAGCTATTTGTTTGAGCTGGGCAAATTGAAATACTTCTTTATTTGTAGTAATAAGATTTTCATATCGGGCTTCACCACTTAGATTAATTAATTCTAAAGACCTTTTTTTATATAATACATATTCTCTTGCCAACATTTTTACTCCATAAGCCCTAAATTCAGGAATATCATGTAATAATAAATTTAGTTGTTCATAGCTAATTGCGTAACCTCTGCAATCTGTAACTGCTTGTATATTCTCTGTGGATTGGGTTTTTAAATAAAATGATGAGACTTCAAAGACTACGCTATCTTTTTGATAAAAATTAGTGGTTACTTCATTACCATCGATATCATATGTAAAGGCTCTCATAAAACCACTTTGTAAAAAGAAATAGCGGTCATTTATCTTTCCTTCCTTAAGAAAAAATTCATTTTTTGAAATAGCAATCTCCTCAAAATATTCTACCACATCATCTAAAGTACGATCTGGAAATGGTAAATTTTTTATAATGTAATTTTTTAGTCCCTGTTTGTCCATTTATTTTATTATTAATTATATTCAATAGCTTATTTATAAGACTGTTGTGTACCAAAATTAATCAATTACTTAAATAATTAAGTAAAACACAATACTAAATCACTTAAAAAAAAGGAGACTTCTGAGAGACAAAATGGAGACATTTTCTCTAAATATTTGAAAGATATGAATATAGCGTTATATCTTCAGGAAGATTCATTTTCGAAATAATTCTTTCTTTTCTTTTTTTGCTTGCATATATTGTGATATTCAAAAGGGTTGAAATCTCCTTAGCCGTTAAATTCATGTAAATATATGCTATATAACGCATATCATTAGATGTTAATGCAGGATGCTGTTTTCGAAGTCTGGCCAGAAAACCTGGATTTACCTCTTCAAAGTGAGAAATAAAGGTTTCCCATTCATTATCGCCTCTTAAATAATCTTTTAAATGTTTAATCTGCACATCTAAAGCGGGGACTTTTGAAAGTTCGGGAATAGTTTCTATAAATGAGATCAAATTATTGATAAGCTGATTTCTATTGGACAGATATAATGCTCTGGCAGAAAGCTTCCGATTTCTCAATTCAATTTCTCTAAGGAGTAATTTTAATTCCCTTTTCCTTTCATGAATTTGCTTTTCTAATTCCAGATTTTTCCATTGTAATGCAATCTTTTTTTGTCTTTGTTGCAATATCAAAAAAAAAGCTATCAACAAGATTACTATCATTACCAAAGCATAAAATTTACAGTCATTTTCTATTTGTCTAGGCACTAAAATTGGTATCATGTACTATAGTTAAAAACCGATTACTGTTACCATTCTTCGACATCCAAAAGATTTGTAAACGCTGTCATTCCATTTAAATGAGATACAGGAATTTACTTCTGCCAATAGCACAGTAACCGGATTTTCAATTTATAAATTCGTATACTTATATAATTGTAATCTGATCTTAATTCAGTAAGAATGAGTTTACTTCCTGAGCAAAATCTCTTGAATACTGAAAAATTCCTCCATGACCAGAATCACTCCAAAGTACCAGTTTTGCATCTGGAATATTCTGAAGCATGATGTAAGAATTGATCGAATCAACCATATTATCTTCACTTCCGTTAACGATAAGCACAGGTTGTTTAATAGACTTTAGCTGTGTGTTTCCTTCGTCTGTTGCCAAACCGTAGCCAATAATAGCTCTCGCCTGACTTGCAATTGTAGCCTGACTTGTCGGTAAATCTCTGTCTACTTCTCTTTCAGCCAGTCTTGCTAAGAAATCTTCTCCAGCTTTAATACTGTTTGGCGTTTTGCTAAAAAAAAGATTAATCAATACCCTGTCAGGTCCGTCAACAAATGCTTTTTCTAAATGAGACTCCAGTTGTGCGATTGCTTTTCCTCCTATAGATCCTGTACCTGCCAATATAAGTTTATTTACAAGTTCCGGATAATCTGCAGCTATTTGTTGCCCGATGAAACCACCAAGTGAAAAACCTAAAAGATTCACCTTACTGTAACCTAATGCACGGATAAAGTCAACAGCATCTTGTGCCATCTCAAATACATTTTCAGGAGTAGTACCTTTAGAACTTCCGACTCCTTTGTTGTTAAATAATATTACCGGATAGTTACTGGCAATTGCATTTGTAACTTCAGGGTCCCAATTATCCATGTTTCCGGTAAAATGCTGTAAAAATAGTACCGGTATTCCTTCTTTTCTTCCAAAAGAACGGTAAGTAAAATCACTCCCATTTACGTTTATAGATTTTGTTGGTGCAGTCTTGTGGGTAAATTTTTCTGCTTCTAAAATATTTTCTATTGTTTCCATTTGTTTTTATTATTTATAATTTAAGTGAAGGATCATTATATCTCCTTGAAAACTCAACCGAAGGTTACTGAGTACAACGATCCTTAACTTTGAAATTGAAATTGATTTTTTACTTTGCTTCTAAAGCTATGATTTGAGCCAAAACATGTGGGAACATGATAAAAGGTGTATGGCTTGACGGAAGAGAATATAATCTCTCTATACCGGCATCTTTTGTCATTTTTTGTTGAAGTGAATAACCTATTGTATGGTCATTTAAGCTGTAAACAAACACTTTATTGATTTTGCCAAATTTGCTGTCAGTCAGCATTACCGGAGTAGCTAAAGGTGCTAATGGCTCAGGTTTTAAATTATTGCTTACGTAGTCTGCAACCTGCTTAGGAGCATCGGCAAGGAAAACATCAGCGATACCTTCTTTTTTTATACTCGCAACGCCGGCTTTCTCATCTACAATAAGATTTTTACCAACATGGCTCTCTGCATCTGTTTGAGCGATAGTTAACAGGCTTTCTCCATTTTTTGGTACGTAAGCGGCAATGTAAATGATCTTTTTTATCTGAGGCGCAATCTCTTCTGCAACCTGGCTTGCCACAATTCCACCGAAGCTATGCCCAACCAGCACAACATTTTGTTTGCTTCCAATTACTTTCTTAACCTCATCCACATAAAGTTTTAAGCTAATTGTAGAAATTGGAGTATTGTCGCTTCCATGTCCGGCAAGATTAACAGAAATAACCGAATTACCACTGGCAATTAAATCCTCTGAAACGTGCTGCCAATCATTTGATGATGACCATGCACCATGGATTATTACAATTGTGTTTTCATTTTTAGCTTTATTCGTTTGTGATGAAGCTGTAATAGTTGTAAGCAATAGCATTGCTATTAATAAAATTGAATTTTTCATGATATAATTGTTATTTGTTATTTATTTAATATTTAGTTGGTAGCTATTTTTGTTAATATTGAAGACAATTCGTTGGGCTGTGAAAGGAATGGGCTGTGTCCAGTATTTATCTCGTACACGGATTCAACTTCAGTGGTTGAAATCATTTTATTTTGTAAATACGGCGACACAACATGATCCTGTAATGTTTTGATATATGCTTTTTTAACTGATCCAAAATTTTGTTCAGTAAGCGTTACAGGATTAATAAATGGAATTAAGGGTTCAGTACGGTAGTTGTTTACTACAAGGCTTTGAATTGCTGGAGTCCCGTCCTGAATGAATAGGTTAACGATCTGATCCTGTTGTACATCAATTGTAAACGCTACAGGATCAATTGTCGGTACACCAAGCTGAGAATCAGGATCCATATTTGCCAGCTGGTCCAGTGTTTGTCCTGAAACAGGTAAATAGGCGGCAACATAAATTAGTTTTTCAATTTTTTCGGGTATGGCCTCTGCAACAGAGGAAATTATCATTCCGCCTAGGCTGTGCCCAACAAGGATAACTTTTCCATCCACTGCCGAAATTGCATCAATTACTTTTTCCTTATAGGTATCCATTGTTATTTCACTTGGAGAAGTATGATCATTACCATGACCGGGCAGCTCAACAACAATTACGTTATTACCCTCTTTTTCAAGGTTAGCTTTTACGGTCTGCCATGCATACGGAGCCTGCCATGCTCCGTGAACAATTACATAATTTTTGGGGTTTTCGGGCTGTTTATCGTCATTTGAGCAAGATGATAAGATGAAGATACAAGCAACAATGACAAGTTGAATTAATTTTAATTTTTTCATGATTGTAATATTAAAGTGTTATTTATATTTTGAAATTTGTTTTTAGTTAGCTTCAAGAGTTATAATTGCTGATAGTATTTGAGGAAATACTATAAACGGTGTGTGGCTTGAAGGAAGTGAGTATGTTCTTAAGATCCCTGCATCTTCAACCATTCTTTGTTGAAGTGAATAACCAATGGTGTGATCATTTTGACTGTGGATATATACCTTAGTAACTTTCCCGAAATTAGCATCCGTTAATGTAACCGGAGTAGATAGCGGAGCTAAAGGTTCAGGTCTCAGATTATTGGTTACATATTCTGCTACTTGTTTTGGAGCATCAGCTAAAAAAACGTCTGTAATTGCCTCTGTAGTGATACTTGCAACTCCCGCTTCCTCATCTATTATAAGATTTTCACCTACATGACTCTCCGAATCAGTTTTAGCAAGTGACAGTAGGCTATCTCCATTTCTAGGAACAAAGGCAGCAATGTAAATTAGTTTTTTTATCTGCGGAGCAATTAACTCTGCTACTTCACTCACAACTATTCCGCCGAAGCTATGACCAACAAGGGTAACATTCGTTGCATTGCCAATCGCTTTTAAAACTTCATAGACATAAAGCTGTAAACTAATTTTTGATATTGGTGTTTCATCACTGCCATGACCGGCAAGATTTACTACAATAAGATTACTTCCTGCGGCGTTAAGATGGCCGGCAACATGATGCCAGTCATTTGCAGATGACCATGCTCCATGAACAATTACAATAGTGTTTGTACTTTTAGAAGATGAGGAATTTAATTCCTCCTGTGTGTTGTTTTTTTCGTTTTTCATAATATTATTTGTTTAATACTATGCAAAGAAAGAGCGAATAAAACCTGTGGCACTTGTCTTGTGGCAAGTAATGAAATTCATCTAATTTTTTTGATTTTTTCCTCGCTGTACTTTATGATGTAATTGCTAGAATAAAACAAACAGAAATTATATTGATATAATCCATTAATCGAAATTCAGTAAGAGTTGCCATGTGAATATTACTACATCCTAATTTAGATGTAGTTATTGATTAAAAGCTAATTAGAAAAATCATGGTTCTGGAATAAATGTTCA
>NZ_JBDTTP010000089.1:0-15227 GCF_039930565.1 Flavobacterium sp. | reverse complement strand
ACTAAAGTTGGAATTGTTCCCATAACTATTTATATATATAAAATTAAACTTCTAATTAAATGATTGCTGTCTCATCTTCATGATGATGTGCGTGATCATGGTCCTGAACTGCCATACCAATAAACAATGATGATAACATTGTAAAAATGAAAGCCTGTAAAAATGCAACTAAAACTTCGATAACCGAAATAAATAATGTCAATCCCATAGAAATTGGCAAATCTGCAGCTAAATTTTTACCTACGAAAATCATCGCAATCAAACTCATAATTACTACGTGACCTGCAGTAATATTAGCATACAAACGAATTAATAATGCGAATGGTTTTGTCAAGGTTCCTAAAACCTCAATTGGGGCAAGGATAATTTTCATTGGAACAGGAACTCCTGGCATCCAGAAAATGTGTCCCCAATAATCTTTGTTTGCACTAAATTGTGTAATGATAAAAGTAAAAGCTGCCAAACAAACTGTAATAGCAATATTTCCTGTAACGTTAATTCCTAGTGGTGTCATACCTAATAAGTTTAACAACCACACAAAGAAAAATACGGTTAACAGATAACCCATATATTTTCTGTATTTTTTCTCACCAATATTTGGAACAGCGATTTCGTCTCTGATAAAAATAATTAGTGGTTCTAAAACCCTTCCAAATCCTGTTGGGATTGGTCCTTTTTTATATGATCTGGCTAAACCAGTAAACATTAATAATAATATTATTGAAACAAAAAGCATTGACACTACATTTTTTGTAATAGAAAAATCTAATGGTTTTTCGTTTTCAGGATGTCCGTGCTCATTGAACTTAATTGTTCCTGCAGCATCTGTTTTGTAAATTTTACCATGAACTAATTTGTAGAAGTTTCCGTCAACTTCTGCAACTTCTTCACCGTGGTGTAATTTTGAAGAAGAGAAAATTTTCAAACCTCCATCAATAAGTATTACAGGCAATGAGAAACCATAATGTTTATTTTCCTTTTCATCTGAAAAGAAAACAAAATCGTGAGAATCCTGTAAGTGATGATCAATAAAAGCGTCCACTTTTGCTTTTGGATCAAGTGCTGCATGCTCTCCCTCCACCACAGCAGTGTCGGAAATTACTTTCTCTTCGTGAGCGGCTTCAGTCTGTACATGCGTTGAGTCATTCTCTGAATTTGCAAAACTCATTACTGGAGAACAAGCTACTATAGCTGCAAGAATAAATTTGAGCGGTTTGTTTGAAATCACCATATCTGTTAAAAATCTTATTTTTTACGTTTCTAAAATTTGGTGCAAAGGTACATTTTTTATTAATATTCAAAAGGATATGAAAAATTATTTTTGAACCTTCTTTTACAGAATTGCTAATTTAAGGCTTTTCATTTAATAATCGGACAGTTAAAAGTGTCTCAAATAACAAAAACAAAATAAATGTTATAAAAAAATTGATTTTTTCAACAATGACCTCCTCAGATTTACTTTCTAAAATCGGTCGCAAAATTAAATATCCCAATAACATTTGTGTGAAAGTTCCAAATAAGAAAGCCATTCCAACAATTTCAAAATTCTTCTTTTTTACTATTAATAATATAAGGTATAACAATGCGGATATTCCAAAAAATATCAGGTATAGAAATTCTATAGTATAAAAGAAATTTTTAGTGTTTATTTCTAAAACCAAGAAAGTAATCCGATGTAAAACATATGCTGCTACTGCTAAAAAGAATAGTTGTAAAAATGGTTTGTAATTTTCAAAAAGCATCTCAATATTTTTTTGCAAAGATGCACTATTTATTGGCAGCTACTTAAGTAATTATTTTGTCTTATTAATTTCGTTGACCTGACGAATCACATTATATAAAGCTATAGCTACCCCTACCATTACTAATACATTACTATAATTTATTTTAACACTTGGGTGATTCTCATCTAACCAATTGCCAAGATATCCAAACAAAAAAATAATCAATCCCATCTGAACAGGAATATTAATCAATGCTATCCACTTATTCCTCTGATTTTTGTTCGGCTCTTTTTCCATCTTTTCCAGTTACTTCCTTTTTAGGATTTATTATCATCGTACAGGTTGCTGTAAAATTGGCCCCGGGTTCTATCGAAAGCTGACCCACTATAACTTCTCCATGAATCTCCGCGGTTGCTTTTATATTAAGGACTTCAAGAACTTTAATTTTTCCGTGAAATATTCCTTCTATATCAGCATTATTACAAATAATTTCTCCTTTTATAACTCCTGCCTGACCAATTACAAGTTTTCCCTGTGAAGTAAAATTTCCAATCAATTCACCATCTAACCTAAAATCAGCTTTCGAAACAATGTCTCCAACAATTGATGTTCCTTCAACAATCCTGTTGGTTTTTCCTAAAAGTTCAGTTCCTGATTTTTTGACTTTATCAAACATGCTATGGGGTTTTTGGGGCTAAATATTTGTCAATATTCTTTTTAATCTGAATTATTTTATAATTGTCGCTGGATATAATAATAGGAGGATGTACAATTTTATATTTTTTATCCTCTTTTAAAACACCTGCTACATCATGAGCATATGCTTCAGACTTTATACCATGTATAACAAAAAAACTTTGTGTTTTATTGTATTTATCAAATGAAGTTGTTAATCTTTCGAAATTTTCAACTAATAAAAAAACCCTTATGGCTTCTTTAATTTTTTCAGCCGTCTTAGTATCATTATTAGGAACTGAATATAAAATTTTCCAGTTTTTATTATCCACTGTGGTAAAATCAAGTTTTTCTAATGCCGGAATTTGTTTTTCAAGGATTTCACGTGCATTTTTACCTTCTTCACTATTCGGATAATTATCTGCAACTTCTTCAAGACCTTTTTTATACGCTGCTAAACCATCTACTTTTCCTATTGTGCTTGCTTTTAACAATACAAATTTGGATACGATATCATCACCTGAATATTGATTTATTAAATTGTCAATATTTTCCAAAACCGTATCAAATTGTTCTTGCTCATATAATTTGTACCATTTTTTATATTCTTCATCAGGAGAAATATTAGACTTATCGTCTGCTCTATTATTGAGTATCTGAGCATATCTCGAATTGGGATATGTTGTAGAAATGTCCAATTTAACGGCTTCTGCTTTTGCTGGGTTTGTAATTTGATAAATCTTATATAAATTATATTTGGAAGGCAAAATCCATTTCTCTTCCGGATTATTGCGTAATAATTGTTCAAACTTGTTGCTGGCCAAATCGTATTCCTTAAACTTTTCCTTATAAATCAATCCTAATTGATAATAGGCAAAATTGCGCTCTTTCCCAATACTATCCATTGCAATTTGTGTTGTGGGAAGTTTACTTTCGTAAAAGTCTGTTGTATATTTTTCAATAACAATTGAATCTTTTAATGCATTGGCAGCATCCTGATTCACACTTATAGAATCTTTTGATGTATCATTCCCGGATTTTGATGATAACCTCCAGTTACCTGCTGAAACCCTATTTCCCCAGTTTTTCTTGAATTGTAATTTACCGTAGGCAACAGTCGATGGGTTATAAAAATAAAAAATACTTGCAGTTTCATTTCCTGAAGGCGGATTAAAGTTTCCTGCCGGTTTGATTTGTTGATTATTTCCGGTTGATTGCGGATTTATTGCCACAGGACCATTATCTGCATTGGTATTTTGCTCAATATTGGCTAATCTTTCATTCTCTTTTTCCTGTAGAATTCGATTGGCTTCATCTTTCTTTTTAAGTTCTGAAATATAATTTTCAAAATATAATTTTCTTTCAGGTTCTGATAAGCCATGAACCATAATAATGCTATCATTGCGTTTTGCAATTGCTTCGTATTTGATCACATTATCCAGGTTATTTCTGTTTTTTTCTATATAAGCAAACTCCCTGGTTTTAGGGTCCAATTTTACTAATGTACTATCATAATATTTGGCAGCCATTGTATAATCAGTATTTTTAAAATACATGTTACCAATATTCCGGTATGTCGATGCTATTAGGTAGGAGTCTTTAGATTTTCTCTGCAAAGAATAATTATAAAATTCAAGTGCTGCTTTCTGATCCTGATTTTTATCAAAATAGACGGCCATTTCATAAAAAAGCACATCATAATACGGCCTGTTTTCTCGATCTTCAACAAGCTTAGTGTAGGTTTCTATGAATAACTCATGGTTGCCGTTTTCGTAATCAAACATTTGCGCCTTTTTTGCATAAGCATGCATCATGTATTTTAGATCTGCTTTTCGATTCATATCAATCACACCGTCATAAAAATAAGCTGCGCTGTCTTTTTTCCCGGCTTCCTGATACATTTGTCCTAAAATGAAACGGTATCTGGCTTTGTCTTCGTTTATTTTGGTGAACTTTTCAGCTATTTTTAGTTTGACAACTGCGCTGTCTTTTTCTTCAAGATTTAAAAAAGCTTCTGCTAAAAGCGCATGTGCGTCTGAATATGTCTGTTTGTCTAAGTCGGTCTTCTTCAGTAAAAGATTAATGTTTTTTACAACTATTGCATCGTTTCCTAAACGCATATTTGTTTTTTCACGCCAAATTTTAGCCGTGTAAATATTACTGCTGTTAGGATATTTGTATAAGATATAATTAAAGGCATCCAGGGCAGGAATGAATCTTTGATCATAATATCTTGCTTTTCCAAGCATTAGATAAGACTCATCCATCTGGAAGTTTTTTTCTCTTCCCCCAATATTCATCGAATGTTTCTGAATGGCTTTTGTCGCTTTTGTTTCGGCAAGTTCAAAATCAGGGTTTTTAGCTTTTGCTTCTGCAGAAAAACTTTCATCAATCTGCATCTTTTCAATCGGTAAAAGTTTCCAGAAATTATCCTGATTGCTTGCTTTTATTGCTGCCAATCCTTTGTCAAGTGCAATCTGTCCATTATATAAAATATTATATTTGGTACTTAATGCATGTGAATTTCTGGATAAAAACGTGTTTTTTTTGGTAGAACACGCTATCAAAAAAAACACGAATATAAAGGTAAAACTATATTTAAAGGTATTGTTTTTCAATTAGAAAGAGTTTTTATCCTTTAACTTCTAAAAAGGACTTTTAGTATAAAATACCTTGTAAAAATACTCTTTTTTTAAAATATAAAAACTTATACAGCAAAAAACGCTTCGAGTTCCTGTAATGTTTCTTTTGAGGTTTGAATATCTTTTACAATTTCGCCTTTATTTAAAGCAACAATACGATCACAAACTTCAACCGTATGCTGCAAATCGTGGCTTGAAACCAAAACGGTAACATTGGGATTTTCAGCTAATTCCTTTATTATTTTTTTTAATCGGCTTACTGTTGTAGGATCTAAATTGGCAAAAGGTTCATCTAAAATAATTACTTCAGGATTACCAATAAGTGTGGCGATAATACCCACTTTCTTTTGGTTTCCTTTAGATAAATCACGCAGGTATTTTTTATTTTTCAGGATTTCTCCATTAAAAAATTCTTCGTGCTGTGTTAATAATGCATCTACGTCTGCTTTATTTTGGCCTCGTAAATCACCAATAAAATAAAAGTATTCTTCAGGAGTCAGATATCCAATCAGAAAACTTTCATCTAAAAAAGAACCTGTAAATGATTTCCAGTTTTCATTTGTATTTACCTGAATATTGTTGCTTGTAATGTTTCCTGTTGTAGGCTGAATCAAATCCAGCAATAAACTAAAAAAAGTTGTTTTTCCGGCTCCGTTGTTTCCTACTAATCCAAAACTTTGTCCTTTTGGGATTTCAAGACTGTTGATGTTTAAAACTGTTGTGTCGTTATATTTTTTTGAAAGTTGATTTACTTGTATCATGGTAATTTATATTTTTGAATTAAGATTTTAGATTTGTCAATTAAAGCTAATTATCTAATTGACACATTTTCAAATTGAATAATTAGTTCTTTTGTTTGTAAGCTAGAATCGTACTGTATTTTTCGATTTTATATCTTCTTTCGATAATTGAAAACACTTTATTTCTAAACACAAAACCCAAAACACCTGCTCCGGCGACTAAGGCAAGTCCTACTGTTTTATCTCCAAAATGAAGTCCAATCCAATACAACAATAAGGGCAATAATAATTTTGGCAAAGTCAATAGCATAGCACTCACATTGAAGGCTTTTTTATCGCCAAAAGCGCCGCTGGCATTACTTAAATCGATTGGAGTTTTTGTAAATGCTCCGCCTAAAAGGACCAGATGCGAGTTGACTCCGATATTATAAATTGCTCCAGCAATGATTGTCAGGTAAATTTCCAATCCATAAAAAAGATAAAATGATGCCAAAATAGTAGAAATAAAAGTAGCAAAAACAATGAGCCACCATTTTGCAGTAATGTAGCCGCGGTACGGAATATTTTGTGTCATCATTAATTGATAATAAGAGCTGTCCCAGCTTGGCACAAACTGTCCGAATACAAACAAAAATCCACCCGAAACAAAGATTCCTGCAAAAATATGCATGATGGCAGGCTGATGTGAGTTTCCAAAAAAGATCAGACCATAAAACAAAAAGAAAAAACTCATGATAAGCGTCGTTTTTGATCTTTTGTTTCTTCTTATCAATTTAATATCATTTTTAAGAAATGTTCCTAAAGTTCCAAACTGATTCAGCCAGGAAAGATTTTCGGTTTTGGCAATATCTTCTTTTTTAGATAATCCGGCATCTAAAAATAAATTGTTTTTGAAATATTTGAAAGTAAAACCATATAGTCCAATCAATATCAAAACGGGAATTAAAAATATTCCTTTTGTATGGTAAAATCCTTGAAAAATTGGTGTTGTAAAAGTAGTAATGTCAAACACATTATAGTATTGTGCAGCACCCAATGCAAGAGCTAATCCAATAAAAACAACAAATAATTTATCAATATTACTTAAAATAATATTTAGGAAATTGTTGCTATATATCAAGGAGAAAACCGCCAGAAGCCAAAAAATAATTCCAACAATATCATATCCCTCTATAGCCAAAACAATACAAAAAGGCAGAAAGAAAAGAGCGTGTATCCAATTAAAAAAAGACAAAGCGGTTTTACCCAGCGAGAAATGAACAATTGTTGGTTTTTTGAAAGGTAAAACCAAAAGCGGTTTTATGTTCAGCACCGGAATGGCCTGCATTAATAATCGGATTACTAAATCAAATAAAAAATAGTAAATCAAAAATTTATTGATCGTTAGTAAGGGTTCCAGGTTCATTTTTTTGAGGATGTAAAATGCCCCTACGCCCATTCCGATAAAAATTATCGAAAAATAGACCATCAAAAAACCCATTAAAATTTTCATCGCCAGATTGGCACCAAACGATGCCGATCTTGTAAAGGCTTTCCACTCGAGATAAATAAACTTTTTAATCATGGTTGTTTGGTTTTCAGTTTTGTAGTATGTAATCAAATGTATGAAAACGTTACAATTAATTTTTAGGTTGCTAAACTTCTATCAAAACTTAAGACAGTTATTAGCAATTTTAAACAAAAAACTCCAAATTCTCTTCAATCAAGTATTTACAGTTTAACGTATTCATAAAGCTCTTTGAATTGCTTTTGCATTTTTAAATGCTTCCTTAATAACCGAATGCCATTAAAAGCGTAACCAATATACAAGGCAACAAATAATAATGAAAAAAGATGTCCTCTTTTAATATCATATACTGATGAAACAGGATAAACGCTCACCATAATCATAAAAAAGTATACAACAATGAGGTATGCCTTTTTCTTATATATTTCTGAATAAGTGGTTTTAATTTTTGATTTAATAATAAATAATCTTCCACTGAAAAAAGTTATAAAAGATCCGAAAACTATTCCTTTTACGGAAGTTCTTAATATGGTTGAATACTCATCTGTTAAATAAATATCATAATTAAAAAGTTTAACAAACAACCCAATACCAATTATAATTGCACCCCATTTAAATTCGTTTTTAGTGATTTTTAAAACCTTATCCATATAAATTTTTGGACCGGAATGCAAAAAACCAACCCAAAAACTGGAAGTAGTAGGCTTAAATTGGTTTTTCCAACTTTCAATAACTTCAATAAAAGCTGTTTCATAATTACAATTATTTTCTGTGATTTTTGCTTCAATTTCTGATGCAATATGATCTGTTAATTCCAATTTTATATCGTCATAAACAATTCCGTTTAACAACAATGTACGCTCTATATTTGCTATTTGATTTAGTGTTAGTTTCATGTTTTAAAATGATAATTTTGGGTTTACTAAATTTTGCATATTTCTAATAAAATCTTCTAATTCATTCAAACGATTTGCCGTTTCCTTATATCCTGAATCAGTTAATTTATAATATTTTCTCATCCTGTTATCAACTTTTTCAATTTCTACTTCGAGCAAACCGTCAGCTTCCAATTTATGCAAGGCAGGATATAAAGCTCCTTCTGTAATATTAAGTTCCCCCTTTGTAATCAATTTTACTTTTTGAGTAATCTCATAACCATACATTTTCCCGTTTTTCTCTAATAATTTCATTATTATTGTGTTGAGACTACCTTTATATAAGTTTGAGTTTTTCATTTTGTTTGCTAATATTTAAAGCAAATATACATAAGAATCTTATACATAAACAATTTATGTAAGTAATTTTTCAAAAGATTGATTTCAAGATACCTTTTGTGTTTAGTATCTTTGCAGAAAATATTATATTATGCCTTCATTCTTAAAACTTATAATTAAAGAGGTGAAACGTGAAACTGCAGATGCAGTTTCCATTCTTTTTAATGTTCCCGAAGAACTAAAAACAGACTATAAATTTATTGCCGGACAATACATAAATTTAAAATTAACTCTTGATAATCAAGAAATTCGCCGTGCTTATTCTATTTGCTCATCCCCGGAAAGCGGAGAATTGCGAATCGCTGTAAAAGCAGTAAAAAACGGATTGTTTTCTCAGTTCGCCAATACCAAACTAAAAGCTGGCGATGTTCTTGAAGTAGGTCATCCGGAAGGAAAATTTACTTTTGAACCGGATGTGGAAAGACAAAAAAACTATGCCGCTTTTGTTGCAGGAAGCGGAATAACTCCTGTACTTTCTATTATTAAGTCGGTTTTAAAAAGTGAGCCAAAAAGCACATTTGTATTAGTTTACGGAAACAGAACTCCTGATGAAACTATTTTTCATCAGGAATTACACGATTTGCAATTGCAATATGTAGGTCGTTTTTTCGTGCATTATGTCTACAGTCAGGCTAAAGCCGAAAACGCATTGTTTGGCAGAATCGACAAATCTGCAGTAAATTTTGTGTTGAATAATAAACACAAGGAATTGCAATTTGATAAGTTTTATTTGTGTGGTCCTGAAGAAATGATCAATACGGTTTGCGGAATTTTGAAAGAGAAAAATGTAAAAGAATCCGCTATTAAGTTTGAGCTTTTTACTTCTTCCTCTCAGGAACATGAAATAACAACTTCATTGGAAGGACATACAAAAATCACGGTTTTGGTTGATGATGATGAAGTTACTTTTGAAATGTCTCAAAAACAAACTATTCTGGACGCTGCCTTAAAACAAGGAATTGATGCGCCCTATTCTTGTCAGGGAGGAATTTGCAGCAGCTGTTTAGCCCGTGTAACTTCTGGAAGTGCCGAAATGAGTAAAAATTCTATTTTAACGGATAATGAAATTGCATCGGGATTAATCTTAACCTGCCAGGCGCACCCAACATCAGATTCTATTTATGTAGATTATGATGATGTTTAGGAAATTAAATTTCTAATAATAAAAATCCAAAATCCAACTTCAAAATTGGGATCTGGATTTTTTTTGTGAACTTTTTTTGTCAGAATTTTATAATATTGTCTTTTCTGTTTTGAAAGTGCACTGTTCGATTTGAAAACGTTTTTAAATAATAAATAAAAAAGAACATGATATTTTAAATATTTTTTAAAAAACATCTCTAAAATTTATTATATTAGTACTATAATTTTTTTGATTGTCAACTTTTAAAACATTAAATATTATGGCAATGCATCACTATCTTCGTCTTTCTTTTATATTACTTTTTGTAATCACATCTCTTTTTTGTATTTACTTTATAATCAAAAAAAGAAGAAATAAAAAGGCCCTAAACTACTTTCAAAAGATAAGTATAGTTCATCAATTATTGAGGGAATGGCAGAAATACCAACCTCTAATAATAGCATTTTTAATATTTGGCCCTATGTAAGTGAATTAAAAGCAGCCAAAATTTTATCAAATAAGGTTAAAGAATCTGAATTGATATATAAGGTTTATAGAAATTCAACCGAAGATTTTGAACACGTTTTATTAGCTACTGAAAAAGAAAACCATTTTGTTAAAATTGTCGTTGATAGAAACAAAAAGAAAGCAATGGGATATCTTTTGCTTGACTTATGAAAATGATTAACTTTAAATAGAAACAGATAAATTATAAAAAAGCATTCCAAAAGAACATTTCTTTTCGTCTTTGATTTTCTTCTTTATCGTCACCATAACTGAACCAGTCTTTTGTTTTTTCTTCCAACAATGATTTTAATTCCACTAAATTATAGGCTTTTTTGGCTGCGATAGTTTTTATATCTGATGGGTTCGTGATTTCCAAATCTATTTTTGTTGCCATAAATGAAGTATACAATCTTGGAATTGTAAGTCCCAAAATCATTCCCGGCAAACCATTTATAGAACATGGACCACCGGAAATGGTTATATCATCTGTATAAAAAGCAAATACATATACGCCATCAACTCTTTTTCCTATGGCTTTCCGGCAATTATAACCTGCTATTTCCCTATGCTCATTTGTAATTTGCCACTCTATACTTTGTATACTGTCTGCTATTACAAAGTTAGTTCCTACTATTTGTTTCTGCATGTTCATTTTTCCTGATGTAAAATCATAATACCAGATATTTTCTTCATCTGCATCTTTTTCATGTTTTGGAATTCTTGTTTTCGGACTCCATCTGTTAAATTTATAAATGCTTTTGTTATCTGCAAAAGTAAAAGTGAAATAGGATATTTTTAAATCCGACAGGTTTTCTTTCATCATCTCGCCCCAGCTGTCATTGCTCATTGTTTTTTTGAGATTGGTATTTACCTCATATTCAATTACAGCCTTATCTATAAATTGTTGTGCCTTCGATGTGATTGCAAAAAGTAGTGCTGCAATAAAAAAAAGTAGTAATTTCATAATCTTGCTATTATTTTTTTTATCGATAATTTGGAATTACGTATCGATAAAATTGATTTTTTTAATATTCGTAAACTTTAGAACAGTCTCATAATTATTTTTTTGCTGCTCCGTCTTTGTTTTTAAAATTCCAGGTAAAGCCTACCATTGCATATCTTTTCAGCCTGTCATTTTGTTCCTCGCCTATAATATTTTCATACACATATCTTCTAATGCCAACATTCTGATTCAGAATATCCCTTACCATAATATAAGCCGTGAATTCATCATTTTTAAAAGTGCGCTGTAGTCTTGCGTTCCACAATTGATTCGTTAAATTCGTTGGAAAATCAACTGTTTTTTGACGGGAATATAAACTGTACTCTGTAGAGAGTTTCCATTTTTCCCTGAAATAAACCCCAATATCCAGGTTCAAATTATTAGTGTTGAATGATTTTATTTCATCATTTTGAGAAGTAGAATTTCTATTATTTGAAAAATAATTATTTAAATTAAATTCGTATTTCTTTTCTTTAAACTTGCTTAAATAAACTCCAAATCCTGAATTTAACGTATTGGTATTGTTGATTTTGTTATTAATACTAAGTACTGATTTATTATAATTAATACTTGGATTAAGGTTTACATATAAATCTAGTTTTTTTACCTTAAATCCATATCCAAAATAAAAATTACCGGAAAAATTTCCATTTGTATTGATGGGTGTGGTAATTGTTTTAGCACTTTCCGGATCTATATCTTTGTTATAAGAAATTAAATTAGAAGTCGTATTAAAAGAAATATTTTGATAAAATTGCGTTTCTGTCAAAATACTATAACTGTTATGGGATATGTTTATTCTATTAGTAAAAGATTGCTTTAAATCCGGATTACCTACAATCTGATTAAAGAAATCCTGATTGTTTCTCAAAGGCTGTAATTGATCAATAGTAGGCTGCCTGGTTGCACCCTGATAGCTGAAACGCAAATTACTATTGCTTTTGTATTTATAAGTAAAATTTGCTGCTGGAAAAAAGTTTGTATAGTGACGTTCGTATTCTTTATTTAATGTTTGATCCTGCAAATCAAATGAAGTGAAACCGAAACCACTTCCAAAACTATAATTTATTTTTTTAGAATTATAGCTCAATTTTATATTGGGTCTGTTGGTGGTTATGGTCTGTCTGAACTGGTTTGATAAAGAATTATCAATCAAATCATAGTTACCTGTAACATCAGAATAATTATAAGTCAGATAATTACTTTTGCCCGTGTTATGAGTAATTTGATAGCCAAATTGCAATGCAAAACTCTTAGTAATAGGTTCTGTGTAAGTTACATTTACTGCCAGATTTTGATTTGTTTTTTCTCCTGTTTTGTTTTGATCCACATCGTCTCTGGAGGCAAAAACACCTTCCTCATAACTTTCATTAGAAGATTTCAAAAAATTATTTGAATTTGTGTTCAGCGTATTCCAACTACCATTTACAGAAAAGGTACGACGTTCCTTGGCGAATTTATGTTTAAATAAAACATTGGCATTCAAAGATTGCTTGTCTGATTTTGTAATAAATGTTTTTTGCTGTTTGTTTTTTAATACTTCATTATTTCCTGTAGTAACTCCGTTTATAAATTCATCACTATCTGTCTCATAAAAATTAGTTTTGGCGGTAAATTTTATAGAATTTACAGAATCTAATTTTACATCATAAGCAGCATTTAGCTTAATGTTACCTCTGTTTACATTACTTACTGTTGATGTATTTTCGTTTAACTGAGTTTCTCCCACTTGTGTTTGGGTAGTCTTTCTATTGTTGTTGGTGTAAATTTGCTTATTATATTTTGGCGATAGATTCAGTGTTTGCTTATCATTCCACTTGTTGCTGTACTGAAGTCCTGCGTTAGTGTTTTTTATAAAGCCATTTTGAGTGTCAACATTTGGTTCTTCATCATTATTACCTCCTGTCCATTCATAGCTTACATTTCCATCGTCATCCATGTTCATGCTTATGTCATCACGTCCTCCAAATTTGTCGGTATCCTGCCAGCTGAGCCCATCCTGACCTGTGTTTCCATTTAATAAAAAGGCGGATAATTTTCTTTTGCCTTTAAAACTGCTAAACATAGAATTAATGTTGTATCGGGAATCAGCATCAGTAAAAGGCTCATTTGCTGCATCTATTTTACCAAAATAACCTTTCTTTTTATCTTCCTTTAATTTCAGGTTAATTGTTTTTTTTGTTTCGCCATCATCTATTCCTGTAAACTCAGCCTGATCGCTTTTTTTATTAAAAACCTGTACTTCTTTTACTGCATCTGCCCTTAAGTTTTTTACTGCCATGCCAGGATCATCGCCAAAAAATTCTTCGCCATCAACCAAAACCTTTTCTACAGTTTCGCCCATTGCTTTTATGGTACCATTTTTATCTACTTGTATCCCTGGCAGTTTTTTCAGCAATTCTTCTACGTTTGCATTCGCATCAACTTTAAAATCACTTGCCCTGTAACTTGTGGTATCTCCTTTAACCCTAATAGAACCCGTCTTTATTATTATTTCTTTCAGCAACTTCATTTTGCTTATCAAAGCGATTGTTCCAATGTTTTTTTCGCCCTCTTCAAGAAGTATTGAGTCGAGATAATCAGCATATTGACTATGAGTCGTCATCAGGATGTAGTTTCCTGCTTTTATATTCTTAATATTAAATTTCCCCTCTTTATCTGATCGGGTAAACTTGTATAGTATAGAATCTTTGGGAGTTAATAAAGCAACAACTGAATTATAAATGGGGGTCTTTTCGCTTTCATCGGTCAAAATACCTGAAAGATTTGTTTTTTGGGAAAATGATGAAAAAGAAAATAAGAAAAAAATTGCAATTGCTACTGTAATTTTTGGCATGAATAGTTTCTGGTTTATAATGTTAACATTATTTTTGCTTGGTTTGTAAGACCTAACTCACAGCCAGCCAAAGTAATATTTTTAACATCATGACGATAAACCGATTTGTTAAATAATTGATAAAATTATTCTTCCAAAAAAATGTAACTAGACCATTAAGAAATTATTTAAATTTCGATTAATTCAATTGCTTTCAGGGATTTAAAACGTCTATAATAGAATCTACAGTAATGGTTCGCATAGCGTCCTGATAACCTTCAACTATTTTGTTTCCATAGACAGAAGTGGGTATTTTAGGAAATAAATTCCTGTCGGAAACTAACCAATTTTGTGATGGTTGATTGAATGGTGCAAAACCGGCATAGGGATGTGTTGCGCCCCAAAGTGTAACCACTTTTACTCCCAGCATAGCAGCAATATGTGCATTGCCGGAATCCATGGAAAGCATAACATCAACATTGCTTATGAGTTGCAATTCCTGCTGAAATTTAATTTTTCCAGCCATATTTATTACATTTTCAAAAGGTTTTGAAAGGGAATCCAGAATTTCGATTTCCTTTTTGCCTCCACCAAAAAGCAGGATTTTATTGTTTGGATTTTGTGCTAATTTCAAAATAACTTCCGTCATTAAATCGATAGGATATACTTTAGAATCGTATTGTGCAAAAGGGGCGATTCCGATCATTTTTTGATTTTGACTGCCAATAATTTCTAAAATATCTGGGTCTAAAGTTGCTTTTTCAGGAAATACAGGATTGGATAAATCCAGAGGGAAACCCAATTCTTCAAACACTTTTACATGCCTTTGAAACATCGTTGGCAATTGTCTGAAAATTTTATTTTCTTCCCTTGTCAGTTCTTTTTTTTCTTTCCTTCCTTTATCAACTGTTGCTCTTTTTTTTCCGCTTAAAGCGAAAAGCAAACTCACAACCTTAGATCTAAGAACATTATGGAGATCTGCAAAAGCATCAATTTTAAACTTTTTAACGTCTTTATATAATCGCAAAAGTCCCAAAAAGCCTTTATGACGTTCTTTTTCATCAAAAGCAAAAAAATCCAGATTCGGTATTCCGTTAAAAAAAGGTTTAAAAAACGGACGGGAAATTACTGTGATTTTCACCGTTGGATACTGTTGTACCAAAGCGCGTAAAACAGGAACCGTCATGGCGACATCTCCCATTGCGGAAAGTCTCATG
>NZ_JBDTTP010000088.1:0-15564 GCF_039930565.1 Flavobacterium sp. | reverse complement strand
ATTTTTTAGAAATTTTGTGAAGCTCGATAATCTTGCTTCCCATACGTTCCATATTAATTTCAAGTTCTACTTTATTTTCCTGACGACGGCTTTGTGCTTTTTCCTTAATGACATAAAAATCATCCTGACGGGATTTCGATTTAGTCGTTCTCGCTTTCGGCTGGCGGCGCATCCATTCCAATTCTTTTACGAATAAGTTTTTGGCTTTGTCAACACTTGCATTTTCAGAAGTGATTCTTTCTTCTTTTTTCTCTAAATAATACGAATAATTACCTTTGTACTGGTATAATTTTCCGTTGTCCAATTCTATGATTTCGTTACAAACACGCTCTAAAAAGAAACGGTCGTGCGTTACCATAAACAACGTAATATTTTCTTTAGCAAAATAACTTTCCAGCCATTCGATCATCTCCAGATCCAGGTGGTTGGTTGGCTCATCCAAAATCAATAAATCAGGACGATTGATCAGGATTATTGCTAATGAAAGACGTTTTTTCTGTCCACCGGAAAGATTTTTTACTTTAAGTTTAAAATCCTCCAGTTTTAATTTGAATAAAATCTGCTTGTATTGTGTTTCGAAATCCCAGGCATTATGCTGGTCCATTCCATCAAAAGCTTTTTGGTAGGCTTCTTCATCATCCGGATTTTCCAGTGCTTTTTCGTAAGCTTCGATTACTTTTAATGTCTCGTTATCTGATGCAAAAATGCTTTCTTCGATAGTTAATTCTTCCTGTAATTGGTTGTCTTGCGAAAGAAAAGCCATTCTGATGCCTTTTCTTAAAACAACCTGACCGGTATCTGGTTCATCCAAACCATTGATAATGCTCATAATGGTTGTTTTTCCGGAACCATTTTTGGCAATAAAAGCTATTTTTTGGTCTTTGTTGATTCCGAAAGAGATGTTATCAAAAAGTGTTCTTTCACCAAATGACTTTGATATGTTTTCTACAGATAAGTAATTCACAAGAGTAATTTTTTTGCAAAAGTAAGCTATTATATTCCTATTTGCGAATTATTTATGGAGATAGGAATTCAATATTTTACTTAAATCCAAATAATGAATTTGCTGCGGAACATTCAGAACAGGTTTCCGAATCAGAGCCTCGTTCGTCAAATAATAATCGGAACCATTTTTTGTAGCAATCCCTTCAGCCTGAAGAAAAGAAAAGGGGAGCGTAATTCGGCGTTTATTACCGGAAAGAAAATCATGGTTTTTAAGATCATATAAAAAATATAAAAATGGTTTTCCTTTTTTTGAATATCCACAAAGGGCAATCAGACTTTTAGATTCCACATAAGTCGCTCCGGTTACAAGGCCTTTCGTGTCTAAGGTTTCTTTAAATTGGGCAACATGATTCCCGGATTGGTTGGGTAATGAGTAGATAGAAGTTTTAGACGTTTTCCATTGCTTGGTAAACAGATAAATGCTGTCTTTGGAAACGATAAACGCTTCGCAGTCAAAATTGGTTGTATTGTGTTTTGAACCGAAATCTACCTGATCCGAATACGAAAAGGAAATGGTTTCTATAATTGGGCTGCCTTCTAAAAATGATTTTTTTTCAATCTTCAAAATATGTAAATCGGTTCTGTTTCCTGTTGTATTATTTCCAAAGTCACCTATATATAAATGAGTACTGTCCTGCGAAATTTCTTCCCAGTCATGATTAATTACTTTGTCTACAACAATCTTTTTTTGGATCTTTCCTAAAGTATCCAGTCCGTAAAGCGTCGTGTCATGATCGTCATTGTGTGTCCATAACAAATTGTCAAACGCAATTAATCCTGAAGTTTCCCTAATGGAATCACTGAGTCTAATGGAATATTTTGGTTTTATTTTGAAATTCTTATACAGACAACTTCCGTTATTTATAGTAGCATTTGGATTGTAATTTTCAGAATTAGGATCTGTACAGCCTGTAATTTGTGCATACGTTGAAATAATTCCAAAAAAATAAAATAAAAAGAGTCTTTTCATGATTGGTTGGAAATCAATTTTATCAAAAGTAAAGTTTTATATGAAAACAGTATTCAAATCTGTTTTCAATCTTTGATTTGTCGGGCTTTATTTTATATTTGTTATTGCTTAATTCCGTAACAAATCATGAAAATTAAAGAAAAATCATATAATCAAAGAATTATTTCTATTGATGCTTTTCGTGGAATTACGATTTTTATAAAATGTTAATTTTGAGTAATAACTGATTTTACTTCCAATAATGCTCTTGAAATTGTATGACAGTTGACGAAATTGAATTTGCAAATAAAACCCGAAGCTGTAAAAAGAACTGCTATGACAGTATGTATTGGTGAATCATAAGACGTGTTTTCATTTTTTCTCATTAAATCAAATTTGCTTTTTTACACGAGATAAAATTAATTTTCAAGGCTAATAAGTAAAATAAAATTAATTTTGAAAACTTAATAGGTCTCAACTAAGCTATTCATTATTAGTGGCAGAATTTTCTAATTTTTATTTAACAGATTTACATGCAATTATCAGTAGTTATTCTTAATTATAATGTGCGTTACTTTTTGGAACAATGTGTTTTGAGTGTTCAAAATGCCATTGCAGATATGGAAGCTGAAATTATTGTGATTGATAACCATTCTGATGATGATAGTGTTTTAATGATGCAGCAACGGTTTCCTGAGGTGAAACTTATTATAAATAAAGAAAACTTGGGTTTTCCGAAAGGCAATAATGTAGGGGTTGCTCATGCAAAAGGAAAATATATTTGTATACTTAATCCGGATACAGTAGTAGCCGAAGATACTTTCTCTAAAGTTCTGGCTTTCGCCGAAAACCAGACTGATCTTGGAATTATAGGCTGTAAACTTATTGACGGAACCGGCAATTTTCTGCCGGAAAGCAAACGAGGAGTACCAACACCATGGGTTGCGTTTACCAAGATTTTTGGACTCTATAAACTTTTTCCTCATCATCAACTTTTCAATCGGTATTATGCACAACATTTAAATGAGAATGAAACAGGCAAAGTGGCTGTTTTGGTCGGTGCTTTTATGGTTATGGAAAGAAATCTATACATAGAAACAGGTGGTTTTGATGAAAATTGTTTTATGTATTCTGATGACATCGATTTGTCTTACAGGGTTTTGAAAAAAGGAAAACATAATTATTATTTTCCTGAAACTGCGGTTGTTCATTATAAAGGGGAAAGTACTCTAAAAGATGAAAAATACATGAAGCGCTTTCAGGAAGCCATGGAGTTTTTTTATCAGAAACATTTTGAGAAATCATTATTCTTCTTTGTTTTTATTAAAATTGGCATATTTATTTTTTCATTTATAAAAATGTTTCAGGGTAAACAGAAGCAAAAACACGCTGCTGAAAAATATATTTTATATTCTGAAAATTCTATTTTGTGCGATAAATTGTGTTTTATTTTAAAAAATAAAGTAGAGTTATGTCATATAAAAAAAGAAAAAATGGTAAATTCGTCCCTCGTTTTTAGAGATAAAAGAATAGAGATTATTTTAGATAATCACTATATTTCATTCAAAAAATGTGTTGAAATCTTTGAAACTCTTAAAGATAAGAGTATTACTTTTAAAATTTTACCCAAAAACGCCAATTTTATAATCGGAAGTGATTCTAGAAATGACAGGGGCCAAATTGTAAAAATTGAGTAATAAATTATGTTTTGTATAATTTATGTTTAAAATATTCATTAATTTCGCAATCTTAAAATCGAAATCACCTTTTAGATTAACAATATGGCAAGATTTGAATTAAAGCTTCCTAAAATGGGAGAAAGCGTAGCTGAAGCAACTATCACAAATTGGTTGAAAGAAGTTGGAGACAAAATTGAAGCTGATGAAGCTGTACTTGAAATAGCAACAGATAAAGTTGACAGTGAGGTGCCAAGTGAAGTGTCGGGTATTCTGATTGAGCAATTATTTGGTAAAGATGACCTGGTTCAGGTAGGACAAACAATAGCAATTATTGAAACTGAAATTGATACGACAGCAGCAACTGTGATTGAAGAAGTATCAATTCCTACAGAAGCTGCTGAAATAGAAAAAACTATTGAAACTGCACAGGAAATTGTTTCAACTCCTCAGGATTTCTCTAATTCAGATAAATTCTTTTCTCCATTAGTTAAAAATATTGCTAAAGAAGAAGGGATTTCTATTGCTGAATTGGAAAATATTTCTGGTACAGGAAAAGAAGGAAGGGTAACAAAAGAAGATATTCTTAAATATGTTGATGAGCGAAAATCAGACGTCAATACTTCCCAGACGGAAACAGTTACGTTAAAAACCGTTGAACCGGTAATTCAAAAAAGCCAGCAATCAGCTCCGGTTTCTGTAAATGGCGGAGATGAAATTATTGAAATGGACAGAATGCGTAAGCTGATTTCAGGTTATATGACAGCTTCAGTTCAGACCTCTGCACACGTACAATCCTTTATTGAAGTGGATGTTACGAATATTGTAAAATGGAGAGACAGGGTAAAAACAGCTTTTGAAAAAAGAGAAGGTGAAAAATTAACCTATACTCCAATTTTTATGGAAGCCGTTGCAAAAGCAATAAAGGATTATCCGGGAATCAACATTTCGGTTGAAGGTGATTATATCATTAAAAAGAAAAATATAAACTTAGGAATGGCTGCTGCCTTACCAAATGGAAACTTAATTGTTCCTGTTATTAAAAATGCAGATCAGTTAAATCTTGTTGGAATGGCAAAAGCGGTTAACGATTTAGGAAATCGCGCAAAAGCAGGAAAATTAAAACCGGACGATACACAAGGCGGAACTTATACCGTTACAAACGTAGGAACTTTTGGGAGCGTTTTTGGAACGCCGATTATCAATCAGCCGCAAGTTGGAATTTTAGCATTAGGCGCAATTCGCAAAGTCCCTGCCGTTATCGAAACACCGGAAGGGGACTTCATCGGTATTCGTCAAAAAATGTTTTTATCACATTCTTATGACCACAGAGTAGTGGATGGAGCATTAGGGGGAAGCTTTGTAAAACGTGTAGCGGAATATTTGGAAGCCTTTGATGTTGACAGGGATTTCTAATCATCAGTCAGTAAATATACTTAGCCCGACAAATTTAATTTGTCGGGTTTTTTGTTTTATAGGAATAATTTATCTAAATTAAAGTTTAATTTTTTAGAAGTGCATTTAAAAAGTTAAAATCATTAATTATAAGGAATTTTTAAATAAAAAGTTCCTTAATTGATATAGAATTTCGGCTTTAAAAATTACATTTGTAAATTCAAAAACAAAAAAATGGAACTCAAGCTTAGCAGGCCTATGTGCTTTTTCGATTTAGAAACCACAGGGATTGATATCGGAAAAGATCGTATTGTTGAAATCTCGATATTTAAAGTTTTTCCCAACGGAAATAAGGAAAGTAAAACCTGGTTAGTAAATCCTACTATTCCAATTCCTCCTCAGACAACAGCAGTTCATGGTATTACCGATGAAAAAGTGGCTAACGAACCTACTTTTACAGAATTGGCGCCACAAGTCCATAATATGATTAAAGACAGCGATCTGGCCGGATTCAATTCGGATCGCTTTGATATTCCGCTATTGGCAGAAGAACTGCTTCGTGCCGGTGTCGATTTTGATATGAAAAACAAAGTTTCTGTAGATGTTCAGACTATTTTTCATAAAATGGAAGAACGAACCTTAAGTGCGGCTCTTAAATTTTATTGTGGTAAGAGTCTTGAAAATGCACATTCAGCAGAAGCCGATACAATGGCAACTTATGAAATTTTAAAAGCCCAACTAGACCGTTATCCAGAATTGGAAAATGATGTAAAGTCATTGTCTGAATTTACTACAAGAAAAAAAATTGCTGATTTTGCGGGTATGATCGCGTTTGATAAAGACAATGAAGAAATTTTTACTTTCGGAAAACACAAAGGAGCAAAAGTTGATAAAATTCTGGAAACAGAACCCGGATATTTCAGCTGGATTCAAAATGCTGATTTTCCATTGTATACCAAAAAAGTATTGACAGCCATAAAATTAAGAAAGTTAAATACAAAGTAAGTTGGTAGTGTGGGTGCTAGTTTTAGCTAACAACCAACAACTAACAACCAACAACTACACATATGAAAATAATCTGTATCGGTAGAAATTACACCAATCACATTGAAGAATTAAAAAATGAAAGGCCAACGGAACCAGTGGTTTTTATGAAGCCTGATTCGGCTGTTTTGTTGAAACAGCATCCGTTTGTAATTCCTGAATTTTCAGAGGATATTCACCATGAATTGGAGGTTATAATTAAGATAAATAAAGTCGGGAAGTATATCGAGACTAAATTTGCACATAAATATTATGACGAAATTAGTGTAGGAATTGATTTTACGGCTCGTGACCTACAGACGAAGTTAAAAGAAAAAGGTTTGCCGTGGGAAAAAGCCAAAGCTTTTGACGGTTCGGCAGTTATTGGTGATTTTGTCGAAAAAACACTTTTTCATTCCATGGAAAACCTTACTTTTGAAATGACCAGCAACGGGCAAACGGTTCAAAAAGGCAATACTGGTTTTATGCTTTGGAATATCGATGAACTTGTTTCTTTTGTGTCACAATATTTTACATTAAAAATAGGTGATATTATTTTTACAGGCACACCTGCCGGAGTCGCAGCAGTGAAGCCAAATGATGTTTTAGAAGGCTTTTTGGAAGATAAAAAATTATTTAGAATACAAGTAAAATAATGGCTTTAAACTACAACTTATCAAAAGTATATGCACTTTCAGACAATGATAGTGAGTTTGTTAATCAGATTCTAAAATTATTTGTCACAGAAATTCCGGAAGATTTACGCCAGGTAAAGGAAGGTATCAAGAAAAAAGACCATAAACATGCTTATTCATACGCTCATAAAATCAAGCCTACATTAGATTTAATGGGACTGAATGTTGCCTTTGAAGAGATTCTTCAGGTAGAAGCCTGGGCAAAATCAGGAGGAAAGAAAAAAGAAATTATCGAAACTTTCAGAAGTATAAAAAAACAGGTAAACGACGCAGTTAAAGAAATTAATAAGGATTTTGATTTATAATTTTTGGACGTGACCTGATTTCTGCCCTTTTAAAGGGGTCAAAAATCAGGTCGGGCCATCCACTATATCTTTTGTTCCGGAAAATTTCGTTAATCGGGCTGTTTAATTTGTCACAAAAGGATGCCGTTGCTGTCCCTCACGCAAACTGTTTCTGTATAACTCCGTTTTAACTTTAACTCACTTATCAAAATATAAGTAAAAACAACTTACATGAAAGCAACTATCATTACAATTGGAGATGAAATTTTAATTGGACAGATTGTAGATACTAATTCAGGTTTTATAGCAAAATCATTAGACCGGATCGGAATTGAAATTACTGAAATGATTTCTATCAGCGATGATAAAAACCATATCCTGGATACTTTTGCAAAGTTGCAGAATAACGTTGATATTGTTGTAGTTACCGGTGGTTTAGGCCCAACAAAAGATGATGTGACAAAAAAAACATTTTGTGATTATTTTAATGATGAACTGGTGGTTAATGAACAAGTTTTAGCCCATGTAACACATTTGATTGAGGGGTATTTCAAGCGTCCGATTACCCAAATGAATAAAGATCAGGCGCTCGTTCCGTCAACGTGTACGATACTTCATAATGAATTTGGTACCGCGCCGGGCATGTGGATGAAAAAAGAAAATACCGTTTTTATTTCCCTTCCCGGAGTTCCTTTTGAAATGAAATATTTGGTAGAAAAGCAAATAATCCCAAAAATAGTCCGCGAATACAAACGCCCGTATATTATTCATAAAACCATTTTGACGTACGGACAAGGTGAAAGCTTAGTTGCGGAACGTATCGAGGATTGGGAGAATAATCTGCCGCATTTCATTAAACTGGCCTATTTGCCAAGTCCCGGAAGAGTGCGTTTGCGATTATCGGCAAGAGGAATAAACAAAGAAGAATTAGAAGCTGCTATCGAAGCTAATGTTCAGTCTTTGGATGCTATTATTCACGACATTATTGTTGGTTTTGAAGATGATGAAACGATAGAAGCTGTTATCGGAAAAATACTTGCGAGACAAAAAAAAACTATTTCGACAGCAGAAAGTTTTACCGGAGGAAGTATTGCTTCAATTTTGTCAGCAGTTCCAGGGGCGTCAAAGTATTTTAAGGGAAGCGTCGTTTCTTATGCGACTGAAGCAAAAGTGAATGTGCTGGGGGTTTCGCAGGATTTAATCGACCAATATTCGGTGGTAAGCGCACAAGTAGCTTCGGCTATGGCTTTGAATGTGAAACAGATACTCAAAACAGACTATGCAATCGCGACAACGGGTAACGCCGGACCCACAAAAGGAGATTCACATGCCGAAATTGGTACAGTTTTTATAGCGTTGGCAACACCAACTGATGTAATTGTAGAAGAATTTAATTTCGGACAACCCCGTGAGAAAGTGATAGATAGAGCCACAATTAAGAGTCTGGAAATATTACAGAAAGAAATTTTAAAAAATGTGCATTAATTTTTTGCTTCAATCGTTTATTTTTCTTTTCTTTGCACCCTGATTTTGAATAACGATAAAAGATAAGTATAATGTCAAGAGTTTGTGACCTTACAGGTAAAAGAGCGATGGTAGGAAATAACGTTTCTCACGCTATGAACAAAACTAAGAGAAAATTTTCTGTAAACTTAGTTAAAAAGCGTTTTTATCTTCCAGAAGAAGATAGATGGATTACTCTTAGAGTAGCAGCATCTACGATAAAAACAATTAATAAAAATGGAATTTCTGCAGTTTTGAAAAAAGCGCAGTCAGAAGGATTTATCAAATAATCTTTTCCTAAATAAATATATAGCAAGATGGCAAAGAAAGGTAATAGAATCCAGGTAATTTTAGAATGTACTGAGCACAAGACTAGTGGTGTTGCAGGGACTTCAAGATACATCACAACAAAGAACAAAAAAAATACTCCGGACAGATTAGAGATTAAGAAATTTAATCCAATCTTAAAAAGAGTAACTGTTCACAAAGAAATTAAGTAATAATTAGAGGTTTGGTAAATCTCAGATGGCAACATTTGTTTTTTATTAATTTCAATAACATTTGAATCATGGCAAAGAAAACCGTAGCATCGTTACAAACATCTTCTAAGAGATTATCAAAAGCCATCAAAATGGTGAAATCTCCTAAAACTGGTGCATATACATTCGTAGAATCTATTATGGCTCCTGAAGAAGTTGATACTTTCTTGAAAAAGAAATAATAACAATCACATTATATAGAAAAGCTACTTTCACTCCGAAAGTAGCTTTTTTATTTTTATATTTGTCTAAAAATTAGAGTATCCTTATTATTTAGCATCTTTAAGCTTACAGACTTTGGATTGATTAATACATAAGGAGTCTAACAATCTAATAATCTACAAAAAAAATGAGTTTTTTTAAAAAATTATTTTCTACCGATAAAAAAGAGACTTTAGACAAAGGTCTTGAACAATCAAAAACTACTTTTTTCTCCAAATTAAGCAAAGCCGTTGCCGGAAAATCTAAAGTCGATGACGATGTTTTGGATAATCTGGAAGAAATTCTGGTAGCCTCAGATGTTGGGGTCAATACGACTCTTAAAATCATTACCCGAATTGAAAAACGGGTAGCCGAAGACAAATATTTAGGAACGGAAGAATTAAATCAAATACTTCGTGATGAAATAGGCGCTTTATTATCTGAAACAAATAGGGGTGAAGCAACGGAATTTGATATTCCGAAAGATAAGAAGCCATATGTTTTAATGGTTGTAGGGGTGAATGGAGTTGGAAAAACCACTACTATTGGTAAACTGGCATATCAGTTTAAGAAAGCAGGTTATAAAGTAGTTTTGGGTGCTGCTGATACGTTTCGTGCTGCAGCAATTGATCAGTTACAAGTTTGGGCAGACCGAGTAGGTGTTCCTATAGTAAGGCAGGATATGGGGAGTGATCCCGCTTCTGTAGCTTTTGATACCCTGCAATCTGCTGTAGCTCAAAATGCAGATATTGTGATTATTGACACAGCTGGACGACTGCACAATAAAATCAATTTGATGAATGAGCTTACAAAAGTAAAACGTGTGATGCAGAAAGTCGTTGCTGATGCGCCTCATGATGTACTTTTGGTTTTGGATGGTTCTACCGGTCAAAATGCTTTTGAGCAGGCCAAACAATTTACTGCTGCCACTGAGGTTACTTCTCTTGCCGTAACTAAACTAGACGGAACTGCAAAAGGCGGTGTTGTTATTGGTATTTCAGACCAATTCCAGATTCCTGTAAAATACATAGGTATTGGAGAAGGAATTGAGGATTTGCAGGTCTTTAATAAATATGAGTTTGTAGACAGTTTCTTTAAATAAAAATTATAATGAGTTTTTCTTCTTTTAAAAATACATCACCTGTTGTTTTTTATTTTGTCAGCGTTATCTGTTTTGTTTTAGCCAATGTTTTAAGAGATAATAGTTTAAACTTCTATTATATTTTACTAGTTCTGGGAGTAGTTTTCTTTTTTATGGGAATCATGGCCAGATTGCGTACCAAAAGGTAATTTGGGATTCATAATTTTGTAGTTTCATAAAAACGAATAGTTCTATAAATTGGTATTGCATGAACTGGGACATACAGCCGGATTACCTAATTGCAAAATAAAAAGCTGTTTGATGAGGGATGCAAAGAAAAGAAATCCTTTCGATCAGGAAACAGGCTTTTGCAGCAATTGTAAAAAGTTTTTAAAAAGTAAAGGCTGGAAATTAATCTAAACTTAATTTAGGCCAGTTTTTTTTAAAAATTATCTGACCTAAATCAAGTAATAAGCTATTGATATAAAGCGCTAATTTTCTCCCATAAAGTTTTATCAAAATCAGATAATGCCAAGTTGACATCATCAGCTGCGTCCCCCATTCTGATTATGACCATATTTTTGCTTGGAACCACATATATTTTTTGATCATTTTTGCCCAAAGCCATAAACATATCGTTTGGTGCAGTTGGAATTATGCTTCCCTGAAAAGTAAGCTGTGATTGCGGTAAATGATAATTTGTTTTTCCGTTTAACCACCATAAATAGCCATATCCTAAATTGATATTTTGTGAAGTTGTTGTGGCTTCATTAAAATAAGTTTCATTTAAAATTATGTTGTTATCCCACTTTCCTTTGTTAAGCATCAAAAGTCCAAAGCGCGCCATACTTCTTGACGTACTGGTGTAAACGCTATTTACGCCAAGCTGCACCCAATTGCCATTCATTCCAATTTTATCCCTTAATTTAGTATTGAAATAATTCTCCCAGGTTTGTCCACTAGCCTGTGCAACAACATCCTGCAGTTTTACATAGACATTATGATACGCCCAACGCGTTCCTGCGTCTGCCTTGTAAATGAGATTTGCGGGATCAACATCATCTTTACTGTCATCAAGTCCGGAAGTCATGGTAAGTAAATGTCTGCAGGTAATTAGATTTTCTTTTCCTAGAGCTTCGCTTGTCCAGCCTGTACCAATATATTGCGAGACTTTGTTGTTGATGTTTAAAAGATTTTCCTGTTGGGCAATTCCTGTAACTGTTGATGTTAATGTTTTTCCGGCGCTCGCCCAATACCAGTTTGTAGATGCAGTATGTCCGTTGAAGTAGTTTTCCATAACGATTCTGCCGTTTACTAAGATGATAAACGATTTAGAGTGTTTGAGTTCTAAGTAATCCAAAAGTGGCTGTACCGCATTTTGATTCCATTTTAAATCTGAAATCGATGTTGTTTCCCAAGTACTTCCTGTTAGTGGTGGAAAGTACATGGTTTGAGTTGGGTTAGTTTCAGAAGTGTTGTCATCTTTACTGCAACTTACGAAGAATAACACCATCAGGATTTTACAAATAGTTTTGGTCATGGTTTAGGTTTTTGGTTTGGAGTTTGATCAAAAATATGTAAAATAGTTTAATGTGTTTAAATTATTTTATCTCTAATCTTGTTTGTGATAGGTGTAATATTACTTTCTGTATTTTATGAATTGTTAAAAGTAACTGTATAAATTAAAAAAAGTCTACTTAAATTCAAGGGTTTCCCCCTGTATTATTCAAGTTTACGTTAGTATACCTTTATTCACAAAATAAATGTAAATTCTATGAAACAAAAATCACCTTCAAAGCTCACTTATTGTTTTATTAACAATAATAACCATTGTACAAAAACAATCTTACTTCTCTTATGGTATATACTATTTAATGCTGCACAATCGCAAGCCCAAAACCCCAAACTGGCTTGGGCAAAAAAAATGTGTGGTACTGGTGTTGATTATTCTAGAAGCATTGTTGTAGATACTGCAGGGAATGTTTATACAACAGGTAAATTCTGTTTTTCTTTTGAAAAAACACTTTAAAACAGCAATACTGATATTCTTATCTTTTAACTATTAAATTAAATCTCTATGAAAAGAACACTATTTCTTACATTAATTTTGGTTTTATTAGCCAAGCCAGTTTTCTCGCAGGAGTATTTTATTGGCGAAATAAAAATATTTGCCGAAGGTTTCGAGCCAAAAGGCTGGGCACAATGCAATGGGCAATTGATGGCTATTCGATCAAACACGGCACTCTTTTCACTTCTTGGCATTCAGTTTGGAGGCGATGGTGTAAATACTTTTGCTTTGCCCGATTTGCGGGGTCGTGTGCCAATTGGGCAGGGAACAAGTGTTAGTAATACGAATTATGCGGTTGGAGATAAAGGCGGGTCACAATCTGTTGTATTGCAAACGGGCAATATTCCCGAGCATAGTCATACCTCCCAAATACAGGTAAACAGCCAAAATGCAACCTTGGCAGCACCAACAGCCACATCGTCTTTGGCTACTGCAGGCTCTTTGTCTGGTAGAGCTTTACGACAAAATCTAAATTATAATACAGCAACACCCGATGTTACATTGCAAAGCATAACAACATCTAGTGTAGGCAATGCAGGGTCTAGCCCAATAAGTATTGTAAAACCAAGTATGCCACTTGTATATTGTATCGCCTTGACGGGTTCATGGCCTCCACGTCAATAATAGTTTAACTGAAAAATCTAGATTATGAAAATTAAAACACTACTCTTTTTAATTACGATGTTTTTTGCCAGGCCAACCTTTGCTCAGTATGCCTTTATGGGCGAGGTTAGAGCCTTTGCTTTTGGTTATGTACCCAAAAACTGGTTAGCCTGCGAAGGGCAATTACTACCTATTTCTCAAAATAATGCCTTGTTTTCTTTGCTTGGTACTACATATGGAGGCGATGGCATACGAACTTTTGCTTTACCCGATTTGCGCGAACGTATGGTTGTTGGCGTTGGCCAAGGAATTGGTTTAACAAATCGCATACAAGGACAAACAGTAGGGCAGGCGGCAGATATAGTTTTGGTTGCTGATAATCTTCCATCCCATACCCACACGGCAAACCTTAGGGTAAGCACTGCTGTTGCTACCACGTCCACACCAACCTCGGCATCGGCTTTGGCAGTATCCAAACAAGTTGTTAGTACGGGAGATAGAACCGTGCTTAAATATGCTACCACCACCACTACGACACCTTTAAAAGCCATGAAAACATCAGCTACGGGAGAATTAACACCCACAGCAATAAGTATAGTGCAGCCCGTTATCGCGTCGCAATATGCTATTTGTGTCTATGGTATGTATCCTTCACGAAACTAATTAATTATTAAATGAAATGAGCATAACCGTAAATTGGGCGAAATACCAATGGTGCTATGCCAATTAATATGCCTTTTAAAAGACAATAAATATAAAAATATGAAAAAAATATATTTTACCAGTTTGCTGTTCCTAGCACTATCCAACACCCTTTTTGCTCAAAATGGAGAGCAGATTTTGGGAGAAATTAAGCTGTGTGGCTTTAATTATGCACCCCAAGGTTTTGCTATTTGTAATGGACAATTATTACCAATTTCTAACAATGAAGTTTTGTATGCGTTGTTGGGTACTACTTATGGTGGTGATGGTATAAATACCTTTGCCTTGCCCAATTATCAGGGTCGTGCCCTGACGGGTGTAGCAACCAATAATGCACAAGGAACACTAAAAGGAACAGAAACTGTAACCCTAACAGCACAAAATATACCAAGCCACAGCCACGACGAAAATTTTACGGTAAACAAAGCCGATGCAACTAGCCAGATTCCCGTTGCGGCTTCGCACTTATCTAACCCTATTGTGCAAGCAACAGGACTCGATATAAAGGGTTTCTCTTATAATGAGTTACCTGCGGATGTAAACTTAAATTCTGGAGCTACTTCTGTTTTTGGCAGTCAAAATCCAACTCCTGTAAACATTATGCAACCTTATCTGGTTTTAAATTACATCATCGCTGTAGAGGGAATTTTTCCATCTCGTCCTTAATCTAACCCAACATAAAATGAAAAAAAAATACTTATTTCTTATGATGCTTCTTGTCTCGGTAACAAGTATCTTTGGTCAGACCACCGAAACCTTCGAGACAGAAACTGCTGGGGCTACTACTTTTACAGATAATGGTCAAGCTTTTAGTATAAGCAGTCAATCTGGAGGCACGTTTTCTATATTTGATTATAGTACAATTGACGGGATTTACGGCTGGGATGGTACTGCTCCCGACCTGAAAAGTATTGACAATACAAATCAAGCTTTAATTGGTGTTCCAGCAGGATTTACAATTAAAAGTGCGACAGGCTTTTTGTTAAAATCTTTTTACCTATTAGCACTCCGTGAAGATTTATCCCCAGGATCAGGAAATTGTGTTTTAACGGGTAAATTATCTGGTATTACTCAATTTACAGTCTCTTCAAGTTCTTTTAATACCGATTTAAATTCAATGAATGGCTTTACTCTAATAGATATGACAGTATTTGGCGGAGAAAACAATGCCAATATAGCTATCGACGAACTGGTAATATCGACTACAGGCAGTACATATGAAACTCTTGCTTTGGACGCCTGGAAATGGCAAAAAATTGTGACTCCAACTGTTACTACCACCTCGCCAGCCACCTCTATTGGGGCAACCAAGGCAATTGCTGGGGGTAATGTAACTGCAGACGGTGGTGCTACAGTAGATGCTCGAGGTATAGTCTGGGCAACAACAACCAATCCTACTACTGCTAATAATACCGTGACATCAGGTACTGGTACAGGAATTTTTAGTAGTACATTAAGTGGCTTACCCGCTACGACACTCATATATTACAGAGCTTTTGCTACCAACGGTGCAGGTACTAGTTATGGTGCTTTGGCTAGTTTTACGACCACAGCAGCATTAACAGCTACACAGTCTAAAACTGATGTTTCTTGCAATGGTGGTTCTAATGGCGTATTAAAAGTCAATGTTTCGGGAGGAGTTGGTTCTTACACTTATTTGTGGACACCTGGTGGCGGAACAGACGCAATTTTTTCAGGATTAACTGCAGGAAATTATAGTTGTTTAATTAAAGATTCCGAGCTGACAGAACTAACCAAAAATTTTACCATTAACGAACCAGAAGCAATTACAGGAACAACGATTGTGAGTAATGTATCTTGCAATGGGGGCAGCAACGGA
>NZ_JBDTTP010000087.1:0-16057 GCF_039930565.1 Flavobacterium sp. | reverse complement strand
ATTACGCTTTTGTAGATTTAAGTTTAGCTCTTCTTCTTTCAGCCCAAGAAATAGCGTGTTTGTCAAGACTTACCGTCAGGAAACGCATGATTCTTTCGTCACGTCTGAATTCAGTTTCAAAAGCGATTAGAACTTCTCCAGCTACTTTGTACTCAAACAAGTGATAAAAACCACTTTTTTTGTTTTGGATTTCGTAAGCCATTTTTTTCAGACCCCAATCCTCTTTAGATACCATTTCAGCTCCTCTACTAGTAAGAAATTCTTCAAATTTCGTTACTGTTTCCTTTACCTGAACTTCAGATAAAACGGGATTTAAAATGAAAACAGTTTCATAATGATTCATAAATACAATATTTATTTGTTAAAATTGGGTGCAAAAGTAAGTATTAATTTTGAATCTGCAATATCTTTTTGACTTTATTCGTTGAAATACCAAAAACCAGTCCTGCTTTTAGTTTTTTTTCCAAAAAAGTAATATATTTACTATTGGAACCCAAATTATTAAAAAATTAAAATTTTATGAAACTAAACTGTGTTGTTGTAGATGATAGTTCAATACAAAGAACTATTATTGCAAAGCTAGCTAATAATCATCCCGGATTACATCTTGTCGGTGATTTTTCTAATGCTATCGAAGCAAAAAACTGCATCTCGGTAAATAATATAGATTTAATATTTCTTGATATTGAAATGCCCGTAATTAACGGATTTGATTTTTTGGATGGACTAAAATCCAAACCACAAATTATATTTATAACCTCTAAGGCTGAATATGCCTTAAAAGCCTTTGATTATGATGCGACAGATTACCTTCAGAAACCAATTGCTGTTGACCGTTTTAATGCTTCGGTTAAAAGAGCAATTGACTTGCATCTGCTAAAAAAAGATGTAAAAGAAGAAGAGGGTGAGCATATTTTCATTAAAAGTAATCTTAAGAAACTTAAAATTTTTACTGCCAAAATAAAATGGATTGAAGCTTTTGGAGATTATGTAAGAGTAGTGACAGAAGACGACAGCAATTTAGTGCTTTCAACGATGAAATCTTTTGAAAATGATTTATCTAAGGAAAAATTTATCCGCGTTCATAAATCTTACATTATTAACATTGATAAGGTAGAACGATTTAACAGCAAATTTGCAGAAATAGGTGTTACAAAAATTCCTCTTAGCCGTAATAAAAAAGAAGATCTGGTAAGAGCCTTATCAACCTCTTCCTAATTAATAAAAATCTACGTTTACGATTACCTTTATTGCTTTGTACTGTGCAACAGCTTCAAAACTATTAAGCATTTTCCTAATGCTTTTTTTTGTGCCTCCCAATGGCAGGTTTTGAGGTATCTTGATTAAAATCGTTCTGATGTATTCATTTCTGATTCTGCTTATCGCAGGTTCTTCTGGACCTAATACAGGCATATTCAGATTTTGACTTAAAACCTGATACAGCCACATAGATCCTTCTTTCAATTTATCAAAATCTCGATGTTTTAAAGTTAGTTTTATAATCCTGAAATAAGGAGGGTATTTATAAATCTGTCTGTCATACAATTGTTCTTTATACATACCTGTATAATTATTGGTTGTAACTTGCTGAATGGTATTATGGTTTGGATTATACGTTTGAATAACCACTTTACCCTGTTTTTCTGACCTTCCAGCTCTTCCTGACACTTGTATCATCATCTGAAAGCTGCGTTCGAAAGCCCTAAAATCAGGATGATGCAGCATATTATCCGCATTCATGATCCCAACCAGGCTCACATTATCAAAATCCAATCCTTTGGCCAGCATTTGTGTTCCAACCAAAATATCAATTTCCCGGTTTTTGAACGTGTCAATAATTTTCTCAAAACCAAATTTTCCACGTGTTGTATCCTGATCCATTCTTCCTGTTTTTGCATTTGGAAAAAGAGATATTAATTCCTGCTCGATCTGCTCAGTCCCAAAACCTTTTGTAGTTAAATCAACACTGGAACAACTATGGCAATGTGTGGGTTTTGCAATGGCATAACCACAATAATGACAACGAAGCTGATTTTTATGTTTATGAAAAGTAAGACTCACATCGCATTGCTGGCAATGCGGTACATGTCCGCAAGTCAAACATTCTATTATGGGTGAATATCCTCTTCTGTTCTGAAATAAAATAACCTGTTCATTCAAAGACAATGCTTCTGAAATTTCTTCAATCAAAAGATCACTAAAATGACCTGTCATTCTTTTCCTGAAATGTTTATCTTTCAGATCGACCAATACAATTTCAGGCATTCGAACATTATTATAACGTTCTGTAAGCGAAACCAAACCATATTTCCCGGCCTGCGTGTTAAAATAAGTTTCTATACTTGGTGTAGCTGATCCTAAAAGTACTTTGGCTTTATGCAAATTAGCTAAAACTATTGCCGAATCCCGGGCATGATAACGTGGTGCAGGATCTGTTTGTTTGAAAGTCTGCTCATGTTCTTCATCAACAATCAATAAGCCTAAATTACTAAAAGGCAAAAACAAAGCCGACCTGGCTCCTATGACGATTTGAGCCTTATCTGAATTTTCGAGTGTTTGTTTCCATACTTCTACTCTTTCATTGTTGCTGTATTTTGAATGAAACACGGCAACCTTATCTCCAAAATGAAATCGTAGACGAGAGACCAGTTGTGTAGTAAGAGCAATTTCCGGTAACAGATATAAAACTTGTTTTCCTATAAGTAAATATTCTTTAATCAGTTTAATATAAATTTCTGTTTTTCCGCTTGAGGTAACCCCGTGAAGCAGACAGACTTCTTTTTCATAAAAATTTTCTTTGATTGAATTAAAAGCACTTTCCTGAGCGTCGCTTAATTGCAATTGTTTTTCAGAAACTTTTCCGTCAAAAGAAACCCGGTCATGTTGCAGATAATATTCTTCAAAAATTTCTTTTTCAATTAATGCTTTTACAACTGCAGATGATGAGTTAGAAAATTCAACTAGCTTTTTAACTGTGATTGGCTTTTTTTCTGAAGCACTGATTTGAAAGTACGTTAAAATAATTTCTTTTTGCTTATTAGCATTTTTCAATACCTCCAAAAGCTCGTTTAACCCTTGATCAGATTCATATTTGCTATGCAATTTTACATATCGGATCAATTTTGGCTTATAATTTTCCTTCATTTCTTCTTCTAAAACAATGATATCCTTAGCTATCATTTTTTGAAGAACCGGTAAAATATTTTTTTTATTCAAAATCGAAATAATATCCTGAACTTTTAGGGAACTTTGATGGTGCAAAGCTTCGTAAATTAGAAATTCATCATCAGAAAGTTCACTGTCATTTACGGCAACATTTGGTTTGTGCGAAATAATCGTTTCACTTTCTAACAACAAACCACTAGGGAAGGCACCACGATAAACATCGCCAATCCCGCACATATAATAGTCGGCAATCCAAAGCCAGTGTTTAAGCTGAATTTCGGTCGCAATGGCTTTTTCATCCAGAATCTGATGAATTTCTTTGGCTTCATATAAAGCCGGTTCATTTTCATGTGTTTCCAGAACTAAAGCGGTATATATTTTACTTTTGCCAAAAGGCACAGATACCCGCATCCCTTTTTTAATGAAATGAAATTCTGCCTCTGAAACACGATATGTGAACGTTTTAGCCAAGGAAAGCGGTAAAATAACTTCGATAAAAAACATGTAATTATTTTATAGGATTTGGGGAATTAATTTTTACCCGAAGATTTATTTAAATATTCATCAACCAATTTTAAAGTATGATTTAATGATTCTTTACTGCTCCAATCGTCATGGCCCGGAATAATATAAATTGGCTTTTTAAATTTCTGCTGTAGTTTTTCAATAGATTTTTTCCATTCCTTTACATCTCCATCTCCTAAATAACCTAAATCTGTTGCTTCTGCACTTTTAATAAAACAGCCTCCGTACAACACTTTTTCTTTATCAAACCAAATTACAATGTTATCCGGTGCGTGGCCTTTACCGGGATAATAAACCTTGAAAGTATGCTGCCCAACAGTAAATGTAGTATCATTTGGAATCACAAATTCAGCTCTTTGTTTATTTTCTTTTTGAAGAATCTGATCGGTTAACTTTATAGTATAGGTTTTTATTCCTTTCTGCTTATAAAAAGCCAGACCTCCAGCTCTGTCATCATGAGAATGCGTTGCAAAACACATAATCACTTTCTTATTATGTTTTAGTTTTATGCTGTCTAATAAAGGTTGAAATTGAGTTTTATCCCATGGAGCATCAAATAACACAACACCTTTATCCGTAACCAGATAAAGCGCATTTGCAGAAATAAGTTTTCCCTGATAATCATGAAAAGTCCTATAAACATAAAAGTCACCTGTAAGATGACTTATTTGTAATGGGTTTTTATATTGTCCAAAAATATTGGGTACCAGAAATAAAAATATAATTATTGATACTAGTCTTTGCATATGATTTTTACTTTTTCACTCTTGCCCAATATTGTGTTCTTCCCATCATGGAAAAACCGACATACCCCCGAAGCTTCAGTTTATCAGGAGAATCAAGCGTAATGTAACATTTATACTTTTTTCCGTTGGTAGGATCTAAAATTGTTCCGCCATTGTATTCAGAATCCTCTTTTTTAAGACCGTTAATGATGATCATTCCCAAAATTGGTTTGTTTTTTTCACTACCGTCACATTTACTACAGACGTCCTTTTGGTGTTTGGCACTAAATATTTCTACCACTTTGCCATATATCTTTCCTGATTTTTCATAAATCTCAACAACTGATTTTGCTTCACCTGTTTCGTCATCAATTGTTTTCCATTTTCCAATAACCGATTGGCCTTGAATTGTGCCTAATGCTAGAAAAAATAAGCCAATCGTTAACATCCAATTTTTCATAATATTCTATTTGTTTTTTTGCTTTAATTTTCTGATAGAGGCATTCAGTTCAAATCCCAAAAGCAGTATCATACAGTTAATCCAAATATAAAACATTAGAATTAATAATGTCCCAATAGAACCATAAAGTTCGTTGTATTTTGAAAATTTTATAACCCAAATACCAAAAAAGAACGAAGATATAACAATTAAGATAGTTGTAAAAACAGAACCAATGCTTATAAAAGGCACTTTATTGTATTGTTTTGTACCATAACGCAATAATATTGAAGAGGTTATCAATATCATCAGAAGAACAAACAGATAACGGCCTAAAATGATAAGTGGAATCCTGTCACTTAGCACATCCTGAATGATTGTTTTCTGGATTATAACCTCGAAAAAGACAATAGTTGCCACGGTTATAAACAAAATAATTGTCATAACAAGTGAGATTGCTATTGCTGCCAAATACTGACTAAAGAAACCACGTTTATCAAAAACGTGTTTAGAGGATTCAAAACCGCTCAGGATTCCGTTAATACCATTGGCCATCAAAAAAATAGAAAGTAAAAAACCTGTGGACAGCAATCCGGAATGACTATTAAGTAAAATATCAGTGATAATTTTATTGATGGCATCATATGTATTAGGAGGAACTCCCTGTTGTACAAATTGAAGAAAATCCGTCTGAAATCCTTCAATCGGAATGTATGGTATTAAGTTTAAAATAAACAAGGCAAAAGGAAACAATGCCATAAAGAAACTGAATGAAACAGCACTTGCGTGATACGAAAAAGCTCCTTCAAGTATTCCAAGAGTATACATTTCCAATAGATCGTATAACGAAAAACCTTCAAGCCATGGTAATTTTATCTTTTTCAATAACCTAACTACAGAACGTAACAGCGGAATTTTTTCAATCCGATCTTCTATTTCCTGAGACATACTTTATGATTTTATTTTAGAGTTCCGATTTTTTGATCTCGAACCCCTATTTAGAGCTTAATTTAAAAAGCCTTCAGGCTCAAATCCATGTTGTAAACAGAATGTGTCAAAGCCCCTGATGAAATATAATTTACACCACAAAGAGCATATTCGCGGATGGTTTTTTCATTGATATTTCCTGAGGATTCTGTCTGGCATTTTGAACCTATTAAACCTACAGCCGTTTTAGTATCCTCATAATTAAAGTTATCGATTAAAATCCTGTGAACTCCATCGCTTAGTAAAATTTCACGAATTTCATCCAGATCCCTAGCTTCAACAATTATTTTTAAATCAAGATTGTTTACTTGTAAATATTCTTTTGTTTTTGCTATTGCCTTTGTAATTCCGCCCGCAAAATCAATATGATTATCTTTTAGCATTACCATATCATATAATGCAAAACGGTGGTTTTCGCCACCTCCAATTTTTACTGCCCATTTTTCAGCAACCCTAAAATTAGGTGTCGTTTTACGGGTATCTAATATTTTTGTTGCTGTACCTTCTAAAATCCTTACATATTGATTTGTTTTTGTTGCAATGGCAGACATGCGCTGCATGGTATTTAAGACTACTCTTTCAGCCTTTAAGATCGATTGCGAACTTCCTGAAACTTCAAAAACAATATCGCCATATTGTACAGACGCACCATCTTCAATAAAGGTTTTGACTTTTAGATCTGAATCTACATGTTTAAAAATCATTTTTGCCAATGCAACACCGGCAATAATTCCCTGGTCTTTCACTAATAACTTTGCCTGTCCTTTTGCTGATTCAGGAATACAAGCTAATGAACTATAATCGCCCGTGCCTACATCTTCCCGAATTGCCTGGCTTATCAATAATTGTAATTCGGTTTGAAATTGTACTTCGCTAATCATTTTCTTAAATTTATAAGATGCTAAAATAGGATATATTTTATGGATTTGAAAGTTTACGTAATATGAAAAATGAAAATAGCAACAGAAACTTCCCCATATTAATTTAAAAAAAATTAAAGAACATTAAATACCTTTGAGCTTTATTCAGACAAAATCATGGGATTAATTAAAGATATTTATTCGCTTTCTTTTTACGAAAATTTTGGTCAGGCTGTTGCCGAAGTGCATCCTGATTTCGATAAACAAAAATTTATTAACACCATTTACAAAGGCGACTTTCTCCAAAAAGAATGGAAAGAAAGGATGAAACATACAACGGCAGTGTTACACCAATCCATGCCTGAAAATTTTACCGAAGCCGTTTCCTTAATTGATAAAATCATCAAAAATCTAAAGAAAAACAAATTTACTGAAGGAAACCTTGCCTTTATCTTTTTTGCTGATTATATTGAAATGTATGGTCTGGACGATTTTAAAACTTCGGCGAAAGCATTTGTTTCCATAACGCAGTTCATAAGTTGCGAGTTTGCTGTTCGTCCTTTTATTTTAAAATACAAGGAAAAAATGATTGAAGAAATGGTAAAATGGTCATTGCATGAAAATCATCATGTACGCCGATTAGCCAGCGAAGGAAGCCGGCCAAGATTACCATGGGCAATGGCGATACCGTTTTTGAAAAAAGATCCGGCTTCCATCCTTCCGATTTTAGAAAATTTAAAGAATGATCCATCTGAATATGTACGTCGAAGTGTTGCCAATAATTTGAATGACATTGCAAAAGATAATCCACAATTGGTACTTGAAATTGCTTCAAAATGGAAAGGAAATTCCAAAGAAACAGACGCAATTATCAAACATGGCTGTCGTACATTATTGAAACAAGGTCATCCTGAAATCCTGAGTCATTATGGCCTGGAAAGTACCAATATTGAACTATCCCATTTTGAAATCAAAACACCTGTTGTAAAAATTGGAGAATATCTGCAGTTTCAATTCCACTTAAATAATAAAAATGCCGAAGCCAAAACGATTCGACTGGAATATGCTGTTCATTACAAAAAGTCGAAAGGTCATTTGGCGAAAAAAGTATTTAAAATCAGTGAGAAAACCTATCAGCCCGATCAATTAATCAAAGTGGAAAGAAATCAGTCTTTTAAAACCATCACCACCCGTGTTTTTCATATTGGAATTCATCAGCTGTCGATTATCATTAATGGAACTGAAAGTGAAGCTTTGGAATTTGAACTTATTGAATGATTTATTCTCACGCGTAGAAACATACCCAATAGTTTTTCTTACTTTTATAAATAGTACTAAAACAAATTTTCTTAATCTAAATTAAGCTACAGATTTCTGTTACAGCTGTAATTTTGTTTCAAATCAAATTAATCATGTCAAATATCAGATTAATTATCGAAGAACGCGCTGCCAATATTGGCAATTTTATGGTAGGGCGATTATTGCCTTTCCGCGAAAAAAGAGCTGTTGGTCCATTTGTTTTTATCGATCATATGGGACCGGCACATTTAAATCAATACCAAAATATGGATGTTCCTCCGCATCCACATATCGGACTTTCTACGCTTACTTTTTTGTTTGAAGGAAGCATCATGCACCGTGACAGTTTAGGAACCGAATTAAAAATAAAACCGGGTGCCGTAAACTGGATGACCTCCGGAAAAGGAATTGTACACTCTGAAAGGACTCCCGAATATTTAAGACATTCAGATAAAATGCTTCATGGATTACAGATTTGGGTGGCATTGCCAAAAGAACTGGAGGAGATGGAACCCAATTTTACGCATGTTGAAGCAGATGCTATTCCGGCTTGGGAAGAAAATGGTGTCTCTTATAAATTAATTGCCGGAGAAGCTTTCGGGAAGAAATCGCCGGTTCCTGTTTATAGTCCGTTATATTTTATTGAAATCAAAAGTACGTCGGCACAAAAAATAAATATTGGAAAGGATTTATTTGGTGAAAGCGGATTGTATATTTTAGAAGGAAGCATCAAAAGCGGAGAACATGTTTACGATCCAAAACAGATTCTTATTACCAATGACAGTACTTTATGCGAGTTTGAACTAGCAGAAAATACAACTGTTTATATTTTTGGAGGAACACCATTTCCTGAAGAGCATTTTATCTTTTGGAATTTTGTCTCTTCGGATAAAAACCTGATTGAAAAAGCCAAAAAAGACTGGACAGAACAGACGTTCCCAAAAGTTCCAGGCGAAACCGAATTTGTGCCTTTACCAACACCTCAAATAAAATAATTATGGAAACTATCTCAGCAAAAATTGATACTCGTTTGTATCGAACGGAAATAAGGTCTGCAAGTGATAATATTATTATAGCAGACGAACCTCAGGAAATGGGAGGCAAAAACTTAGGATTCAGTCCTGCTGAACTTTTGGCTTCCTCCCTAGCCTCCTGTACATTAATCACATTAAGAATGTACATTAACCGCAAAGGATGGGACGTTTCTGAAATCAACATCAAAGTAGACTTTGAAAGAGATGTTGAACAAAACGTTTCTTCTTTTATCCGAAAAATAGAAGTAACAGGCGAAATTGATGAAACTCAAAGGCAAAAATTGCACATTATTGCTGATAAATGCCCAATTCATAAAATATTGACTCATACCAACAAAATACAAACAACTTTAATTTAATCATTATGGAAATCAAACAAATCAACGACATAAAAAGAGGCCATTTTGAAGCAGTGGAAGACGGAAAAAAAGCCGGAAAAATGACCTATACCTGGGCTGGAGATGCCAAATTCATCATAGACCATACAGAAGTTAATGAAGAATTTAATGGCAAAGGCGTTGGAAAAAAATTAGTTATGACTGCTATAGATTATGCCAGAAACAACGGTTTAAAAATTATTCCGCTTTGTCCTTTTGCCAAAAGTGTTTTTGACAAAACGGAAGAAATTCGAGATGTATTATTTCATTAAGAATTAAGTCCTATAAAAACTGAAATTTCCAAAGGCAGATCGAATTCACTTTCAAAAAATATCAATTGTCTTTTGCAAACAGACTCAATTAAATAATGATTTCCCCTGAAGTAGGTTCTTCTGATTTTTACTTCAAAATCAGAATGTTCGACCATAATTAACTGATGGGGATATACTAATGATTTTTCGTTTTGATCATCCGTCAATTTTAATAAATAAGTGGGAATTTCGTTTACTTCACCAAAAAGTGATGCAACATATTTAGAAGGCGGATTATTATAAATTACAGCAGGGTTGTCTTTTATGATAATTTCGCCATTTCGCATTACGATAGCTTCATCCGCAAAAGATAATGCGTCAGTGCTGTCGTGAGTGGCCAGGATACAGGTAATCTGTTTCTGTTTCAGATAACGGAATAAGTTTCGACGTAAGGCATTTTTACGAAAAGCATCAATCTGGCTGAAAGGTTCATCCAGTAAAATGACTTTTGGTTCAAGTGCGAGAACGCGAACAAGTGCAATACGCTGCTGCTGGCCTCCGCTTAAAAATTTAGTTTTGGTGTTTGCAAAATTTTCCATTTCAACCATTTCCAATAATTCCTGAATACGAAGTTTTTTCATGTTCGCAAAACCGTTGGAAAGAAATTTACCCACATTTTCGGACACGGTTTCATAAGGCGACAAATCAAAGTCCTGTGCCAGGTATTTCATATACGGCATTCCGGGGATCAAATTGTATTTAGGTCCTAAAACAGGAGTTTCATCATAGAAAATCTTACCTTCATTTAAGTCATACAAACCGTAAATCAATTTCAACAAGGTGCTTTTTCCACACCCGCTTTCCCCAATGACAGCAACATTCTGACCGTTGCCAATTGTAAAACTTAAATTTTTAATAACAGGGTTTTCAGTATATGAAAAGGAAATATTTTGAATGTCAAGCATAAGTTCTTTTTGAAAGTTCAAATTTACAATCTTTAATTTCTAAAGTCAAAAAAAAAGCTGCTTCATTACGTATAATATCTTAGTGAAATTTTCTAAATGCATTGGCAATTGTAGCTTAATTGTCTAATATTTGTGTGTGTGACTTAATTTAACTGTATTTATAATAACGTCATAAAATTAATTTATTTAAATATAATATGTTTATTGAAAACCTTTCATTTATTTTAATAAGCCTTGAATAAATCCTTGATTTCTTAAATCACTATAGCCATTTTCTTTCTTTTTGTATTACATTTGTTTCAAACTAATAAACCAATAGTAGTATGAATAGGAAACTTAAAAATATTGTAACAGTATTACTGTTGTTTTGTATTGCATTAATCATGTTTAATTGCCAAAATGAAGAAAATTCATCAGAGCAGTTGCAAAATAATATTGAGACAGTCACTATTGATGAAGCAAAAAATTTTCTGATACATTCAAAAAGTAATTCTGCTAAATCGACCAACAACGCATTAGAGAATCCTGATCTTGATTTCGATAAAATTACACAGGAAAAAATAAATGGAAGTGATCAATTATTAACTGTAATCCCTTTTACAACAAATAACGATCTGGAAAATAACAGGATTTTGTTACTGAAAATTAATAACGAAATTAAAAGTGTCGTTTTTAGTATGTATCCTGATGAGAATTCTGTTAAGGGAAGTTTTTCCGGAGAGCTATTTGTGTACTCCTTAGATGGTGTTTTCATTAATGGATTCAGAGCGAAAGGTGGAATTATTGTAAGTCGGTTTTTTGAAAATAATACAATAAAAACCATTACTGGGAATAGTAAAACATCCAAATCAACTGGTCGAAGACCAATTCGACTGAATGAAGTTGTCATACAAGGCAAAACGGTACATGCTTTGGATATGTTTGGAAGCTCAAGCATTTTTGGTAATGACATTTACGATGGTGCAATTGGCGGCGGCGATGCTTCTTATTCCTGGGATGTGGGAGACGGAGGTTCTGGTGTTACAGCTCCAACAGCTGCGCAAATTGCAATAGCAATATAAAAGCAAATTGATGGTACGAAGCTAGATTCTTGTCCTAAGAATGTTTTAGAGCAATTAAAAAAGATAAAAAATGTTGATATTGCAGCTGTATTAAATAAATTAGAATCTAGTAAAATATTTACTGTTACAATAGAATCAAGCTTGTTAATTTCTAGACCTGCATCAGCTTCTCCGACCAATCTTGTAAATAATTATAACATTAAGATAAGTTCAAATTACATTAGTGCAACACAATTATTTAGAGCTTCAAATTTATTACATGAAATGATACACTGTTACTTTTTTAGCTTAGTTGACGATTATACAGCTAAAAATAACCCGGCAATTTTTGACGATTTTCCAACGTTGTTTCAAAAATTTGTTGATAAAAAATATCCTGGTTCTAAAGATTCTGCCCATCATGACGAGATGGCCAATACTTATGTAAACGCAATTGGAGCAGCATTGCAAGAATTTCAAACCGGATTATCTGTCCCCAATGGACAAGTTCCTAATCAAGTCTATACAGATTTAGCTTGGGGAGGTTTACAGGAAGCACCAATATTTAAACAAAAATTTCCGGAAGGTAGTTTAGACTATAATAGAATTATTGGAAGATATAACGGTGAGAGTGTTAATTCTACTATAAACGGACAAACCCCTATAGGGAAACCATGTTCCATTAAATAATTTTCTTATCATGAAAAAATATTTTATTTATGTAATTACAGTGATATTATCAATTTACAGCTGTACTTCAGTTAAAGGAAGCCTAAACCTATCACCTGTCAATGTCTATCTAAATTTTAAACTTAAAAACAATGATACAATTATAGTCATTGAAAATAAGTTAAATAATAATTATGCAATAGATTTTCTAAAAAAGAGTTCTAGTGCAGCAATAAATAATAATACAATTGAGAGTGGCGTTGGTATAAAACCTCCATTGTACAAGGAAGAATATTGGAATATAATGAATCAAAAATATCGCAATAAAAGCACAGATGATATTTGGCTAAAATATAAATTATGGAATCAAAGTGACTTTAAAGATGTTAAAATCAAATTTATAAAAGAAAATGTTTTCCCAAAACCATCTGTTTATAATCATTATATGACTGAGAAAAAGCGTGAACTTTCTGTGTTTTCATTTTCTGAACCAATTTTTTATAAAAACACAGAATATGTAATATTTGCAAAATCTGAAACTAGCACTAAAAAGCAATTTATTGAACCTAATTCTATTGTTATAATGAAAAAAGAAAATGGAAAATGGATACTATTTAAAGAGATAGACGATGGGAATTACTATTAGTAATAATCGATTTACATTGCAAAAGATTAATTTCTAAATTGTAAAATATGTAACTAAGAGAATGATAATGCAAAAAAAGATATTTGCAACAATACTATTACCTAAGAACTTAAAAAAACATTTAAACTAAACCAATCTGAGATCAATAAAGTCAAAAAAAAAAGCTGCTTCGTAATGAAGCAGCTTTCTTAATTTATTTATTTGGAATTATTTTGCAGCTTCAGCTTTAGCATCATTAACCATTTTGTCATTTGCCGTAATAGCAAATTCTACACGACGGTTTTGAGTTCTTCCTTCAGCAGTATCATTGGAAGCAATTGGGTCAGCAATTCCTAATCCTGTAGTTTTAAATCTTGAAGATTTTAAACCTTTAGAAACTAGATAATTTTTTACCGCAGCAGCTCTTTGCTCAGAAAGGTTTAAGTTATATTCTGCTTTTCCTGTACTGTCTGTATAACCGTAAATATTGATATCCGTATCTGCATATTCATTAAATACAGGAACAATTTTATCAAGGTTCGCTTTAGCCTGAGAAGTCAAAGTTGATTTGTTAGTATCAAAACGAACCGCATTTTCATTCAAAGTCAATTTGATTCCTTCTCCTACTCTTTCTACTTCAGCACCTGGCAACGCCTGATCAATTTCACGTGCCTGCTTGTCCATTTTATTTCCGATAAGAGCACCAGTTCCACCACCAACGGCAGCACCAATTGCAGCTCCTAAAGCAGTATTTCCGCCTTTACCTAAATTATTTCCTAAAATTCCTCCAATAACACCACCGGCAACTGCACCAATTCCGGCGCCTTTTTGGGTGTTATTTGCATTTTTTACTGAATCACAACTTGTAAAAAAACTAACTAATACAAGTAAGCTGCTTAATCCTAAAACTGTTATCTTTTTCATTTTTATATTTTTTTAATATTAATTAGCTCTTTGAAATTGGTATATTACGTCTACAGTTTTTCCTCCAACAGAAATATTATCTATTAATTGGAAAGAACTCTCGGTTAATCCTGCAACTTTTAGTAAATAACCTTCTTTAACATTTTTAGATTTTGTTCCTGCTTCAACAATTTTAAGAACAAAAAGTCCCTGTTTATTGATACTCCAAACAATTGGTGAACTAAAAGCAGGACAGCTTGCAGAATTTAAAGTCATCGTTCCTTTATTGTTATTTGAAATAAAATTCCAATTACTTCCAATAAAACATTTTGAGTCAGCAATATCAAAAGAATTTACTTTAATAAAATCCGATCCGGCATACGTTACACTTGTAATAATCCAGTTTCCTTTAATGGCTACCTGAGTTGGTCTGTCCAATTTTGTAGAAATTGTCGTGTCGGTTGTTGCTGCGCTTGAAGATGCAGACTTACATGCAAAAACCAAAGTGGCTATCATGCATAAAAAAATAATTTTTTTCATTGTTCTATCAATTAATTTTAGAATTAATACTCTTACAAAGGTACAATCGAAATAATAGTTTTTGTTTTATAATTGACATTTTTTCTTTCAAAATTAACATTTAAGACAATTTGTCACTTCTATAAAAATGGTACTCTATTTGAATACCTGAAAGACATAACTTTAAATTAAATTTTTAAAATATGACAACAGGTAAAATTAATGTTTCGGTAGAAAACATCTTCCCTTTAATCAAAAAATTCTTATACAGCGATCACGAAATTTTCTTGCGTGAGTTGGTTTCAAACGGTACTGATGCTACTTTAAAATTAAAACACCTTATTAGTATTGGCGAAGCGAAAGTAGAATACGGAAATCCGATTATCGAAATCAAAGTTGACAAAGAAGGGAAAAAAATCCACATTATTGATCAGGGTCTTGGAATGACTGCTGATGAAGTAGAAAAATACATCAATCAGGTTGCTTTTTCGGGCGCTGAGGAATTCCTTGACAAATACAAGGATTCGGCTAAAGATTCTGGTATTATCGGGCATTTTGGTCTTGGTTTCTATTCTGCTTTTATGGTAGCAGAGAAAGTTGAAATCATCACTAAATCATATAAAGACGAACCAGCTGCTCACTGGACATGTGACGGAAGTCCTGAATTTACTTTAGAGCCGGCTGACAAAACTTCACGTGGTACAGAAATAATTCTTCATGTTGCTGAAGATTCTCTTGACTTTTTAGAAGATTCAAAAATCAGCGGGTTGCTAAACAAGTATAACAAGTTTATGCCTATTCCGATTAAATTTGGAACAAAGACAGAAAAAGTAGAGCAAAAGAAAGGTGAAGAAGTTGCTCCGGAAGATGTAGACAAGATTTTTACAGAAGTTGAAGTTGACAATATCATCAATAATCCAAACCCGGCCTGGACTAAACAACCAACAGAATTATCTGATGAAGATTACAAAAACTTCTACAGAGAATTGTATCCAATGCAGTTCGAAGATCCGTTATTCCACATTCATTTAAATGTAGATTATCCTTTTAACTTAACCGGAATTTTGTATTTCCCAAAATTGGGATCTGATATGCAAATCCAGAAAGATAAAATTCAATTGTATCAAAACCAGGTTTATGTTACGGATAACGTAGAAGGAATTGTACCTGAATTTTTAACGATGCTAAAAGGAGTTATCGATTCGCCGGACATTCCGTTGAACGTTTCACGTTCCGGTTTACAGGCAGATGGTGCAGTGAAGAAAATCTCTAACTATATTACCCGTAAAGTTGCTGATAAACTAAAAGCATTATTCACTGAAAATCGTGCTGATTTTGAAGCTAAATGGAACGACATTAAAATCGTTTTGGAGTACGGAATGCTTTCTGAAGATAAATTCTACGAAAAAGCAGGAGCGTTTGTTTTATATCCTACGGTAGATGATACTTATTTTACTTTAGAAGAATTAAAAGAGAAATTAAAAGACAACCAAACTGATAAAGACGGAAAATTGGTTGTTTTATATGCGGGAAATAAAGATGCACAACATTCTTATATTCAGACAGCAAAAGAAAAAGGATACCAAGTATTACTTTTAGATTCTCCTATCATCTCGCATTTGATTCAAAAAATTGAAGGTGATAATAAAGATGTAACTTTTGTTCGTGTAGATT
>NZ_JBDTTP010000086.1:0-17021 GCF_039930565.1 Flavobacterium sp. | reverse complement strand
CTTGACCAATATCTAATCTTTTTTTATTCTCTTAAATAATTTCACCCAACGGGTTCTCCATATAATCTTATTCTATTATTTTTTTATATGCTTTTCTAGTTCGGAGTATAAATAACACTAATTTCAAAACTGTTATCTAAGTGTTCTGCATTTTTTTAATTATAATATTCATGTGATAATAAATTCAGTATAATTATAAAATTGTAGCTCGTTTGTTTTTTACTCTTCCCACAAAATGGTATGAGTAATTTTAATAAGTTAGATAGCATTTTTTATGTCTTAGCTAAAATACCCTTTTTTTTATCACTACTTAAATGATTTCTTTATTTGTATGATTTTCTTCATTAATCAAATTGGTTGTTTTTACTATCTGTAGTGGAAATAATATACTTTGTCTTTATACTATACATTTCTAAACCACATTATTTAACATATTCCCACTAAAACCCAAAAATTAAAAACTCAAATAGTAACCCATAATTGATTGAAAGTAATATTTTTACGAAACAATACAAAAAAACACATCATGCAAGTAGGAATAATAGGATTGGGAAAAATGGGATTTAATCTCGCCTTAAATTTAAAACGCAATAATTATCAGGTGGTGGCACAGGATGTCAATAGCGATTTTGTTTCAAAAATTGGTCAGGAAGGGATTGAAACTGCTTATACTGTTGAAGAACTTTGCCAAAAACTAACCAGCCGAAGAGTCATTTGGCTGATGGTTCCTGCGGGTGAAATTGTAGATGGTGTTATTACTTCATTATTACCCTATTTATCCAAAAATGATATTATTGTTGATGGTGGAAACTCCAATTACAACGATTCGAAACGACGTTATGCCCAATTAAAAGAGCATGGAATTGATTTTCTGGACTGCGGAACTTCCGGCGGAACATCAGGAGCACTAGATGGCGCGTGTACGATGATTGGCGGAGATGCTGATGTATTCGATTATGTATCGGGTGTTTTTAAGGATATTTCCGTAGAAAACGGATTTCTATATACCGGAGCTGCAGGAAGCGGGCATTTTACCAAAATGGTTCACAACGGTATCGAATACGGTATGATGCAGTCTATTGCAGAAGGATTTGAGGTTTTTGAACATTCCGAATATGATATTGATTTTCAAAAAACAGCCAAATTGTTTAACCACGGTTCAGTAGTACGTAGCTGGCTGATGGAACTGACTGAAAATGCGTTTTCTAAAGATGCCAGACTCGACGGAATCAAAGGCATCATGCATTCTTCAGGTGAAGGAAAATGGACACTCGAAACCGCTTTGGATTTAGGTGTTCCAACTCCTGTAATTGCTCTTTCAATCATGATGCGCTACCGTTCTCAAATGTCGGATACTTTTTCAGGAAAAGTGGTAGCGGCACTTCGAAATGAGTTTGGAGGTCACGCTGTAGAAAAAAATGAATAATAATTTGGAGTACTTATTTCTTTAATAAATAGATACATAGGCTTTTCTTTGTTCTGTAAAGAATATAAAAGAGAAACTCATTTCTCAACACATAGCTATGTATTTTTAAATAAGTGAAACGCGTCTATTAATGAGCTTACAGAATCTATGATTCTATGTGTTTAAAAACTACACCTAACCAATATCATTAATAATTAATCATTTTCAAAACCATGTCATTACTGATCCTGATTGCCAGTATTTTTTTATTATTAATTCTTATTTCCGGCGCGAAACTTAATGCTTTTATTGCCTTGATTATTGCGGCCTTTTTTGTTGGAATTGCAAAGGAAATGCCTTTTCAGGATTTAATCAATTCCATCCAGCAGGGAGTTGGAAGCACATTAGGCTCTTTGATTTTGATTATTGCATTTGGGGTTATTTTGGGAAACCTGCTTTCAGATAGTGGTGCTGCACAAATAATAAGTTCGGTTATGATTCGCTCTTTTGGCTTCAGGCACATCAAATGGGCAATGGTTATTACCGGTTTTTCGGTGGGAATTTCTATGTTCTACAATGCCGGATTTATCATTTTGATTCCGATGGTTTTTGCAGTTGCCAAAAGCACCAGACAGCCTATTATTTATCTCGGAATTGCAATGGCATCGGCACTTTCCATTACTCACGGATTTTTACCCCCACATCCGGGTCCAACAGCGATTGCTGTTATTTTTAAAGCTAATATCGGAAAAACACTTCTATACGGAATTTTAGTTGCTTTACCTGCGCTTTTTGCTGCCGGAATTGTGTTTCCTGAATTTATAAAAAAGATCAGCGCTTTTCCTCCAAAAGGATTATTCGAAAGCAGAATGTTTACAGAAGCACAAATGCCTTCTTTCGGAATCAGCATCCTGACCGCGTTGGTTCCTGTTTTTTTAATGGGAATGGCTACTTTTAGTGAATTGGTTTTGCCGGAAGAAAGTTCCTTGCGTTCTGTTTTGCTTTTCATCGGAAACCCAACCACTTCGATGCTCATTGCGGTGCTTTTTGCGGTATTTTCATTAGGTATTTTTCGCGGAAGAAAAATGCAGGATATTATGGATAAATCGGGTAGTGCCATGAGTGCTGCCACGATGATTATCCTGATTATTGGTGCAGGAGGTGCTTTCAAACAGGTTCTGATAGACAGCGGGATGGGATCAGATTTAAGTGTTTTTTTCGAAAAATCGTCACTTTCTCCGTTGGTTTTGGGCTGGCTGATTGCGACTATAATTCGGATTGCGTTAGGATCTGCAACAGTTGCAGGATTAACAGCCGCAGGAATTGTACAGCCATTGGTAGTGGCTTCAGGTGTAAGTCCGGAATTAATGGTACTTTCCATTGGCGCAGGAAGTTTAATGTGTTCACATGTTAACGATACAGGATTCTGGATGTTCAAGGAATATTTTGGCATCAGCGTTTCGGATACTTTTAAAACCTGGACAGTGATGGAAACCATTATCGGTGTGATGGGGTTAATAGGGGTATTGGTACTAAATTTATGGATCAAATAAAAGAAATGGAATCACTTTATATAGGAATTGACATTGGCACAACGGCGACAAAAGCAATTTGTTTTGATGTACACGGAAATGTAGTCAGACAGGTTTCAAATTCTTATCCGATGTATCATCCAAAACCGAATTGGAGTGTTCAGAACCCACAGGAAATTTTAGAAACGGTTTTAAAATGTATCAAAGAAATTACAAAAGGTATTCAGCCTGAATTTATCAGTTTTAGTTCGGCGATGCAGAGTATTATCGCAATTGATGAAACAGGAAAACCACTAACTGACGCCCTTTTATGGGCAGACAACAGAGCCAGTGGAATTGCAGAAGAACTTAAAAACTCCGAAAAAGGAAAACATTTTTACCAGAAAACCGGAATTCCGATTCACCCTTTTTCTCCCATGACCAAAATAGCGTGGTTTAAGGAATTTGATTCGGAAGTTTTTTTGAAAACCTATAAATTCATAAGTATTAAAGAGTATGTCTGGCATTATCTGACAGGAGAATATTATACCGATACTTCAATGGCTTCGGGCACCGGATTATTGAATATCCATACTTTGCAGTGGGATGATGAAGTGCTGGGATTTTTAAACATAAAACCCCAACAATTATCAAAAGTCTGTGAAGTCACACATCAATGCAAAGGTATTTCAGATGATTTTCTGTATGTGATTGGAGGCGGAGACGGTGCTTTGGCCAATCTTGGTACCGGAGCGATGAATAAAGATTGTATTGCCTTAACTATTGGTACAAGCGGGGCGTTACGATTACCAATTGACAAACCTTATTTGGATGAACAGATGCGAACGCAATGTTACCATTTGATGGAGAATCAATACCTTACTTTGGGAGCAGTTAACAATGGCGCTATTATTTTGCAATGGCTTCGCGAAACTCTGTTAAAAACAGATCAGTCTTTTGAAGTCCTTTTTGAACAAGCAGAAAAAATACCTGCGGGTTCAGATGGTTTGCTTTTTGTACCTTATTTATTGGGAGAAAGAGCACCAATTTGGGATGCTTCTGCAAAAGGATCACTTTTGGGCATGCAGATTACACATACTCAGGCACATTTGACAAGGGCAACTTTGGAAGGAATTTTGTTTGGATTATTTCAGATCACTGAAATTCTGCTTCCCGATCCTGAAAAAAGAAAACAAATCAAAGTTATGGCCAGCGGTGGGTTTGGTAAAAGCGAACTCTGGCTTCAAATGGCAGCTGATATTTTCCAGATGCAAGTCGAAACATCACAGACTATTGAGGGTTCTGCCTGGGGTGCAGTCTTGGTAGGGATGAAATCTTTAGGAATTGATACAACCAACGAAAACAAAACGGGAATGACTTTTTTTCCGAATGCTAAGCATAAAAAGGTGTATGAAGATGCTTTTGCGAAGTTTAAAATGGTTTATCCAGTATTGAAGGATTTGCTTGATCCTTAAATTTTAAAAGTTATGTTTAGTTTGTTTGTAAAAAAAATTTGATTAACGTTAATCAATCACAAAACTTGTCATGCTGGCGAAGGAAGCATCTCCAAAAGAAACTCCGCATCGTATATGATTTAGATTGTGGGATGTTCTAACGAAGATTCCTCCTTCGTCGAAATTGACAAAATAAATTATTCTTCATTTTAAGTTTAATAAGTATCAATTACAGTTACCAACAAATCAGAATCTACTAAATTAGAAGGCGAAACCACTTTTTCTTCCAAAGGAATATCATTTCCGTATCTTTCTTTTAAAACCTTTTTCACTCTTTCATCGGTTAAATTGAAATCTTTCAAATGCTGGAGTTTCGATAATTCAATATTCGCTCCGTTTTTATAGATTTTCCAGACTAATTCAGAGCAGTAAATTCGGGTGTCGGTCCATTCAAAAAAGGCGTCGTACTCTTTACCGTCAAATTGCTGGCTGTAGTCTTTCATTTTCTGAAGCGTATTTGGAGTTAATATCTTGGCTGCATTCTTTACTCTTTTTACAACATAATTTTTATCCCTTCCATGCATAATCCAATCATCCAAAGGAGTTAGTTTTACAGGCTGAACGGCTTCAAAAACAAATAAATTTCCATTTATTTCATAGATGATTCCGCAATGCGAAAACTTGGAATTGGTTGCAATTCGTACGGCCTCACACTGGGGAGACTCTGAAGTCTGAAAAATGATATCGCCATCCTGAATTTTTTCAGGTAAACCTTTTTGTTCTTTGGTTGTAGATGCCATAAAGGGATTGGTCCGAAAAACCTGCATCGTCACGTAAAGGGCTAAACAAAAACTGAGTAAAAAGGTAATTCCGAGTATGAGGTATTTTGTATTCTTCATTTTGAATTTTAAAACTTAAAAGTATTGTTTATTTTTATAAAACAAGCCATTTTTAAATTTATAGATGACAAATTTGTACCAATAGACAATCGATTTCTACCAGTTAAAGTCAAAAGCACATCAAATGCTGGAATCAGGCAAAACTATTTGAAAGATTGCTATAGTTTTTAAGATTAAAAAAAGGTAATTGACCAATTGGATTGCAATATTCTTTTCAGGCTTCAAATTAATTGGCAGAAATTATTTCGTAACATATGAAATTTAACGTACCAATTTGTTTTGTGAAATATTTTACAGTTTATTTTTTTAAAAATATTAATTCCTATATTTAGCAGGATATTTTTTTTAATTTAATAATTTGTGGATATGTTTAATGATGATTATTCAAGAAGGAAATTTTTAAGGGATGCATTGCTTGCATCAGTGGCTATTGCCACACCTGATTTATTATTGGCTACTGGGCGGGCATTTGGAAGCGTTGATAAAGTCAATCTTGCTTGTGTTGGTATAGGAAACAGGGGTGCAGAAATTATCAAAGCCTTATACGCTACTGGATTGGCAAATGTTGTGGCTCTGTGTGATGTTGATATGGAGGCACCCCATACATTAGAGATACTAAAAATGTTTCCCAATGTTCCAAGATTTAAGGATTTCAGACAGATGTTTGATAAAATGGGTAATCAGTTTGAGGCTGTCTCTATTGGAACACCTGACTTTTCTCATTTTCCCATAACAATGATGGCAATGGCTTTGGGAAAACACGTGTATGTAGAAAAGCCAATGGCACGCACTTTTAACGAAGTAGAATTGATGATGAAGGCCGCAGTAAAATACCCGAAAGTGGTAACCCAAATGGGAAATCAGGGACACTCAGAAGAAAACTATTTTCAGTTTAAAGCCTGGAAGGAAGCAGGCATAATCAAAGATGTAACTGCTATTACTGCACATATGAATTCACCAAGACGATGGCACAAATGGGATCCGAATATTACTTCTTTCCCACCGGCGGAACCTATTCCATCAACACTCGACTGGGATATTTGGCAAATGCAGACACAAGGACATAAGTTTAACAAGGAATTCGTCAATGGGCAATGGCGCTGCTGGTATGATTTTGGTATGGGCGCATTAGGCGATTGGGGAGCACATATTCTTGATACAGCCCATGAATTTTTAGATCTTGGTCTTCCATACGAAGTTGATCCTTTAAAATTAGAGGGTCACAATAATTTCTTTTATCCCATGTCGACCACTCTTTCATTCAAATTCCCAAAACGTGGTGATATGCCTCCTGTGGAAATAAAATGGTATGATGGAGTAGATAATTTTCCACCAATACCTGAAGGATATGGTGTACAAGGTCTTGATCCCAATATTCCACCTCCAAGTACAGGCGCAATAGAACCAGCAAAACTTAATCCGGGTAAAATCATTTACAGCAAAGAACTTACTTTTAAAGGAGGTTCACATGGTAGTGCATTGTCAATTATACCTGATGAAAAGGCAAAACAAATGTTCTCCAGTCTGCCTAACGTTCCTTTAAGTCCTTCTAATCACTTCGCTAATTTTCTAAAGGCGTGTAAGGGTGAAGAACAAACACGTTCGCCTTTCGCTATTGCAGGACCTTTAAGCCAGGTATTTTGCCTGGGTGTTCTTGCACAATGGACTGGCGAGAAAATTGTTTTTGACAGAACAAAGAAAATTATTACAAGCAGTAAAAAAGCGAATCAATTACTAATGGGACCTCCGCCCCGCAAAGGATGGGAGGAATATTATAAAGTATAATTGGCTGTTTAACAAATTAAAAATCCCTATTCCAGAATTATTGGCTTTAGCTAATAATATTACAGATTTTATCTACAGAAATAAAAACATTGGGAATTGTCCGTGAAGTAAATCTGCTTTTAAAATTTATATAATTATCAACTCTGTTTACTTATGAAACGTAGAAATTTTATCCGTCAGTCAGGATTATTTACTGCTGGCTTGTTATTGCATCAGCAAATGTTGCATTCCTACTCTTTTAGTGAAACAGCTAAAATAATTTCAATCGGAATAATTGGCTGTGGAGACAGGGGAAATGGTCTCGGTAGTGTAATAAACGACATGCCGGAAGAGTTTGAATTGAAAGCGGTTTGTGATGTGTTGCCTTTTCGTCTAGATAAGGCAAAGATATTAGGTAAAAAAAATAACATTCGTTACGAAAAAGAGTATGGCAAGTTGCTGGATGACAAAACAATTGATGCTGTAATCATTGCTACACCGCTATACAATCATTATGAAATTGCTGCAGCAGCTATCAAGGCAGGCAAACATGTCTACCTCGAAAAAACAATGACCTACAATGCAGAACAGGCACTAGCATTGGTTAGATTGTCCCAACAGCATCCCAACCAAACTTTGCAGGTAGGCCACCAGTATCGCTACACACCGCTTTACTTTAAAGTAAAACAAATGATTGATAACGGTTATCTGGGTAAAGTAACACAGATCGATTGCCGGTGGGACCGTAATGCAAATTGGCGAAGACCCGTACCTGAAGGCTACACGGAAAGGCAGGTGAACTGGCGTATGTACAAAGAGTACTCCGGTGGGTTGCCTGCAGAATTATTATCACATCAGGTTGATTTTATTAACTGGGCCTTCAATACACATCCCGATGAAATACTGGGAACAGGCGGTATTGACTATTATAAGGATGGGAGAGAAACTTTTGATAACATACAGACCATTCTGCGTTACAACAAGGATGGAATGATTGGGAATTTTGGAGCTACTTGTGCAAATGAAAAAGATGGATATCTTTTTAAATTAAAAGGAACAAAAGGGACAATCGAATTGTTGATGGATGATGGATTGTTTTTTCCTGAAAAGCAAACTAGAAAAGAGCTTGAAATAGTTGATGGTGTCAGCGGTGCTTCAAAAATTGAGTGGAATAAAGATGGAGGAATTCCTATTCTCAAGGAAAAATCAAAAGATGGAAGCTGGTATGCCTTGCAGGAATTTCATAAAACTATCACAACCCATTCTACACCTGTATCAAATGTTATTACTGGTGCTAAAACGGCTTGTTGTGTACACCTTATGAATAAGGCAATTTATAATAATACCATCGAAAAATGGAAACCTGAATTTAATATTGTATAAAATTGAAAAACATAATACACTATGAAAAAAATCACAATAATTGCTTTGTTATTTATTGCAGCAAATGGTTTTGCACAAAACAAGGAATGGCAATCCTTATTTGATGGAAAAACCCTAAAAGGCTGGAAACAAGTTACTGGATCCGCACCTTACACCGTAGAAAATGGAATGATTATTGGCACAACGATTGACAAATCACCCAATTCATTTTTAGTAAATGATCAAAAATTTACCGGTGATTTTGTTTTAGAGATGGAAACTATGTTATCAGATGCTAATACCAATTCGGGTGTACAGTTCAAAAGTAATTTTGATCCTAAAGCAAATGATGGAAAAGGACGTGTCTATGGCTACCAATATGAATTAGATCCTTCATCACGCAAGTGGAGTGGAGGCATTTACGATGAAGGAAGAAGAGAATGGTTGTATCCCGGATCTTATAATCCAAATGGGCAACAACTTTTTACCTTAAACGTTTTTCACAAAATGCGTATTGAATGCATAGGAAATTCAGTAAAAACATGGTTGGATGGAGTGCCGGTTTCTTATCTGGTAGATTCCCTAACCGTGAATGAGGGACTTTTAGCTTTGCAGATACATTCGATTGGAAGACCGGAGCATGCAGGTATAAAAATATGTTGGAAGAATATCCGTATTCAAACAAAAAATAGTAAACCCCTTCCTTTTCCAAAAGGGATTTATGTTGTAAATCTATTACCTAATGTGCTTACCACATATGAAAAGGAAAACGGTTGGAAATTGCTATTTGATGGCAAAAGCACTACAGGCTGGCATGGTGCTCATAAAAATACTTTTCCCGAAAAAGGATGGGAAGTGAAGGATGGGATTCTGAAAGTATTGTCATCCTCTGGAGGTGAATCAACAAATGGAGGAGATATTGTTACCAAAAATCAATACAGTGCATTTGATTTGTCGCTCGATTTTAAATTATCGAAAGGAGCCAACAGCGGTATAAAATATTTTGTAACACTCACGGAAAAGAATAGCGGCTCCGCTATTGGCCCTGAATATCAATTACTGGATGATACACTTCACCCGGATGCAAAACTTGGTAAGGAAGGAAACAGGACATTAGCTTCCTTATACGATCTTATCAAATCACAAAAATCACCACGATTCTTTAAGCAGCCAGGCAATTGGAATACTGCACGTATTGTTGCTTATCCTAATAATCATATAGAACACTATCTTAATGGTATTAAGGTATTAGAGTATGACCGCGGATCTCAGGCTTTTCGTGATTTGGTTGCTATCAGCAAATACAAGGTATGGCCAAACTTTGGTGAAGCACCGGAAGGGCACATTTTAATTCAGGATCATGGTAATGAGGTAAGTTTTAGAAGTATTAAAATCAGAGAGCTGAAATAAATATTTTGTACTGTATTATTTTGGATAATCACATAATCAACCAGCCTTAAGTTGGCTTTATCTTTAAGTAATTCTGAAACGACATTAAATGATCAGAAAATTATAAATTGTAAAACCCTGCTCTTTTAAGAGCAGGGTTTTACAATTTATTTTCACTTACACTATTTATAATTTTCAATATGCAATTTCTTTAAATTAACTTATATAGTTTAAAGAGTTGCACTTAAATTAAACAGCTTTGAATACTTAACGGATTCAAAACTGTTCAGGTGTTTTATTTTATTTTATTAAATTCTTAAAAGCTGATCCAAAAATTAAATAGCTGGTATTACCCCCAATTGTACCTTCATTTTGTCCCCAGAGAAACGGCCAGTCATCGAAATTTTCAAAATGGTCGGGTTTTCTGAATAATATACCAGGAGCAACATTTCCCGGAATAAAGGAAAAGTCCGCTCTGTTATTGCCATAAAACACTGCTTTAGGGCGGGTAGCACCCACCGTTGCCACTAAGGAGTAATTATGATACGGATGACAGCCAAAAAGATAGTTGGAGGTCTTGTAAGCGTGTCTGGCATCAATAACTTCAGGAAAATGCTTGCTGGCGAAACATACGGTAGTGCCAAAATTTAACATTATTCCGCCGCCTGCCCAGTTTCCAAGGCCGATTGGCACGCCGTACGGGTTTTCTTGCTCAAGTTTATCTATATATTCTTTAAACTTAACAACATAAGGTCTTAGCTTTTCCTTGTATGCTGCGTCCATGTGAGGGATAGCATCTAAAGCTGTCAGAAGACCGAAATTTACGTTACGATCAAGTGCTGGCCATAACAGTTCCTGAAATTTATTTTTGTATTGCTCTTCACCGGTTGATATATACAATTGCAGATTCGTTGCAGCATTAAAGGACCTGCCTCGTCTAAGAGTGTCTTGTGGCTGCCTCGCCAGTAATTCAGTTGACTCTTTTAAGAGTCTTTTTGATTGTTGCAATGCTCTGGCAGAGAGATCGTCGTTATAACCCTTCAAGGCTCTGCTTGCTGCCGCAAACATTGTCGCAGCACTAAGATCAAGACCAGGGTTTCGGCTTGTAAATGCCCACATATCATCTTTAACCCCGCTTGATTTACCGTCACTTGCTTTTTCATAAGGACCAAGATTTGGATTATAAGGCAGTCCATCTGTTAATGAAGCTGCGTCACCAAGGTGGTGATAATTGTCCAGAACAGAATTGGAAAGCGTTTGTGCCATATGACCAATAATCTCTGCCTGAGCCACCAGGTTTAATGTTCCATGTTCGATAAACTGTAGTACATCAGGTTTTCCGTCAGGTCGGTGAAGATCTACGTAACGCTGATTCTGGTCAACAAAAGTCTGATCACGTAAGGGTTTAAAATATTCCCATGTTTGCACAAAGTTCTGAACAACGCTGATATTAGCATTAGTTTCAATATCGAAATCTCCGGCATCAAAAAAACCACCTACGTTTAATCCTGGTATCAGTTCAAGGGGTTTGAATTTAGTATCGGTTGTTGGTCCCTGTCCATGAAGGTCGAAATGGTCTGTATTGGGAGGAGCCTGACGGTATCCTTCCTTAAAAGGTTCTCCATGCCATACCCTGTAAGCCTCGTTTACATACATATGATTCATATGTATGGGTATCCAAATATCGCTGGTAGCATCGGTAATCTTATCGTAAACATTATTTTGTATTAAAAAATTATTTGTTTTAAAGTTGCCATACTGGATGTAATATATTCCAGGATCTTTAACCGAAGAAAAATCGAATTTTACATAGTGATATTTAAAATAGTTTCCCCATGGCACAATCTTTCCGTTAAATACTTCTGTAGCATTTCCGTCGTTACCTATTTTATACAAGGAGGCTTTTGCAAGTGGTTTGTCTTTTTTGTCTAATTCAATTACTGATACCTTTTCTTGCGAAGGGATGTAGCCTACCTGAGAGAATCCGATATTTGGTTCCCTTGTCCAGTCCTTAATAGCATTTGGTTCAACCGTCCAAGTTAAAACTTTGCCAGTTTTTCCTGTTGGAAGTATACTACGAACTACGAACCAGCCGTTTTGTGCGAGCATACGTCCATCATAAAGCATAAGATCGGTATCCTGCGAGGTAATTTTTATCAAGCGGGAAGGTTCATCGGGTGCAAGAAGAAAGGTACGACCGGTTTCGAGAGGAAGCGGATCAATAAATTTATCAGTTCCTCTGTCATCTGAAGTTTTGTATCCCTTAAACTGCTTTGGTTTTTCACTGTTAGGCTTGGTAACTGTATTGCCTACCACATAGCGCGGAAATCGATTATATCGGCCATCCATCAAATAAGCCTTTCCCCAATATTGCGAAGGTAAAAACTCAAGATTAAATCCTGCACTGCCTTCAAGAGCTTTTGGAATGGGTTTATCCAGGTAAACAGATATTTCAACTCCTTTACCTTTAGCCGTAACGACTACTCTCGAATCAAAATCATAATCTTTATATCTTAAAGTAGTTTCGATACTTTTAGATGCCCGGTCAACCTTTCGGGATGGTATTTCCGGAACAAGATCCCATTGTTCAGGAGTATTGGAAAGTCTCACAGCACCACCTTGTGCAGTTCGGACTCCGTGATGAATTAATTCTATACCGGCATTCTTTTCATCGTTAAAACCTCCGGTAAAAAGGTTATTATAAACAAGGACATTAACGCCTTGCGTCTCGAAATACTCAAGATCATTAAGCTTTAAATCCTGGCACCAAATACTAGATGATGTTAGCAGCAACATCAATGATACAAATAGTTTTTTCTTCATAGTTAGTTAAATCAATTATCCTTTATGGAGTGGTTCTAACTTATAAAGGTAATAATAACTGATTGCAGAAAATAAAACAAATGAAGCAAAAACTGGTAATAATAGTTGATTTTGTTAAAAAATTCTTCTTATGGAAACTGTTTTTCTATGGAATTTTTTAAGTTGGCTTATTTTTTTAATACCTCTTTTACTCCTCCTTTTGTCAAAATTATGGCTTTGCAAATACTGTAATTTACCTGCATATTTTTCATATAGTGCTTTGCAAATATTAGTTTTATTATGTTTTTATGGAAGTTCTGCTTCTTTTGAAAGGCAATTGCTAAAAGTCAATAGCGTAGAATGTATGAAAATGATTCGTTATTAGAAAGTACAGTTACAAAAATTTTGTCATCTGTTAATTGGCTAAAGGAAGTCCAAACCCAGGAATAAAAGGGGCATTTGGTTTCGTAACAAAATCTCTGATGAAAAAACTTTTGTAAGTTGTCTGTAAATCATAAAAAAAAAATTATCAGATTGTAATTTATCAGAATATTTGATTTTTTCAATGGATTTTGGTACTGCTAAATCCGGTTTAAAAGTGATATAGAAAATATTAGACCTGAAAATACTTCTTGCCGATTGTTCGGATCGTCCCAAGTGAAATGCGGATGTCCGTTTCTATACCACAAGCGAATGGATATTTGAAGATTTTGCAAGTATTCTGCGACCCGTTTACCTGTTTTGCCGGTGCTTCCTAAACTTAAAACTCTGTTGCCCATATTTTTTTCTTGAAAATTATGAGACAAAATTAGAATAGTGATCAGCCATAAAATTGTTAAAAACGACAAAATGATTTTTGTTACTTAAACGATTTAGGTGTTTTACCTGTGTACACTTTAAAAACTTTTATAAAATGCGATTGATCTGAATAGCCGTTTTCATATACTATGTCTGTAAGTTTTTCAAAATCTTTTGTTGTTAATTGTTGCATTGAAAATTGAAATTTTATAATGTTTGAAAACTGTTTGGCAGAAATCCCAACTTCTTTCATAAATCTTCTTTCAAATGTTCGTTCTGTCAAATTTATTTTGTCACAAATACTTACAATTGAAATTTGTCCTTTGTTATCCATAACAATTTGTATGGCCTGTCTAATTAGTAAATCAAGCGTTTCTTTTCTGGATTGAAAAATATCAAAAAGCATACTTGTCAAAATTGCTATTCTTTTCCCGAGATTGGAAGATTCATTAAGTTGATTAATTATCATATTTCCATTTTCAATTTGATTCAAATCATAGCAACTGTCATTAATTTCTTTTGCAGTTACATTGAAAAAACTTTTGAGAACAAAAGGGTATAATTGAAAAATTATCAATTGGTAAGTTCCGTTTATTACTATTTCAATTGGTGTTATCGTTTGTCCATAAAGAAATAGCAATGGCAAGTGTTTGTTATGCGGGCTTAGAAATAAACCATTTTCTGAATCTTGAAACATAAGTCCGGGATAACCATCGGCAAAAAAGGGTAGTATTGTTTCCTGGTCAATTTTGGTTTCGTCGAAAACTAAAATACTCTTTACAAAATGCGAAATTGATTGGTCTGGGATTAGAGTTTTAAAATTCATTTTTGTTAAAATGTTTATTTTTTTGGTGTAGCTCTATAATGACACCTAATGTTCTGGCTCTTTACTGCCCAACAGTTATTTCGAAAATGGAATTTTAAATTGCCGTTTATTTCGATTACAGTAAAGATATTGGTAATTCATGTTTACGACTTCCATCTTCTGCGCTTGTCTCGAATAGTATCAGTGTTAAAGTTGAGTTTTCATTTGATTTTGAAACTTCAAATGAGAAATCAAATTTTCCCCATTTCGGTGCGCCTGCGTCTGTCTGTTCAAAGCCACTTTTTAATTCATTATGACCATCTTCAACTACCCAGCCAAAATTCGCTTCAAATATTTGACCTTCTCCTTTTACTCGAAATTTATTCGCTGTTATTTTTTCTACTGTCACTTCCCTAAAGAGCTCATTAAAAAATATTTTTTTAGGAATTGTATTAGATGAACTGGTAGTTACAGTATCTTTAGACGTAAACTTGTCTTCAGACTTTTTTACAGTCTTACTTTCTTTATTACAAGAGATACACAATAGAATCGAAAACATAATTATCAATTTCATAGTTATTTCTTTGTGGTTGTTTGTATGCATAATGAGTTGAAATGGTAATAAACGTAACTTATCGCCGGGTTTCAAATATGTAGTGATTATTTTCTGATACAGTTTAACAAAACTATAAATTAAGACGTGTCACTTACAGAAACCGGAAATTTGCTATGAATATTACCACAAGTTAGTTTTCTTTAAATTCAAAACTCAGAAATTTACTGGCTCTGGGATAACTTTAGTACTATACCTTTCGAAATGTCGTACCAATAACGAGTAAAATAAAGCCAATTAACAACATTTCATAGTTATACTTTGACAATATATCTATATGGTAATAATGTCCCAAAATGCCTAAAAAACCTAGGATGAGCGCAATAGCCCATATTGTTTGGTTGGGTGCGCTGGGCATAAATTTTTTGTTTGCCATAATTGTTTAATTTAGTTAATGAGTGATTCTTTGTTGAATTTCAAGTTACTTCTAAGCTCTTCTTAGTTATTTTTCGTATTTTTCGCTAATGCAAATGTCTGTTATTTAACTTCATACTAATCAATTACATCCGTGTTTCTCATAAGTGCTATTTTGATGGCTGCTACTTTTGTAAGTCCGAAGAGGTCTACAGACAAAAATATCCCAACATCAGGTCTCTAAAGATATAAAAAAAAACTCGCTATGGTTTTTTTAATAAATTACTTTTGTTATTAGCTTTCTTTTTTTTTAAACCAGTAAAATGGAAAGTTTTGCCATCTAATTTTGCTGTTTCGTTTGTATTAGCAAATTTCTCTTATCTGTCTATTTATGAGTTTTCCGGATATTACGCAGCTTGATCCGGGTGTGTTTATATGTTTGACACTAACCATTTGCATAGCTAAACGTGTTTTGGACTAGATTAACATTATTTTCGGTCAAATACTACTTTTAAAATACGAAAACAACTTTAAATAATCCTACACCGCCATATTTCCAAACGAAGATTGGCTGGATGATTTTTTATCTCATTGCATTTTGAAATTTCTCCAATGCATCAATTACACTCTTGTTATTTATAAATTTCTCACGAATTAAAATTTCATCATAATTTTCTCTGCTTACCAATGGACTAACTTTTAATTCTAAATATGCAGGAACTTGAATAACACTCTTCGACATTCCTTTTAGAAGAAAATATGGAAACATTTCTTTTTCAGTTTTTGAATGCAGTGCTAAATAAATTAAACTAAGATTCTCATATAATTTTATGATTTTATCAGTGGGCTGCTCAATTAACTTCGTATAACTTATATAAGTATTGATTGTTTCTTTTCGATAATAAGTTAGATAACTGATATTGGAATTGTCTTCACTTATAAATTTCTCAATATCTTTAATTTCCAAATTTTCTGTATTAGATTGTAATTCCTGAAATTTATTCAAAGTATTAAAAAAAAACGTCGAAAGAGTATTGGAATTTTTATGATAAACAAATTTAATAATTTGATTTTTTTTAGAATTATAAATTGAATTATCAATCTCTGGATTTGTTATTAGGTATAGTATGGAGTCATTTTTTATGATTTGTTTTTTGATATTCAAAGTGTCAGCTGAAGCAATGTACTCTTTATTAGAATTGTAATTAACAATTCTCCCTGTTATCAATTTGTCTTTAGCTATAGTGTTGAAGGAAATGTCTTCGATTCTAAAGGTATACCAACTACCATCAAATTGTGCATTTGAATAATGACTTATAAATAATAATGCAATCGTAATAATTTTTTTCATATGGCATTCTTAATTCTGTGAAAAATATGTTACAATTTAAAAAAATTGGCGAAGTGGAGGATTTAAAAAAGCCTGCCCAGCGTTTGCATAATTGCCCAATAGTATAAAAGATGTTGAGTTTACAACTGTAAGCCCCAATATTGCCAGTAATAGAGAATAAAATATGTTCATAGATTCTTTCTGGTTTTTTTTAATCACTGCCAGTCGCTATAATCTACCTAAATTAGGTCTATACTCGAAAGTTTGTTTCTTATTATTTTTTTTAAATATATTTCTTTTTCTTATTTGTTACAGCAAATTTTTTCACAAAAGATTAATAGGTATCTTTTGTGATTTCCGTTAAAGCAATCTTATAAAAAATAAATTTTTTTTCCAAAAATATCCAATTGCCAATATAAACAGTCACGTACTTTTTACCTGTTTATTATTTTTGAAACCAAAATACCCAGCCCTGATAGAAGCCTACCGTGTGGACACAAATATAATTTTGCTATTTTTATTTCAGAAACAATTA
>NZ_JBDTTP010000085.1:0-17304 GCF_039930565.1 Flavobacterium sp. | reverse complement strand
ACATTTCAAGTGCACGAACAGAACGTGAATTTTCCAGACTATTGATCCAGGTTTTTACTGTTACAAGATCTCCCGATTTAGGTAAATTGATGATCTCAACACGCATCCTGCTTAAGACCCAAGCCTGATTAAATTTCTGCATATCATAAAAACTGATTCCGCCAACTTCAGAATGTGCAGCCGCAGTGAGTTGTAAAATATTACATAAGTCCGTATATTTTAAGTAACCACCAGGAGTACATTGTGTAAAATTGATATCCCAGTCTTTGCTTAAAACCGATGTGAAATTGGGCGATATTGGCATTTTTTATTTTAGATTTTTATTTTAGAATATAGAAAAAAGAAGAAAGAATAAAGAAAATAGAGTTAATGAATTTTACTTAAATGAGTTTCAATGTAATTTATAATTTCTGTTCTATCTATCGAATAATCAAACCATTTAGTACTTTCATTTCGTTTGAACCACGTTAACTGGCGCTTGGAAAAACGTCTTGTATTTTTCTTGATTTCCTCAATTGCAAAAGGCAATGAAAATTCTCCGTCAAAATAACTGAATAATTCTCTATAACCAACGGTTTGCAATGCATTTAGTGTTTTATGGGGATATAAAACCTTTGCTTCATCCAATAATCCTTGTTTTATCATGATATCAACACGCTGGTTGATTCGTTCGTAAATAACCGATCTTTCGGCATCTAAGCCAATCATAACAGTAGTAAAGTTCCTGTTGTTTTTTTTCTGATTCAAAAAAGAGGAATAAGGTTTTTGGGTTCCGATGCAAACTTCTACAAAACGCATCATCCTTTGTGGGTTTTGCAGTGTCTGAGGATTTTCTAACGTTATTTTCTGAAAATAATCAGGATCTAAATTTTCAAGTTGTTCCTGCAAATAGCCTATTCCGAGTTTTTCATAATTAGAGTTTACTTCGGTGCGAACTTCAGGATTGATTTCCGGAAACTCATCAAAACCTTTTAAGACAGCATCTACATACAATCCTGATCCGCCAATCAAAATCGCGTAATCATTTTTCTGAAAAAGTGCTTCAATTTTATATAAAGCTTCTTTTTCGTAATCGCCAACGGTATAATTCTCAAAAATCGATTTATTCTGGATGAAATGATGTTTTGCCGCTTGTAATTCTTCCTGATTCGGAACTGCTGTACCAATAGTCATTTCTTTAAAAAACTGACGGCTGTCACAGGATATGATTTCACAATTGAAATGTTGTGCCAAAGCAATACTCAGCGCTGTTTTGCCTATGGCTGTTGGTCCGACAATGGTAATTAAGTGTTTCATGTTTTTTTAGCCCGGATTGAAATGAAAACCCCGGACTTATATTTGTTAGTTTTTTGGGATAAAAAGAGCGACTTTAGAAGCTCGTTTTATACCTTAAAAAACAACAAAGATAAGGAGGAGTTGCAATGTAAAGCCGGAATAGCTTCATAAATTAAGCATGTAATTCACTTCCGCATTCATGACAGAACTTAGCATTATCAAAATGAAGCTGTGAACCGCAAATCTGGCAGGAGTTTTTGGTGGTTACAGTATTATCACGCAGGCTTTTTTTAGCAAATTCGGCTGTTACGATTCCAGTTGGTACTGCTATAATTCCGTAACCTAAAATCATAACCAGGGAAGCAACAAACTGCCCCAGCGGTGTTCCCGGAGAAATGTCTCCGTAGCCAACAGTTGTCAGGGTTACTATTGTCCAATAAATACTGATAGGAATACTTGTAAAGCCTGTTTCTTTGCCTTCAATAATGTACATTATGGATCCGATTATAACGGTACTGATAAGTACAAAATAGATAAAAACCAGGATTTTTTCCTTGCTTGCTTCGATAGCTTCCCGAAGCTGCAGCGATTGATGCGATATTTGTGGAATATGCAGTATTTTAAACAGTCTGAAAAAACGTAATGCCCTCACAATTGATAAGATACTTGCGCCAGGGAAAAATAGGGACAGGTACATTGGCAATACAGCCAGTAAATCGATAATGCCATAAAAACTGAAAATGTACCTAACCGGTTTTTGAATGGATATGATGCGTAAAATATATTCGATCGTGAAAAAAGCAGTAATTACCCACTCACAAATCAAGAGTTCCGAATGGTATTTTTGGTTGATTCCCTGTACGGTTTCCATCATGACCAAGAGAACGCTCAGTAAAATTAATCCCAGTAAAACTAAATCGAAAAGTCTTCCTAAAACGGTATTTGTTCCGTAAAGAATGATCTTAATTTTTTCTCTGAAGATTTCGTATTGCGATTTGGCTTTTCTCATGAATACTAAGGTAATGAAAGTTTTGGTACTTTAAAAGTTAAGTATTTTCAGCGATTTACTTTTTCTAATATATTGCTGAATAATGTTTTTCACATCACGATTATGCTGCATCGGAATCAGAATATTTTTCAGGATAGCGATATTGGTAATTTGATAATTCAGGTCATAATAGGCGTAACCTTTATAAATTCCGTTTTCAATCAGGACAGCGCTTCTTTCGTTTACGCTCCTGCCTCTGTCCAGCAGAATCATGCTTTTGTTTTCAAAACTGTTTTCAGAAATGAATTCCTGTACTCTCATATTATAAATTTCAGGAGCTACTTCGCCAATACATGCACCATCACACTCTTTTATTTTATATTGAAAGCACTCTTTTTTTGTTTGATACAATCCTGTCAATTTCTGGCATAAATGGTAGCTGGAAGTGAATTTAAAAAGCATATTTTTAGCTTCCTGAAGCGAAGCGAAGGACGTTACTTCTTTTTTACGTCCGTCTGCTTTTTCAAGTTTTAAATTTATATAACCATTGGAGCCTTTTTCGGCATAGACTGCAAACGGAAAAATTGTTTTTTTCTGGGACCGATTGTATTTTGGTCGGTTTATTTTTACTTCCTGGCTTTCTTTTAGCAGTGCAATCAATTCACTGCCGGTTTCATCATAAGTAATGGTAAAAACTTCGGACTGAATTTTTTTGCTTTTTGTTGTAATTCCTGTAAAATGCTGATTGACTCTTTTTCGTATATTTTGGCTTTTGCCAATGTAAATTAGATTACCGGCTTCATTGTGAATATAATAAACGCCTGTTTTAGAAGGCATTTGGCCTACAAGATCCAGTAATTTTGGAGCAATTCCTTTTTCAATTTCGAACTTTATGAAATCTTTTACGATCGTTTTTTCAAGATCTTTTTCAAGAAGCATTTTAAATAACTTGGTTGTAGCTATTGCATCTCCGCTGGCACGATGCCGGTCTGCCATCGGAATACCTAGAGCACGGACTAATTTCCCTAAACTATAAGAAGGCTGTTCCGGGATTAATTTCTTTGCAAGCTCAACAGTGCAAAGTGTACGGGCTTCAAAATCGTATCCTAAGCGTCTGAATTCGGTACGCAGTATTCGGTAATCAAAAGAAGCATTATGAGCTACGATGATACAATCTGAAGTAATTTCGATAATGCGTTTAGCTACTTCAAAAAACTTTGGAGCTGTTTGCAGCATAGCATTATTGATTCCGGTTAACTTCACCACAAATGGCTGAATCGGAATTTCTGGATTTACAAGACTAATAAATTGATCAACAACTTCATGCCCATCAAATTTATAAATGGCAATTTCTGTTATTCCTTCCTCGTTAAACTGTCCTCCAGTTGTTTCTATGTCTAGTATTGCGTACATTTTCAATGTCAGTATCAAAAATCAATAGCAATGTCAATATTAAAAATCAATTTCAATTGCAATGTCAAAAATCAATTGCAATATCAAAATCAATGTAGTTCGAAAGTCAATATTTAAAAATTGAATTTTGAAATTGTTATTGTCATTGTAATTGATTTACTTTTTATTTATTATAATTTTTGAAGAAATTGCTATTAATTCTTCAAGTTCAATTAAGAGTAAGTTTCGTTTTTCAGCGTCTCCTTCTTTTATATAATCTAATATATAATCTAATATTTTTAACCAATTTATTGATTCCTTTAATTCTTTGACTACCAATGAAACTTTAAAAATAAAATCTTTATCACTTATTGTACACTGTGCTTCACCAAAATTTAAAGAAGCGCTTGCTGATGATCTGATTAATTGGTTTTTATAATATTCATTTTCAAATAATCTGTTTAGTTGTCTGGTAAAAAATATACATTCTCCCGCAAAACGAACCACCTATCTTCAAAATTGAATATTTTTTCCATTTAATATTTTATACTTTTTTAAATTGCCCTTGCAATGACTTTTTAATTTTTATTGATTTTTGATAGTACAATTGAATTTTGCAATTGATATCGAAGTCTATCTTCCTCCAAAAATGCTGCTTCCAATTCGTACCATTTTGCTTCCACATTCAATTGCAAGTTGGTAATCACCAGACATTCCCATAGAAATAGTATTAAATTCGCAGTTTTCAGTTTTCAGCTTTTCGATTGAATCAAAAACAGATTTTAAATGTGTAAATTCTTTTTTGATTTGGGTTTTGTTTTCAGTAAAAGTTGCCATTCCCATTAATCCTAAGATACGAATGTTTTTCATTTCTTTGAATTCTGGGGATGATAATAATTCTTTTAATTCATTTTCATCCAGACCGAATTTACTTTCTTCTTCTGCAATATATATCTGAAGAAGACAATCTATAATCCTGTTGTTTTTAAGCGCTTGTTTATTGATTTCCTGTACTAATTTCAAACTGTCAACACCATGAATCAAATTGACAAACGGCGCCATAAATTTGACTTTATTCGTCTGAACATGACCAATCATATGCCATTGAATGTCTTTTGGCATTTGTTCATATTTATCCGCCATTTCCTGGATTTTGTTTTCTCCAAAAATACGCTGACCTGCTTCATACGCCTGCATAAGATCTGAAACAGGTTTGGTTTTAGAAACAGCAACTAGCGTTATGTTTTCAGGCAGGCTTGATTTAATTGTATTTAAATTTGATGCTATTGACATGATATTTTTTTTTAGGAAAGAATAAACTGCTTAGAAATCTTCACTGCTTTTTTACTTTCACTGTAATCATAAAAACCTTCTCCTGATTTGACGCCTAATTTCCCGGCTCTTACCATATTTACCAATAGTGGGCAAGGAGCATATTTAGGGTTTTTAAAACCTTCGTACATCACATTTAAAATAGCCAGACATACGTCAAGGCCAATAAAGTCAGCTAATTGTAGCGGTCCCATTGGGTGACCCATTCCTAATTTCATAACGGTATCAATCTCATAAACGCCGGCCACTTTATTATATAACGTTTCAATTGCCTCATTTAGCATAGGCATAAGAATTCTATTTGCAACAAATCCGGGATAATCATTAACTTCAACGGGAGTTTTACCTAATTTTTCAGATAAATCCATGATGATTGTAGTAACTTCATCGCTGGTATTGTATCCCCGAATAATTTCTACCAGTTTCATAATCGGTACCGGATTCATAAAATGCATTCCGATAACGCGTTCAGGATGTGTGACTACAGCACCAATTTGTGTAATCGATATAGAAGAAGTATTGGTGGCTAAGATCGTATTATGAGAACAGGCTTCATTTAATTGCCTGAAAATATTCAATTTCAATTCGACATTTTCTGTTGCAGCTTCTACCACTAAATCGGCCCCTGCAACACCATCTTTAATATCGGTATAAGTAATGATATTGGTAATTGTTTTGGCAACATCTTCCTGAGTAATCGTCCCTTTAGATAGCATCCTGTCTAAATTAGCCGCAATAGTTGCCATTCCTTTATCTAATGACTTTTCAGAAACATCAATCAGTTTTACAACAAAACCACTTTGGGCAAAAGCATGTGCAATTCCGTTACCCATTGTTCCGGCACCAATTACTGCTATTATTTTCATTCTATTTTGGTATTAAATTTTAAAAGTTAAGGTTTAAAGTGACATTTTGCCAGCTTTAAACCTTAAAAATAATGAGTTGTATTTTATTACTTATCGAAACAATCAATAATCTGATACGCGACTCTTAATGCATCTGTCGCTTGTTCGAGCGTTACAACAGGGGTTGTATTTGTGCTGATTGCATTGGCGAAAGATTCTAATTCATCCAGAATGGCATTATTTTGCTCAACATCAGGATTAGTAAAATAGATTTGCTTTTTTACGCCTTCTGCATTTTGTAGTATCATATCAAAATCGCCCGGAATTTCCGGAGCATCTTTCATGCGGACTACTTCACATTTTTTCTCTAAAAAATCAACAGATATATAGGCGTCTTTTTGAAAAAAACGTGTTTTGCGCATATTCTTCATCGAGATTCTGCTCGCCGTTAAATTGGCAACACAGCCATTTTCGAATTCAATTCGGGCATTAGCAATATCCGGAGTATCACTAATTACTGAAACGCCGCTTGCATTGATATTTTTAACTTTTGAATTCATCACACTCAAAATCGCATCAATGTCATGAATCATCAAATCCAGAACTACGGGAACATCGGTACCACGAGGATTAAATTCGGCGAGTCGGTGAGTTTCTATAAACATCGGGTTTTCAATCATATTTTTTGTCGCAATAAAAGCAGGGTTAAACCGCTCTACATGACCTACCTGACCTTTCACACCGTATTCTTTTGCCAGCGCAATAATTTCTTCCGCTTCTTGAACAGTATTGGCAATTGGTTTTTCTATAAAAATGTGTTTTCCTGATTTTATCGCCACTTTGGCACATTTATAATGTGAAAGGGTTGGCGTAACAATATCGATGACATCAACAGCGTGAATTAATTTTGCAATGGTGTTGAAGTTTTTATAGCCAAATTCTTTTGAGATTCTTTCGGCATTTTCCTGATTTTCGTCGTAAAATCCAACTAATTCGTACTTGTCAGATTGTTGTAATAAACGTAAATGTATTTTACCAAGATGACCAGCACCTAAAACTCCTACTTTTAACATGAGAATGTATTTTAAACAAAAATATAATTTATTTGTCGAAAGTAAAAGTGAATGTATTAAAGATTTAGTGATTTAATAATTAAAAATCAATATTTGATTTACTATTTACTTTCTTATTTTTGCCAGAATAAAACCTACCCATTTTGAAAGATACTGCCAAACATCAAGGACTTCGTAATCAGTTAGTAAGCACTTTACAGGAAAAAGGAATTACTGATAAAGCCGTTCTGGATGCCATAAAAAAAATCCCAAGACACCTTTTTTTAAATTCAAGTTTTGAGGATTATGCGTATCAGGATAAAGCTTTTCCAATAGGAGCAGGGCAAACTATCTCGCAGCCTTACACCGTTGCTTTTCAATCCCAATTACTGGAAGTAAAAAAAGATCATAAAATTCTTGAGATTGGTACTGGTTCAGGCTATCAGACTGCTGTTTTATTTATGTTGGGAGCTAAAGTGTACAGTATTGAAAGGCAAAACGAGCTTTTTAAGCAAACATCAATATTGTTTCCAAAATTAAATATTCGTCCAAAACATCTTTCTTTTGGTGATGGATATAAAGGATTACCGCATCATGCTCCTTTTGATAGTATAATTGTAACTGCTGGTGCTCCAATTATTCCAAAGCCTTTAATGGCACAGTTAAAAATAGGAGGAAGGCTGGTAATACCTGTTGGAGAAGACGTTCAGATTATGACTTTGCTGATTCGTAAGAATGAAACCCAGTTCGAAAAACACGAATTTGGAGAGTTTCGGTTTGTTCCTTTATTAGAAGATAAGAATTAAGAGGGCTTTATTTTGAAACTAATTCAAGTGCCCGAAGCAGGTTTTTCTTTTCAATGCGAAGGATATAATTTACGAACAATGATTTGTCATTTTTATTTTGACATTGTTCTAAAACAGATAAATATTCATTTATATTTTCTTCATTTCCATTTATTGTAGCATACACATATCCATTTTGCAATAAAATCCAATTCATTAATAAATTGGCAATTTGTACATTTCCATTTTCGAAAGGGCAAATAGTCATGATTTTCAGATGTGCTTCTGATGCTAAAAGTATTGGATGTAAGCCGTTTTTGTTAGACTCATACCAATTAAAAAACAATTTCATTTCCCTAATAATCAGCGTGTCATTTTTATATTTTCCTGAATTTTCAGGTTTAATGCCACGCAGAATTAAATTATGAAGACTGAGAAAATCTTTTTCATTTACAGATGCCTTCTTTTGATTCAACTCTTTAATATAACCAATCGCTTCCTGAACATTAACCGCTTCAAGATGTTCCTGCATACTTTTCCCCATAATAGTAATTCCTTCATTAATTACTGATTTTGTTTCTTCAAAAGTTAAGGAATTTCCATTTAAGCGATTATTTTCAGAAATAAATTCTAATTCCAATATTTTAGAAATCCGATGTAAATCAAAATGCTGAAATGATTTGATCTGGTTTTTTAATGGCTCAATTTCATCCAAAGCAGTTTGTAATGAATTTAGAACATTGGAATTAATTATTTTTTTATTGTTTTGAATTTCCTGTTCAACAAGTATCAGTGCTTTTAGGGCAAATTCTTCATCTCTAATTTCATATAGGATTTTTTCTTTCAGCCATGCAATCATTAAAGTTTCATAATCAATTTCTAATAATTGTGATAGCTTGGAAATCTGCTCTTTGGTTGGTCTCCTTATTCCTGATTCAAATTTACTTATTAACGCCTGGTCAATGCTTAATATTTGTGCCACTTCACGGGTTTTTAATCCTTTTTGTTCTCGTGCCTTTTTTAAAAGTGACTTCATTTGACTTGAGTTTAAATATCTTGACTAAATTAGTCATCAGGTTTAATGAAAAAAAAGCAATAATGATTATTGCCTGGGATTTATTAAAAAGCTTTCTTGATTCGGTCTAAGTCACGTTTGGTATCTTGTTCCTTAAGCGATTCCCGTTTATCATAGTTCTTCTTTCCTTTGCAAAGGCCTATTTGTAATTTAGCCAGTCCTTTTTCATTGGTAAACATTTTAAGAGGCACTATTGTCAAGCCTTTTGCCTGAACACTTTTTTGAAGGCTTTTTAATTCTTTCCTGTTCAGAAGTAATTTTCTTTCGCTTCTGGATTTATGATTGAATTGATTACCAAACGTATATTCTTCAATATAAGTATTAATAGCAAAAAGTTCATTGTTACTAAACTCACAAAAGCTTTCAGTAATATTTGCTTTTCCTAAACGGATAGATTTTATTTCGGTTCCTGATAAAACAATTCCAGCAGTATAAGTATCGATTATTTCATAATCAAACCGGGCTCTTTTATTAAGTATATTGACTGTTTTTAACATAGATGACAAATTTAGGAACAAATAAGCGAAAGTACAATTGTTTTTATAGAAATGATATAAATTTGCATTATGGAAAATCAAAAATCAAAAGACCCGTTGCATGGTATTACACTTCAAAATATTCTGGAGAAGTTAGTACATTATTATGGATTTGATACTTTGGGCGAATTAGTGCCTGTAAAATGTTTTAATGAAAACCCCAGTATAAAATCGAGTCTGACATTTTTAAGAAAAACAGACTGGGCGCGAAAAAAAGTAGAAGATTTATATGTGAAATCACTTTCGAAATTTACAAGTGATTAATTTAATTTATACGAAAGCATAACTCCGCCACGATAGATTAGCCATTCACCACTTTTATTCCAGTCTTTGACGTTTTCATATCTTCCGGGAGTGCCATCATTGTAAAGACCATGATAAAATCCCTGATGCCAGCCACCGCCAACAAAAAGGTCCAAAAGAAGTTTATCATTTACTTTTATATTATAGCCTATAGTTGCTCCTAACCTGTAACCAAATCCTTTTTCATATTTATTGCTATCCCAATAATTCCATTTTTGAATTTGATAAATGTCGGGACCAAGATGAAAACCTGCATACAGCCCATTATATTTTTCTTTAAAATGGTAACGGATTTCTGGTGTAAATGTATAAAATTTCATCGGCTTTTTTCCGTCAAACGAATTCCAGAAAGAAGCCATGGCATCAAAGCTAAAAGTAGTTTTTTCTCCTATACTGGTTTCAATACCCACATTGGGTATGGCTACTAATGCCGTAAAACCATTTATTTTGATGTAAGTCTGAGCATACGTCTGAATTGAAAAAATAACAACAGCAACAAAAAGTATTTTTTTCATCCTAAAAGTTTAAAGCAAGCCATTATTCTTGTTTTGGCTGCAAATATAACGCAATAGCTTAATTACTATTATAAGAAGGCAGGTACTTTTTTAAAGATTTAATTTTAAAATAGTATTTAGGATTACTTATTCCTTAATAATGAATAAATTACCTTGTCTATAAATTTTCCTTCATAAAATTGGCATTCCCTTAAATGTCCTTCTTTTACAAATCCACATTTTTGTAGAACTTTTTCTGAAGCTGAGTTTTCGGGATCAATTATGGCTTCAATTGAGTGCAGTTTTAAATCATTAAAACCATATGTAATTAATCGTTTTACGGTTTCGGTAATAATTCCTCTTCCATGAAATTCAGGCAGTAGTATATAGCCAATTTCAGCGCGATAGTTTTCCGGCTGCATTCTGTAATATCCGATAATACCAAGCAGTTTAGAATTATCTTTGAGTGTGATTCCCCAGTTTATACCTTCATTCAGAATGATTTTTTCTTCAATAGTTGCAATATGAATGAGTGCATCTTCAGTTGTTTTTGCCAATGGTCTCGGGATGTATCTCATGGTTTCGGCATTAGAACGCAATTCAAAAACTTCATTTACATCTTCGTCTGTGATTCGTCTTAAAACCAAACGTTCTGTTTTTATAACCGGGAATGGAGCAAAATTAAAATTTAGCATATTCAATTGATTTTACAATTATAATTCATTCAACTCCAGATCATTTCTTTTGAAAAAAACGACCTGCATAATCAAGGATAAGAGTATAGTTAATATTGCACCGATAAAATTAAGCCATAAATAGCCTAATTTTTCCTGACCGCTCGGATAAATATAAATCATAAAATAATAGATGACAAAAATGGTTATCTGGCTAATAATAGCACTATAAAACATAGGTTTGGCCTGAACACGGATTAAATAAAATCCAACTAAAAAGATTCCCAATACGGTACCATAAAATATAGAACCAATAATATTTACCAGCTGAATTAAATTTTCAAATAAAGTTCCGATACAGGCAAAAAGTATGGCAATAATTCCCCAAAAAAGGGTAAAAAATTTGGTAGCATTAAGATAATGTTTCTCGGATTTCTCGCTTTTGAGGTTACGTTTATAAATATCAATTGCTGTTGTAGATGCTAATGCATTCAATCCTGACGCGGTTGAAGACATTGCTGCTGAAAGAATCACAGCGAGTAATAATCCGATAAGGCCTTTTGGTAAATAATGTAAAATGAAATGAAAAAAAACATAATCCTTATCATTAGTTTCGCTATTGCTGTCTGCTTTGGTAATAATTTCTTTCGCACGATCGCGCAAATCTTTTTCCTTGTTTGATAAAGCAACTAATTCTTTTCTTAGGATGGGATTATCGTAATCCTGGTTCAATTGTTCAATATACAAGAGATTAATCACCTTCTTGTCTTCAGAAAGTTTCTCCAGTTTGTTTTCCAAAGCATGATATTCTTCCTTAAAAGCCGATTTTTCAATGACAATTTTATTATTCGGATTGAAATTCAAAGGAACTGGATTGAATTGAAAAAACACAAAAACCATAACACCTGTGAGCAATATAAAAAACTGCATAGGAACTTTCAAAAGCCCGTTCATGATCAAACCCATCTGACTTTCCTTAACTGATTTTCCTGATAAGTAACGCCCAACTTGTGATTGATCTGTTCCAAAATAGGCAAGGGCGAGAAAGAAACCACCCGTGATTCCGCTCCAAAAAGTGTATTTTTCTTCCGGATTAAAAGAAAAATCCACAATATTCATTTTGTCATTTGCTCCTGCAATGTGCATAGCGCTTGAAAAAGTCATATCCTGCGGCAAATAATGCAGAATCAGGAAAAAAGTGATAAACATCCCGCTCATGATAACGAACATCTGCTGTTTCTGTGTCACGTTTACCGCTTTTGTTCCTCCGGAAAAAGTATAAATGATGACCAAAACACCAATCATAATGTTCATGAACGTTAAATTCCATCCTAAAAGCGCTGATAAGATAATGGCAGGAGCATAAATGGTTAAACCAGTCCCTAATCCTCTTTGAACTAAAAATAAAATAGCAGCTAATGAACGTGTTTTTACATCAAATCGTTTCTCCAGAAATTCATACGCTGTAAATACTTTGTTTTTGTGATATAATGGAATAAAAGTAACGCAAATTACAATCATGGCAATAGGTAATCCGAAATAGAACTGCACAAATCCCATACCGTCATGATAGGCCTGTCCGGGAGTTGACAAAAACGTAATGGCACTGGCCTGTGTTGCCATGACTGAAAGTCCTACAGTGTACCACGGTGTTTCGTTATTACCTAAGATGAAATCCTCAACATTTTTACTTCCCTTTGTTTTCCAGGAACCGTATCCTACAATAAAGAGCAGCGTAACAATCAGTACAATCCAATCAAATAGTTGCATAATTTATGAGTATAATTGCATGATTAAGAAAAAAATAACGATGTAAATCGCATTGGCTACCAAAACATAGGTGTAGCTTTTCTTCCATTTCTTTTGTTTTTTAGCTTCCATCTGATTTTTAGTTTTTTAATTCTTGTTTAGGAGCTTCTAAAGGCTGTTTCAAAGCGATGATATTCGAAAGCAATCGGAATGCTCCTGAAACACCTTCCGGTAATTCCCTGAAAAAGCTTAGACCCGTGTAAATATAATATCCTTTTCCATAAGGAGCGACTAACAGGGCACCATTTTTAGCCGATTCTCCTTTGTCATGTGAGGAAATAACAGGAGTAAAGGCAGTATCGAATTGGTTAGGATAATAGAGTCCTTGTTCCTGAGTCCATCCTTCGAAATCTTTAGCATTAATTTTATTTGGCGTGTTTAAAACCGGGTGATTGGGTGCGAGAAAAGTGATTTTGGCATTTTCCTCAGTAACACGGTCGTTTGAAATTTTAAGCGGGTAAGGAGCAATTTTATCCGTTATCAGTCGGCCATTTGTGTTGTATTGCACCATCATGGTTTTGCCACTTTTTACAAAATCAAAAAGAATAGATTGCTTGTTCGCCAAAGCATTTACAGTATTGTAAGCACGAACTCCCGTAATTACCACATTAAAGGAGTCTAATTTCTCAGGCGTAATTTCTTCAGGTTTCAAAATAGTGACTTTATAACCCATCTGAGCCAGACTTTCAGGAACTTCATCCCCGGCACCCATGATATAACCAATAACATCTCCGGTAGTTTTTAAATCTATTTTTAAGAATTTTGATTCGGCAGGTTTTAAAACCATTTGCTTGGTAATATGTGCAAAATCAATAATGGTTTCATCTTTATCAAAATTTTTGCCGTCAACAATGGCAATGCTTCTGGCCACAGTTTCTTCAAAATTTGATGGTGGAGTAACTTCAAAATAAAAAGTTTGTTCCAATCCTTTTTTACTCAAAGCAAACGGGATCTGCTGTGGTGAAACAATCCAGTTTTTAGGCAGTTCTAATTGTAAATCTCCTTTAACATCATCTTTGCCTGCGCGAACTTTAACCGCAACCATTTTAGTACTATTATCTTTAAAAATTAATACTTTTTCAAGTATCGAAGTGGTAATTTCAGGAACAATATCCAGAAAATTGTACATTTCACCTTTTACACCATCGTTATATTTATAGACAACCGTTCGCTCAAACGGAATTTCAACACCATTAATTCTCACATTAAAAACAACTTTCACTTCTCTGATAATATCCGGAATTCCAATGTTTTCCTGATTAGAAACCGTGTACATGCCAACAGTTGCTTTTTCTTTTAGCCAATAAGGCTGCGTATATTCGATTGTATCAGGAAGCTCGATTTCAAGTTTTAATCGTTGGTCACTATTGTTTTTAAGGAAAAGCTTATTTTTAATTGTGGTTACATTATCTGGTAACGAAGTTAAGCCTGTCAATTGCATTTCAATTGAACACCTGTTAATGGCTTCAATATTTAATTTAATAGTACTTCCGGGAGTTGCTTCTTGTTCTTCAGCAACGGCTTCCAAATATAAACCGGCACTTGCAGCAATAATGTTTTTTATGGCATCCGATTTTAAAGTTTTCCAATGTGTATCTTCCAAAGACTCAATCATTGAATACGCCTTTACCAAATCCGGAATGCTGGCTGATGGATTGCTGAAATTGTAATTGGCAATAATTTTCGAAATGAGTTCCCCAATTGGTTTTCCATTTTTTACGCGGTTCCAGGTGGTGTCAATTCCGTCGAATAAATTATTACGGTTTTTAGGTTTTTCACCCTTTATAAGCTCCAGATATTCCGTTTCGTTGCCTCTGGCCCCGGTACTTCCAAAACCTTGTGACTGATGTTGGCTGCGGCTTAAAGCGGCAATTTCCTGATTCGATTTTCCCAGTCCGGTATAATAAACACCCGTTTCCAATGTGGTTAACTTAGATTTATCAGCGGCATCAAATTTTTCCTGGCTTCCGTAAAACCACCACGATGGATTAAAAAACTGACGCTTTACCTGCCACGGTTTTACATATTCCAACTGTTTCGGATATTTTTTCGGGTCATTTGTCAGATCAAAACTTTCTATACTCAACATTGCTGACGAAGTATGATGTCCGTGAGTTGTTCCCGGCGAACGATGGTCAAAACGGTTGATGATTACATCTGGCTGAAATTTTCTGATGGTCCAGACAACATCTGCAAGAACCTGATCTTTATCCCAGATTTTTAAAGTTTCGTCAGGATTTTTAGAAAATCCAAAATCATTGGCGCGTGAAAAAAACTGTTCACCACCATCAATTTTTCTGGCTTCAATTAATTCCTGGGTTCTGATAACCCCTAATAATTCCCTTAATTGAGGACCAATTAAGTTTTGCCCGCCATCGCCACGGGTTAAGGATAAATAACCTGTCCGGGCATTGATTTCGTTCGATAAATACGAAATCAAACGGGTGTTTTCATCATCAGGATGAGCAGCGATATATAAAACCGAACCTAAAAAATTTAGTTTTTGAATTTGATTGTAAATGGCAACCGAATTAGGTTTTTGCGGCTGTTGAGCAAAAGAAATCTGGATACTAATAAAGAAAATTAAAAAGAGCTGAGTTTTTCGCATAGCGTGATTCGAATTTTTGAAAGAGCTCCAAAAATACTAATTATATCCTTGAACAGTATTTAAATGAAATGTTAATGTTCAATTTATTTCAAATTTTAAGTGATATATTTTGTCTTCAGGAGCTGTTTCCAGCTGTACACTATATCTTTTGTGGCAAACCCTGCCACAAAAGGATGCCGTTCCCATCTGGGCTAGGGCTTTGGTTTCATAAAAGTTTTATTATAATAATCTATTTTATGAAATTAAAAATGGCTATCAGGCTGAACGTTCAAGGTCTTTTAAGTAAATTCCCTGATATTTAATGAGTAATCAAACTTATTACTATATTAGACGAACAAAAAAGCTAATTTATGGCGCAAAGCCGGCCAAAAACGGATGTATAGAAGCCATTTTATGGCAGCTATAAGTTAGTTGGCAGTAATTTTGCCGAAGAAAACCGAAAAATTAAGAAATATGAAAATTCTACTTTACATCTTCTTTTTATTTATTTTAATACCGTGTAATGGACAATCCAAAATTCAAAAAGAAAATTCTGAATTAGACATTACAACAACTTCTCCTAAAATAAATCTAAGCCGAATTACTAAAACTTGGAAAAGTCTAAATGCTATTCAAAAAGATTGGATTAAAGTAGAAAAGGATAAGGATGGTTATTTAATATACCAACCTTGTGATGGGAAAACAGAAACAATAAAACTTGAAGGTGCTAATCTAACAATAAATTGGAGATTAGAAAATTCACAAAAATTTGAACTTGAAAAATTCACAAGATTAACTGGTAATGATGCTTTTAGAGCTGACGGTTATGATATCAAAAACAAAATAGGATTCGAAATTAAAGCGAGAATTGTAGATTACAAAAATGGTATTGTTTTATGGGAATTTAACGGAAATAAATGGTTAATGACACCAAAAGAAAACTATAAAAGTTTCAGAATTATCAAGAATAATTGTAAAACTGAGAAGAAAAAAGAATTAGATTTTTTACCTGTAGAGTACTAAAAAAAACTACTGCCAACACTTGCTACAATAGATTTGGGCAATTGGCTTAATTTAAAAATGGTCTTGTATTTGGGATGTTTAGGCAAATCCGAAAATAAGGCTTAATTTAATCCCAAACCTCTTGTAGCAAGGGAACGTTATGCCTCATTGTAAGAAAAACCGACAAATGAAAAAATTCACGATATTTTTAACAATATTTTCTTTGTACTTAATTTGTTCTTGCGGACAAAAAAAACCGAATGTAAAAGTTTCAGAAGGAAAAATTATTAAAAAAAAATCTGTTATTAAAAAGGAAATTGAAAGTGAACAAAGACATTATTTTGATTCAACTTTTGTAGTGAACAAACAAACTTTTAAATTCATAATTAACGATATAAATGAAGAAGAAATAACTTTAACATTTTTCAGGAATACAGAAAAAATAAAAGTTGACACTATCCAATCAGGCGGACTTGGAGGTGTAGAATTTGTTGACTTCAACAAAGATAAAAACATTGATATTTTATTGACATATATCGGTAACAATCCAAGTTATGACCTTTACTTATTTGATAAATCTGAAAATAAATATAAGTTTTTAGATGGATATAATAGATTTTCAGAAGCTAAACAACTTAAAGCGAACCCGAAATATTATTTTTCATATCAAAGAGCCGGTTGTGCAGATATGAATTGGGTCAGTGACTTATTTTATATTGATAATTACAAAACTGTTCACGTTGGACATATTTATGGACAAGGCTGTACTCCAGATGAAAAAGAAAATCCTTTAGAAATTGAAATATATAAAATCTATAAAAATGACGATGTAAATAAAACGTTAATCGAAAAACTTCCATACACAAAAAATATTCCTAAGTTTGACCAAAAATGGATGTTTATTGAAAAATATTGGAATAAAAACTATGGGAAATTTAACTAAATAAAACAACGAGGCATAACAGCCGTTTGCCGTGATTGGGGATTTAGTGGAATTAGCGTTTTTTTATTACATTTACGTTCAGCCGAAAATACTCGGCTCCGAAAGTCCCCAACCACGGCAAGCGCCAAGACGTTGGGCGTAATTGGCACGTAGACTCCGTAAATTCAATAACTTAATGCAACACTTTTAATTTTTTAAATTTGTTGTATATG
>NZ_JBDTTP010000084.1:0-17316 GCF_039930565.1 Flavobacterium sp. | reverse complement strand
TGGTAATTCGCCTGATGTATGAACCGGATTTCCTCCTAATGTTATTGAAGCCATGATTTTTGTTTAAATTAATGAGGTTCAAAAGTAAGGATTAATATTTTAATCTAAAAGAATTTGTTGCGGTAGTAGCTTTAGAATTAAGAAAAAAAAGATGTTGTAAATCCTGTATTTTTTGCTGAGAATTTAGTAATAGAAGATTTAATCAGTTATTAATTTTAGTTTAATTTGAAGGAATTCAAAATTCTACATAGAGGGGAAACCCCTGATTTTTTAAACCTTTCTAATTTATCAAATCAAAAAAGATACTTTTGTTAAAAATCTATACAATGTTTGGATTAAAAAAAACAGCCTTATTATTTATTTGGATTGTAATTTTGTTTTCTTTTTTAGCTTGTAATCAGAAAAAAGAAAACAATATAGTTTATAAAAAACCTCCCGCTGAAAAACTGGACGCAACTTGTAAATGGTTAAAAAACGAGGATAATTTTTTGAAAAAAAATTACATGTCAGTTTTATATCATTATTACAATCAAAAAATCAAGCAGAAAAATTATATCCTTGCAGCAAAATCATTAGAGTTAGTGGCTTGGAATACTGGTAGTTTTGCTTCTTTTGATCAACGTTTTTTTCAGACGGTGACTGCCTTTTCAAATAACTACACAGATGAAATTCCGGAAAGTAAAACCCGGTTTTTCAATATGTATTTTGGAGATTATTACACAGATAAAGGTTACTTTTATAAAGCAATTAAAGCGTATGCAGAAAACAGTAAAATAGATGTTGTCGATTATGATTCGTGTTACTTTAAAGGTGATGCATATCGTACTATTGCCTGGTGTTATTACCGATTGGGAAAGCAAAATCTGGCCTTGAAAAACGAATTGGCTTCATTAAAATATTTTGAAAAAACAGATAGCAAAGTAATGTTGGGCAATGTATATATAGGTATCGCTGAAATATATCAGAATTCAAAAGATTATGATAAAACAGAAGATTTCCTGAATAAAGCTCTCGCAATTTTTTCTAAGGACAAACAAAATAATTTAAGGAGTATTTATATTTGTTTATACAATAAAATCAATTTATACGATCGAAGTATGAATTATGAGAAGATGAATCCATTAATAGATTCGGTTTATTTCGGCTATAAAAAAAGTAAACAAAACGATCCTTCCATCAAAATTTCAATTAATACGTATTATGTTCATAGAATATTAGAACAAAATAAGTTTGCGGAAGCTAAAGCTATTTTAGATTCATTAAAACCGGAAGTAGATGCCATTAATTCAACCGTTTCATCTCAGGAATACACTGTCGCACTGGCTTCATTACAATCTAAGCAAAATAAAGGTATCCGGGATGTTAAACCTATTCACGATGCTATTCAGGAGCTCAAAACTATTCAGAATTATACAAGGGTAAGAGATCTTTATGCTGTGCTTTACAATGATGCAATGAACAGTAAAGATTACGAAAAAGCAATGCTTTACACAGATAGTATGAGTATAGCAACGGATAGTTTGGGTACGAAAGAGATGGCTCATAAAGTTGCAGAACTTGATAAAAAATATCAAACTAAAGCAAAAGAGCAGCAAATAGCATTGCAAAAAAAGACTATAGTTAATAATCGTACTACAATTGCATTACTGGTTTCCGCTTTAATAGGCTTTTTGTTACTAGCAACTGCATTTACGCTAATAAGAAAACAAAAACAATTGAGCAAGGAAAAGCGCAGCGCACAACAATATACGAAACAGTTACTTGAAAAAACAGAAGAAGAGCGCAAACGTATTGCCAGCGATTTACATGATAGTGTAAGTCACGAACTATTAAGCTTAAAAAATTCGTTTGAAGTAAAGTCTGAAATCACTAATACAAAAATTGACAGTATCATAAACGACATCAGAATTATAAGCAGAAATCTCCACCCAGTAATGTTTGACAAAATTGGGTTGAAATCAAGCATAGAGCAATTAGTAGAACGAGCACAATTGGTTAATAATTTTTTAGTTTCTTCACATATTGAATATAATCAGTCGTTGTCTTCTTCGGATGAGTTGCAGGTATATCGTATTATTCAGGAAGCTTTATCCAATATTATTAAATATGCTAATGCTGTTGCTGCAAAAATTTCGATTTTAGAAAATAGTACCTCATTATTAATCGAAATAAAAGATAATGGAATTGGTTTTAATATTAGTGAAGTATTAAAAAGCAAAAATTCTTTCGGACTTCATAATATTATAGAACGAAGTCGGGCCATTGGAGGTGAAGCAAAAATAGTATCCGACAAAAAAGGAACGATAATAACGATTGAAATTAAAAAATAATAGGCGAATATAATTGCAAATGATTATTGTATGCGAGAGGGATGGGAGCAGGCTACCGAAGTAGCGCGGACAGCCCGACAGCATTAGGAAAAGGGGCAATGAAGATAAAGTAAGGTAGCCCTTTTTTTTAATGCTGGCTCGCCCAAAACATAATTTTGAGGCATAAAAAAAGTGCCTTCTTTTCAGAAAGCACCTTTAGGATAATTTGCTGTTTTTGGAAAGCAATTATTTATCGATTGAGCCTAAAACACGTTTCATAAACGCATTTAAAGCTTCTTTTTTGTCTGTTCCCTGAGCAACCATTTTGTGCACTTCGAGAGCACCGTACATGTTTGAAATCAATTCGCCAATAACATCTAATTCTTCATCTTTTAGAGAAGGAATTTCAGTCATTGCTTCTAAGACTTCTATTGTTTCAATGATATAATCCTGATCGTTTTCTTCAATAAACTGGGTCAATTGCTTTATTACTGGTAATTTCATATTGCTAATTTATTAAGCGATTGCATTTACAAGATCGATTAAAACTTCTTGTTTGTTGGTTTGTGTTTCACCAACTAATTTTCCGTTGACAAAAGTGGCAAAAGTAGGCAAATTGCTCACATTGGCTAACTTTCTTGATTCCGGAGAATTTTCAGCATCAACCAAAACAAAAGTGATCGCTTCATTTTCAGTCGCTAGTTTTTTGAATTTTGGTTTCATAATACGGCAATTTCCACACCATGAAGCTGAATATTGTACTACTACTTTTTCGTTTTTAGCAACTAAGTCTGCTAAAGTATCTTCGTTTAAGTCGATTAACATAGTTTTAAAATTTCAATGTCAATTTCAATGGAAAAAATCAATTTTCAGGAAATGATATTTGTCGGAAATTGAAATTATTGTTAATTTAAAGGGGTTTTGAAATACAATGGCAAGATCAAAAATTGAATATTGAAATTGCCATTGTTATTGAGAATTAATTAGCGCTTAAGTATTCAGCGGTACTATTTCTGTCTGCAGACATTGCTTCTTTACCAGGTTCCCAGTTTGCAGGACAAACTTCTCCTTTTTCCTGTATGTGAGTGTAAGCGTCAACCATTCTTAAGTATTCGTTTACGTTACGGCCTAAAGGCATATCGTTTACACTTTCGTGGAAGATTTTTCCAGTTTCGTCAATTAGGTAAGTAGCTCGGTACGTTACATTTGAACCTTCGATGATTACTGAATCGGTTTCTTCGCTGTATTCTGTTGATTCAATATCTAAAATTCCTAAAATGTTAGATAAGTTACGGTTGGTATCCGCTAAGATTGGATACGTTACACCTTCGATTCCACCATTGTTTTTTGGAGTGTTTAACCAGGCAAAATGTACTTCGTTTGTGTCGCATGAAGCTCCGATTACGATAGTATTTCTTTTTTCAAATTCTGGTAATGCAGCCTGAAAAGCGTGTAGTTCAGTTGGACATACGAAAGTAAAATCTTTTGGGTACCAAAATAATACTACTTTTTTGTTATTGTTTACTGCTTCTTCGAAGATGTTAATTTTTAAGTTATCACCCATTTCAGAGATAGCATCTACTGCAATACTTGGGAATTTTTTTCCTACTAAAGACATATTTTTCGTTTTAAGTTAAAATTTATTTTCTGATGCAAAAATAAGCTATAAATCAAGTTATATACAATAAGATGTGATTATAAATTTTTATAATTCGATAGTTTTTTACTATTTAAATTTTTAAGTTATTGAATATCAATACTTACCGGTAATATTCCGGATAAGGAAGTGTTTTTTAAAAGCTGTATTGCGGCAGTTTCCTGAAATTCCCAGAAATCCTGATAAGCCTGAATCAAACCCGCAGCCTTTTTTAAATTGGGAATTAAGGGTAAAACATAGGGATTACCAAAAACATAAAGAATACATTTTTTGGTTTGAAGTAATTCTGAAAGTAAATCCAGGACTTCATTATCAATTTCGAAATTATTCATTGGTTTTGCTTTCGGCACAAATAAGGAAATGATAATCGTTTCGAAGTTTTCTAAACCTTTTTTAATTTCTGAAATATTGGAATCCTCTAAGTTTTCAAAAGCAAATTCAGGGGAAACTAATTTAGAATTTATGGTTTTGAAGAATGTATTTTCTGCAGTTTTATACAAACCCAACTTGGCTAATTGATTGTTTTTTTTCGCTTCAAAAACCAATTCAGTATTTGAATTATCGATGATTTTTGTGATACAATTTTCTGCAATTTTAGCGTTTAGAAGAGAAGCATTTTTGAAGTTTAATTCACCTGAAGCAAAATCTTTATTATTTAAAATGCCGACTTTTTCCTTGCATTTCATGATTCGGTTATAGCTTTCAAATATACGGTCAGGCGAAGCATTTTTGAAGATGGCTTCAATTCCTTCCGGAACATTTTCAGCAAAACACAAAACATCATTTCCGGCATTAAAGGCTTCCCATTCCAGTTCACCTTTTGTTTCGTACAATTTAGAAACACTGTGCATGTTCAATGCATCAGAAATTACCAAACCATCGTAACCTAATCTCTCTCGTAAAAGATCGTGAATTACTGCTTTTGATAATGTCGCTGAAGTATCTTTTCCGTCATTCAGACTCGGAACGGCTAAATGTCCAATCATAATCGAATCGACCTTGTTTTCGATTCCTCTGATGAAGGGATACAATTCGTTTTCAAGTAATTCGTCTAAAGTTTCCTTTAAAACCGGTAATCCTAAGTGTGAATCAACATTGGTGTTTCCGTGTCCAGGAAAGTGTTTCAGGCAGCCTAAAACTCCGGAATCAGACAAACCTCTTAAATATTCTATAGCAAAATCGGCTACTTTTTCTTTGTTTTCACCAAAAGAGCGATAGCCAATAACCGGATTATTTGGATTGTTGTTAATATCTGCCAAAGGCGATAAATTGTAATGGATTCCAGCAGATTTTAAATCCATGCCAATTTGTTTTCCAACTTCATAGACCAGAGCTGATTTGTTTTCAGGCAGAGCGCCCAATGTAATCGCGTAAGGGTATTGAGGCGTTTTTTCGATGCGCATTGCCAAACCCCATTCGGCATCAATGCTTATTAAAAGTGGAGTAGGAGCCGACTTTTGGTAACGAACAATTAAGTCTTTTATTTTTTGGTAGCTGTCATCATTAAAAACGACTTTTTTCTTGCTTTCATAATTGGTTGCAGCACTTGCACGGCTGTGAAAAAAGGTCAGTCCGCCAATATTGTGTTCTTTGATCAAACGTTCGGTTTTCTGAATGTTTTCTTCGGTATCGTTGATGAAAACGGCAGGAAAAAAGAATTGTCCCACTTTTTGTCTTAATGCTTCAGCTGTTATTTTCATTATTATAAAGTCTTTTTCATGCAGACGCTGTTATCCATTTTTTCATAAGGCGGATAATTTGGAATGATAGTGTAATCTTGTTTTTGGTACAGGTTAATAGCTTCCGGCTGATTTTTTCCGGTTTCTAAAATGGTATAAGCATAACCAACTTCTTTCGCCCAAATTTCCAGTTCTTTCAGAACGGCAGAAGCAATGCCTTTTTTTCGAAAATCAGGGTGCACGAACATACGCTTGATTTCAACCTTATCCGGTTCTTTTTCCCTAAAAGCGCCACAGCCAACAGCAATATCACTTTCATAATAAACGATAACATGTTCTATTTTATCTGTTTTATTAAACTGATTGTAGAAAGCGTGGTCTTCTCCGTCTCTGATAGCCAGATCCTGGTCTAATAATGACACAAGATTGATAAAGTCACGATCATCAGAGTTGGTTCTTTTTAAGCGGGTCATTGATATATTTTTTAATTTTTACTATTGAACTCATGAATATACGTTCATTTTTACTCGTACATTTCAGGTTTCACAATATATTGGGTTACGTATTCTCCGTTTTTATCTGAATAATAATAATTTAAAGTAATTTTATTATCTCTAAACAGCTTCATACCGGGCTTTGTTTTCACATTTTGCAAAATTCCTGGGAAAATATATTTTTTTACGGTATCCATTTTGACGTCAGCTTTTGCGATTCCCACTAAAACATAATTATACTGAACTGTTTTATTTGGTAATACAGCTATGTTTTTTAAAGTTGTATATTCATCAATATTTATGGGACAGGTTTTATTAAACTCATTAGCAAATTCAACAAGTTGCTTGTCAATTGATGGTTTGAATAGTGATTGTGTAACAAAAAACATTATAATAAAGCCGATTATAAACCCTATGAAAGTTTTAGTGTCAAATTTTCTTTTCGATTTTTTTGCTTTCAAATCTTCAACTTCAGGTTTTAAATTTTCGCTATCAGTTATCGGCAATTTAAAACCACAAATTGAGCAATACTTTGAACTGAAGTCGTTTTCTGCTTGACAATTTGAACAATTTTTTTTCATAAATTTATTTCGCCTTGCCTTTATTTTGTTTGGCAAGCAGTGTTTTAGTTTGTAATGCTTTTTCTAATCGGTTTTTGAAACGGAAAAGTTTGGGTAAACCTTCCAGTCGGTCTTCGAGTGTGATTTCTTCAAAAACTATAATAGCTTTTTCTAGAATCCGAATTTCATTTTCAATATCATTCTGATTTTTGTAGATCGTAGCTAAACGATCATAAGGGTGATTTCCTTTGTAGCTTTCCTCCACATTCTTTTCATATTCTTCAATTGCTTTTTCAAAATCTCCTGCTTTTTCGAACTCGCTTCCTTTCAGATTGCGTTCGGTCTGTAAAATTTCATTGATTTCCATAGGTTAAGATGTTTGTTTGGGGTTAAACTTCTTCTGTTTTTTTTCCATAATCCTTCGGGAAAATTAAAAACCGGGATAAAATAATTCCTGGAATTGTCGCCAGAAATACCCAGATAAAGAAATTTCCATATCCTAAATATTCCTGTATATAGCCGCTCAGCATTCCCGGAAGCATCATTCCCAATGCCATAAAACCAGTTGCAATGGAGTAATGGGAAGTTTTAGATTCGCCTTCGGCTACATAAATTAAAAACATCATAAAAGAGGCAAAACCAAATCCGTAACCAAATTGTTCCATTATTACTACGGCATAAATATAATAAATTGAAGCCGGATGAAAATGCGCTAATAAAACAAAACCTAAAATAGGTAAATGCATCGCCAGAATCATGGGTAACATCCATTTTGTAAGTCCTTGTGTAGAAATGGCAATTCCGCCTAAAATTCCGCCTAATAATAAAGCAATCAGGCCAAAAGTTCCGTAAATTAATCCTACGTCTTCTGTTTCTAAACCCATTCCATTTCTTTCAACTACGGTTGAATTGCCTTTATTTTCAATTACATGATTTATAAAATCTATTCTCGGTTTGTTGGCTTTTTGATATTCAGTGGGGCTGGGCTCCACTTTTTCTTCTAAGCGTTTTTTAGTATTTCTTCCTATACCCTGTATTGGCAAACTGCTATATATTACTTTTAATTCTGATTTAGAAAGTTGCTCTCCTTTTTTAATTTTAGAAGAAAATAATTCTAATGCCTTTGACTCCTTTTGATCTGTTGTAGTTTCCACCAATTCATATCGGAGTGGATCTACTAAAAATGGAGTAAGCATTTTAAGCAATTGTGATTCTCCTAATCGGAAAACAAGTATAAAAACCAAGACTAAACCAATTTGTTTCTTTTTAAAAAAACTGGCAAAAACAGAACCAAAGCTTTTTTGATCAGATTCGGCTTTTGTATCTATTTTGGTTTCAACAGATTTAGGAGTTGAAAAGAAATTATAAGCGGTTAGAAACACCATTACTACTCCAACAAAAATCATTGTCTGTGACCATGCTTTTGTATTATCTCCATATTTATGTTCCAAATATCCGGCCAATAGAACGATAAGACCATTTCCGGTTAACATCGCTAATCTGTAGCAGGTATTTCTAATTCCCAGAAAAAGAGATTGCTGTTCCTTTCTTAGTGCCAATAAATAAAATCCGTCTGTTGCTACATCATTAGAAGCTGAAGCAAAAGCAGCAACCCAAAAAATCGAGAGGCTCAACAGGAAAAAATGATTTAACGGAATCGTCAAACCAACAACAAGAAACGCAATAGAAATAACCAGCTGCATAGACAAAAACCATTTTCTTTTGGTCCCATGCAGGTCGATGAACGGACTCCAAAGCGGTTTTATAACCCAGGGCAGGTACAATAAACTGGTATAAACACCAATATCTTCATTGTTGATGCCTAACTTTTTATACATCAATACAGATACTGATGTGATAATTATATAGGGAAATCCAGATGCAAAATTTAAAAGCGGAATCCAAAACCACGGAGTTTTATCTGTTTTCATCAGGCTGTGCAGGTATATAGATTTTAAAGGTCTTATTTAAATCAATAATAGTCGGGGTACTTTCGTTTGCAAAATAATCAATAAATGTCACTGCACAAGCTTTATATTGATTCATTTTTTCTGATGGAATTGAAAATGAGAAAGTTCCGGTGTTTTCGCATGCAGTTACTTTTTCAATAATCTGGCTGGCATCATTAATATCAATTTTAGAGATGTGTTCAGCTCCATACACAACCATATAGCGCACTTTTGTATTCAGCGGATATTTGATAGTAAAGGAATGGTGAAGACTGTCTTTTGCAAATTCATTTACGACAGGTGTATCAATAACGATATGTTTTAGATTGGGAACTGCTGCCGGAAGTGCCGGATATTTATATTGATTTTCTTCTAAATTGCGTGCAATATCGAAGTGTGTATTCATGAACCATTTCGCACTGAAATAAGCACTTCCGGATACGTTTTTAAAACTTCTGGCAAAATCAATCTGTGTTGGAATCTCACTGGTATAGCTCCAGCTTTTATCACTGTCAGACCTGATTTTATACAAAGCATGACCAATATAAACAGCTGTATTATTAGAGTTTTCTGCCCACCATTTTACTAATTTCGAATAAGAAGCAACACGGTTGTACATGCTCCAGTACAATTGCGGCATAATATAATCGATCCATTTTTGGTCCATCCACAAAACAGGATCAGCATATAAATCATCGTAATTGGATGTTGACTGTGTCTCGGAACCCTTTGGATCAACCGATTTGTTGCGCCAAACTCCAAACGGACTGATTCCGAACTGCACCCACGGTTTGCTTGCTTTTATCGTAGTCGAAATCGTATGTACAAAGTTGCTCACATTGGCACGACGCCAATCAGCAAGAGACAAACCATTTCCGTATTTTCTGTACGATGCAGTGTCGTTAAATACCTTTCCGGGAACGGTATACGGATAAAAATAATCATCAAAATGAATGGCATCAATGTCGTATTTATCCACAACTTCCTTTACTACTTTGGTTAAATGCTCCTGAACTTCAGGCAAAGACGGATCGTAGTATAATTTCCCCCCATATTCAATCATCCATTCGGGATGTTTAAAAATGTCGTGGTTCGGACTTAATTGTTGTTTGTTCAAATCGAAAGTGGCACGATAGGGATTCATCCACGCATGAAATTCAAAACCTCTCGCGTGCGCTTCCTCAATCATCCACGCTAAAGCATCATAATACGGATTCGGCGCCTGACCTTCTTTACCCGTCAGGAAACGGGACCATGGGGCGAGTTCTGTTGGGTAAAAAGCATCACCAACACTTCTGATCTGAACAATTACGGCATTGTAATTCAGTTTTTTGTAAGCGTCCAAAATCTCGAGATAATCGGCTTTTTCCTTATCGGTATTATCAAGGCTTGTTTTTGGCCAGTCAATGTTAACAACGGTTGCAATCCAGACACCTCTAAATTCGTTTTTAGGATGTTTTGCTTTTTCCTGTGAATTGACGTTCCATCCCAGGAACATTAAAAATAGAATAGAGAATAATAGGTGTTTATTTTTATGCATTGCAATCTTTTTTAACAGAAATCAAAAATAGTTTTTTTAACGGACTATCGTAAATAATTCAGAAATTATAATTTAAACGCTGTTTATTTCGTTTTCATGTAATTGTTTTAGCTTTTTATGACATTAATTTTTTAGCTGAACCTGATTAGTGTTTTTTGAAGCAGAAAAATTAGGGATTTTTAGGCGCATTGTCCCGCTTTCCGTTATAATCTTTTGTGCCGAACTCCGGCACAAAAGGATTTCCACTGTAATCGGGGCTAGAATAGAAAATTTTGTTTTTTTATGAACAGTCCCAAATAATAATTCAGGGTTTAATAATTAATCCGGAAAAGAAATTTTTCCCATGGTAACAGAAGGAATTCCTTTGTTTGTGCCAAAATTATAATCACCTCCCGCCACTGTTTCATTCGCTAAAACGGCAAATAAAACCGCTTCTTTGGCATCGCTTAAAATACCCAGATCATCACTTTTTTGAAATTCGCAGGGTAATAATTCGGTTAACCATTTGACCAGTAAAGGATTGTTGGTTCCGCCGCCGGACATATATACTTTAAAATCTTTGATATAAAATCCTGTGTCTTTGACAACAAACTGAATTGCTTCAGCAATGGTCTCCGCACTTAGCCGGGTTAAAGTAGCCAGCAAATCTGTTGCTGAAATGTTTTTTAAGTTCGTTTTTAAAAGTGCCTTTTGTACAAATTCAAAATTAAATAATTCCTGACCGATAGATTTCGGGAAACTTTTCTGGAAGAAAGCATCGTTTTTTAATTCCGACAAAAGAGTTTGGTTTACGGTTCCGCTTTGGGCGATTGCAGCGTCTTTGTCGTAACTCTTTTCAGGGAAATAATGTTGGGTATAAATATCGATTAAGGTATTGGCGGTCCCGGTATCGGTTACAAAAACATCTTCGGCATTTAGGGAAGCGGGCAAATAGGTGAAATTGGCAATTCCGCCCATGTTGAGCATTATACGGTTTTCGCCTTTTTTGCTGAACAGCAAATAATCGCCATAAACAGCCAGCGGCGCTCCTTCACCACCTGCTGCAACATGTTTCTGCCTGAAATCGGATAGTGTTATAATTCCGGTTTTTACGGCAATATGATCGCCATCTCCAATTTGCAGCGTCGCATTGGGAAACTTTTCCTGCTGGTGCAAAAACTTCGGAGCGTGCAAAACCGTCTGTCCGTGCGAAGCGATTAGGTCGACTTCATGAGCAGGAATATTCCATTTTTGAAGACAGTCGTTCACCATATTGGCGTGCAGGATTCCAATCCATTCGTTTAACAAGGCGAAATGCTGAAAATCGATAGTTTTTTGTGCAAAAACTTTACGGATTTCGTTTTTTATGTCTTCGGTATACTTGATGGTTTCAAATTCCAGAATTTTTACTGCTGCGTTTTTACCTGCACCCGAAATTGCACACAATGCAATATCCAGTCCGTCGAGTGAAGTTCCGGACATCAGCCCTATAATTTTCCGTGTCTTTTTTTGAGCGATTTTATACAGCTCCATTATGTTTTTATTCATTTAAAATGATGTTTTTTTAGCCTGCATTTTTATCGATAATTTATAAAATCAAATTTGTTAAGCCTTAATTGTAGGGTAATTGTGATATTTTGGTGATTTATTTTTTAGACGATTAATAAACAGGTATTTATACGTGGTTGTATATATTCAGTAATAGATATTTTTGCGAAATACTAATGGAATCTGTTAGTACAAAACACAGTAAAAATAAAATAAAATTATAGAATTTTTACAAGGTGTTACATTAAAATAGTAACCTTTAAATTTAGATTAAATGGCAAAAACTTTACTTGATTTTTTTAAAGTAGCTTTATTTTCAAAAAAGACGAAAAAGCCAACTAAAGGTGGAAGTTATTGTTCGCTGATTTTTAGCTTTAATAATTTTAATGAACCCAAAGTTTTTTTGAATCATATTGGGGAAGAAAAGTTAGAACACGTTACCATAACTATATTTGATGCTGAAAAAGTAAGACAAGTTAACCATTTGGAAACTACGAACCCTGAGGCCTTTACCAGCAAATATAATGATTGTTTCAATAAATATCATTTTGAAACCATCTACCCCAACGCACTTTACCCCAATATTCCCGTTGACTTAGATGAAAGCAAACCTCATATTGATTTAGTGGTGGAGATACGTTTTGGAAACAGGTTCCTAAAGCAGACTCTTATTATTGAAAATTATAAATGTCCTGACCGGATCATTAAGAATACGATTGAAGAGAACGGCAAAATACTTGTGCAGTCGCAGACTGGTTTTAAGGGAAAGGCAAAGTAATTTATCAAATCCTATGATGTATTAAGTCTTTTTGGCAGAGGTTTTAATAATACTATACAACATGATTTAATAGTGTATTTGTAAAGAATTGATGCACAGAATTGATAACTTAGTTTTCTTACTATTCATTTAAACTTAAAGTTATGGAACCTAAAATGATATGGGCGAATCTTGCCTCAAGCGACTTAGAAAGAACAACCCAATTTTATATTGATTTGGGTTTTGAACCCAATGGTAATCGTACAGAAGAATTATCAAGTTTCCTTTTTAGTAAAAACAAATTTATTATTCATTTCTTTTTGAAAGCAAGATTTGAAAGTAGTGCCAGAAGTGAAGCTGCCAATCTTGAGAAGCAAAACGAAATAATTTTTTCCCTTTCTGCTCAAAGTGTAGCCGAAGTTGATGAATGGTACGTAAAGGTTAAGAAAGCGGGTGGCACCATCTACGCTGAACCGGAGAAATTCGAAAAAGGATATACTTTCGGATTTGCTGATCCAGATGGGCACAAGTTCAATTTTTTATATTGGCCCGGAATGTAAATTAGATTAAAGATATACTTTTAAATAATGATACAAGTAATTTATTAAAATATATATAATCCTATACAGCTGGCGCGAGCGTCTTACTCTTGAACGCAAAGTGTTTATTAAATATCTAAATGATTTATGAGCGAGACTCTCGCACCGGCAGAGGGGAGGAATTAAATAATGAAATTAAGTGAAAAGTTCAATAAATCATTATATCTATGTTGATTACGGGTTTCCATAATAGAATGTGAACTATAAGTAGTAATGTTGTATTCGCTAATCTTTTAAACTTCACATCAGAACTTAACTTTTTACTTAATTACATTTATTTATGATTGTTGCAATTTACTAAGTGGATTAATGTATTTGTGGAAAAAATGATAGTAAAAAAATAATATTTAAATATTTAAAATGGATAAAGTGAATGTAATTAGGGAAATAAGAGAGCTTAAAACTCATTTGTCATATTCAAAAAATATAGGTTTCTTTTTTGGTGCGGGGACATCGTGTGCTCTTGGAATTCCAAATGTTGAACAATTAACAAAAGGAATTGAAGATAAGTTGATAGATGACTTTCTAGTAAATTTTAATCTAATAAAAAATGACTTAGAAACAATAATAACTACTAAAAAAGTAAACATTGAAGATATTTTAAATCAAATTCGAAGAATACGTGAATTAACTGCTGAAAGTTCAAAAGAGTATGAAGGAGTAAGTGGTGAAAATGCAAAGTTACTAGACAAGGAAATTTGCACAATAATCTATGATATAATATTGCAAAAAGAATCTATTGCAAATATTGATAGTACAAAAAAATTCTTTGCTTGGTTAAGCTTGTTAAATAGAGATTTTTCAAAAGAAGTATTTACAACAAATTATGATTTAATAATTGAAAAATCTTTAGAGGCAACTCAAATCCCTTATTTTGATGGTTTTGTTGGCTCTTTCGAGCCTTTTTTTTGGCAAGAAAGCATTGATAAATTCGTTTCAAAAAATGATTTGACCCAAAATTGGATTAGATTATGGAAAATACATGGTTCTTTGAGTTGGTTTTGGAAAGAAGATACGGCTTTAAACTCACAGAAAATTATAAGAATAGGGAAAGTTGAAAACATCAAAAAAAACGATAATGAGTTAGTTATATATCCATCAAAAGAAAAGTATGACTCATCTAAGAAGCAACCATTTATAGCTTATTTTGATAGACTTAAAAATTATTTGTTGAGTGGGGAATTATTATTTGTTTTTACGGGATATTCTTTTTCAGATCAACATATTAATGAAATTATTTTCAATTGCTTGAGACAAAATAACAGATTAACTGTTCTTGTTTTTTTCTTTCAAGATTCGGAAGTGGAGAATTTACATAAACAAACTTCATCTTATATGAATTTGAATGTTTTTGGTCCTACTAAAGCAATTATTAATGGAAATTTAGGTGAATGGGAATTTACGCCTCATTTATATCCAAATGAGAAATCGGACACTTACTGGAATGGTACTAAAAATGAATTTATGTTAGGTGATTTTAATCAACTCGTAAAGTTCTTTATCGCCAACTCTGGTAAAAAAGAAACTATTGAATCAATTACAAAATGAAATCTGAAATAACATATTTAGGGCATATTATTCGAGTTGATTCAGGAACAATTGAAGTTGAAGTATCAAATGATATTCCATCAGCTGCACCAATTATAAATGGTCGATTATATAAAATTGGCCAAATTGGAACTTTTGTTAAAATTCCTATAGGAAATATAACGATATATGGTATTGTTTCTTCTGTAAGTAATACACCAAGTAAATCTGAAGAAATTAATTTGAAACATTCTTTCGGATCAAGATTTCTAACAGTACAATTAGTTGGTGAAAAAATTGGAGAAGATGAATTTGAAAAAGGTGTCGGAACATATCCAACTATTAACGACGAAGTTCATATTGTAATTGAAAAAGATCTTTTTGATATTTATGGTAAAAAAGATAATGGTTCAATTGAAATTGGAAAACATTCTTCATCTGAAAACCTAAGTGTTTATGCAGATTTACATAAACTTATTTTAAGGCATTGCGCAATTTTAGGTTCAACAGGAAGTGGAAAGTCAAATACAACGGTAAGCATACTTAAAGCTATTTTAGGTGATTATCAAGGATCAAGAGTTATATTAGTTGACCCACACGGAGAATATCCCAGTGCTTTTCCTGATGCAAAAGTTTTAAAAATAAATGATGTAGCAAATCCATTATTTATTCCATTTTGGTTAATGAGTTTTGATGAATTAGCATATTTCCTTGTTGGAGCAAAACCAACAGATGATCAAAAGCCAGACTACAGATTATTCAGAGATTTAATTACTAAACTGAAAAAAGACAATTGTACTTTTTTAAAATCAGGAGTTATTAATCCAAATTTTGTGACAGCTGATTCGCCAATTCCATTTAGTGCGAGAAAATTATGGTATGAGATGAATTGGTTGTTAAATGCAACTTTTGATACGGCGAATAAAGATGACCAAATATTGGCAACTGCTAAAGAGATTGATGCTGGAGATATTGAGAATTTGATACCTGCGACTTTTACGCCATATCCAACCAATAATACAGCACCTTTTAAATCAAAACACATAGAATTCTACTCATACGAAAAGAAAATTCTATCAAGATTAAGGGATTCAAGATTTGATTTTCTTTTTAATCCAGGAGAATATAAAGATTCATCTTCTCACAAAGACCTTCACAATCTTTTGAACGAATGGATAGGAAGTGATAAGAAACTTGCAATTCTTGATTTAAGTGGAGTCCCTTTTGAAGTTTTAGATATTACAGTTGGGCTTATTACACGTTTTGTTTATGACAGTATGTTTTGGGGGAGACAAGAAACTTACACCGGTAAGAACAGGCCTTTATTGCTTGCTTATGAAGAAGCACATACTTATTTAAATAAAAATGAAAATAACAGTTATTCGAAAGAGGCCGTTGAAAAAGTATTTAAAGAAGGACGAAAGTTTGGTTTAGGGGCATTAGTAATCTCTCAAAGACCATCTGAAATATCAGAAACAATTTTAGCACAGGTGGGGACTTTTATAGCTTTAAGACTAACAAATTCTGGTGACCAATCAATTGTGAAAAATTCAGCACCTGACAATTTAAATAGTTTAATTGATTTGTTGCCGTCATTGAGAACAGGAGAAGCTATTATTGTTGGAGAAGCAATTAAAATACCTTCAAGAGTAAGACTTAAACTTAATGTCCCAAGACCAACAAGTGATGATCCTAAATTGGTCGAAAAATGGTTAGAAGCACATCCTGAAGATCAAGAGAATTACAAATTAGTTGTAACTAGAATTAGACAACAAAAATTTTAAGATATGGAAAGAGAATATGTAGAATCAACTATGATTAGGAGTTATGGTTTTGATAGTTCAACATCAATTTTAGAAGTTGAATTTAACAATGGTGCTATTTGGCACTATTTTGATATACCAGAAAGTGTTTTTTATGAAATGAAATCTGCTGGATCGTGTGGAAAATTTTTCAATGCAAACATCAAAGGTCATTACGCTGAAGGACAAGTTGGATGACAGAAAGAAAATAATCCAACTATTGCTAATTTATCAACAACACTGGTGCTCGATTTCATCGAGATCTACCGAAGGATCGCTCGAGCAAAACGATCAAAGTTTTTTTTGATAGAAAATATTAAATATGATAGAAAATAAATTCCGGAAAAAGGAAGAATATATAAAAGAATTTAATAAAAGAAATGCAGATGATTTTAGAGCTTCTCATCAGAGATTTGATTATCTGTTGGTAACTTTTGATGGTGCAGGAATTTATCTTTCATTAGAACTAATTAAGTTTTTATATGAGCACGACAAGCCAATTGATGTTTCTTTAAAAATTTTTGGAATGTGTTTCGCTATTTCAATTATATTTAATTTTTTATCTCAATTTTGTAGCTTTAATGTCTTTCACAATTTAGCTATGATGGAACAAGCTATTGCCTTTAAAGGTGAAAATGAAGATGAAGAACTTGATATAGAGAAATATAATGAGAAAATTAAAACTTATAATTTTTTTGGATCATTAGGTATGTGGATAAGTATGATATTAATGATAATTGGAACAGTTGGGTTAATGACTTTTATGTGTACTAAATTCTAATATTAATAAATTAATTCCCAAAGAATTTCTCATAAAACCAAATCCCTAGCCCTGATGGGAGGGAAAAACCAGATCGCGCGGATTTGCAATCATAAGTGTTCGAAACCTTATTTAGGTTTGAGAATATCATCAACT
>NZ_JBDTTP010000083.1:0-17899 GCF_039930565.1 Flavobacterium sp. | reverse complement strand
AAATCACTATTTCTAGTAATCTATTTAAAATTAAAATGTTATAGCTTTGTTTTTTTATTTTAAATATGACATTAATCAAGGAAATAGCTTCTCAGGAAACTTTTATTATACGACAACGTGTTCTTAGGAAAGGAAAACCTATTGAAAGTTGTAATTTTGAAGGTGATAATTTAGATACAACTCATCATTTCGGATTATTCGAAAACAAAAATTTAACAGGAATTATTTCATTATTCACTACTTCCAATCCTATCTTTGAAGAAAAAAAACAATGGCAGATTCGTGGAATGGCCGTTTTGGAAGAACATCAAAAAAAAGGGTTTGGAGAAGCTTTGGTGTCTTATTGCGAGACATATTGCATTTCACAAAACGTTCAGCTAATCTGGTTCAATGCAAGAACTGAAGCAGTGAGTTTTTATAAAAAAATGAGATATCAGCCCATTGGCAAGCCTTTTGATATAAAAAATGTCGGCGAACATTTATTAATGTTTAAAAAAATATAAAATGACAAAATTTTACTTTCTTTTATTACTAATTGTTTTTATAAGTTGTAATAAAAAAAATTCTGAAATTTCTGATTCAGATGCAAAAAAAGGCCAGCCGGCTATTATTCTTACTGATGAAAGAATAGTTGAAATAGATACAGTTGTAATAAACTCCTTTAAAAGTAAAACGTTAAAACAATTTTATGGTTCTTCTGAAAACAAAACCGTTTGGGGAAATCTAAAAAAGAGAAAATTTGTTTTATCACAATTGAAAAATTCAGAGGAATTAGGATTAAACCAGGATGATTATAATGTTGTCAAGTTAAACGCATACGAAACAAAAGTTAGCAATTTGGAGGATAAGGAATTAGCTTTTTATGATCTGTTGCTAACTTATAATTTTGAAAAATACTTAAATCACCTAAATAAAGGTAAATTAGACCCTAAAAAATTATATCGGGACTGGGCGTTAAGTGAAAAGACATTTGATGTAAACAAAGCATTAATCAAAAGCTTCAATAATAATAAACTGGATAGCCTTGTTGATCAGATTCAACCAAAGTCTGTGACTTACAAACAATTATTACATGCCCTGAAAATTATAAATGATTTTCCGGAAGACAATATTAAAACTATTGAATTTAGAGAAAAGATTGTATTAAACGACACAAACCCTGCAGTTTTAAATATAAAGAAAAGACTATCATACTGGAAAGACATGACTGGGAAAGACAGTCTAACAAGTATATATGATAAAAAAACATTTGAGTCAGTAAAAAAATTCCAGGCCAGACATGGTTTAATTGCTGATGGGATTATAGGTGCCGGAACAATTAATGCTCTTAACTTTTCTAAAACCAAAAGGAAACAGCAAATTATTGCCAATTTAGAGCGCTGGAGATGGTATCCAAATGAATTTTCAGAAAACTATTTCATTGTTAATATTCCTAATTACAGCCTTAATGTTGTTGAAAATAAAGACACGACAGTTGTTAGAAAAATTGTAGTTGGAACAAACAAACGTAAAACACCTATTTTAACCTCAACGTTAAAATCAATAGTATTCAACCCCACATGGACAGTACCGCCAACCATTTTAAAAGAAGATGTCGTTCCGGCAATGAAACGCAACAGAAATTATTTAAAGAATAAAAGTATCACTATTTATGATGCCAAGGGAAATGAAGTCGACCCGGCAAACTGGAACGAAAACAAACCTCATAGCTATCGTTACGTTCAAACCCCTGGCTATAATAACTCATTGGGACTAGTGAAAATAATGTTCCCTAATAATTATAGTGTGTATCTGCACGATACCAATCATCGTAATTATTTTGAGAGACACAATCGTTCTTTAAGTTCAGGATGCGTTCGGGTAGAAAATCCACTGGAACTAGCACAGCATATTTTGAGTGATTCCAAAAATTGGTCAAAGGAAAAAATTGATGCACTTATTGAAACTAAGAAAACAACCAGCATCAGAATTACCAAAAAATACACTTTATACCAATGGTACTGGACCGCGTGGAGCGAAAAAAATCAATTAATTTTTAGATATGACGTATATGAACTCGATGCTGATTTATATACTAAACTAAGAAATTAAATTTGGTTCCATTGCAAAACTTCTTGAAGGATGATAAATATACAAACAAGATTTGTCTTTAATGGTCTGAATGATTTTGTTGGTTAATTCTACCGGAATAGCAGGGCATCCCTGGCTTCTTCCTAAGCGTTTATGATTTTGAATAAAAGAATCCGACACATAATCTGCTCCGTGTATCACAACAGCTCTCTGACGTGCATTGTCATTAACACCTTTTTCTAAACCATCTAAACGCAAGGATACGCCATGTTTACCCTGATAAATTTCACCAGTGGAATAAAAACCAAGACTGCTTTGATAAGATGAGTTCTTGTTTGAAAATTCAGAGGCAAATTCTTCACCTGTATTTTTCCCATGAGCAACAAGGGATTGAAACAATATGGTGTTAGTCGACAAATCAATCACCCATAATCGTTTTGTGTTTGATGACAAACTAAAATCGATAAGAGTCAGGATATCTTTCTGCACAATTCCTTTCTCTCTTAACAAGTAAAAACCCTTCAAGGCTTCAGAAAAAGTTCTAAGTTCGGGTAATTTAAAATTGTTTGAATTTAATGTGTTATACACACTTTCAATTTTAGCATCAATAGCCACTTTTTCAACACTTGCAATGCTTTTTGAATTTACAATTTCATTTTCGTAGGTATTTTTTGAATCTGTAGCGAATGACAAAAACAAAAATAGCAATGCGGGATAAATCTTATAAATCATTGAATTCGTTTAGGTTAAACTTTTATTTGGGTTTGGCAAATGTATAATTTTTCTCCAATTACAAAAATTTATATCACTAAAAGTGGGTATTTTTGTTTAAACTTTAACAATTGCCTACAGAAAAGGTTAAATTAAACTTACAAATATTTAATTTCGCGGTATTAATTTAACAAAATAGTACTGCATTGATTGTTAGGTATTTAAAAAAAAGAAACCTAAATTTTAAATTTTAAAATACAACTAGCATAACAATTTATAATATAACCGTTTATTAATTTAAATAAAACATTACAAAATATCCATTTATCATAGTTATGAAAAAAAGACTTTTCTTAAGCATAAGTATTGTACTGACCAATTTATTGTGTTCAGCACAAAAAAAAGTTTTGCAAACAAATAAAACTGATGAATATATTTTAATAGATGGAAAACTCGATGAAAACGACTGGAAAACTACACCTGTGGCTTCTAACTTTGTAATGTACAATCCGGATAATGGAAAAGCAATTCCCGAAGCACAAAAGACCGAAGTAAAAATTTTATATGACGATAATGCAATCTATATTGGCGCTGTAATGTATGATAATGGGCCTGATAAGATTTTAAAAGAGATTTCCCAGCGTGATGATTTTGGAACTGCAGATCTTTTTGGCGTTTTTATAAATGGCTTTAATGATGGGCAACAGGATTTTCAATTTTTTGTTTCGGCTGCAGATGTTCAGGGAGACTGCATTATGACAGATGCCAATGGAGAAGATTATTCCTGGGATGCAGTTTGGGAAAGCAAAGCGAGCCTTACTACAGACGGCTGGATTGTTGAAATAAAAATTCCATATGCAGCCCTGCGTTTCTCAAATGAAAACAAGCAAACCTGGGGAATCAATTTTTTTAGGGAAATTAAGCGTCTTCGTTATAAATACACCTGGAATTTAGTTGATTCAAAGCTAGGCACATTTACACAGCAAAGCGGTACCTTAACGGGAATAGAAAATATCAAGCCTCCTACCCGATTGTTTTTGTTGCCTTATTCTTCTTTTTATCTTAATGCAGATGCCAAACAAAAAACATATGGAACATTAAAAGCCGGACTGGATATCAAATACGGAATTAATGATGCTTTTACACTTGATGCGATTTTAATTCCCGATTTCGGACAGGCAAAATACGATGATCAGATTCTAAATTTAGGTCCTTTTGAACAGCAATTTAACGAAAACAGGGCTTTCTTTACCGAAGGAACTGATTTGTTCAGCAAAGGAAATATTTTTTATTCCAGGAGAATTGGTGGATTGCCATCAACTGAGCCCACTTTAAATAAAGATGAAGAACTCATAGAAAATCCCCAAACAGTCAATCTTATTAATGCCTTAAAAATTTCGGGCAGGACAAAAAAAGGTTTGGGAGTGGGCATCTTAAATGCAATTACTGAAAAAACTTTTGCTATAACGAAAGATACTATATCAAACCAAATAAGGCGTCAGGTAACAGAACCATTAGCAAATTACAATGTAATTGTTTTGGACCAGCGCTTTCGAAAAAACTCCTCAGTATCATTTATCAATACCAATGTTACACGAAATCATCATTTTAGAGATGCAAATGTATCCGCTTTAAACTGGGATTTAAATACCAAAGCCAATACTTATAATCTATCCGGAAATTTTAAATACAGTCATATCAACGAAGTTCAGGATAAAGATGGTATTTTCACCTCTTTTAGACTTGCAGAGACAAGTGGAAACTATAGATATAATATAGGCACTGATTTTGTTTCAAAAGATTTTGATTCAAACGATTTAGGGATTATTTTCCTTACTAATTATTATAATTTTAATGGAAATGCCAGTTACAGAATTCTAAATCCGACAAAACATTTCAATAATTTTAAAATCAATTATAATATGTACGCGGAATTTAATAAACAATCTGGTAAAGTACAGGATAATTATCTTGAAGCCAGCATTGATTTAACAACAATAAAAAATCATTATTTTGATTTTGGAATAACTGCTATCCCTTTGGAATCTTATGATTATTATGAGCCCAGAGCTGATAACAAATATGTTATTATACCGAAAAGGCTAGGATTATGGAGCAACCTGTCTACCAACTACAACAATAAATTTGCTCTGGACCTAAACCCTTCGGTTACTTTTGCAGATGAGCCGGGACGTATGTCATATGGTGTGGATGTAGGACCGCGATATAGGTTTAATGATAAACTTTTATTTACTTATAAGTTTAGTTTTTTAAGAAGAAATAACAATAAGGGATATATTGATACGATTGATGATGAAATTCCAGGCAGTCCGGAAACTATTGTATTTGCTAATAGAAATGTAATAACATACTCCAATACTCTGGGAGGAAAATATGCTATTAACAGCAAAATGACCCTTAATCTTGCTGTAAGGCAATATTGGTCTTATGCAGAAAACAAGAATAGCTTTCAACTTAATAATGACGGAACATTAATTCCTTTTCCTGAATATAGTGAAAACAAAAATTCAAGCTTTTATTCCTGGAATACTGATTTATCTTATTCCTGGTGGTTTGCCCCGGGAAGCCAGATTTCTGCATTATACAGAAACAATGGTTCTAATTTCGAACGTATTATTAATAAGGAATTTGACCACAATCTGACTAAGTTATTGAATAATGACACCTTAAAGCACATTTTTTCAATAAGTATCAAATATTTTATTGACTATAATGGTGTCAAAAATAAGATTAAAAATAAGGCATAGTATGCATTAATTTTAAAAAACAAAGGCTTCTGTAATTAAATTATGATTTTTGAATAGTCTTCATTTTATAAAACATAATTATAATGAAGCTTCCTTGCAAATTTTATAAATGGTTTATCTTTGCCAAAAACTAAAAATCAATGAATAAGAAAGTAATACTAATGATTTTAGATGGCTGGGGAAAATCACCTGACCCTAAAGTATCTGCAATCGACAACGCAAACGTACCTTTTATAAACAGCCTGTATCAAAATTATCCAAGTGCCCAACTTCGAACTGATGGTTTAAACGTTGGGTTGCCTGAAGGACAAATGGGAAACAGCGAAGTGGGTCATATGAATCTTGGCGCAGGAAGAATCGTTTACCAGGATTTAGCCAAAATAAATTTAGCTGTAGCACATAAAACATTTGCTAAAGAACAAGTACTTATTGATGCTTTTACTTATGCTAAAGACAATAATAAAAAAGTACATTTTCTTGGATTAGTTTCTGATGGTGGTGTACACTCCCATACTTCACATTTACGTGGACTGATAGATGCCTCTCAGGAATACGGTCTTGATAATGTTTTTATTCATGCATTTACTGACGGTAGGGACGTTGACCCTAAATCCGGAGCAAAATACATTGAAGATCTTGAAGAATATATTAAAGATACTCCTGTAAAAATTGCATCTATCATTGGGCGTTACTATGCAATGGATCGTGATAAACGTTGGGAACGCGTAAAATTAGCCTATGATTTGGTTGTAAACGGAATTGGTACCCCATCTACAAATAGTGTTGCGAGCATTCTGAATAGTTATGACAATGGCGTTACAGATGAATTTATTGCTCCTATTGTAATGGTAGAGGAACATCAAAAGCCTCTTGCAACAATTGTGGAAGGTGATGTGGTTATTTTCTTCAATTTCAGAACTGACAGAGGCCGTGAACTTACAGAGGCTCTTTCGCAACAGGATTTTCATGAGCAAAACATGCACAAATTAAACCTGTATTACGTAACTCTTACCAATTACGATGAGACTTATCTTAATGTAAAAGTAGTTTACAACAAAGATAACATTACGGAAACTCTGGGCGAAGTCCTGGAAAAAGCAGGTAAAAAACAAATTCGTATTGCTGAAACCGAAAAATACCCACATGTTACCTTTTTCTTTTCCGGTGGAAGAGAATTACCTTTTGAAGGCGAAACAAGACTTTTAAGAAACTCTCCTAAAGTAGCCACTTACGATTTAAAACCAGAAATGAGTGCTTTTGAACTTACAGCTGCCCTCGTTCCGGAATTGTACAAACGTGAAGTTGATTTTGTTTGCCTCAATTTCGCGAATGGCGATATGGTTGGTCATACCGGAATTATGAGTGCCGCAATTTTGGCATGCGAAGCGGTTGATGTATGTGTAAAAGAAGTAATTGAAGCTGCTCTTGCGAATGATTATACTACTATTGTAATTGCAGATCACGGAAACTGCGAAACCATGATTAATCCTGACGGAAGTCCAAATACGGCTCACACAACCAATCCGGTGCCGATTATTTTAGTTGATAAGGATTTGAAGCATATTCAAAATGGCGTTCTCGGAGACATTGCACCAACTATTTTACAGCTAATGGGAGTGGAACAACCTGCTGCAATGACCTGTCATTCATTATTATAGAAAACCACTTTTTTGCTATTTAGAAACTGCTCTTTCCACTAAGAGCAGTTTTTTTTTGCTTAAATAAAAGTTAAAATTTTCATTATAATAGTAATACTATTATATTTGCATTTAAAATAATTTTTATGGATATAATGCTATCAAATTTAAAAATACAAGTAAATGAAAAGATCTATGTCAAAGATCCGGAAACATCTGCTCTTGGAAAAAAAATACTCGAACAAAGTATTCTTCTAATTGACGATATTGGTTTTGATAATTTTACATTTAAAAAATTAGGAAAAAAAATAGACTCTAATGAAAGTTCTATTTACCGCTATTTTGAAAATAAACACAAACTACTGGTTTACTTATCTTCATGGTATTGGAGCTGGATGGAATATAAACTCGTTTTTAACACCACCAACATCACAGATAAAAAAGAAAAACTAAAAAAAGCCATTACTATCGTTACCGAAAAGATAACAGATGATGCAGCTACGGAACATATTAACGAAGCAATTTTGAATAAAATAATAATTGCAGAATTTACAAAAACACTGCACACTAAAGAAGTTGATCAGGAAAACAAAGAAGGTTTTTTTTTAATATACAAAAGGGTTATTAATCGGATTGTTTTGATTGTTAAGGAAGTAAATCCAGAATACCCGTTTGCTAAATCATTAGTTTCAACTATTGTTGAGGGGAGTTTACACCAACACTTCCTAACAGATCATTTAAAAACAATTACGGATTGTAATGAAACTGTTACAACAACCCAATTTTACTTCAATCTTGCAGAAAACGCCTTACGCTAATTATAGAATGATATGACACCACTAAAAAGATTTTACAATTTACTTAAACTGGATAAAAAAGATATTTATCAAATCTTTTTCTACGCTATTTTTGCCGGATTAATCAGTTTGTCACTTCCTTTAGGTATTCAGGCCATCATTACTTTTATACAATCTGGAAGAGTAAGTGCATCTTGGATTGTACTAATAATACTTGTTGTTGCTGGTGTTGGACTAGTTGGCGTTTTATCTTTGATGCAATTGCGAATTACAGAAAACCTGCAGCAAAAAATATTTGTACGTTCTTCCTTTGAGTTTGCGGGTCGCTTGCCAAAAATAAAATTGGTCGAATTATATGGTATTTATCTGCCGGAATTAACAAACCGTTTTTTTGACACTATGGCCATTCAAAAAGGAACTTCAAAATTACTAATCGATTTTTCGGCTGCTTTACTGCAAATTACCTTCGGAATTATATTATTGTCATTGTACCATCCTTATTTCATCGTTTTTGGTCTTTTATTGTTCCTGCTTCTATACTTTATTTTCAAATTTTCGTACCAGCCAAGTTTAGAAACCAGCTTAAAAGAATCCAAATTCAAATATAAAGTTGCAGGCTGGCTGCAGGAAATGGCCCGCAATAATTTTAGTTTCAGGAATGAATTAAACCATGATTTTGCACTTCAAAAAAACAATTCTTTAGTAACTGACTATATCAACTATCGGGAAAAACATTTCAATGTCATCAAAAGGCAATTTACCCAGTTAATCATTTTTAAAATTATAATTACAGCGGGTTTATTGTCTATCGGAGGATATTTGGTCCTTAGTCAGGAAATGAATATTGGGCAGTTTGTGGCTGCAGAAATAATCATTTTATTAGTAATTAATTCTGTTGAAAAAATCATCCTTGGCCTTGAGAGTTTTTATGACGTTTTAACCTCTGTCGAAAAAATAGGCCAGGTAACTGATTTAGAACTAGAAGAAAACACGGATATACAAAACGAAATTTGCTATAACAACATCACTTTAGAAACTGAAAATTTAAAATTTAAGTTTCCGGATTCTCCAACCGATACGTTAGATTCTATCACTCTTAAAATAGAACAAGGTGAAAAAATTGTAATCGGAGGCGAGAATGGATCGGGAAAAACTACGCTTATTCGGTTATTATCTGGTTTATTAAAACAAAATTCTGGTGCTTTTTATATCAACGATGATACTTTTAGAAAAATAAGTTTAAAACAATATCGATCACAAATCGGAAGTATTATTCATAATGAAACACCATTTGAAGGAACTATTTTAGAAAATATCACTTTTAACGACCCAACAATAAGTTCTGAAGATTTAAAATGGGCTCTTGATGGAGTTCAGCTAAGTCGGTATATAAAATTATTGCCAAAAGGTCTAGAAACACATATTTATCCTGAAGGAAAACAATTATCTTCTTCTAATGCTCAAAAAATTCTGCTGGCCCGAAGTATTATTCATAAACCAAAAGTGCTTTTTTATGAAGACCCGACAGACACAATGGATGAAAATGCTGCCAATGACATTATTGATTTTATCACTTCTGATAAAAACAAATGGACCATTATTGTTTCCTCTAAAAATCCATATTGGAAAACAAAAGCGACACGAAAAATAACAATGAAAAACGGCATTATATTACTTGATCAAAAAAACAATACGTCATGCTAAACATATCTGACAATAAAACAAAATTACAACCACTTGATCGCTATGAAACTGTAAAAAACCTAACCAACAGGCCCCATTATAAATTTTTAAATAAAATGATAATAGGGACATCCATCTTAGGAATAGTTGCCCTTTTCCTGCCGTGGACACAGAACATCTCCGGATCTGGATCTGTAACAACTTTAAAACCTAACCAAAGGCCACAATCTATACAGAGTGTTATTTCGGGTAGAATTGAAAAATGGTACGTGCAAGAAGGCGACTTTGTAAAAAAAGGAGATACCATTTTGTTTATTTCTGAAATAAAAGAGGATTACATGGACCCCAATCTGGTTGCAAATACCAAAAATCAGGTAGATGCAAAAAAAAATTCGCTGGAATCTTATGATGATAAGGTAAATACGCTTTCGACTCAAATTCAGTCGATCGAAAACGAAAAAATACTGAAACTCGAGCAAGCACGAAACAAAGTCAAACAATCTGTATTAAAAATAAAAAGCGACAGTATGGATCTTGTGGCTGCAAAAACACAATTGAGAATTGCGAACACACAATACAACCGTTCTTTACAACTGAATAAAGAAGGTTTAAAACCGCTGACTGATGTCGAAGAAAAACGCTTGAAATTACAAGATGTTGATACCAAAATTATTACACAGGAAAACAAATATCTCACAAGTAAAAATGAATTTATTAATGCACAGGTGGAGATCAACCGAATTGGAGCCGAATATGCTGAAAAAATATCCAAAGCCAAAAGCGATCAGTTTACCACCCTGAGCAATAAATTTGACACAGAAGCTCAGGTGAGTAAATTAGAAAATCAATACGCCAATTATAGTTTACGTAACGGAATGTACTACATCAAAGCGGCTCAGAGTGGTTATATTAACAGAGCATTGCAGGCAGGTTTGGGCGAAACCATAAAAGAAGGAACACCAATTGTAACCATTATGCCGTCTCAGTATGACATTGCTGTAGAAACTTTTATCAACCCTATTGATTTGCCTCTGATTAAAAAAGGAGAAAAAATACGAATTTGGTTTGACGGTTGGCCTACTATTGTATTTTCAGGATGGCCTGATATTTCGTATGGAACTTTTGGAGGAAAAGTTGTTGCTATCGAAAATTTTATAAGTGAAAATGGTAAATACAGAATCTTAATTGCCCCGGATCCAAACGAAGCACATTGGCCCAAACAATTGAGTATTGGCTCAGGAGCTCAAACAATTGCGCTATTAGATACGGTACCAATTTGGTTTGAAATTTGGAGAACTTTAAACGGATTTCCTCCTAATTATTATAAAAGTGGACAAAAAGTAACTAAAGAAAAAAAACAATGAAACTAATATCTATAGCTTTTGTTTTTTTTGCTTGTACCGCTTTTGGCCAGCAATCCGTTTCTAAAGAACTTACCTACAATGAATTTCTTGGGTATGTAAAAAAATACCATCCTTTGGTTAAAAATGCAAATTTAGAAATAAGTAAAGCACAGGCCAATTTGATGATGGCCCGAGGCGGTTTTGACCCCAAAATTGAAGTTGATTTCAGTCAAAAACAATTTAAGGATAAAGAATATTATTCTATTCTAAACAGTAGTTTTAAAATACCAACCTGGTACGGAATTGAGTTAAAGGCAGGTTTTGATAATAACGAAGGGGTTTATCTTAATCCGGAAAACACAACTCCAAATCAGGGATTAACGTCGTTTGGAATCAGCGTCCCTATTGCTCAGGGATTATTAATCAATCAGAGAATGGCTGATGTTCGAAAAGCTAAAATTCAGCTTAAACTAAGCGATTCGGAGAGAAAATTGCAAGCGGTAAGCGTTTTGTACGATGCTTCTATTGCTTATTTTAACTGGAAAAAGAATTTCGAAGAAATGAAGCTTTACGAAACCTACAACAAAAATGCAGAAATACGTTTAGAAGGAATAAAATCCTTGATTATGCAAGGGGACAAACCTGCAATAGATAGTGTTGAAGCTGGAATAATAGTAAAAAACAGAGCCTTAAGTCTTGAAGATTCTAAATTAAAACTAGCTAAAGCAAAACTAGAATTATCTAATTTTATGTGGATGGACAATAACATTCCGCTAGAGATTTCCGAAGAACTCATTCCAGAAACTGCGCTTGAAGCTACATTACAGGAAACTTTAAAAACAAACGATTTGTTACAAAATGATTTTACTCTGGAAAAACATCCAAAATTAAATGCCTTGCAAAATAAAATTGACATATTGAATGTAGAAAAAGATCTGAAGCAAAACATGCTTTTGCCTAAAATTAATGTGGGATACACCTATTTGTCAGAGCCAGGCTATATAGACAATTATCGCTTTGAGGATTATAAAATTGGATTAGAACTTTACTTTCCCTTATTTTTAAGAAAAGAACGGGGTAGTTGGAAATTAGCAAAATACAAAGTTCAGGAAAGCCAATTTGCTTTGGCCTTAGAGAAAACTCAGCTTACCAATAAAATAAATGCACAAAAAACTGAAATCAATTCGCTCATAAAACAAAAAAAATTAGCAAAAGATCTGGTAGAAAATAATCTTACCATGTTAAACTCAGAGGAACGTCTATTTTCTTTTGGAGAAAGTTCTTTGTTTTTAATCAATACGCGTGAGAACAATCTTGTAAGTGCAAAACTAGCTTCTATTGCGATCGAAAACAGATTTTACATGTCAAATTCGGAACTTTTTAAAATTATGGCAAATCCTGATTAAATTTTAATTTTAGAGTTTTAAGTTAGTAAATAGGTTCATTTAACTTATATGACCTTCGTAATTAAAATAAAAAGTAATGATACATTGCCTCAAAAGCATAAATTACGAGTCCGATAAGCCCTCCAACCAAAGTTCCGTTGATTCTGATGTACTGAAGATCTTTTCCAATTTCTAATTCCAGTTTTTCAGAAACTTCCTTACCATCCCAGCTTTTTACAGTAGAAGAAATCAGGTCTCCAATTACTTTCTTATTATTCAAAAGTACAGTAAGTAAATCATACTTGATAAAATTATTGATCTTATTCAACATTATCGGATCTTCCTGGATTCCGTTTCCAAAAAGCTGAATCAAATCAGCAATATTATTTTTAATTGAAGATGCATCTCCCTTTTCCAAATCATTTGTTATCGACAATTTGATTTCATCCCAAATTCCATTAATATAATCCTGAACTTCTTTTTTTCCTGTAAAACCAAGAATGATATCATTGATTTTGATTCTCATTTCTTCTGAGTTTTTCACTTTATCCAAAAAATCATGAATGTATTCATCTATTTTAAATCGGATTTCGCTTTGTGGATTTTTTGCTTCATCCAAAAACTCCTGTAAACCGTTAAAAACACCTTCTGAAATGCTTTTGTCGGCCAGACCGAAACTCAAAAAAGGAGTAGACTGTTTTACTTTTTTCCGGATCAGCTCTTTATTATTGCTCAACTCCGTACTCATGACTCCGAGAATATTGGTAAGGAATTCATCTTTTACATTTCCTTTCTGCAAAGGTTGCAATGCCAGCGCTACCCAATCCCCAAAATTAATGGCTTCTAATTTTTCTTTGAACTGAACCTGAATAAATCTTTTTATATCTTCATCTTTTATGGTTTTTAAGATTCCCGGAATAATATTTAAAGCTATTGCATTGGCAATTTTATTGGCGTTTTCTTTTTGTGAAAGCCAATCAGAAGCTTTGGTAGCAAAATTGAATTCATCTAACTTAATTTCTAATTTTTCACGATTCAAAAATTCTTCAGAAACAAAACTTCCCAAATTTTCTCCAATCTCATTTTTTTTGACCGGTATAATAGCCGTATGCCAAATCGGAATTCCTAACGGATGGCGAAACAAAGCTACAACTGCAAACCAATCGGCAATCCCGCCTACCATTGCTGCTTCGCTGAAAGCCTGTAATATTGGAATTTTAAAATAAATTGCGATTATAAACAAAACTACCGCAGCACCCAAAAGCATTGAAGCATTTCGCTTCATCTTCTTTAAAGCTTTTATTTTAGACAGTGTTTCCTGATCAATTGAGGTTTCCATTTTTGATATGTTTTATTACTAATTTAAGGCTTTTTCCTGAGATATGAAACCAAAACATCTTTCATATTAGACAGAACAATTGTTAATCATTCAAAAGTTGAAATTATCGGGACAATTAATTTCAAAATCAACTTTAAAAAAATAATATTAAAATCGTACTTTTGCGAACTGAAAATCTGAAAAACATGATTATCCAAAAAAGCCGTGAGGAAATTGAATTAATGCGCGAAAGCGCTTTGATCGTATCTAAAACATTAGGAATGATTGCTTCTGAAATCAAAGAAGGAGTTACCACATTATATCTTGACAAATTAGCCGAGGAATTCATTCGTGACCACGGCGCTGTTCCTAGTTTTTTGGGATTGTATGATTTCCCAAATTCGCTTTGCATGAGTCCGAACGCCCAGGTTGTACATGGAATTCCGAATAATACACCTTTACGAAATGGAGATGTTATTTCTGTAGATTGCGGTGCATTCAAAAATGGATATCATGGTGATCATGCTTATAGTTTTGAAATTGGTGAAGTTGCTCCCGAAACCAAAAAACTTTTGCAGGTAACCAAAGAATCGCTGTATGTTGGAATCAGGGAGTTTAAAGCCGGAAATCGCGTAGAAGATGTTGGAAATGCGATTCAAAAATATACTGAAGGACATGGATATGGAGTTGTTCGTGAATTGGTTGGACATGGCTTAGGGAAAAAAATGCACGAAGCTCCTGAAATGCCAAACTATGGTAAAAAAGGCAGAGGAAAACTTTTTGTGGAAGGAATGGTAGTTGCCATTGAGCCTATGATTAACATGGGAACAAAAAACATCAAACAACTAAAAGACGGCTGGACAATCCTGACAGCAGACGGGAAACCAAGTGCCCATTTTGAACATGATGTAGCTTTGATTGATGGAAAACCGGAAATTTTATCTACTTTCTATTATATATACAAAGCTTTGGGAATTGAAAGTACCGAAGAAGATGAATTCAGAAAAGTGCCTTTAGTACTATAATTACAATCCCTAATCTTACCTGTGAAAAAACTATTTAAATTAGTACTTAATACAATCCCCCGCCCCTTATTAATTCGTTTGAGTTATGTAGCGCGTCCTATTTTAGCCTTATCCTTAAAAGGAGACAAATTTACTGATCCGATTGATGGAAAAAGTTTTAAATCGTTTTTACCTTATGGATATGGGAAGCAACGTAACAATGTGCTTTCACCAAGTACGCTTTCATTAGAAAGACATCGTTTGCTTTGGTTATATTTAAATGATCAGACTGATTTTTTTACAGCACCAAAAAAAGTACTTCACTTTGCTCCGGAACAAGCATTTTATAAATTATTCCGCAAGCAAAAAAACTTAGATTATACAACAACCGATTTATTTTCGCCTTTGGCAGATGTAAAAGCAGATATCTGTAACTTACCTTTTAAAGACAATGAATATGATGTAATTTTATGTAATCACGTTTTAGAACATATTCCGGATGACACAAAAGCGATGCAGGAATTATTTCGCGTTTTAAAACCAGGCGGAATGGCGATTCTTCAAATACCTCAGGATTTATCCAGAGAAATAACTTTTGCAGATGACTCGATTACAGACCAAAAAGAACGTGCTAAAATATTCGGTCAATATGATCACGTACGTATTTATGGTCGTGATTATTTTGATAAATTAAGGAGTATCGGATTTATCGTTATCGAAGAAGATTATACTAATAAAATTGCGCCTGAATTGGTTGAAAAATATTGTCTGGCAAAAGGCGAAATTATTCCGCTTTGCTTTAAGCCAGAAAACTAAACCGTTTTTAGCCTATAAATAAGTTCATCTAAAAAGTTTTCAAAATAGTAATAATTTGAAAACTTTTTTATTTTTAGATAATTTCCCAAATTACAACCTAACCAAATCTCTAATCTTGGAAACTTCAAAATCATTTCAATTTTGTTTTGACATCAGTTTTGAAAAAAATCTGAATACTTATATTCCAACATCATATATTGTTGACAATACTGATGAAATCAACTATCTGAGCAAAAAAGCAAGCAAAGATGTACTTGAAGGTTTTGGAATTGTTTTTGAAAATTTAGATTCCAATACCAAAAAAATACTGACAGCCTGTGAATCTTTAAAACCTGAATTTATTTTCAGGAAATTCAGCGCCAAAATCAAATCGGCTAAAACTATTGCCGATCTGCAAAAAGATCCCAAAATTGATTTTGCAATTCGTCAGCATTTAAAATTCAATTTAAGTTCCTTTTACGATTTAATTGTAAAGGAACAATTTCCTTTATCTTTGGATTTGGGACCTGAGAAAGACTTTTATCGATCCAGAGTTAATATCGATTCTCGTGATTTTCAACCTCAAATTCAATTTGCTAAACATTCAGAAGGCATTACGTATACCCTTTCTTTAAAAGAAAATAAAACTACTTTTTTACCAATGAACAGTAGTATCGATATTCTTTTGGATGAGCCGGGATGGTTAATTATTGACAAAAAATTAGGGCATCTAAAAGAGCTTAATTCTAAAAAACTGACCCCATTTCTAAAGAAAAAATCAATTGAAATCCCTTTAAAATTAGTTGATACTTATTTTAAAAGTTTTATTCCCGAAATAGCCAAAAAAATTGATATTGAAGCCACTGGTTTTGAAATGGAACTTCGTGATCAAATAATTTCGAGTACGATTCAGCCTGTTTATGATTTATTTAAAAATTGTTATTACCTCAATCTTTATTTCGATTACAACGGTTATTTATTTGATGCCGGTAAAACTAAAAAAACACATTCTTTTGTTGATTTTAGTATTGTTAATGAACCCAAAATAATTCAGTTTAAAAGAAGTGCCGTCGAAATTTTATATACAAAAAAATTACTTGAAATTGGCTTAGTAAAAATCAAAAATGAGCTGTTTGGGGTGGATACAGATTTAGAAGCTAATGATCCTTATATCAATATTCAACTAATTATTGACAATAAGGAAAAGCTTGAAAGTTTAGGATTTACAATCCAAAATCTGAAACTTGAAAGCAAAGAAATCATTACAGAAAACCATACTATTTCGGTCTCAAAACAAACAACCGGCGATTGGTTTGATATTAAAATTATCATTACTATTGGAAATCACACCATCAATTTCAGTGAAATTATTCCCAATATAAAAAGCAAGGAAAGACTTTTTATGCTGCCTGACGGAAACTACTTTTTGATTCCGTTAGAATGGTTCAGCAAATATGGTTCGCTGGCAAAATTGGCAATAACACAAAACGGCGCCTTACTTCTGCGTAAAAGCAATTTTATAGCTGTTGACGGGATTTCAGAAATTAAAAATGAGGTAATTTCTCAAGCTGAATATAATACATCTGATTTACTAAAAGCAACTTTAAGACCCTATCAAATCGATGGCGTAAAATGGCTATTGAGTCATTTTAATTCAAATTTAGGCGCTTGTCTTGCAGATGATATGGGACTCGGAAAGACATTACAGACTTTAGCCCTTTTGGTTGCTGTACAGGAACAGTTAGGTTTTACCACTAAAACCACCAATTTTGATTTATTTGCAAATGAAACGACTATTGAAAGAGAACCGTTAAAAGCCCTGGTCGTTTTACCATCTTCATTGGTTTTTAACTGGTACAACGAAACTGCAAAATTCACACCGCACTTTTCAAAAATGCAATATATTGGTCATGACAGAAAATTATTAGTGAGCAAATTAGCCTCAACAGATTTAATTTTTACCAGCTACAGCATTGTTCAACGTGATATTTCAATTTTAGAAAAATATGATTTCAGATATTTGATTTTGGATGAAAGCCAATATATTAAAAATAAAAATTCTAAGATTTTTAAAGCTATCATTAAAATAAATACGGGACATAAAATAGCACTAAGCGGTACACCGATCGAAAATTCGCTGGACGATTTATGGTCGCAGATGCAGTTTATAAATCCGGATATTTTAGGTACTTATAATTTTTTCGCAGAGAATTTTAAAATTCCGATTGAAAAAAAGCAGGAGGAACATATTTTATCTGAATTGAAAAATCTCGTTCAGCCTTATATTTTAAGAAGAACGAAAGAACAGGTGTTAAAGGATTTGCCGGAATTGACGGAGCAGATTTATTATTGCGATATGGATCCTGAACAGGAAAAATTATACGAAAA
>NZ_JBDTTP010000082.1:0-18006 GCF_039930565.1 Flavobacterium sp. | reverse complement strand
TATAATCCGTTTGCAAATACCTATTAATAATGAAGATTAAATGCGTGTTGATTGATGATGAACCATTAGCTATCAAAGTCTTGCAAAATTATTTTAACAATTTTAGTGATTTTGAAGTTGTTGCGGCATTCAACAATTCCCTTGAGGCACTGGATTTCATTAATAACACTACTGTTGATGCGGTATTTTTAGACATCAATATGCCTCTAATGACAGGCTTTGAACTAATTAGCCTTATAGAAAATAAAACTAAAGTGGTTATTACAACTGCATTCAGGGAGTTTGCTGCAGAAAGCTACGACCTTGATGTTTTGGATTATTTGGTAAAACCTATTCCTTTACCCAGATTTATTAAATGCATTAATAAAATTACAACAGAATACAATTTAAAAAACAATATTAAGGTTGAGAATCTAAAAATTGATTCCCATATTTTTATCAAAGTAGATAAAAAAATGATGAAAATTAATATTGAAGAAATTTTATTTGTTGAAGGAATGAAAGAATATATCAAAGTAGTGACTTCAGACAAAACATACATTACCCACAAATCACTTACTTCATTATCTGAAGAACTTCCTAATGATAAATTTTTACGTATTCATAAATCTTACGTAATTGCCCTTAATAAGGTAAAATCTATCGAAGGCAACCGGATCCAGATTGCTTCCTACACAATTCCGATTGGAAGAAACTACAGCAAAGAAGTTAAAAATAAAATTCTCGAATAATTTTAATTCTTTTCTATTTCTACTGTTTTAAAAATAACAGTTTGTTGAATAAATCATGCTGTTGGTTTAATTCAAACATTTTTTATGCTTTTTTATTTTTTTTTGATAATTGTAACAAATATATTTACGGTCTTCAAAAAACTTTAAAAACTAAAAAAAATCCAATTACATTATGAATTCAGAAAATGTACAAACCAAATGGGGGCAGTTTATCTCTTTGATAATAGTCTTCTTCTTTTGGGGCTTTGTTGGTTCGGCCAACGACATCTTAATCCCCGTATTTAAAAAAGTATTTACGCTATCTCAGGTTCAGTCACAACTGGTAGCCTGGGCATTTTATGCCGCTTACTTTGTAGGAGCAATAATCTTCTTTTTAGTATCATTAAAAAGAGACGTTTTACAAAAATTTGGATACAAGAAAACACTTTCAGCCGGATTACTGCTTTCAGCTGTAGGTTCATTTTTATTCATTCCGGCGGCTTCCCTAGGAAGCTTCCCTTTCTTTTTAACAGCATTATTTATTGTAGGTTTAGGATTCTCAATCCAGCAGATTGTTGCGAATCCTCTCGCTATTAAAATGGGGAATCCTAGTACAGGAGCTCACCGTTTAACATTAGCGGGTGGAGTTAACTCCTTCGGAACGACAATTGGAGCTATTTTACTTGGTATTGCATTGTTCGGAATGGGTACTGGAGAAGAAAAGAAGAAAGACCTAAGTTCTATAGAAATTGTACAAAACGATTTTATTAAATTGAAAAATGAGATTGCCGAAAACGTAAAAGAAATTGCAAACGACAATATAGACTCAAAAGAAGTTACGCAAAAAGCTACGACATTATTGACTGAGCAAATTAACAAAATTGATGCTCAATTAAGCATTATAAGCCCTTCGTCTCCCGTAAAACCTTTTGTTAAAGAGTACGAAACAATCGAAAATGATGTTGCAAAAATTCAATTGCCTCTTGAAGTTGTGAAATCAAAATTAGAATTGGTAAAAAAACCTTTTACAATCTTAGGAATTGCATTTATCATAGTGGCAATTTTTATGTATTTTTCTAAAATTGAAGATCCTGCCAAAATTGAGGAAGAGGTAGTATTGGATCAAAAACATGAAAAATTTAACATTTTTGACTATCCACAGTTGTACTTAGGAATGTTGGGAATTTTTATTTATGTAGGTACAGAAGTTACCATCATCAGTAATTTACCCGCTTTATTAAAAACAAGCGAATTCGGAAGCGTTTTAGAAAATGCTATTGCTCCATTTATAGCTCTTTACTGGGGAAGTTTAATGATTGGTCGTTGGAATGGTGGTGTAAACGTTTTTAACACCTCCAACCTTGTCAATACTGCTCTTAAATTTATTGTTCCTGCATTAGCTTTTGGAGTCATTATTGGAGCTAATGTTTTTGCTGCACATGATGTTTCAGCATTTTACATTTACCCATTCTGGATTTTACTATTTATAGGGGTAAGTTTTGTCGGTGGTAAAAATGCGGGAAAAACTTTAATGCTTTTCGGTATTTCCGGACTAACAATGATGGTGTTAGGTTTAGTTTGGCCAGATCCCGCAATTGCTAAATTTTTCTTTATTTCGGGCGGTTTATTCTTATCAATTATGTGGCCATCCATTTTCGATTTAGCGATCGCAGGATTAGGAAAAAATACAGGAAAAGCATCTTCTTTCTTAATTATGATGATTCTAGGTGGTGGGGTTATTCCTTTAGTACAAGGAAGTATCTGTGATTTAGATGCAACACATCCTGAAGGAATATTAGGTATTACCTATACACATTTCTCTTACGTAGTGCCACTTCTTGGTTTTGCCTATTTAGCATTTTATGGTTTCTATTGCCCTAAAATATTAGAAAGACAAGGTGTAAGCCATGTAATAAGCGAAGGCGGAGGACATTGAAACCTTTTCAATTTAAATAATAAAACCCGTATTACAAATTGTAGTACGGGTTTTTAATTTCAAAAAATCACTATTTTCATTACAGAAATAGCAATTTTAAATTATTATTGTAAAAAACTATTTATTTCCTTTTTCAAAATCCGCTACAAACTGAGCCAATCCGATATCAGTTAAAGGATGTTTCAACAATCCTGCAATTGCAGAAAGAGGTCCTGTCATTACATCTGCACCAAGTTTGGCACAATTTACAATATGCATCGTATGACGCACAGAAGCTGCTAAAATTTGTGTTTCGTAACCGTAGTTATCATAAATCAGCCTGATTTCTTCAATCAAATTCAAACCATCAGTTGAAATATCATCCAAACGGCCAATAAATGGCGAAACATAGGTTGCTCCAGCTTTGGCAGCCAATAAAGCCTGACCAGCAGAAAACACTAACGTTACATTAGTTTTAATTCCTTTATCCGAAAAATATTTTGCCGCCATAACTCCTTCTTTTGTCATAGGCAATTTCACTACGATTTGATCATGCAATTCAGCTAATTCCTCACCTTCCCTAATCATTCCGTCATAATCCAGCGCATTTACTTCAGCACTTACATCCCCTTCTACAAGATTACAAATGTCAACATAATGTTTCAAAATATTGTTTTTTCCACTAATTCCTTCCTTTGCCATCAATGATGGATTTGTTGTTACACCATCCAAAACGCCTAACGCTTGTGCTTCTTTAATCTGAGCTAAATTAGCCGTGTCAATAAAAAATTTCATAATTATATCTGTTTAATTGTGTTCATAATTTGGGCGTGACCACAAGGGTCGGGCTTTCCGTTACAATCTTTTATTTTTTTAAAGAAAAAATAAAAGGATTTTCACTGCAATCCCTCACGCAAATTCGGTGCAAAATTACAACTAATAATTATTTTGAAGTATCCTTTTTATTTAATTGTTTTAATTCATCTCTTATTTCCTCCAAAACTCTTAAAGTATCTTCTTTATAAACTTCAGAATTATTGATTTTATCACTAATTGAACTTAATATTTTGCGAATTACAAACCAAATAATAACAAAAATTAAAATGGCAAAAATAGTAGGTAAAAACTCTTTTATATTATCCATAAAATGCTATAATTTATAATGATTCATCAACATTTTCTCGTACATTCTATCCGGAAGGGCACGTTTTAAAACAATAGAAAACTTTTGCATAAAAAGACCTATTTTATAATGAACTCTCGGGCTTTTTTCTAACATGATTCTATAAACTGCCTCAGCCATTTCATTCGGATTACTTCCTGCATCTACATGCTCATTCATAGTCGCTAAAGTTTCTCCATATATTTTTTCATAGGCGGAACCTTTGATAACCGGTGAATGAAAACGTCCCGAAGCAATATTAGTCGCAAAATCACCTGGAGCGACATTTGTGATTTGAATTCCAAATTGTTTTACTTCCATTCTCAAAGCTTCCGTAATAAGTTGCAAAGCACCTTTAGAAGCCGAATAAACACTTCGGTAGGGCAATCCCATATAAGCAGCAATTGAGGTTATATTAATAATCAAACCTGATTTCTGTTGTCGCATCTGAGGCAAAACTGCTTTCATTACTTCTATAGGTCCAAAAAAATTAGTTTCAAAATTATTCTTGATTTCCTCCATCGGAATTTCTTCCAGAGGACCGGTAATACCAACACCAGCATTATTAATTACCACATCCAGTCTTCCTGAAATCTCAATAATTTTTGCGATAGCCAATTGAATTGATTCGGCATTTCGAACATCCAGGGTAAGAAGCGGAAAAATAGAACTTACTACTTTTTCAGGGTTTCTGCTTGTTCCATAAACAACAAAACCTTTTTTATGCAAAAACTCTCCAATAGATTTTCCAATGCCTGAGGATCCCCCGGTAATTAAAACGACTTTATTCATAAGATAGGTGATAGATTACAATGTTTTAAGAAAAGCCCAAAAATAAAAAAATCCTCCCGAAGGAAGACAACTTTTACATTAATTCTGAAAAGAATACCGATAAAATAAAAAATGGCAAGCGACCTACATCGCACCGCTCAACCACGTACCCTTGCTATGTTCCCATCCTGGGGGAGTCTGCAGGAGCTGGTCGTGTAGGACTTGCCGGTGCAAATATACAATCTTTTTATATTTTTGCAAGAGCTTTGCTGCTATAAAAATATCGTCGTATATTGGACTATTCAAATTTTAAACTATGAAAAAATATAACTTCCTAAGCATCATTTTATTAGGAATAACATTCATTGGATGCGGAGAGCCAAAAAAAGGTGAAAATTCTATATTTTCAATCGATGATGCAGCATTTCCAGCTCATTTTTTATCAGATCAATCAGTTTCTATTGGTATTTTAAATCCAAAATCAAAAGAAATTGACAGCGTTGTTTACTTTGTAAATGAAAAAAAAGTGGGAATTAACAAAGGTCCTGAAAAATTCAAATTTGAATTAAAAGATCAAAAATTAGGTTATCAGTATTTAAAAGCAACTGTTTATTTTGGATCCGATTCATCTGATGCAACCAAAAGGATTGAAGTAGTGTCCAGCATTACCGCCAAACCATTGAAATATAAAATTGTAAATACATATCCCCATGATATTTCTTCATTTAATGAAGGATTAGAATTTCACAATGATACCTTATACGAAAGTACCGGACAAAAAGGTTCTTCATATGTTAGGAAATATGATTATAAGACCGGAAAGGTTTTTAAACAAGTTGACCTTGATAAAAAATATTTTGGTGAAGGAATAACAATCGTTAATGGAAAATTATATCAATTGACCTGGGAGGAAAAAACAGGTTTTATTTATGACGCTAAAACTTTAAAATTAGAAAAAACATTCACTTATGACAAGGAAATCGAAGGATGGGGAATGACCAATGACGGCAACTATATTTATCGTTCAGACGGTACGGAGAAAATCTGGAAAATGGATCCTGCTACCCAAAAACTTATTGATTATATTAATGTTTATTCCGGAACTTCAAAAATAAAAGCAATTAATGAATTAGAACTAATCGATGGAAAATTCTATGTAAATGTATGGCAAAAGGATGCTATTGCAGTTGTAAATCAAAACTCCGGAGCCGTAGAAGGTATTTTAAATATGTCTGATTTACGGAAATATATGAGTGATGTTACAAAAGACGACGTTTTAAACGGAATCGCTTATAACCCAAAAACCAAAACTATTTTTGTAACCGGTAAAAACTGGAGCAAAATGTTTGAAATCACGGTTTCAGAATAATTTTTGATGACAACGCTTATTACAAATATCAAAGAACTGCTTCAGGTTCGTGAAACTTCAATTTCTAAAGTTTCCGGAGCCGAAATGGCAATTCTTCCAACTATTAAAAATGCCTTTTTACTTATTAAAGACAGCCTTATAGAAGATTTTGGATCAATGGAAAATTTAGCTAAAATCAAAGCTGATACAATTATTGATGCCACTGAACGTATAGTCTTCCCATCCTGGTGTGATAGTCATACCCATATTGTATATGCAGGCAATCGCGAGCAGGAATTTGTAGACAGGATCAACGGATTTTCATACGAAGAAATTGCTAATCGGGGTGGCGGTATCTTAAATTCGGCTAAAAAACTCAATGAAACTTCAGAAGAAGAAATTTATGAGCAGTCTAAACTTCGTCTGGAAGAAGTTATGCATCTAGGAACCGGAGCGGTCGAAATTAAATCCGGTTACGGACTTACAGTTGAAGGTGAATTAAAAATGCTTCGTGTTATTAAAAAGCTTGCAGAAAATTATCCCATTACCATAAAAGCTACTTTTTTAGGTGCTCATGCTTTCCCAATACATTACAAAGAAAACAAAAAGGGTTATATCGATGAAATTATCACTAAAATGCTCCCGGAAATCGCTAAAAACAAACTGGCGGATTTTATAGACGTTTTTTGTGAATCTGGTTATTTCTCTGTTGATGAAACAGAGCAAATTATCGAAGCAGGAATTCAATTTGGCTTAAAGCCAAAAATCCACGTCAACCAATTTAATTCAATTGGAGGAGTTCAGGCCGGAATCAAATTTAAAGCGCTGTCTGTCGATCATCTTGAAATTATGACCTCAGAAGATATTGATGCTTTAAAAGATTCAGAAACGATGCCTGTAGCTTTACCATCCTGTTCTTATTTTTTAAGCATTCCTTACACGCCTGCCCGGAATATCATTCAAGCAGGTTTGCCGCTTGCTCTTGCATCAGATTTCAATCCAGGTTCTACTCCATCCGGAAATATGAATTTTGTTGTAGCCACAGCTTGCATCAAAATGAAAATGACCCCTGAAGAAGCCATAAATGCAGCCACAATAAATGGCGCTTATGCTATGGGAATTTCAAAAACCCACGGAAGTATTACAAAAGGAAAAAAAGCTAATTTAATCCTGACGAAACCCATTTCATCCTACTACCAGATTCCATATGCTTTTGGCAGTAATTTAATTGAAACAGTTTTTATCGAAGGAAAAATTTTATCATAAAAAAAGAGGAGTTTAAAAAACTCCTCTTTTTTTATTTGATTCTAAACGTTTTCTTATCTCAAAGAAAAACTTGTTTTGGAAACTAATTCATTATTATCAAATATGTTAATAAAATAAGTTCCTTTAGCAAAATCTGTACCTCTTAAATCTTCAGAGACATTAACTGTTTTATTTTCATATTGTACAGTAGTCTTGAAGCTGTAAGTCAAAGTATTATCACCAAAATTTTCTGTTTTCTTATCACCTAAAACATTGTTTTTACTATCGATAACCTGCACATAATACGATTTATCACCTGATTTGGCAACCTGGTTTTCAGCAATTGTAAAACTTACTTTTAAAACATCAGCACGACTGGCTTTGTCTGTTTCAATTTGTTTTCCTGAACTTCTCAATTTATAAGCTGCAGTTTTAGTATTTAAAATAGACAATTTAGATGCTTTTTCAACTGTTTTTGACAACTCCTCGTTTTGACCCACTAAAACCTCATTGAATTTTTTAGACTCTCCTAATACTACAATTGTGCTGTCTCTCTGAACTGTTAAAACACCATTTTGTTTTTTCAATTCGTCATTTTCTGCTACCAAAACTTTCATTTTGCCTTGCATAGACTGAACCTGAGATCGGTATTTAGAGATATCTCCTTTTGATTTGCTTAAATCATCCATAAGAGCTACAACTTTATCTCTTTCCTGGATTAACTCATCTGACATAGTAGTATTCTCGGCAATTGCAGCATCATATGTTGTTTTAAGCTCCTGAAGATCCTTCATCACAGATTCTTTTTCTGTTAAAGTTGATGTAAGTTCAGTTTTTACACCATCTGTTTCAGAAGAAAGTTTAAAAATATACACTAAGCTACCAATTAGTAGGACTGCTAAAATAGCAATTACTGCTTTTAGACTTGAGTTGTTGTTCTTTGGGTTTTCCATATTTTAATAATTTTCTTTAAAAACAAATTTAATAATTAATATATCCTAATAACGTAAGTTAGTACAATTATATTATTTTTGGACAATAATTTTTTTTTATGGATAAATTAATTCCTTTTACTATTAATGATTTAGCAAAAGTCACGAATCATCGAAGTGGTGAAATAAAATTTGGTGAAAAAATGATTATCATACCAACAGGAATTGATAAAATTGATTTTCTAAAAGAAAGTGAGGCTAACTATGTGCTATTAGGAATTCCGGAAGATATTGGCGTCAGGGCTAATTTCGGAAGACCTGGTGCTGCTTCAGCTTGGGAATGCGCCATAAAAAGCATTGCAAATATTCAGCACAACCGGTTTTGCAAAGGCAGCCAGATTATTGTACTAGGACAAATTAATGTTGCCGAGGAAATGCGAAATGTAGAAAATCTTGATTTCAATGATATTGATGACCGTTCCAAATTAAGTCAGTTAGTTGAAAAAATTGACAAAGAAGTTTCTCATATTATTTTTAATATCATCAAATCAGGCAAAACCCCAATTATAATTGGCGGTGGGCATAACAATGCTTATGGAAACATTAAAGGATCAGCCCTGGCGAAAGGCAAACCTGTAAATGCTATTAATTTTGATGCACATTCAGACTTTAGAATTTTAGAAGGAAGACATAGTGGTAATGGCTTTTCGTATGCATACGAAGAAGGTTTCCTTAAAAAGTATTTCATTTTTGGACTACATGAAAATTATACTTCAAAAAGTGTTCTTGATGTAATTAAAAAATTAGAAGACCGGGTTCGCTTCAATACTTATGACAGTGTAAATATCCGTAAAGAAAAGGACTTCAACAAAGAAATGGCAGCCGCTTTAGAATTTATAAAAACAGATTCTTTTGGTATTGAAATCGATTTGGATGCTATTCCTAATATTGCCAGCAGCGCTATGACTATAAGCGGATTTTCAATAGAACAATTACGCCAGTTTGTTTCTTTTTTCGGAGAAAATAAAAACGCGGCTTATTTACACATTTGTGAAGGAGCACCTGATTTAGACCAATCTCCAAACAATCATCTGATTGGAAAACTAATAGGTTATTTAATTACTGATTTCATAAAAGCCAACCACGAAAAAGAGTAATCTCTCCTTGCATTAAGATCTGAAATCAAGCTGCTTACCAAATAAAACCGGATTCAAATAGACGATTGGCCGAATAAAGCTATCTTTGCAAAGAATTTTAGTGCTTAAAACTAAATTCTTAATATTTAAGATATGTTATTCGAAGATTTATCACTTTCAAAAAGTATACAAAAAGCCGTATTTGAAGAAGGCTACCTAAACCCTACACCCATTCAGGAACAATCTATTCCGATCGTTTTAGCCGGAAGAGACTTAATTGGCTGTGCGCAGACAGGTACCGGAAAAACGGCTGCATTTGCTATACCAATTATACACCAATTGCATAGAATTGTAGGTTCATCAAAAAAAGCCAAAGTAATTCGGGCACTTATAGTTACTCCAACCCGTGAATTAGCAGTACAGATTGGACAGAGTTTTGAGACGTATGCCAAATATACTAACCTTACACAATTGACTATTTTTGGTGGAGTTTCTCAAAATCCACAAGTTGATACGCTTAAAAAGGGAGTTGACATTTTAGTGGCAACACCTGGTAGATTACTGGATTTACAAAAACAAGGTTTTCTTGATCTGGATCATTTGCATGTTTTAGTATTAGACGAAGCAGATCAAATGCTGGATATGGGTTTTATAAACGACGTAAAAAAGATTGTAAAACTGACACCTAAAAACCGTCAGACCTTACTATTTTCAGCTACAATGCCAATCGCAATACGTGAATTAGCTGAAATGTTTTTGCAGGATCCTGAGCAAGTAGAAGTTTCTCCTGTTTCGTCAACTGCGGAAAATGTAGAACAGCGTGTCTATTTTGTTGAAAAAACAGAAAAAAGAAATTTACTTTATCATTTAATAAAAAACGAAGATTTATCAAACGTACTGGTTTTTTCAAGAACCAAACACGGAGCAGATAATGTTGTAAAAGCACTTCGTAAAAATAATATTGCGGCTGAAGCTATTCACGGAGATAAATCTCAAAATGCGAGACAACGTGTTCTGGATGCTTTTAAAAACAAAGAAGTAGGTGTTCTTGTTGCAACAGATATTGCAGCCAGAGGAATTGATATCGACCAGTTACCTTTTGTAATTAATTTTGATTTACCTAATATTCCAGAAACGTACGTACATAGAATTGGGCGAACAGGTCGTGCAGGAAATGGAGGGATTGCAATTTCTTTTTGCAGTAAAGATGAACATCAATATTGGAAAGATATTCAGAAATTGATAAAAGTTGATGTAAAAACAATTGCCGATCATCCCTATCAATGGCATTCCGGAAGTCCAGAGGCAAGTGAAGAAAAACCTAAAAATTCTAACCGAAGCGATGGTGCCCATAAATCAAGAAAATCAAACGCTTCAAAGCAAAATAAAAAACGTTGGTATTAACAGCCAACGTTTTTTTCTTCTAAAATAAGTTCACTTATAATCTTAAATAATTTTTCAGGCTCAAAAGGCTTAATGATAATATCATTTATTCCTGAAGAAAGAGCTTCTTCTGCAATTTCATCCTTATCAAAAGCAGTAAGTGCAACAACAGGAGTTATAATTCCTTTAGAGCGAATTCGTCTTGTGGTTTCAAATCCATTCATCGAAGGCATGTTTATATCCATTAAAATAATATCAAACTCCTCCTTTTCCAACAAATCAATGGCTGAAAAACCATCATCTGCAACACTGCAATTAAAATTATTTTTTTCTATAATCTTTCTGGTTATCAATTGATTAATTAAATTATCTTCAACCACTAAAACTTTGTACAGCTCATTAGATTTAAAATCGAAATCTATTTCATCATTAAATATTTTATTTTTCTCCTGGCTGTGTTCGAAAGGTATTATGAAAGCAAATGAAGTTCCTGTTCCTACCTTACTTTTTAAGGAAATCGTACTGCCAAACAGCTGCAAAAGTTTTTTCACAATACTAAGTCCTAAACCGGTACCTTGATAATCTTCGTTATTACGTCCAACTTGTACAAATTCATCAAAAACTTTACTTTGATCTGTTTCTGCAATTCCAATTCCATTATCTTTTATCTGAAATTCAATAAAATAATTACTTTGTTCTTTTTTTACCAGACTCACAATAATAGTAATTTCACCATTTTTAGTAAATTTAAGCGCATTACTTATCAGATTCATCAAAATTTGACCTAGTCTGAGCTTATCTCCTACCAACAGTTCCGGAATATCTGGATCAATATCTACTAAAATTTTATTATTGTTTTTTTTGGATAAAAATGATAGTGAATTTTTAATCATTTTTATCTCATCAGAAATATTAAAAACAGTATTTTCCAGAATCACTTTATTTTCTTCAATTTTATTAATTTGAAGAATATCGTTTACTAAAGTCAATAAATATCGCGCTGAAAACTTTAATGAACTTAAATATTGGCTTTTGGCCAATTCTTTATGTTCTTCCAGCAGCATATTAGTAATTCCTACTACTCCATACAAAGGTGTACGCAATTCGTGGCTAATGGTCGAAATAAACTGTGACTTTAATAATGATGCTTCCTCAGCAATCTCTTTTGCCTTTAGAAGTTCTAAATTTGCTTTTTTCTTTATAACGATGTTTTTGTATAAAGTAAAAATCAAAACAAGAAATGTAAGGGAAATTAAAATGAATAAAACAACAATAATTTTAGATTTTTTAAGACTTTGGGACTGGATTAATTTTTCATTCTCTATTTTATCAATTTCTCTTTTATATTCGTCTAATTCAAGGTTAAATCCGGCAATTGATGCTTTTTTAAGTTTTTCCTCATTATATAATTGTTCCGTTATTTCATTAAAAAGAGACAAATTATAATAGGCTTCCTTGTAGTTTTTTATTTTGGTTAAAAACTTCGAATATTCTAAATGGGCATAGGATAAGTCGGACTGCTCATCAATTGTTTCTCTTTGTTTTATAGCTTTTTTAAAATATAAATTTGCATTTTTATTATCGTTTATATGACTAAAATACATTCCGTTAAGCATATTCACTACAATATCTGTTGATTTGTCGCCATTGCTAATTTGGTTGCTGTTTATGAATTTCAAAAATGGAAATCCTTCTGTAAAATTTCCTACATCAAAATATGCCCATGTAATGTTGACGTTTGTAAAATAAACCTGCTTTAAGTCATTTATTTTTAATCCGTATGCAATTGATTTTTTATAATAACTAATTCCTTTGTTAAATTGTTTTTTTTCAAAACAATAGAGGTTACCCAAATTATTATAAAGAGAATATTTTATAGAGTCATTATCAGTTTTATTCGCATATTGAAGACTTTTATTATAAAAAAAAATAGCCTTATCAAACTCTGAAAGTTCATGGTAATTACCTGCAATTATTTTATAGGAATGAGCAATTAGATAATTGTCTCCTTTTAAAACTGCATTATTCAAGGCTACTCTGGAAGTAATTAATGATTTTTCGAAATTCGAATGCTTAAAATCAGACCAGGCTTGACTGATCAGTTGATGAATTTTGACTTCTTGAAAATTTTTATTTTGTGCAATTGACAAATTGCCACAGCCCAAAAACAATAGGAGTAAATATAAAAAAACCTGCTTTAGGGGCATAATTCAGTAAATTTTTATCAAATATACACTTAAAAATAAAAAAAGCTGTATTTTAATCATAAATACAGCTTTTTCTATTTTATTTTATTATTTAATCTAAGATATCATTTTCAGAATTTATTTCCAGTTCCTTATCATTTTCCCATTGTCCAACTACAGAAGTGGCTAAAGCATTCCCCAAAACATTTGTACCGCTTCTGAACATATCACAAAAATGATCAATTGGCAGAATAAGTGCAATACCTTCAACCGGAATATCAAACATACCGCACGTAGCTGCTACAACAACCAAACTTGCACGCGGAACACCTGCAATCCCTTTACTGGTTAACATTAAAACCAAAAGCATTACCATTTGGGTTCCAATATCAAGATGTACTCCGTAAGCCTGTGCTATAAAAATACTGGCAAAAGTCATATACATCATACTTCCGTCCAGATTAAAAGAATATCCTAAAGGAAGCATAAAAGATACAATTCTGTCTTTTACACCAAATTTTTCTAATTCTTCTGTTAGTTTTGGAAAAACTGCTTCACTGCTTGTTGTACCAAAAGCAATAACTACTGGTCCAATAATTCGTTTTAACAATTCATTCATTCTCTTTTTAAGGAAAATGTATCCCACAATTATTAAAATCACCCATAAGGAAGATATACCTATTAAAAATGAACCAAAAAATTTAAAATAAGTAATCATTAATTCCTGAAAATCCCTGACGGCAAAAACTCCTGCAATTGCTCCAAAAACACCAATTGGTGCAAAGTTCATTACATAATTGACCATTTTTAAAACTATATGAGCTGTTTTATCAAGAGCATTTATAACAGGTTTTACTGTATTTCCTAAAGATGCAGCAGCCAATCCAAAAAAGATGGAAAATATTACAATTTGTAAAATTTCGTTGGTTGCCAAGGCTTCAAAAAGGCTTTTAGGCACAATATGTTCGACAAAATTTTCAAAAGAAATTGACTTTGTTTTAGCCGTAACTTCAGAAGCAGTAGCTAAATCTACATGCCCCAATTTTAAGCCAACACCTGGTTCTAATATATTGACGTAAAACAATCCTATAAGTAATGATATAAAAGAAGCGGTAAAAAACCATGCTAATGCCTTGCCTCCAATTCTTCCAACAGCTTTAATATCACCTAATTTCGCAATTCCCACCACCAGAGTAGTAAATACTAAAGGCGATATAATCATTTGAACCAATCGAATAAAAATAGTCGCCAACATTTTGATTTTGGCGCTAAAAGACTGTGCTGCTTCGGTCGAAATCGAATTATGCAATATGATCCCTAAAATTGCTCCAAGAATCATCGCTATTAAAATCTGGCCAGTCAAACCATAAAAAAAAGACTTCTTTTTATTTTGAATTGTGTTCATTAATTGTTTTTGAATTTATAATTAAAAAAAGACGCTCACTGCCTGCTTTTAAATTAATAAGTCTTGTTGATTAAATAAAAATCAGCAAGAACTATCGCTGCCATTGCCTCGACAATAGGCACTGCACGTGGTACTACACATGGATCATGACGACCTTTTCCTGTCATGGGTGTTATATTACCCATATTATCTAAGGAATCCTGAGTTTGCATTATTGTGGCAACCGGTTTGAAAGCTACTCTAAAGTAAATATCCATTCCGTTGCTTATTCCTCCCTGAATTCCTCCTGAAAGATTGGTTTTGGTTGTTCCGTCAGGATTGTATAAATCATTATGCTCGCTTCCTTTCATTTCAGATCCTGAAAAACCACTTCCATATTCAAAACCTTTTACAGCATTTATAGATAACATTGCTTTTCCTAATTCTGCATGCAATTTATCAAAAACAGGTTCGCCTAAACCTACAGGTACATTTTGAATCACACAGGAAACAACTCCTCCAACAGTATCACCCTGCTTTCGTATATCACGAATATAATCTTCCATAATTATGGCTGATTTTTCATCAGGACAGCGTACCGGATTGCTTTCTGTTTTGGAAAAATCCAATTTCTGATAAGGTATATCCAGATGAATTGGCCCTACAGATGAAACATAAGCGTTGATTTTTATTTCAGGTAACATTTGCTTGGCAATTGCACCCGCTACTACTCTACTGGCTGTTTCACGCGCCGAACTTCTTCCTCCTCCGCGATAATCCCTAAATCCATATTTTTGATCATACACATAATCAGCATGACTTGGTCTGTAATTGTCTTTTATATGGGAGTAATCATCTGATTTTTGATTGGTATTTGGAATAATATAGCCAATTGGGGTTCCGGTCGTTTTACCTTCAAATATCCCTGATAAAAACTGAACTGAATCCGGTTCTTTTCGTTGTGTTACAATTGCCGACTGACCTGGTTTTCTTCTTGACATTTCGACCTCGATCGCTTCTAAATCAAGTTGGATTCCTGAGGGACAACCGTCAATGATTCCGCCTAAAGCTTCTCCATGTGATTCTCCAAATGTGGTAACTTTATATAGTGTGCCGTAGCTATTTCCTGCCATTATAATTAGTTTTGGGCAAATGTAAGTTTTATGAATTAAATTAAAAAATTTTAAAACTAGTATATTAAGGAAACATCTATATTGCAAAAATCATAATTTGTTAAAATTGAAGTTAAATTGATAACCTTTTGATAAAACAAAACTAATAGAGGTTTCTTTAATTTGTTAAACTTCAAATCAAGAAAAATTGAAAAAAAGAAATGTCGAATTGGTCATCATATCTGATGTGCATTTAGGCACTTATGGCAGCCATGCCAAAGAGCTAAACAATTACCTTTCAAGTATTAAACCAAAGACATTAGTTCTCAACGGAGATATTATAGATGCCTGGCAATTTCGAAAATCATATTTCCCAAAATCACATTTAAAAGTTATTCAAAGAATAATCGGGATGGCATCAAAGGGCACAAAAGTGTATTATATCACTGGAAATCATGATGAAATCCTGAGAAAATTCAGTGATATGAACATGGGAAATTTTTCCCTGGTAGATAAGCTGGTTTTAGAATTGGATGACAAAAAAGCCTGGATTTTTCATGGAGACGTTTTTGACGCTTCCGTTCAGCATTCTAAATGGATTGCAAAACTTGGAGGTTTAGGATATGATTATTTGATTCTGACTAACCGATTTGTAAATTGGTGTTTGGCAAAATTGGGAAGAGAGCCTTATTCTTTTTCCAAAAGGATAAAAGCGAGCGTAAAAAAAGCAGTAAAGTTTATTTCAGATTTTGAGACAACTGCTACTGATTTAGCAATTGAAAAAAAATATGATTACGTTATTTGCGGACACATACATGAACCTAAAATAGTTACTAAAGAAAACAAACATGGTTCTACTTTGTATTTAAATTCCGGTGACTGGATTGAAAATTTAACTGCGCTTGAATATCATAAAAAACGCTGGAAATTATTTTCTTATTCTGAAATGAACTTCATAGAAGAAGATAATCTCTTTGAGATGGAAGATATTCTAACTACCCAACTTTTCACTAATTTTATTAAGTCAAAAATGTAATTATTTAATTATTAGCAACTTTCTTTTTTGCTGTTAATACATTCTGATAAATTTATATTTTGTTTATTTAAAAATGTAAATTCTATAACAATTTAAAATAATTTTATACGTTTCAATAAAAGAGTAATTGTAAATTTGAAAAAAATTAATAACCATTTTATGAAAAAAATTATTTTATCAGCTATTATGCTAGTAGGGTTAGCGTTCTCAGCTCAATCACAAGAAATTGCTAAAAATGCCTTAGGTGTTCGTTTTGGAGATAATGATGGATTTGGAGGAGAAATCTCATACCAAAGAGGATTATCAAAAAATAACAGACTTGAGTTTGACTTAGGTTGGAGAAATACTCGCTACACAGATGCAATTAAAGTTGTTGGGCTTTATCAATGGGTTTGGAATATTGATGGAGGCTTCAATTGGTATGCAGGTGTTGGTGCAGGTGTTGCTGCATGGGACTATGATTACGATGGACCTGGACCTGGTGGTGATTTTGATGATAGTGGTACTTACGTTTTTGCAGCTGGAGATATTGGTATAGAATATGGCTTTGACAATGTGCCTATTTTATTGTCATTAGATGCAAGACCGGAAATTGGTTCAGGATATTATGATGATAATAATTTTGGTTTTGATGTTGGGTTTGCAGTTAAATTCAAATTCTAATAAAAATCAATTTCTTATAAAAAATCCTGTCGCTATAAAACGACAGGATTTTTTTATTTAATAATAATTTCCTTTTTCGAATTAACCTTCACCACAGTATAAGGATATGTTATAACCTGTATTACCATACCATCGGGAGCAGGGCTTTTTTCTTTAACAGTAATGATAATATTTTTATCTGTTTCTTCCACTTTTTCAACGCCAATCGAATAACCGCCTGTATTTTTCTCACCCATATTTAGAATCACATAGTTGGCATTATTAATATCATCATGTTTCATCTTATCTTTTAACAGTGGATCATTCTCTAACATTTTGATTTCATTAGGCTCGGTCAAAATCTCAAAAAATTTAATATTGCCACCTCCATCAAACTGTTCTGTAAGAACTTCATACAATGCTTTAGAATCTGTTGTTTTGCTGGTTGAACAGGAAACTAAAACAAAAACTATTAATACAAAAGTTACTTTTTTCATACTGTTATTTCTTAAGATTAATGTTTCTCATGCTTATAATCGTCTATTGCTTTTTGATATAAAGCTTCATATTTAGGCAAAATGTTTTTGATGTCGAATTTCTTAGCAACCTCTAATGCATTCTTTTTAAATTGATTTAAAACTATGTCATCTTTTAAAATTTTAATTGCATTTGCAGCCATCTCCTCTACATCTCCAACGTTGCTTAAATAACCTGAGAATCCGTCAAAATTCACTTCGGGCAGACCACCCGAATTACTTGAAATTACGGGAACAGCACATGCCATTGCTTCCAATGCTGCCAAACCAAAACTTTCTGTTTCTGATGGAAGTAAAAACAAGTCTGTCAACAGTAAAATTTTATCGATTTCATTACTGTTTCCAAAGAAAATTACCTTGTCATAAATACCTAATTCCATACACAAAGCTTCAGCCTTTTCTTTTTCAGGACCATCACCCACCATCATCAGTTTAGCCGGCATTACTTTCTGAATATTATAAAAAATCTTAATAATATCAGGAATACGTTTTACCTTTCTAAAGTTAC